>JAEESW010000004.1 GCA_016290135.1 bacterium
TTTTCAGATGGTCTGAAAAAGCAGAAGACGGCACTGAAACCGAGAAAGCGGTATCAGTAGAAATGGTTGTTAAGTAACATCAGCGACGAACCTATCGCAAGCCCGATCGTTCAGGCTTATGACGCGGCAGTCGTTTTCAACCAGCCTTCGCTTGAAAAATTCGAGTCGAAAGTAAAACCCGGCGGCGTTCTCGTCTGGGAAAGCTCCACGATCAAAAAGCACCCGACCCCGCTCTGGAATTTTTACCCTGAAAGAAGCATTTTTTGTTCTTAAAAATGTCGAAATTTGCATAAAAAATGGTAAAATGCCGCGTTTTTGAGTTTTTGAGACGGAGCGCCATGAGCGAACTTCTTGAGCCGGTAAAGGCGAATCTCACGATTTCGGTAATGTTCAGAGACGGGACGCTGCTTGAGGAAATACGCAGCATCCTCGAAAAAAAATATGGAAAAACCGACGCAGTTTCAGAGGTTTACGATTTTTCATCGATATCGCCGTACTACGATCCGGAGATGGGAAGCGGCATAAAGAAGATCGTTTTCAGTTTCAAGGAGCCCGTCCCGCGCGATCTTCTCAAGGATGTCAAACTTTTCTGCGCCGGACTTGAAAAAAAATATTCGGATAACGGGAACAGGCTTGTAAACCTTGATCCCGGCCTGGTCACACTTGAAAATTTCATTCTGGCGACAGGAAAAAACTACAGCCACAGAATATATCTCGGAAGCGGTGTCTTTGCCGAAGTTACGCTCATGTTCGGCAAAAAAAACGCCGTGAAGGAGCTTCCGTGGAGTTATCGCGATTATCTTTACGAACCTGCGCGTTCATTTCTGCTCGAAGTCCGTGAACTGTACCGGGCAAAAAGGGCTGCGCTTTTGAAAAATATGGAGAATTGAATTGAATCTCATCGTTTTTCCGCTCAAACACGAAAACCCTTTTCCAAACAAGGTCTCAACAGGTTCCGTCACAAAGATCCACGACAATCTGATGCTTCTCTGCTCCGGAATGGGAAGTTCCGGCGTCCTCACTTTAGGCAGAACCCTTGCGGAATATCCCGAAATAAAGACCGTGTGCGAGTTCGGCACCGCGGCATCGGTTTCAAAAGGAGTTGTCGGGGAGATCTACGAATGCACCACTTTCTGCGACTTCAACGGCGGGATAATCGCATCGGCGCAGAGCTTTACCGACCTTCCGACCGCGGCCGTAACAGGTGACGACAGGCTTTACACGGGCGACGGATACGACTGGGCCGACCTCCTTGAAATGCCGCTTCTCTACACGATGGAGACTTTGCGTTTTCGCAACATAACCCTTGAATTTAAAAAGCATTTTTTCTCAATACGCCTTGCCTCCGACATGGGAGACGGCAACATCCGGGAACAAGTGGTGCAGGAACTCTGCAAAGCAAAAAAGCAGATCCGCGGGATATTTTCCGCTTTTGAAAACCTTTCCGTCTAAGGGGCCTTATGTCCGAAGAGCGCAGATTCAGGATCTACAGAAGCAATAAACTCGAGAACTTTCTGACAGACGTGTGCCTGATCATAGAAAGGCTTGCGAAAGGAGCTCCGCTGCAGAAAAAGAGCATCGTCATCCAAAGCAACGGAATGGCGCGCTGGCTCACGCTGAAAGCCGCTTCGATACACGGAGCTTTCGCCAATTTCGACTTTGTCGAACCCGATACCTTCCTCAGGACTTTCGCCGTGGAACATCTCGGGATAGAGCCTGACTCGTTCTACAACAAGAAAAAGGCCGAATGGGCGCTTTATTCGCTGCTCAGAAGCGAAAAGAACTCTCCTGCGGCATCGTATATCGGAAACAACGATTCCCGCGCTTTCAGGTTCAGCATGATCCTTGCCGACCTTTTCGAGCAGTATTTCGTCTACCGTCCGAAAATGATGGAATGCTGGCAGGCCGGAAGGACCATGACCGACGACCCGAACGAATCATGGCAGTTCGAAATATTCCGCAGACTCGCGGAAAAGATGGCGGTACGCGGCTTTGCGCAGCTCTTTAACGAAAAATGCAAAAGCGCACCGCAAGACAGCTCCTACCCGAAAGAGCTCATTCTGTTCGGCATCTCGATAATGAACAGATATCAGCTCAACATGTTCCTCAACCTTTCCCGCCTTTTCCCGATCCACCTTTTTGCGGTCACTCCGAGCAGGGAGTTCCTTGATTCGGCCTCGAAGAAAAAGGGGGATTTTGAGGACGCACCCGAGGAAAGCGGGTTTTCCGCCGGAAACGCACCCGACACTTTTTTCAGAAGATTCTGCGCCGCAGGGCTTGATTTCGCCGACTTCACAGCCGAGAACATCTCTGACGAGACAGATCTTTTTGAACAACCGGCCGCAGGATCGCTGCTTTCGTCTATCCAGCTCGACATACTGAACGATGCGGAGACTCCGGAGAAGACAGACGCCGACAGTTCCGTGAAAATAATATCATGCCGCGACAAAATGCGCGAGATCGAGGTCTTGAAGGACATCCTTCTCGAACTTTTCAGAGACAAAGAGCTCAAACCCGGGGATATCGCCGTCATGGCACCGAAAATAAACGACTACGCGCCTTACATCTCGGCAGTCTTCGGCAGCACCGATCCTCAGGACAAAGATAAAACTTTCATTCCCTATGAAATTTCCGACAGGGGTTTCTCCAGCGAAAGCGGGATCACCTCGGCTTTTCTGGAGCTCCTCAAACTCACGAGATCCGATTTCGAAAAGTCGAAAGTCCTCTCGCTCTTCAATGCCCAGCCGGTCCGCACGCGCTTCGGCACTGACATGAAAAGCATCGGCCGGATCGCGGAACTTGTCGAAAAAAGCGGTATCCGCTGGGGCCTCGATGCAGATTCAAGAGACGGGAAAAACGGCCAGAACACCTGGGATTCCGGTCTTTCGAGAATAATGATGACTCTTTTTATGCCATTCTCTGAAAAAGGGGAGTGTTTTGAAAATATTCTGCCGATGGAAAATATTTCCAAGGACGATTTAGAAAATATTTCAGGCTTTCTGACCTTTGCCGCAAAACTTTTCCGCTGTTCAAAGGAGCTTTCCGCCACCGAAAGGTCTCCCGAAAAATTCAAAGAGATGCTCAAAGAGATACTCGACACCTTTTTTGCCTTCGAAAGCAGCGACAAGAACTCCCAAAAGGAAGCGGGCTGCATAAGGAACATGATCGACGACTTCGCAGAGACGGCCGGCGTTGCCGGAAAGATCTCTTTCGACGCTCTTCTGCAGTATTTTGACAACGAACTCGGATACGAACGTTCCGGCAAAGAGTTTTTGTCGGCAAAAGTGAACTTCTGCTCACTCAAGCCTCTGCGGGCGCTGCCGTTCAAGGTGATCTGCCTGATCGGGATGGGAGACGGCGAGTTCCCCCGCAGCGAGAACAGATACGCTTTCGATCTGACGCAGAAAAGACCTGCGGAAGAAAACGATGCGCCGCGGCCGCGTTCGGTAAGGGACAACGACAAGTATCTCTTTGCCGAAGCTGTCATTTCGGCGCGGGAAAAGCTCTTCATAAGCTACGAGGCAAAAGATCTTTCCGACGATTCTAAAAAACGCCGTCTGCCAGCCATGCCGGTGCGGATCCTGGAGAAATACATCGAAAAGAAGACCGGGGTGGATACTGAGGAACTGGAGACAAAATACCCGGCACAGCCCTATTCGCAGGAATATTTTGAAAAAGAGAGCGGTTTCAGGACATTTTCCAGGAAAGACCACGACATTGCGGAAGCAGTGTTTCACGTGGAGCAAAACCCGAGATCCCCTCTTCCGAACGACATTTCAGAGGAGAAATCCGATTCTTGCGGCGACACCGGGACCGAAGTCGTTGAGCTCGAAAAACTGATTTCCTTCTTAAAAGATCCGGCTAAATACTATCTCACGAAAAACCTTCACCTGGAATTCCCGGACAACCAGGAGGACAACGGTGACGAGGAACTTTTCGACTATTCCAAGGAGTATCTGCTCGCCTACAACATCCGCAGCACCTACATTAAAATGGCGAAAAACATGCCGGAAACGTTTTTAACGGAGCACGACCGATTCGAGGAAGCCTTCATCAACCGTATAAAATGCGAAGGAAACATCCCTTTCGGCTCTTTCGGAAAAGCCCTCCTGAAAACGTTGATCAACGATGGTACGTCACAAAATCTGGACGCCCTTGCAAGGAATGCTGTCGTGAAAGATCTTGAGTCTGAACATGTCTCGATAGAGCTGAGACCCTCTTCGACAAAGCTGGAGGGGATGATAAAAAACATCAGCCGCGCCGACAGACGCATGATCATCGTTTCACCTGCAAAATCAAAGGCAAAATACCAGATCGAGGCTTTGATCCGGCACCTTGCGGCCAACGCAGGCGGCATAGAAGTCGACACTGACGCCATGTACTTAGATAAAAAATACCGGCTGAAACACGTAAGTGCTGAAGCGGCAAAAATGCATCTCCACAGTTTTATTGAACTCTGGAAGTTTGCCGAGCACAAAATGCCGATCTACGATCCCGACCTCATCGATGCTTTCAAGGCACCTGTCAAAGCGGCCGGCACAGGCAATATGAGCAGTGAAGCTGTCAGAGATACCGTCATCGAGTTTTTCAAAAAGAAGCAGAATGATAAAAAGGGAGGTTTTGGTTCTCTTTCCCAAGGATTCCTTCTTCTCATGGAGCAGTTCTCGGATCCTGAGCGGCAGGAGCGCTTTCTTGAAAGCTTCCCCGCTTCGGAAGTTCAGGAAGCAGCCTCTCTTTTGGACGAATTTTACTCAACTACCACAAACAGAAGCAGTAAAAAATGAGCAGTAAAACAGTCGAATTTTTAGTAGAAAGCGGTGAAAATATTGAGAAAATACCAAACCATGTAACCGATGAGGCGGCGGGCAGATACGAATCCATCGAAGAGATCGCACGAGGCGGTTCAGGAAGGATCCTTGCCGTTTTTGACAGGCACATCGGCAGAAAGATCGCTATGAAAGAACTTCTCGCCGACCTCAACAAAAACCCTTCCGAAGAGGACGACCTGCAGGAAACAGCGACAAGGAACCGATTCCTCCGCGAGGCAAGAGTCACAGGGAGGCTCGAACACCCTTCTATCGTGCCGGTATATGAGATCGGCAGACACGCCGACGGCTCGTTCTACTACACGATGCGTCTTGTCAAAGGAACGACAATGCTCAGCGCGATCAAAAGATGCAGAGATGTCTTCCAGAGGCTTGAACTCCTCCCCCACTTCCTCAATGTCTGCAACGCTGTCGCATACGCCCACAGCAACGGGGTCATCAACCGCGACCTGAAGCCATCCAACGTCATGATCGGAGAATTCGGCGAAACGGTGGTGCTCGACTGGGGACTTGCCAAGATCAAGGATTCGGAGGAGACGATATTTGTCCGCCAGATCAGCGGCGGAGTCGGAGAAACAGTCTTCGGCAGAGCTATCGGGACCCCTTCCTACATGCCGCCGGAACAGGCGGAAGGAAAGATCAGCGACATCGACGAAATATCAGACATATATTCGCTCGGAGCCATTCTTTACCAGATTCTGACAGGAAAACCGCCCGTTTCAGGCAAATCGCTGGACGAAATAATCCAGAAAGTCCTGACAGAAGAGGTCGAAAACGCCGTAAAAAAAGAGAAAGATGCTCCGCCGGAGCTTGCCGCGATAGCCGAAAAGGCCCTCTCGAAAGACAAAAACGACCGCTACACCTCCGTGAGTGATATGATCGACGACCTCACGGCATATATGTCGGGCAGAAAAGTCGGAGTCTACCACTATTCAGTTTTCGAGAGCCTGAAATTCGTCGCATCAAGGCACAAAACGGCTTTCATCTCCTCTCTTGTCATAATTGCGATCGGCGTTTTCGCCGCCGTACAGATACTGCTCGCCCTCAACAGGACGACTTTGGCAAAACAGGAAGCTGAACTCGGAAAAGTAACGGCAAACTACCGCACGGCACAGGCTTTCAGCGAAAAATCCGACAGACTCGGAAGCGAAAAGGACTACATCGCATCAAGAGTTTACGCGGCGGCAGCGATGTATTACAACCCGCTCAACAAGAAAAGTCCTGAATACAATACCGAATTTGCAGTCACTTCAGGCGATTCTGAAGAGATGCTTTCCAGCGCGGCATCTAAATTCTATATAGAAAACTTCCACAGGGGCGCAGTCTTTGAGCACGATATTTCCACACACTGCAGGATCACTGCTGCGGCAGTCTCACGCGCCGAAAATATCGCGGCGACAGGCTGCGACAACGGGATAGTGACTCTTTTCAATCTGCCGGAACTTTCCGAAATATATAAATTCAACCTTGAGAGCCGTGTCTCCGGACTCAGTTTTTCCAACGACGACAAAAAACTTTCGGCAGAGACATCCGGAAAAGGGACATTTGTCATAGACATTCATGCAAAAACCGCTGAAACCCGCTTCGGAAGCACCTTTGGCGGCAATGAAACCGAATTCGGGAAGGTCGCCGAAAAATGGTATCAAAAAGAAAACGAAAAAATTGACTCGTTCGCCATCTCTCCTGACAAAAAAATAATACTTGCGGGAAGCGAAAGCGGAAAAATCGCTGTTTTTTCAAGAGAGAAAAAAGAGTTCGTCAACACAGTATCGTTCTGGACTTCCCCGGTCGTCGGCATAAGTTTCCAAAGTGACGGAAGCCACTTTCTGACCGTGTCGAAAGAAGGGAGGATCCTGGTGTGGGAAACCGAAAAGATGAGGCCTCTCTTTGTAATAAACGGCCACGATTCAGCCGTCACCGCAGCATTTTTCACGGGCAGCGACCGGATAGTGTCAGCCGGCGAAGACGGGCTTCTGCGTATTTGGAAAAAACACGGCAAACAAGTGACCGAAACTTTTGACATTGGCAGCGAAGATATCAGAAAAGCCGTATTGTTAAAAGGTTTGAGCGCAATTTTTGCATTAAGCGGCAACAAAATTTCGATCGTATCAAAAAATAACACACCTTTGTTCGAGCGTAAAGAGGATCTTCAAGTGACAGACGTCAGTGCATCTTCAGACGGCAGATATATCGCCACAGCAGAGAAAGACGGACTCCTCGGGTTTTACGACAGAGAGAACATTACTGAAAAAAAGATCGCGCTCAAAGAAGAGATACGTTCGGTCGACATTTCGCCCGACAGCAGCCACGCGGCAGTTGCAGGAGACACGGAGATCTTCCTCGTTTCGTTCGAAAAGGACGAAGTCAAAAGCGCAGCCTGCATACGCAACAGGGCTGTAAGACCGGCTTTTTCGCCCGGCGGCAAAAAACTTGCGGCACTCTGCAGCGACACGATAACGATCTTTTCCGTGCCGGACTTTTCAGTCTCCGGCGAAATCAAGATCGAAGGGCGGAAAACTGTTTCTTTGGAATTCCTGCCTGACTCGACTCTTCTCGCAGGTTTCGACAAAGGAACTCTCAGCCACATCGACACTTACGACAACTCCATAATGGATTTCAGCGGCAGATTCGATCCGACCGACAAGACGGCGGTCTCTTTCGACGGGGCTTTCGCGGCAACTGTCGCAGCCCACAACGGCGTAAGGATCTGGAATGTGCGCGAACACAGGCTCTTCTTTACGATCTCGACCGACAAGGAGCCGGGATGCCTTGTCTTTGCCCGGGACAAAAACTCTCTCGGGATCTGTTCCGGCGGAAAAATCAGATTCTATCCGCTCGAAGCGCCTGATCTTGAGCTTCCTCCGGCGAAACTCCTCCGCAAAATGGAGCGCGAGGCGGGCATGGAACTCAGAGATTTCTATCTCGAGACCCTTACGACTGAAGAGATCCAGAAAAACGACGGAAAAAGTTAGATCCCTGCTGCCTCCGCCCGAAATACCGATATCCGGAATATCGTGTCTGCGGCAGGATCACTGCGGCGGCGGCAAAGGTTGCGGCGGCATGTTTTTTGTGGTATAAGCGCCCGTTTTTTGTCATTTTGAGAGGATAAGATGTCTGTTGTTTCTTCAATCGAAACCCCGAAAACCAACCTTAACAAAATAACTTTCGACGACGGAAAAGTGCTTTATCTTATCGGAACGGCGCATGTTTCCGGCGATTCCGTGAAGTTCGTCGAAGAGTGCATCACCGAATTTGCGCCCGACACTGTCGCAGTTGAGCTCGACAAAAACAGGATGGATGCTCTCAAAGACCGCAAAAAGTTTGAAGAGACTGATATTTTCGACATTTTCAAAAAGAAAAAAGTCCTTTTTTTCACAGTTCAGCTCATGATGTCGAGTTACCAGAAAAAAATCGCAGAAAAAACAGGCTCTGCGCCGGGATCGGAATTCAAAAAAGCGATAGAAATGGCTGAGGAAAAGGAACTCAAACTCGTAAACGCGGACCGCGACATCTCTGTGACACTGAAACGCACTCTGAACTCGATGACATTTGCGGAAAAGGCAAAATTCATCACAGGAATGCTTTTCGGCGACGACAAGGATGTCGATGAAAAAGCGATAGAAGAGCTGAAAAAGGGCGATATGCTGATGCAGCTCATCGGCGAGATGCAGGATCACTTCCCCTCGATCAAACGGACCATCCTTGACGAAAGAGACCGCTATCTGGCGGCAAATATCGCGCAGAATCTGGGAGAAACGACCGTTGCGGTAGTCGGAGCGGCGCATGTTCCCGGCATTTTGCGCAGACTTCAGGAGGAAAAACCGGCTGAAGACAACCTCGAAGACATAAATTTCGTCCCGAAAGGCTCAAAAATCACAAAACTGATCCCGTGGATCATCCCGCTTATCATAATCGGCATGTTCATCTACGGATTTTTCAACGGAAACGCCCCCGACACCCTTGAAGCGGCAGTCTGGTGGATCCTGATAAACGGAACTCTTTCAGCTGTGGGCTGCGCACTCGCTTTCGGGCATCCGCTCACGATTCTGGCAGGCTTTGTCGCTGCGCCGATAACGAGCCTCAATCCGACGATCGGAGCAGGGATCGTCACGGGATTAGTCCAGCTTTACCTCGTCAGACCTAAAGTCCTCGACCTGCAGAACATTTCCCAGGACACGACAAAACTCAAAGGATGGTGGAAAAACAAGATCTCAAGAGCCCTTCTCGTCTCGCTCTTTTCCTCTATCGGCAGCGCAATAGGAACTTTCGCAGCACTGCCCTTCCTCATGAAACTGCTGATGTAGTTTTAAAATCACGTAAAAACAGCCAAGAAATAAAGTTTGTCTGATTATAATCCGATAAACTCGCAAAAAATCGTAAGTTTGTCAGGTTATAACCCGATAAAATTGACAAAAAATCTTTTTTTATTAAAAATTGCAATGGAGGTGGAGCATGATCTACAGAAAAAAATATATGGAAAAAATACTTCCGTTTGTGGATACGCCGTTCGTGAAGATTTTTACCGGCATCAGACGTTGCGGCAAATCGACAATCATGCAGATGCTTCGCGAAGCTCTGGCTGAGCGCGGGATCAAAGTTGAGCAGATTCTTTTTTACAAGCTTGATTCGCTTGAATACGAGAACATGACAAACATTGAACTCTTCAACGAAATCAAGGCTCACCTCTGCAAAAACAGAAAAACGTACATTTTTCTTGATGAAATTCAGGAAGTTGAATCGTGGGAAAAGACTGTAAACTCTCTGATGAGCGGTTTTGACACCGATATTTATGTCACTGGCTCGAATTCGAGGATGATGTCTGGCGAAATCTCGACTTATCTGACGGGAAGATACATCTCTTTCCGCATTTTTCCACTTACTTTTTCTGAATATCTCGATTTTAGGGAAGCATACACCGAAAAAGGGACTTTGAAAGAGGAATTCGCCCGTTTCATGCGTTTCGGCGGCTTTCCGGCGATACATCTGCGCAATTATTCGGAGGATGAGGCTTACACGATTGTCCGCGATATTTACAATTCCACTATTTTCACAGACATTGTGAAAAGAAACGAAATCCGCAAAGTCGACCAGCTTGAAAGGGTTGTTAAATACGCTTTTGACAACGCGGGACGGATTTTTTCAGGGCTGACGCTTTCAAAATATATGAAAAAACAGAACAGAACCATGGATCCCGAAACCGTTTACAGCTATCTGGAAAAGCTTGAAAAAGCCTATATTCTGCACCGATGCCAGCGCTATGACATAAAAGGAAAAGAGTTTCTTAAAACGCAGGAAAAATTCTATTTAGCCGACACTTCGCTGCGTTATTCCGTGCTCGGGTACAATTCTGACACGGTTTCTGCTATGATGGAAAACATCATTTATATCGAGCTTTTGTCTCGCGGTTATTCCGTTTATGTCGGAAAAATGGATTCTTTTGAAATCGATTTCGTTGCCATCAGACAGAATGAAAAACTCTATATTCAGGTCTGCCGCGAAATAAACACCGCCAAAACCGAAACCCGGGAATACGAAAACCTTCATAAAATCAAAGACAACTATCCGAAATATGTAGTAAGAATGGACGATTTCGCCGGCGGAAACAGCGAAGGAATCCGCACAATGCACATTTCAGATTTTCTCCTTAGCAGTGACTATTAAACTCGCCGGAATCACGAAAAAGCGACTCCAAGAAATCACCACCAAATCGGCGATATGTCAAAAAATCGGCATTTTTACGAAAAAGATATGTCGAAAAATTGGCATTTTTTACAAAAGCACTTGATTTTTTTGAATTTTTCAAGACTCACTGTTCGCAGAGTGATAAATTTGATTCCTCGTGTCAGTTAAGATCAGTTTTCATCAATCTGAATTTCAACAGGTACAGTTATTTTTGAACCAGGAATGTTGAAAGAGGCTGTGTTGTTGTAAGTTTCAATAGTAAGAGCAATTTTTTCATCAGCGTTGTATGAGTAAAAGTAGGCATTGTCGAGCGGAGCATTGGGATAATATTCGTCATTGTGCTGAAAATTAACGATTTTAAAAGTTTCGTTGTCTGTTGCAAAATAGAATTTGGGACAAGGGTCAAGACACGGATGTGCATCCTCAGCTGAGCCTCCGGCATGATATATATCACAGCCTGTAAGGTGTGAAAAAGCCATCGAATCAGGAATGAAATCATGGGATGTCTCAGAATCTTTTTTAAAAATTATCGTTGCTTTCTGGAGTTTGAAAATAAACTCTGCTGCATCAAATTGATAAGGATAGCAGTCAACTTTTTGTGCCTCTCTTGCACAGTCATTGAAAACATTGCTTTCGTCTCTAGTGAATGATGTCGAGCCGTAGGAAGTTTTTGTGCTGCATCCGTCACTGTAACCTCCGGAATTGCCGGAATCAGTGTCGTCCGGATCATCATCAGGCTGCGGTTCATATGAATCTCCGTTATCTGGATCTGAGTCAGACAGATTCGTATCAACTATATCGGCATCTGCATCGTTCGCAGTCTCGTCGGAACCAGTGTCGTCCGGATCATCGTCAGGCTGCGGTTCATAAGAATCTCCGTTATCCGAATCTGAGTCAGAAGAATTCGTATCAATCTTATCGGCATCTGCGTCATTAGCTGCCTCGCCCGAATCGGTTTTATCTTCGTTTTTCGAGTTTCCGCAGCCTGCGAGCAGAATCGTTACGAAAATCACACCGAGAAAGAGAAGTTTTTTCATTTGAACCGCCTAAACAGCAAAAAATCGAATAATTTTAAGTAAAATCAAGAAAAAGGCAAGTTAAAGGGTGCAATGTCTGTTTTTTTTCTTGCCGTTATCGGCAAAAAATTGCATTTTTAAGGTGAATTTTATAAAATCTTGCCGATAAAATGTTCGGTTTTTAAGAGGTGTTTATGGAATTTTTGTCTGTGGCTCAGTTCGCCGAAAAGTACGGCATAAGCGAAAGGACAGTCCGCAACTACTGCGCGACCGGAAAGATGGGAGGAGCGTTTCTTGTCGGAAAAACGTGGAATATTCCATCAGATGCGGTTCTGCCAAAGCGCACTAAAACAAAGACAACTCCGCTTTTGACCGCACTACGCGAGCAGAAGGAATCCAAACTAAAGGGCGGGATCTACCACAGGACGCAGGTTGAACTGACATACAGCTCGAACCACATCGAAGGGAGCAGACTCACGAAAGATCAGACGCGGTTTATATTTGAGACCAACACGCTCGGTTTCGCGTCAAAAAACACAAATGTCGATGATATTATTGAAACCGTCAATCATTTCAGGTGTATAGACTTTGTTATCGACCACGCTCAAGAAAAAATCACAGAATCCCACATAAAGCAGCTTCACTCGATTTTGAAGGAATCGACTTCGGATAGCCGCAAATCATGGTTTGCGGTCGGCGCATACAAACGTTTTCCGAATGAAATCGGATTCGAGGAAACAACATTGCCTGAGGATGTCCACAGCCGTGTGAAAACGCTTCTTGCCGCTTACAACGCGCTGAAAGAGGTTAAATTTGACGATATTCTCGATTTTCATGTGCAGTTCGAGCGGATCCATCCGTTCCAGGACGGAAACGGCAGAGTCGGCAGGCTTCTCATGTTCTGGCAGTGCCTTAAATCGGGAATTGTCCCCTTCATAATCACAGAGAATCTGCGCCTTTATTATTACCGCGGGATCCAGAACTGGGGAAAACACAACGCATTCCTGCGCGACACATGCCTTTCGGCGCAGGATGACTACAAAGCACTGCTCGATTATTTCAGGATCAAATATTGAAAATCACGAAAAAACAGCTTGCGGCCTGTTTTCTTGCAAGGTTTTTCTAAATTCATTAGATTTATTATTGTTTTTTTTGGAGAGTAAAATGGCGAATTTAGAAAGAATTGCTTACATGAACCACAGGATCAAGACGCGCGGTTTTGTTACGCGTCAGGAAGTTGCGGAACGCTTTGAAGTCCACATCGACACGGTCCTTCGGGACATCGGATATATGCGGGACTATCTTTCCGCGCCGATAAAATACAGCCGCGAGCTGGGCGGTTATGTTTACGAATCGCCTTTCGAGATGCTTTTTGATTCATTCGACGACGCTGTTTTCTACTATATTTTCGTGAAGCAGCTGAGTGATTCGATGAATCTGAACGGAATCCCTTATGTGCCTGTTATTTCTAAAGAAATTCTTTCAAAAATCTCAAGCTACATTCCTGCGGAATTTGAGGAGCTGCTTGATAAAATCTCTTACGATTCTTCAGATCTGGACACTATGGAGCTGACCAATTTCAGAAATATTCTGGAATCACTGCTCTTGAAAGTGCGGCTTGAAATAAAGTATCTCGACTCAAAAGGCGACATAACTTTAAGAGCGATAGAACCGATAAGGCTCATAAATTATTCAGGAAAATGGTATCTCCTGGCTTACTGCCACAAGCGGCACGGACTTCGCGAGTTTCTTGTTTCGCGCTTTGTAGAAAGCCGCATCACGGAAGAACCTTTTTCCGAAATCTACACGAAATCAGAGATCGACAAATTCGTCGGAAGTACCTTCGGAATATACCCGTCTGAAAAATCGGAAACGGCGATTATCCGCATTTTTGAACCTGCATCCTACTTTTTCCTTAAGCAGAAATGGCACAAAGACCAGGTCACGAAAGAAACCGTAGTTGACGGGAAAAAATGTCTTGAAATCACCCTTCCGATCGGCGAATACCACAGCGAGATCATTGCCCGTGTAATGAGATATTCGCCTGAATGCGAGATCGTTTCTCCGCCGTCGCTTCGCAAAGAGTGGCTTGACCACATCAAAATGATCTACAACAAATTCTGCAAATAGGACCCTTCAGTCGGCTTTGCCGCCAGCTCCCCTTCTTAAGGGGCGCCAAGATAAGGTAAATAATCTTCTGAAAAAAATTTCACTACGACGCTATATGTCGTAGCGGGCTTTTACAATCCGTTTTCAGGTGGGACAGAACACTGTTCCCATGTTTTTAATGAAGAAAATGGAGGCGGACATGACGATTTTGGATGAAAAAATGGCAAAAGAACTTTTAAACAATGGAAGAAACCATGTGGTTATACCTGATTTTGTGACAGAAATCGGCGATTATGCATTTGAAGACTGCGAAGAACTGACTTCGGTGGTTATTCCGAATTCAGTTAGAAAAATCGGTAAAGGTGCATTCCGTTGGTGCGACCACCTGATTTCTGTAGTTATTCCGAATTCAGTCGAGAAAATCGAATATGGCGCATTTGACTGTTGCGCCCAGCTGAAATCAGTAATCATTCCCGATTCCGTGACAGAAATCGGCGAAAATGTTTTTCACTGTTGCTTCGAACTGACTTCGATCACCGTTGACAAAAACAATCCGAGATACGACTCCCGCGAAGACTGCAACGCAATAATCGAAACAGCCACAAACACTTTGATCCAAGGCTGTTCAAACACGATAATTCCAGATACAGTGACAACTATCGGTAATAATGCCTTTGAAAACTGCGACATGACATCCGTGGTCATTCCAAATTCAGTTACAAAGATAGAAGATTACGCATTTTTCTGCTGTCAGGATCTAATATCCATAACGATACCCGATTCCGTAACACAAATCGGAAAAGCTGTCTTTTGCGGTTGCCCAAAAATATCGGAAGAAAGCAAAAAACGGCTTAAAGAACTCGGATATGATTTTGATGGGGATTAGAAAATGCAAACGACAGATTCAGGCAATCTGGTAATTTTATTGATGTTTCGTAAAATACAGCGGTTTTGGTCGGCTGTTTAACAAAAAGGAGGGAAAAATGACTACGCAAATCGCAGAATTTAATTCAGAAATTCATGAAAAATTAAAATCTTATGTCTACAGATTGGTTGATCCAAGAAACGGAAAAACTTTTTATGTAGGCAAAGGAAAAGGAAATCGTGTTTTTGACCATGCAAAAGCTGTAAATCCAAAGGAATTTTACGCAGAAAATCCAGATTTCGAACCAACTGAAGACAACAAAGACCCTGCAAAAATCGAAATGATTTTAGAAATCAAGGATAAAGGTTTGGAAGTAATTCATATTATTCAACGCTGGGGCATGTCAGACTCGACAGCATTTGAAGTTGAAGCTGCTTTTATTGATTATTTTGGTCTTGAACATTTAACCAACAAACAAAAAGGTCATGATTATGAAAGAGGAATGAGATGGACAGATGATTTGAATCGTGAACTTTCTGCCGAACCATTTGAGGATTACAATAAAAACAATGAATGTCAAAAATTTATCCTTATTAAAATTACAGACTACAGCATTAATTTACATGATGGAACAGAAAAAGAAAAAATATACCAAGCCGTCAGGGCAAGCTGGAGAATAACTCCCAAAATCGCAAATCAATATCCTTATGTTCTCGCAGTCAGACACGGAATAGTTGTCGGAGTTTATAAAATTGATGAAAACGGATGGAAAAAAGATCCTAGCGATATAACAGGAAAAAGAGCATTGTTTGATGGAATTCCAGCAGAAGAGAAAGTGAAAAATTATTTCATGGGTAAAAAAATCCCAAAAAGATATATAAAACGTCAAAATCCTGTCAGTTATTGTGATAGAAATCTTGTGGAAGCTGAAGAAAAATAAGTCAGCTGATTTTCAATAAAAGCTCATCTTTAAGTCGACTGTACGAAGAAATCGTACAACTCATTCGGAACTTAAAAAACTTATTTATTCTTCAGTTTCGCACTCTTCTTTTTGCAGACTCTTATAATTTGAGCGCAATCCGTCAATATGCTCGAACAAATTGGAATTTACGGTTTTTCCCATCGGGTCAAGGATAAAGTCTATGCCTTCGCGGCGTGCAAGTTTTGCGGCAGGAACAAAATCGCTGTCTCCGGCAATAAGAACAATCTGGTCAACTTGCTTTTTGTAGGCAAGCGAAGCGATATCAAGACCGATTTTCATATCAACACCTTTTTGTCGGATAGTCACAAAAAAGTCTTTTTCCGTTATGTCGTCAACGCTTATTTCTTTTCTGAAGAATTTTTTGAGAATGCTGTTGTCAAGCGTGTAAAACGCTTCTTCTGCCGCCAGAAAACCAAGCCTTAGCGCGAATTTCCGTTTTTCTTTCAGACAGACAAGAAAATCGTTCATCCACTTGAATGTCGGCTGCTTTGAAAAATCAATGCTTGTCTTTAAAAGCGGATGATAAACCTTCTTCGCGACAGGTTCGCAGTCGTAATAAAAAATTCTGTATAAATCGGAATATTGGTAATGTTTCTGTTTTTTTTCGTCAATCGTGAAAACATCGCGGTTCCGCAGATGCTTGCGGCAGTATGATTCGAGTTCGGCAGCTCTTTCGAGTGGAGTTTTTTCGCCTGCATAGTGCTTCGCAAGCTTTCTGTAATAGCCGCCGTCAACAAGAATAGCTGTTTTCATTTTGACCCCGCATAAAAAAAAGACCCGTAATCTTGGCTCAGCCCTCATCTCGGGGCGGCTTTTTCATTACGGGCCCGTTAAAAGCATGGATTGAATCCATTCAGCGACTTCTTACAAATGTTTGATTAAAAAGTCAAGAAAAAAAGTATAAAAAATTTATTTTTGATTTTTAGATAAGAAATTTTTCATTTAAATCACTGTGGCAAAAATTCTGCAAAAAATTTTCACTACGACGCTATATGTCGTAGCGGACTCCTACAATCCGTTTTCAGGTCGGGCGACAGTTCCCGTGTTTTTTAAATGCTGAAAATTGGAGGAGAAAAAGATGAAAAAAATTCTTGTTATTTCGGCTGTTTTGGCAGCTGTCTTCTTTCTGTTTTCCTGTGATTCCGGAACAACAGCAGAGATGTCGCAAAATGATTCAAACGAGAGCGAAAATTCTGAAAACAGCGAATCAAATACGCCTGAACAAAACGATGACAGCGTCTCTGAAAACGAAAATTTTTCTGACTATGACAGCGACGATTCAATCTCCGAAAACTCGGAAGAACCGGACGATTCCGACACCGGAGAATCCGAACACTATGAACAAGGCGACCTTTACGGCGAATGCTATCCGAATGAAACATGCAATACAGGGCTTGTCTGCGATGCTGAAAACAATATCTGTATAAAGGATCCCGGCAATTCAAACGAAAATAATGAAAATGAGCCTGAAGAAAATCCGTGCAAAAACAATCCATGCTCAGGAATTTTAAATTCAACAGGAGTGTGTAACCCCGTTGGAAGCAGTAAGTATTCATGCGGATGCTACGAAAATTACACTTGGAACGGCTCGTATTGCAAGGCTGATTCAAGAACCGTAAGCTGCACCGGGCTTCCGGCAAATGCAAGCTGGAACACAGCTTCATCAATAACGCAGATTTGGACCGGATACAGCTGGGTTCCGTCAAATATCGGGACATACAGCAAAACATCAAGCAGTGAAGAGTGCTACTTTCAATGCAATTCCGGCTACGACTGGAACGGTTCCCAGTGTGTAGAAGCGGTAGATCCGTGTGATCCCAATCCATGCAACGCCAACTTTGTCGCAAATGCAACAGGAATCTGCATTGCAGCAGGAGCAGCTTATGCATGCGAATGCAAACCAGGATACAGCTGGAAAGATTCTGCCTGCGTATCAAATATTCCTGCGTGCAGTAAAAATACGACCTCATTTCCATGCAAGGATGAGTCCAAAGGCTATTTCTGGTCGGCAAAATCAGTTGATCGTATAGATTGGGAATCAGCAAACGAACTTTGCAACAATTTAAATCAAGATAACTACGGCGGTTTCAACAGCGCCTGGCATCTGCCTAATATTGATGAGTTAAGAACACTTCTTATAAACAGCAATACAAGATACTGTAATGTTTCGGAAAGCTGCGGTTCCAAGGATCATTGCTGGAACTGCGAAAACTGCGCGGCAGAAGCTACTGCTTCAACAAGCGGCAACCAGTGCGCACTTTGGGGTAATGATTACAAAGACGGAAGGTATAGTAAATTAGGCGACATAATCAGTTTGTGGTCATCAACCCATGTATACTCTTCTTCACATCCATCAGAAACTAATTTATGGGTTTGGGACGTAAATTTCTTAAACGGCAGCATAAAGGATGTGAAAACAACCGGCACTCTCTATGTCCGCTGTGTCAGAAATGCGGAAGAATGATACAGTCGTGCGAGAGCGGCTTGTTCCGTCAAAACGATCTATAAAAAACTCAGCAGCAATCAAAATTTAAATTAAAGAAGTTTTTTCTTTCAATTTTCATTTTCTTTACTATAATATTCAACGATTTGGTTTTTAGGAGTGCGCGAATGAGCAAAATTTCAATCCGTTTCTTTAATGACCGCGAGGTCAGAGCCGTATGGGACGAGGAAAATTCGAAGTGGTGGTTTTCAGCTATTGACATAATTCAGGCAATTAACAAAGAACCTGACTATGTCAAAGCCGGAAACTACTGGAGATGGTTAAAAAAGAAATTTACAGCTGAAAATATTCAACTCGTGAGTGTCACTCACGACTTCAAATTCAAGGCTCCAGATGGAAAAAAACGTGCGGCAGATGCGCTCGACTACGATGCGGTTCAGATTCTGGCAAAAAACTTCCCGAACAACAAAGCCGTGAATTTCCTTGATTGGTTTAATTACAGCGACAATACTCTTGACGGTCAGAGCAAGAAAAAAGCATATACTTTTTTGCAAAGTAATCTTATCGCCGAGGAGGATGTCGGAACAACAAAGGCTCTGCAACAAATCCACGCATACATTTTCGGCGGCTTGTACGATTTCGCGGGGCAGATCCGCACAAAAACGATAAGCAAGGGCGGATTTAAGTTTTGTGTCGCCGAATATCTGGAGAGTGCGCTGAAAAAAATCGAGCAAATGCCCGAAAACACTTTTGATGAGATTGTTGACAAATATGTCGAAATGAATGTTGCTCACCCGTTTATGGAAGGAAACGGCCGAAGCACACGCATCTGGCTTGACATGATATTCAAAAAACGCCTTTCAAAATGCGTCGACTGGAGCATGATCGGAAAGAAAGACTATCTTGACGCCATGAGGGAAAGTCACTACGACCCGGCAAAAATCAAAGAGCTGCTGAGAAATGCTCTCACCGACAAAATCGACGACCGCGAAATGTTTATGAAAGGTATCGACTATTCGTATTATTACGAAGAAATATAATCGTTAATAGAGTCTGATGAATCAGCTTTTTACTGCCTTGACTCTGTCTGCGATTTTTTTCGTGAAATTGCGCTCGGAGTAGCGTTTTAATCTCAAAATCGCGTTTTTGAACGCCTTTTTGTCGCTTCTGCCGTGACCGATCCCGACAAAGTGGTTGATCCCGAGCAGGAACGCCGTTCCGTAAAGGTTGTACTGGAAATTTCTGAAAACTTCGCCGAAAACTTTGTTGAAGACAAAAGTCTGCACTTTGGCAAGCTGCGGCGGCGCGATCTTGGCCTTGATGAGCTGCGAGATCGTTTCTGTCAAACCTTCGACAGTTTTCAGCGCGACATTCCCGGTGAAAGCGTCTGTCACGACAACATCGGTTTCGGGATGCGAAAAAAGGATGTTGCTTTCAATGAAACCTTTGTAATTCAGCGGAGATTCCTTGAACATTTCAGCTGCTTCAGCGATTTTTTTGCTTCCTTTGCCTTCTTCTGTGCCGACATTCAGGATCGAAATTTTCGAATCCTCAAGACCGGTCATGAAAAAGCGGTAAGCCTCGCCCAGAACGCCGAAATCAAAAAGGTTTTCCGCTTTCGGGTCGAGAGTCGCGCCGAGATCCAGAATGATGAGTTTGTGCTTGTCGACAGAAGGATAACTCGTTGCCAGAGCGGGGCGTGTGATATTCGGTATAACGCCGCTTTTGAAGTATGCAGCTGTAACGATCGCGCCGGTATTTCCAGCTGAAAAGAACGCGTCGCCTTTGCCCTGAACAAGCAGATCGAGCGCGACATGGACCGAAGAATTTCCTTTATTCCGGAAAGCAAGAGAAGGAGTTTCACCCATTTCGATACTTTCACCGGCATCGATAATTTCAAGGTTTTCAGGGATTTTCGCATCGTCCAGAGTGTCTTGGATCAGATTTTTGGAACCGACAAGCAGAATTTTGATGTCAGGATTTTCGTTACAGACTTCTAAAGATGAAAAAACGGGAACAACAGGAGCGTTGTCCCCGCCCATAGCATCAACAATGACAGTTGATGTCATTTAAACCTATTGTTCGGAAACAGAGATTATCTCTTTGCCTTTATAGTTGCCGCAGCTCGGGCAGATACGGTGCGGAAGCATCGGTTCGCCGCATTTCGGGCATGCTATAGTGGTCATCGGGTTTGATTTAAGGTGTCCGCCTCTTCTTTTTTTCGAGCGTGCTGAGCAGTGTTTTCTCTTTGGAACCATTGAATCCTCCTAATTTAGTTTATTCGCCGGATCTGTCGCAGCCGCAGTCTCCGAGATTGAGGTCTGCGCCGCACTTTGAGCAGAGGCCTTTGCAATCCTCGCTGCAAAGCACTTTTCCCGGCATGTTCATAACAAGTGTCTCCCTGACATAATCGTCAAGCTCTATCTCGTCGCCTGAATAAAAATAGTCGACATCCGGCGTGTTTTCGGGAAAAAGATAGTAGGTCTCGTCCAGATCCATATCCAGTTCCAGATCAGCAAGACATCTGTCGCACGCAGTCAGGACCGTCGCATTTCCGAAAAATCTGAGGCAGATAGTTTCAGCGGCGCGGTAAAACTCGACTTTGAGCGAGACATTTTTTATTTTGGCGCTTTCTCCGAGCTCGTCTCCCGCGATGTTGTATTCAACATTCCGAGTGACCTTCGACTCGGTGATTTCACTAAGATAAAGCAGCATTTCAACCACCAAAAAAATAACTGCGGGAATATACTCGTAAAAGTTGAAATGTCAAGGTAAATTTGATTCTGCCGTGATTCAGAGTGCGCCCGAATTGTGGAATTTCTCAGGAATGCAGATATAATGCCGTGCTTTTGTCGGAGGTGTGAATGTTCGCAAAACACCGCAACATGGTTGCTTTTCTGTTTTATTTTTTCTTTTTCGCCCTTCTTTTTCTGCAGCTTCCGCTCCGGCACGAGATCTCCGGCAACTGTGATTCGTGGCTCGCGCTGACTTATTCCGCCCGCTCTCTGGAAACTCTGAAATCTCTCTTTTCGGGTGAAGAGACCGCGATGGCAATGTTTCCGGCCGAAGATCCTGCCGCCTACGGTGAATCAGCTCCGGGTATGCAGCTTTTCATAATGTTTTTCAAGGCTTTCGGACTTGGAGATCATTGGACGAACTATCTTTTCATAACTCTTATCCTGGCTTTGACCGCGTTCGGGATCTTTGTTTTTACAGGCAATTTTACGAAGTCTTTTCCGGCCGGGCTTTTTGCCGGATTCTGTTTCACATGCAGCAACATGGTCTTCGCCCACATCGACGATTCAGTCATAATTTTCTTTTTCTTCCCTGCGCTGGCACTTCATCTGATATACCGCCACTTTGAAGAAGGCAAAAGAAAATATCTAATAATTTCAAGCATTTTGGCTGGTTTAGAAATATATTTTTCCTTTTATGTCTTCTTTTATCAGTTCCTTATGGTCTTTGTCCTCTATTTCTTCCTCGCTCACATGAACAAAGTGAAGAGAGGCCGCGCCGTGAAAGAACTTTCCCTCTATTCCGCGATCGCCTTTCTCATTGCAGCCCCCAATTTCGCCTACTATCTCAACACGCTCTACAACCTTGATTTCGTTCCGGTTTTCGAATCTTTTTACACTGCGAAGATGGCGAGCTTCAATCTTATCGACACGCTTCTTGTCCTCCCCGGCAACTTGATATACCCGAACATCGGACAATTCTTCAACATCCCCTTGAACTGGGGTTTTGTAAGGCATTACAACTTCATCGGGCTGCTCCCGCTCGCACTTTTTATCTATTCGCTTTTCAAGTGGAACAGCAAAAACAGGCTCTTATTTATTATGCTTGCAGCTGTCAGCGTGTTTTTCGCCTGCGGACCGGTCTTTATGTTCAACATGAAGGAAGTTTTTTATTCGCCCCTCTACATTTTCTACAGACCGATCCCGGTCTTGAAGTTCCTCCGCGTCGCAGTCAGAGCATATTTCATATTTCTTTTCGCCGTTTCAGTCTCGGCAGCACTGTCGTTTGAAAGGATCTGCCGCAGAGTAAGGCACCGCCGCACCGCAGCTGCACTCTTTTTTGCATTTTGTTTTCTCGAGAACACTCCCGTGCCTCTGAAAGGTTTCGATGCGGCTCTCACCGAAAAAGTGCCTGAAATTTACAAAACGGTCAAAGAACAGAACATAAAAAGGCCGCTGATCCTGGAACTTCCGGCCGAGATGAATATCAAATTTCCGGAAGAAAAAATGAAAATGTTCGCCGATCCTAAGGATTTCGTTGCAAAAAACAGCTTCAATCCGCAACTTGAAGTGACAAACATGGGAATGTTCGTTGATTCGTGGGACGATCTCTTCCAATACAACCGGGAAATCATTTACACGAACTGGCAGAACAGCCACAAAACAGACTCGATAAACGGCGTGAACGGCTATTTTCCGACGCCGCGCATGATCTTTCAGTATCACATAAACCGCCTGCCCGATCCGGGATCATTCGAATTTTTGCGGAAATCAGGGGTAAATTTCGTAGTCTGGCACGAATTCATGAAGATAAAGGCCGACTCTCTGTCGCTGAGCTCTCTCGAAAGCTCTCCGTGCCTCAGAAAAATAGCCGAAAACAGTGAAGGAAGCGCGCTTTTCAGGATTCTGGACTGCAAAAGCGGCCGATGATTCAGACTCCCCTTTTCATTATCCTGCGGATGAAAAAAAACGATCCCGAAAAAACGACTGCAAGATAAAAAAGATAGACATATCCGTAGACCGTCCGCATCTCTGAGCTGTATCGCGGAAGCCAGTATCCCGAAGAAAGACCTCCCTTTTCGACTGCGAACGAACAAAAATTGAGAAGAAAAAGCGAAACGATGAATATGGACAGCGAAACATATCTGTTCGCCGAGAGCTCCGATATTTTCGCGGCAGCAAAGTTGACAGCACAGCTGTAAGCGGCACTCAAAAGAACGATCGCGACAGGAAACGCAGATCCCGGAAAGAAAAGGAGCGAGCCGGGATAGTAAGTCCCTTCTCCCGCAAAAACACATTCGTTGACGATTTCCAAAGCGACAGAGACAAGCGCCGGTGCAAGAACCGGAAAGAACATCCTTTTTGAGATCAGAAAATATGCGAGCAACGGAAGAGTCACAGCAAAAATCACTGTTTCGATTAGAAGGAAAGGAGCCATTTCAACCTCCGGGAGGCATGTTTCCGAGGCACAAAAATCATCATATCTCCTGGTTTCCGGGACTCTTAACTTTTGCGGCAAGATCGTTAATGATCTCTCCGGCTATAATAAGACCGACAACCGAAGGGACAAATGCCGTGGAACCGGGAATATCTCTGCGTTCCGTACATTTTCTGGCCGTTCCCGGCGGGCAGATACAGTGCATCCGGCAACTGATCGACATATCCTCCAGAGGTCTGACCGGTTTTTCTTTGGAATAGACCACTTTCAGAGATCTGATCCCGCGCTTTCTGCATTCTTTGCGCATGACTTTCGACAGCGGACATATCGACGTTTCGTAGATATCCGCGACTTCAAATGCCGCAGGGTCTACTTTGTTGCCGGCTGCCATGGAGGATATCACAGGGACTCCGGCTCTATTCGCATTTTCGATGATGGCAAGTTTTCCGGTGACGGTGTCGATGGCGTCCACAACGTAATCATACTCGCTGAAATCGAACTGATCCTGAGTGTCGGGGAGGTAGAATATCTTGTAAGTCCTGACCTTGCAGTCCGGATTGATCTCGCGGATCCGTTCTTCGGCGACATCCACTTTATATTTCCCGACAGTCTTTCTTGTTGCCAGGATCTGCCGGTTGAGATTGGTCAGGCAGACCTTGTCGTCATCGATAAGATCAAGCGCCCCGATCCCCGAACGTGCCAGCGCTTCCACGACGTAGCCGCCGACACCGCCGATACCGAATACAGCAATACGGCATGACGCGAAATGATCCATTGCTTCCTTACCGTAAAGCAGCTGAGTCCTTGAAAACTGATTCAGCATTCAATCGCCTCCATTGCTGATCATTTTCCCGTTTCCCTGGAAAGGACAGCAACCGTCTCAAAGTGCGGAGTGTCGGGAAAAAGGTCAATAATATAAAAATGTTTTACACAAAAACCTTTTGCAAGAAATGTTTTGAGATCGCGGACAAGGTTAGGCGGCTCACATGCGATATAGACCACATTTTCCGTGCAGTCGCAGATGATCCCGGAAAGTTTCGCTCCCAGCCCTGCCCTCGGAGGATCGGCTACGACCAGCCCGGTCTTTTCAAGCCGCTCCAGGCTGTAGGCGTTCATTTTCACGATTTCTGCTTTGCCGCCGAGGTTTTCAGCATAACTAATGCACGCCGCCTCTTCGATCTCGAAACCTGTCGTTTTGATCCCTTTGTCAGTGAGAAAAAGTGAAAAAAGACCGCTTCCGCAGAAGAGATCGACCGCATTTTCCGCTTTTGCCGCCTCAGCTTCGCGCATGACGAGCGAACACATTATCCCGGCCCCTTCTTCAGATGACTGGAAAAAACTGTTCCGGCGGATCTTCATGGTCTTCCCGTTCACCGATTTCCTCAAAGTTTCTGCCCCCGGCATGAAATCACCGGTGAATTTTGAATATTCGAACTGCGTGTCTCCGTGCCGCTTCGGGATGTCGCGCACTATTTTTTCAAAAAAAACAGGGTCGAGAAGCGGACAGTCGTCAATCTGGACGAAATCACTGCTTCTTTTTCTGCGGTAGGCAGGCTTTCCTTTAAGGGAAAAAAATTTCGCCCGGGTCCTAAGCCCCGTTTCTCCGGGAGTCACAACGACAGGATCAATATCAAGATCTATTTGATTTTGCCTCAAAAGCTCTGAAAATATTGCCTTTTTCATCCTCAACTGCGCCGGATAGGAAGCATGCTGGAGCAAACAGCCGCCGCATATTCCGTAATGTTTGCAGAAAGGCTTCCTTCTTTCGGGTGAAGTCCCGATAAGCTCGTGATCTTCGACATAAAAGAAACTTTTTTCCTTCAACGCGCTTTTGACTCTGACGATCTCGCCGGGCAGAGTGTAGGGAACAAAGAAAGTTTTTCCTTCCGCCCAGCCTATTCCGCAGCCGTTTGATATTATTTTTGCGATCCTGACTTCCGTCATCTATTTCGATTTAGCGGCTTTGACGATGTTTTCAGCGGTGAAACCGTATTTTTCCATGACCAGGCTGCCCGGAGCGGAAGTGCCGAACGTATCAACGGCAATGATCTTTCCTTTGTCTCCTGCGTATTTTTCCCAGCCGAAACTTGTTCCGGCTTCAACGACAACGCGGTTTTTGACCGATCTCGGAAGCACCGATTCCCTGTACGCAGCAGGCTGTTTCTCAAATGTTTCACGTGAAACCATGTTGACGACACGCACTTTCGATCCCTCTTTTCTCAAGGTTTCGGCAGCTTCGAGCGCGATGTGGACTTCGGATCCTGTTGCGATGATCATCGTGTCAGGAGCTGCTTCTTCAAGTATCGCGTAAGCTCCTTTCAGAGCGTTTTCAGCAGCGGCGTATTTCGTTCTGTCGATGACCGGAACATCCTGGCGTGTCAGAATGAGGGCAACAGGCTGGTTTTTGTTTTCGAGGATATGTTTCCAAGCGACCGAGACTTCGTTCGCATCGGCCGGACGCCATACTTCAAGTCCCGGGATGCAGCGCAGAGAGGCAAGCTGTTCGACCGGCTGGTGCGTCGGACCGTCCTCGCCTACCGCAAGCGAATCGTGAGTGAAAAGGAACACCGAGCCCAGTTCAGCGAGAGCGGCAAGCCTTATCGGAGGACGCATATAGTCAACGAACGAGAAGAAAGTTCCTGTGTATGGTTTGAGCATCCCGTGGTAGAAAATACCGTTTGCGATAGCTCCCATCGCGTGCTCCCTGACTCCGAAGTGGATGTTTCTGCCCGAAAAATCGTCGGCTGAGAACCATTTTTCACCCGAGATCGTCGTTTTGGTCGAGCAGCTGAGGTCGGCGTCGCCTCCTACGAGCCACGGAACCGCTTTGCCTATAGCGGCAAGGACTTTTCCGTCCGCGGCACGTGTCGCCATTTTCGTTCCAGCCTCGAATTTGGGAAGGATCTTATCCAAATTTTCGACTTTGAGTTCCTGCATAGCCTTGAACTGAGCCGCTTCTTCCGGATATTTCTCCGAATATTCTGCAAAAAGTTTGTTCCAGGCCGTTACGGCACGCTTTCCGGCGCGTTTTATCGAAGCAAAATCCTTTTTGACGTCGTCATCGACGAAGAAAAACTTTTCGGGATCCATTCCGAAACCCTTTTTTACCGCCGCAAGCTCCTCTGCACCGAGCGGAGAACCGTGGGAGGAAGAGCTTCCCGCCTTGTTCGGAGAGCCGAAACCGATAGTCGTTTTGACGATGATGAGAGTCGGTTTTGAGAGCTCTTTTTTCGCCTTTGCTATCGCGCGGTCGATCGATTTGAGGTCGCTGTTGCCGTCTGCAACGGTGAGGACCTGAAAACCGTAGCTTTCAAAATGTTTTTTTACGTCTTCGGTAAAGGTGAGCGATGTCGGACCGTCGAGCGAAATGTCGTTGGAATCGTAAAGGAGAATGAGCTTTCCGAGTTTGAGGTGCCCCGCGAGAGAAGCTGCTTCGGAAGCGATGCCTTCCATAAGGCAGCCGTCGCCCAAAAGTGCGTAGGTAAAGTGATCGATCAGCTCGAATCCCGGCTTGTTGAACCTTGCTGCGAGCATTCTTTCAGCTATCGCCATGCCGACTGCGTTCGCAACACCCTGCCCCAAAGGACCGGTCGAAGCGTCAACACCCGGAGTTACGCCGAATTCGGGATGCCCCGGAGTCTTGCTTTTCCACTGCCTGAAATTCTTCAGATCGTCCATCGAAAGTTTATATCCTGCCAAGTGGAGCATCGAATAGAGAAGTGCGCTGCCGTGACCTGCCGAAAGGACGAAACGGTCTCTGTTTATCCAGTCAGGATGCACCGGAGAGACCTTCAGATGCCGCTTCCAAAGCGTATAAGCTGCAGGAGCCGCACCCATCGGAAGACCGGGATGCCCCGAGTTCGCCTTCTGGATCATGTCTGCTGACAAAACGCGGACGGTATTTACACTTTTTTCAGAAATTTTATCGGGAAAAGCCATTTTCAACTCCACAAAAAGTTCACAAATCGGCTGAATATACAAAAAAATAGGCAAACGACAAGATAAAAATGATATCAGATCAATCTTTTGAAAAAGTTTTTTCAACAAAACCGGATCCGCCAGAGCAAGGTCTTTCCGATTTGAACATCCCCTCTCGTTTTTTTTCAAAAAATCGAGTATAATACAGCGGTTTTTACGGATTGAGATGAAATGTTGCCGCTCTTGAAAATGCATGCGCAAGACCGGATCCGAGAGTGTTTCTGCTTGCGAAAAGAGCGGTCGAGACGATATCCGGCGGTCCTGTTCACGGAGGAGAATATGTGCACAAGCATAATTTCAAACAGAAAAAAGACGATAGTCGGCTGGAACCTCGATATTCTCGATATGGAATACCGCGTGCGGCCCGACAAACTCGGCGTATATATCGAGATAAACGACCCGAAGGAAGGGTGGATGCCGCTTTTCGGGGCGAATTCGCGCGGTGATTTCGTGGGAATGCCGACCTGCTGGCCGTTTGACAAAAGGAGCGATCCTGCAGGCGGGGAAAACCACATCATCCTCCTGGATATCGATCTGCTTTTGATGAAAAAAACGCTGAAAGAGATCAAAGAGACCGCTGAAAAAGGCAGAGTCTGCAGCGTGCCCGGCATTACCTTCATGTCGTCACTTTCAGATGCGGACGGCAATCTCCTGCAGATAGTTCCGGGGCAAGGCTGCATGTATTTCCAAAAGCCTAAGTTCAAGGTAATGACGAACTTTTCACCTTACAAAATGGACAGCGAAACACATCCTTGGATGGGCTGGGACCGCTATCAGAAAGCGGCAGCCATGCTTGAGGCGGCAAACGACGATTTTGATGTCACAGACTGTTTCGCCATACTGAAGGAAGTCTCCCAGACCGTGTGCCCGACGGTAGTTTCAATGGTCTATGACGTCTCGGAAAGGACTGTTTACTGGTGCGAAAACAGAAACTGGGATCAGTTGGAAAAGTTCGATCTGCTCCAGAAATAGATAGAACGGCAGATTCTACAAAAAAACTGGTTTGTATCAGCCTTCGACCAGCACGAAAAAAACAGGCCTTGGCAAATCACACAAAATCTGTAACATCATTGCGTTTTTAGCGCGAAGCTGAGAATTGCCGATGCGGTGGCACCCTGCTGTTTAGCGCACAGCGTGGGGACTTAATCCGGGTGGTGTTTGGCTCCCGGACAGCTTCACATCTTTTTTCTTAGCCCGAATAATCTAAAACTTGTTCGTATTTTTAAACCTTTACCGGAATATTTCGCCGGTTAAGGTGGTAAAAATCGCAAAAAATTTAAAAGTTACCCCCTTAACTTGAAAAATGCCCCGTTAAATTTCAATTTTTGCTGTCAGAATATTCAGCCGGTCTTTCCTTCATCGCGATGCAAAAAAGCTCGAGCGGCAGATGGCAGTAGCCGTTGGGATTTTTGACAAGATATTTCTGGTGATACTCTTCCGCGGGATAGAAGTTTTCGAGCGGCATGACTTCGACCGCGAATTTTGCCGCTTTTTCGCCGAGAGCAAGTTTTTCGCTATTGACTGCTGCCTCGATATCTGGAAGAAGCGTTTCATCGGTGTAATAGATCCCTGTGCGGTACTGAATGCCGCAGTCGCATCCCTGCTGGTTGACCGAGAGCGGATCGATCGCCCGGAAATAGTAGCCGATGAGCTTTTGTGTCGGCAGAACTGTCTCGTCGTATTCGATTTTCACTGTTTCGGCGTGTCCGCTGCCGCCGCAGACATCCTGATAGCTCGGATCTTCAGTTTTTCCGTTAGCGTAACCGACGACTGTTGATTTTATGCCGTTAAACTGATCGAAAAAACGCTGTGTTCCCCAGAAACAGCCCCCTGCAAGATAGATAGTTTTCATGGTTCCCTCCGCTTCTTGCCTTTTTCCTGCTTGTTTCTATAATATCGCGTTTTTTGTTTATCAACTTTTTAAGGAGAGAAAAATGAAAAAGCTTTTTATTTTGACGGCTGTTTTTAGTGCAATGTTTCTGATGATGTCATGCGGCGGAAGTGGTATCTCAGGTGACGGATACTACTCCGACGGAGACAAAGTATGCTCCGATTACTCCGACTCCGGAGACTGCAAAGGACATGATGTCAGAGCCTGTGTAGAAGGCGACGATTGGTGGTATGAAGTCGAAGGAACAGGTAAAAAATTCAAATGCGACGATGGCGACTGCACTAAAGCTGCATTCGATCTGAACAACTACTGCTACGACACAAACATTGATTACGACGAAGAAGACGGTGCGACGTGTGTTACTACCGAAGAACCTGAGACCTGCGGCGGCAAAGCTGTCAAATTCTGCACGAAAGATGAATCCTACTGGTATGAAGTAGACGGCAAAAAATACGAATGTAAAGACGCCGGTTCGGAAGAGTGCACTCAGGCAATGATGGATTTCTCAAACTACTGCGCTAAAGCCGAAGAAGAAGCGGAAGAAAACGGCGAATCGGGATTCGAAACAGAGCCGACAGCATATCTGCCGGCATCTTACGCAGACAAGACCCTGGATGCATGGTATATGCTCAAAGAAGCAGATGAAGACAAAATAAAAATCGAAGCAGTCTTCCTTTTCAACGACAACACTCTGGTTGTAACCAGCAGCAAAGTCTACTCTGTAGAAGACGGCAGAGAGCCTGAGAAGAAAATCAACGCTGAAGGCACTTTCACGATCACTTCCGGCGATTACGACAACGGCGAAGCCCATGTTGTAGCCGGTGAAATGGAATTCGACGTCACCATCAGCGACGGTATCCTCTCGGCAATGGATGCGGAATTCGCAAAACAGGACAACGCAGACGCACCTGAAGCGCAATAATCTCTTCTGAATCTTTCCCATAATTTCCGATTTATTTGAATTGCCCCGAAATAAAAGTATATTTTCCGCGCCACATTGATCATTGAAGTGTTTTTATTTGAATAACTATAATATTTCCAGGAGGTTACAATGAACAAAGAGTATCAGGTCAAAGACATTTCTCAGGCTGATTTCGGGAGAAAGGAGATCGCTCTTGCCGAAATCGAGATGCCGGGACTTATGGCGCTTCGTGAAAAATATGCTGAAAAACAGCCGCTCAAAGGTGCGCGCATCACGGGAAGCCTTCACATGACGATACAGACTGCCGTTCTGATAAAGACTTTGGTCGCTCTCGGCGCGGATGTCCGCTGGGCAAGCTGCAATATCTTCTCGACTCAGGATCACGCAGCGGCAGCGATCGCAGACATGGGCGTTCCGGTTTTTGCGTGGAAAGGCGAGACTATCGAGGAATACTGGCAGTGCACGCTGAAAGCTCTTTCGTTCCCGGGAGGACTCGGGCCGCAGCTCATAGTTGACGACGGTGGAGACGCGACGCTTCTTATCCACAAAGGTTATGCCTGCGAAGAAAACCCTGCTCTTTTCGACGAAAAAGCAGAAAACCGCGAGGCACAGGCGATACTCGATATTTTGAAGGAAGAATACAAAAAAGATCCGCAGAAATGGCATAAAATCGTGAAAGAAATCAAGGGTGTAAGTGAAGAGACCACGACAGGCGTCCACAGGCTTTACCAGATGCTTGAAAAAAACACTCTTCTCTTTCCGGCGATCAACGTCAACGATTCGGTCACGAAGTCGAAGTTCGACAACCTTTACGGCTGCAGGGAATCGCTTGCTGACGGCCTCAAACGCGGAACAGACATCATGGTCGCGGGCAAAGTCGTCTGCGTATGCGGCTACGGCGATGTCGGTAAAGGATGTGCGAAGTCGATGCAGGGTTTCGGCGCGAGAGTCATCGTTACCGAAATCGACCCGATCTGCGCGCTTCAGGCGAGCATGGAGGGCTTTGAAGTCAGAACAGTCGAAGAAGTCGTTGATTTTGCTGATATTTTTGTTACTGCAACAGGAAACTGCGACATCATCAGAGTCGAGCACATGAAAAAGATGAAAAACATGGCGATAGTCTGCAACATCGGGCACTTTGACAACGAGATCCAGGTCGATGCGCTCTATGCAGTTCCCGGGATCAAAAAGATCAACATCAAACCGCAGGTCGACCGCATCGAGTTCCCTGACGGACATTCGATAATCCTTCTCAGCGAAGGAAGACTCGTCAACCTCGGCAACGCGACGGGACATCCGAGCTTCGTAATGAGCAACTCATTCACGAACCAGGTCCTGGCTCAGATGGATCTCTGGCAGAACGAATACAAACTCGGCGTTTACATCCTTCCCAAACATCTTGATGAAGAAGTCGCACGTCTCCACCTTGCAAAACTCGGCGTCAGCCTCACGAAACTCACGCAGAAACAGGCAGACTACATCGGCGTAAAAGTTGAAGGTCCCTACAAAGCCGACCATTATAAGTACTGACCGTGTGAAACCTTGACGGATGAAAACGGTCTTAAAAAAGTTTTTGACCCAGACTTTGCCCTCTCCGCGGTGGAAAGGGAAATAAAAGGGCGACCGGAGGAATTATGAAAAGGATTTTTTTAACACTTATCTCTTTGATTTTATTAGCTTTTTGTCTATCAGCCGAAGATGCGGCGCAGGCAAAGACTGATGCCGAGACCCATGCGACCCAAAAAGCGGGCGATGCAAAGGTTGAACCAGCGAAAGATGCGCCTGAAAAGGACAAAGTTTATGCCGGAATGCCGATAACTCCTGAATTTTCGAAAGAAGTGATAGACAAGATCACGGCAAAATATTCAAAAATGTACGAAAGTTATGACGGTGTGAAAAACACGCGCCATGTCACGGTCGAATACCGCGATCCCAAGACAAACGAACTTCTCGAGACCGAAAAATATGTCTACACACGCTGGGATTACTGGTACAAAGATCTGAAATATGAGCTCCACTCCTGCGAATCGGACGGAAAACCGAGAAAACCGGGCGTCATCGCATGCGATCCGCACGAATCGAAGCCGGGTATCCCCCACTTCGACAAAAACGGCGAGAAAGAGTACATCCGCGAGCTCGTCGCAGTCGAAAAACTCAACGGAAGGCTTGCATACAAGATCAAAATGACGGCAAGAAAACCGAAAGGAGAACATTTTGTCGGGCACGTCTGGATCTCCGTCGACAAGCTCGAATATATGCAGAACGAGGGAAAGGCCGGCAAAAAGAGGATGGGCGAAAAGGACCTTTACGTCAAATACCAGGCTAAAGACTTCAACAACGGGCAGTATTTCCACTTCACGAGCGGCACGACAAGAGTCGAGATAAGCGTAATGGGCTACAAACGTGTCCTTGTCTACAAATTCGAGAACAAAGATATCGAACTCATGCCTAAAAAGGACAAAAAATAATGGAAAAACTATACTTTTGGACACTTGTCTTCATCTTCGTGAGCGGAGTTTTCACCTGGATCGCGCTCTACTTCGTCACGGCGGGCTACGGCAGATACGGCAGCAGAAAATGGGGCCCGGCTATAAATCCGAAACTCGGCTGGCTCATCATGGAGTCTCCTGTCGTCATTCTCCCGATAGTTTTCGCGTTTTTGGGAAATGTCACGACTGTCACCGCGGTGATGCTCGGGATCTGGCTTTCGCACTATGTCCAGCGCGATCTCATCTATCCGTTCCTCATCAAAAACGGAGCAAAAATGCCCCTTTCGATCATCTCGATGTCCCTTTTCTTCAACTGCATGAACGGCTTTGTGAACGGCTACTGGCTCTTCTTCCTCTCGAAATATGAAATTTCGTGGTTCACCACGCCGCAGTTCGTGATCGGAGCCATAGTCTTCTACTGCGGGATGTTCATCAATATCCAGTCTGACCACATCGTCCGCAATCTCAGAAAGGAGAACGGTCCCGGCTACCACATCCCGATGAAAGGATTCCACAGATTCGTCGCAAGCCCCAACTACTTCGGCGAGATCGTCGAATGGGCGGGCTGGGCGATCCTTACATGGTCGATCCCGGGACTCGCGTTCGTATTCTTCTCTATGGCGAACCTCGTTCCCAGAGCGCACACAAACCGTCAGTGGTACATCGAAAAATTCGGCGACAAATACCCGAAATCAAGAAAAAGAGTTTTCCCGTTTATTTACTGATGTTTCACGTGAAACATTTTCAGGAAATCAAGATCTCAGGGAAGGTCCGGATCATCAATAACGGATGCAGATGACGTCTTTTTTTGATGTTTTAAGGTAATCGCTCTTCACCAGACCTTCGGAGAAATCGAGATAATAAGCTGAAGAATTATAAGAAGAATAAGTCGTCGAGGACCAGAATTTTCCGTTTGCTTTAAGACCCGGAAACTCGGAAGCGGGAGCCGATCTGCTATAGTTTACAAGCGCCGAAAGTTCGTTGATATTCGGAAGATGCCATGCGTCGGATCCTGCATAATTTAGATTTTCGCAGTAAGCGAGAGCCTCTTCCCAAGTCTTCTCTTCGGCGTAGACCTTTGTGTAATACGGTGCCGTTCCGCTGCTTGTTAAGGCAAGATACTCCTGCGAATTCGATATCTTCGTCGTGAACCATGCCGGCGAGATCTGTTTGCCGCGGACACAGAGAACATGGTTGGTATTGATCTTCGGCTCTTTATAGGAAAATCCCGGCTTACCGTCAGGATCCGGCGTTGCCGCCCATACCGTATCGGAATAAGCGGTCTTTGAGCTGACTGTCCAGACGGCAGTCTCTTCCAAGCCGTTGAATATGTTTTTGAAAAGCTGGTCGTCGAACGATATCATCTGCATTTCGTACATATTCGGAACTCTCCAGTCCTTACGCCCCGCATAGTTGAGAGCCCCGCAGTAGACCTGCGCCTCATTCCAGTTGTAGAACTTTTCCGAAACGCCGGACCACTCCAGACCGTTATTGCTGTCGATGATATACATTTCCTCATCATTTATTCCCTGAGTGAAACTCTTTTTGGTGCAGGAGTTGTTTCTGAACTGCGCGTCCTGACCGTAGAAACTCTCTCCTTCTGCAGGACATGTGATCTCGGCGCTGTTGTTGTAGCACTTCGTCTGTTCCGTGCAGACATTGTATATTTTGTTAACTTGAGTTTTTGCCGAATCGGATGCTGTGCAGTTTTTACCGTCCCAGAGGTATCCGCTTGTGCATCCGCAGTAGAAGCTCTCGAGATCTCCCGCTATACATGTTCCGTTTGAATCTGCAACGACTGCGCATGGGTTCGAGCCGTTTTTACGACAAGGAGTTACACAAGCCGAACCGTCCCAGAAATATCCTTCGCTGCAGACACATTCGTAAGTTTCGACAGTTTTGGGGATGCAGGAGCCTGTAGAGTTCGTGATCGAGCAGCTTGACGAGTTGCACGGATCGGCGACGCAGTCTTCACCGTCCCAGAAATAACCGCTCCGGCAGAGAGCCGACCTGACGCACAGCGCAGAATACTTGTTGGTTGCTTCACTTTGAACAAGTTCATATCTGGGATAAAAGTTCACCATCTTTATATATGACGATGTCCAGTATTTTGCATTCAACATTATGCCTTCTAAAGGAATGAGTACCGACATCAATTCGTTTTCATTGGGAAGTCTCCAGTCCGAATAGCCGGCATGGATCAGGTTTTCGCAGTATTCAAGAGCCTGACGGCGGTTTTTGTCAGGAGCTCCCGCCTTCATCCACATAAGTTTCGTCAACGGGTCGCTGTATACTTCCGTTCCGTTTGCTACCCATGTCTCAAGATCCTGAAAATCAGACATTTCATCGCCGTGGACACACAGCGCATAAGCTTTACTGTCAGAATCCACATTGATCAGTTTCAAACTTTTGGAATAAGAGATGTTCGCAACCCAGACCCTGGTAATTCCCGAGTTGCTCCAGTAATCGACGTTCGTGTAATCGCCGAAATAGGTCTTGAACGATTTGTCAAAAAGCATCGTCATAAGTTCGTGTATGTTAGGAAGTCTCCAGCCGGCATTCTGCTGAGCATTGAGGCTTTCGCAATATTCCGCGGCTTCAGCATAGCTAAGGGTGTTTTCCGATATTTTTCTGCTCCACTCAAGCCCGGTCGTGACGCTTGTCAGCGTTTCTCCGCCTTCTTCAAAGTACTGAGTGAGGAAGTGCGGACTCCCGGCATACTGCGGGTCCTGACCGTAGAGATCCTCGCCCGGCACAGGACATTCGATATTGCTGTTATATCCCAAGTCATATCCGTAGCATCTGGTCTCTCCGGTGCGGAGATTGCCGAAAGCAGGCCTGTCGCCGGTGCAGCCGAGCATCGTTCCGTTCCAGAAATACCCCTGTTCGCAACCGCAGATATAATCATTATGACTTATCGGATAACAAGTTCCGCCCTGCGCAAGATCGAAAGTTGCACAAGGATTGTTGTAACACGGATCGACACATTCAGAGCCGTTCCAAAAGTAGCCCTCTTTGCATTCGAAACAGCAGTTCCAGCAATTTTTTTCATTATACTTCCCCTCAGCCGACGGAGAATAATCTTCAGCACCGGGATTCCAGTTCTGGTTCACTTCCGAACTGCCGACCCATTCGGCGTTTTGGGGAAGACCTTCGCACTGTACGACTCTCCGTTCCACCTCACAGCTGCTGCCGGACCACTGATAATGTTCGAGGCATCCGCAGGTATAGCGGTAATAATCGTTCTTGTTTTCGTTGAACGAACACTTGCCGTCTGAATCCGGCATATCATTACACGGGTTGGGATCGCACGGATCGAAACACTTTTCGGTTTCCCAGTCCCATGCATAGTTTTCGATACATTCGCATTCGTAGTAGCCCTCATGCGAGATACATCCTGTCGCATTCTCTATGCCTGCACACGGATCGTCGGAACACGGATCAGGAGCGGCGGTGTCCGCATCGTCAGATGTCGTGTCTGCGTCATCCGGAGCTTCAGTGTCACCGGTCGGTTCAGTGTCTCCTGTCGGTTCAGTGTCGGCCGTGTCCTCGTCAGTCACCGTCTCACCCGTGTCAGGGTTGTCCTCAGTCTTCTTCTTACCGCCGCACGAAACAACAAAAATAACTGCCGCAGCAAGCACAAAAGCAGTAAAGATTTTCTTCATTTTATCCTCCTAAAAAATGAACCGCCGAAATTACGGCGAAATTATAGCCTTCGGTAAAAAAAAAGACAAAAAACAAATAATTATTGAAAAATTCAATGTTTTTACTATAATACTGCGTTTTTATTCCCCATCTGAGTTAGAGGGGGTGCCGAAGGCTGGGGCGCGTGTTCCCCAAAAATGGAGGCTGATATGAAGAAATTTTTGCTCTTTCTGCTTTTCTTTAGTTTGTTTTTTATCGTTTCATGCGGCGCGGACGATGCATCGGACAACGAGGAGCTTTCGGATATTCCCGACTGGGATTATTCCAATGTCGTAAGTGACGACGAAGCGGAAAATTCCGCAGCTCCGACCGACAACACAGAGCCCGACAGCACCGATAGTGCAGCAGATCCGGGATATCAGGACCCGACCAACGATCCCGGCACGTCTGATGAGATGCCTGACAACGAGAACGCTCTTCCCGAAGGCTGCGGAAACGAGACTGTGGAATACGGTGAAAGATGCGATTCCGCTGCACCGATAACCTGCTCGAACCTCAATTCCAACATGTCGGGCGCAACAAAATGCCTCCCCGACTGCACAGCTTTCGACATGTCGACATGTGATAAAAAAGTGTGGGGCGTTCTGAATGTCCGCTTCTTCACAAGATTCATAATGGACAACGCAAAAACCGGCGATCCTAACTATTTCGCGCAGGGCACACTCCCCTACTCTGCTTTCAACGGGCTCTACGGCGATACAACAAAATTTTTCCCGCAGAGCGGCGATTTTTCCGTTTCGTTCGCCGTCACAGACAACTACACCGGCACTTTCGGCGCGAACAAACGCCAGCTTTTCGTAAAACAGAACCCCGCTTCAGGCTATCCGAGGCACGAGCTCGAGTTTGCTCCCGGCACGATAAAAAGCGGCGCCGAATACAAGATCAACGCCGTTTCGCTCTTTGATCTGGTCGACAATCTGCTGAAACTCGTCCGCTACAGACTCGTGGACAAACAGAACGGTCAGGAGTGCATAATGGGGATCGGCTATTCCGGCTCTGTCTTCATCACATCAGTATATCCTGAAAATGCCGATCTTTACGAAGGCGGCAGCGTAGAGATCGTTGCAAATAACGTCGATTTCTACTATCCGACCGAAGTTCCCGGACTTGACGAAGAAACGACTGTTCCCGAAGAAGTCCTCAAATACCCGCTCTGCTCAAAATAGTTCCGAAAAATGTATTTCGACAGAATAAATTCAACAATATGCGCCCTTGCCACAGCTAAAGGGAGCAGCATCGGAATAATCAGAGTAAGCGGCAGAAAATCATTTGAAATAGCCGGAAAACTCACCGGCAGAACAAATTTCGGGCATAAAAAAGCTGAATTCGTGAAAATATTTGACGGCGGAAAAGTGGTGGAAAAGTGCCTGATACTTACTTTTCATGCACCTTTCAGCTTCACGGGCGAGGATGTAGCCGAATTCCACGTCCACGGGGCGGCAGAAAACGCATCCGAAATCATGCGGCTCATCTTCAAAAACGGCGCGATACCCGCATTGAAAGGGGAGTTCTCGTTCAGAGCAGTTCTCAATTCAAAAATGAGCGTTGACGAGGCAATTGCCCTAAATACGGTCATAACGTCGGAAAACCCTTTTTCGACAGACCTTTCGCGCAAGGCAGCATTTGAAAAAAATCCGCTGGAAAAACTTAACGACCTTATTCCGCAGTGGGAGTATTTCCACACTTTAGCCACTGCTGTTGTGGATTTCCCGGATCAGGTCTCTACGGATCTCGATTTTGAAAAACTGAAAAATCTTATAAAACGCTCAAACCTCGATATTTCCAAGGTTTTATCCAATTCTGAGGCTCTTTCAAGACTTTTGAACTACCATATTGTCATTTTAGGCAAGCCGAATGTCGGAAAATCCTCTCTTTTCAATATCTTAATCGAACGAGACCGTGCAATTGTCGCAGATTTGCCCGGAACGACACGCGATTATATCTCTGAAACCTTTTACGCAAAGGGGTTTCAGGCACTTTTAACAGACTCTGCCGGCCTCAGAACTGCTTCATCAGAAGTCGAAGCGAAAGGGATAGAAAAGAGCCGAAACCTGCTTGAGAAGGGGGATTTGCTGATTTTAGTCTTTGACGGCTCGAAACCGCTTGACCTTGAAGATTTGGAATTATTGCGTGAAACCTGCATGAAACCTAGGTTACTCGTCAAAAATAAGTGCGATTTTGCCCAGGCAGAGAATCCCGAACTTACAGAAGCGACCGAAATAAGCTGCAAAGAGGGGAGGGGGATCGATGTTTTAGTCGACAAGATCTGCGAAAACATTGAAAAAAATATGCCTGATAAAAATGAAGCGATATTTTTCAGCGACTGGCAGAAAAAGAAAGCGGAAGAAATTCTGGACAAAATGGAAGAGCTCAAAGTTTATTTAAACTCTGACCAAATAGAAATTATACTTTTCTTTATTTCTGAAATTTTTGGCGGGATCCGCGACCTTTCAGGCGATCTCACGAGCCACGATGTCTACGACAAAATTTTCGGCGGTTTCTGCCTGGGGAAATGATGCGCAAAAGGAACGATTTTCAAAATAACGCCGCATTTGGCCCGTATTCAACGATTTTTTGCCAAACGATAAACCAATCGGGTCCAGGCTGGTTTTTGCCTCAGAAGTCAAATTTGGAAGCCGTTTTTCAGAGGTTCAAATGAAAAATTTTGATGTCATTGTTATCGGCGGCGGCCATGCCGGGATCGAAGCCGCTTACGCTTCTGCGAGAACAAAAGCTAAAACTTTGCTCGTCACGATCTCGATCGACAAAATAGGAGAGATGTCGTGCAATCCGTCGATCGGCGGACAGGCGAAAGGTCAGCTCGTGCGCGAAGTCGATATGCTTGGCGGAGCGATGGGAAGAGCGGCCGATTTTGCGGCGATCCAATACCGTGTCCTGAACAGAAGAAAAGGGCCGGCAGTCCAGGCTCTCCGCGCTCAGTGCGACAAAAATCTATATAAAAATTTCATGCAGGCTTTTGTCTTCAAAGTCGAAGATCTCACCGTTTTCCAGGGCGAGATAATTTCGCTTGAACACAAGAATTCAACCTTTACGGTAAAGTCAAAAGACGGATTCGTTTTTTCCTCGCGTGCTGTAGTCATCACGAGCGGAACTTTTCTCAACGGCCTGATCCACATTGGACGCGACATGTTTTCAAGCGGCAGGTTAGGGGAGCCGGCTTCTGTTGAATTATCCGATTTTTTGGTTGATTTAGGGCACAAAAAATTCCGTCTCAAAACCGGGACTCCTGTCAGGATCATCGGAAAAACGATCGATTTTTCAAAGATGGAGATCCAGCCCGGAGAGACCGATTACACTCCTTTTTCGGTGAGAACGGAAGGAAGGCTTACGAAACAGATCCCGTGCTTTCTGACCCGCACGAGCGAAAAAACAAGAGAGGCGGTTATTTCAAACCTTGACCTTTCACCGATGTACGGAAGCGCGAAATCGATCGAAGGAATCGGCCCGAGATACTGCCCTTCGATCGAAGACAAATTCATGAAATTCCCCGAAAAAGAGTCGCATCAGATATTTATCGAACCTGAAGGGTGGGACTGCCGCGAATACTATCCGAACGGCATTTCCACTTCCCTCCCCGTTTTTGTCCAGAAAGAGATGCTGGAGTCTATCCCGGGGCTTGAAAATGCAGAAATTTCGCGCCCCGCCTATGCTATCGAATACGACGCTTACGATCCGAGAGACCTTACGATGACGCTTGAAAGCAAATTCGTGAAAGGACTTTTCTTCGCGGGACAGGTGAACGGAACAAGCGGTTACGAAGAGGCTGCCGCTCAGGGCCTGCTTGCCGGAGCGAATGCGGGTTTTTCAGCAACAGAAAACGGGAAAGAACTTATTCTCAACAGAAGCGATTCTTACACCGGAGTAATGATAAGCGACATCACTTCAAAAGGGGTCGACGAACCTTACCGCATGTTCACTTCCCGCGCCGAATTCAGACTTTCGATCAGAGACAACAACACAGCAGAAAGACTTCTTGGAAAATCCTTCGCGGCCGGTCTTATCGACGAAAAAATTTATGAAATCGAAAAGGCGAAATGTGAGCGGGTTCAGAACCTGATTTCTGAAATAAACGCTTTCCCAGTTTACCCGACAGCCGAAATAAACAAAAAACTGGAAGAAGCAGGGGAGTCGCCTCTTTCAAAAGCCGGAAACCTTGCGACTTTGCTTCGCAGACCTTGCGTCTCGCGCTCTCAGATAGAGGCTGTCACGGGATTTGTTTCACGTGAAACATCTGAGATCTGGGACAGGGCGGAAGTCGAAATAAAATACTCATCCTTCATCGAAAGGGAAAAAGAGGAGATCAAAAAATTTGAAGGCCTCGCATCGATCGCTATCCCGGAAATTTTCGATTTCAGCAACTTGAGCGGTCTCACGAACGAAGTTAAGCAGAAACTGACGAAACAAAAACCTGCCAATCTGGCAGAGGCTTCGTCGATCCCGGGAATAACTCCGGCGGCGATCTCAATTTTGATAATGCATTTGAAAAAAGGCCATGAATAGAGATAAAAACGGAAATGTTTCACGTGAAACATTACATCAGATATTGACAAAAAACCTTGAAAAATACGGCATTTGCGTCACTGAAGAGATGGCAGAAAGATGCTTTTTGTTCTGGGACAGACTCGTTTTCTGGAACAAGACCCACAACCTGACGACAGTGACCGATTTTCACGAAGCGGCGCTTCTGCATTTTGTCGACTCGTTCTTTCCGGCAAGTGAAAAAAGCGTCTTTTTTGACGGAGCGAAAGTCCTCGATCTCGGAACGGGCGGCGGATTTCCGGGGATTCCTCTCGCGCTTTACTTTCCGAAAGCGGACTTCAAACTTTTAGACAAAAGCAGGAAGAAGATCTCATTCATAAACCTGACGGCGGCAGAACTCGGAATAGTAAACGCCGAAGGGATCAACCAGAACTTTTTCGAGATCACGGAACTTTACGATGTCGTCGTTTCAAGAGCGGTAAGAATCGATGACGAAATTTTTGAACACTGCAGAAAAATCATAAACCCGAACGGCCGTCTTGTCGTTTTCTACTCCTCGCAACAGGAACCGTTTCAGAACAAATCGCTTGAATACACAAAGTCTTATGATTTTGAAAAAGGGGAAAGGATTGTCGCGTTTTACAGGTTTTAATTTTGAAAACTAATTTGAAATTTTAATAGCAACGCAGGTCTTTACCCGACCAGAAACATTCAACATCGGGAACTTCTTCTTCACCTATCTCTATCGGAGCAATCGCCATTCTTTCGGTTTCTTTTCCGTCATCGTCCGTGTCAATCCATACAACAGTGGCTTCACCTTTTCCCAACTTTAAATCAGCTGTAAAATAGGCCGTTCCGTCATATCTGTAACCCTTTACAAAATCGCCGCCGTCTTTGTCCGCTCCGACATAGACGATCGGGAATTGAACATCGTTTGTCCAATAATAAACATCTGCACATGGCGCTGTGCAATCGGATTCAGGAACAATACTGTAAATCTCGCATCCGGCCCTCCTTCCGAAATAAAAATAGTCAAGAAGAAAAACAGGGCATTTGCGCCATTCATCTTCAACCGGATAGTAACATCTTTTAAACGGAGCATCTTCCACTAAATATAAAAAGCGAACTTCCAGATTTTCTATCTCGGAAAAATGTTTTCTTGCACTTTCTTCGCTTTCCTGCCATGAACATCCGGGATGAAGAGCTTCGGTCATGCGCTCTATACATGAATCAGAAATGGTTTCTCTTGTAAAATTCACACCGTATCTTTCGGAAACTATGCATTTTTCATCATCGGGTTTTTCAGCAAAAACATCATCATTTTCTTCAACTTCTTCTCCCGATACTGGATCTTCGTCGTTTTCTCCAACTTCTTCTTCCGATGCTGGATCTTCGTCACTTTTTTCAACAGTTTTTTCGTTACCGCCCTTTCCGCCGCCGCAGGATATCAGAACGAGCAGACTTAAACAAACTAAAAAAATAAAAAACTTTTTCATTTCAGCCTCCATTCAAAAAACAGACTTATTATCTTCCGCAACCGCAAATTTGCAAAATAATTTATTATTATTAAACTCTTGCGGTTTTTGGGTTTTTTAACTTTTTTTTGGAGGATAAAATGTTGAATCTGAAGTACATCCCGAGTGTTGACCCGGAAGTTGCAGCCATCATCGAGAAAGAGGCTGAGAGACAGGAAGGCGGTCTTGAGCTTATCGCCAGCGAAAACTTTACGAGCAATGCTGTTATGGAAGCCCAGGGCTCGCTGCTTACGAACAAATATGCCGAAGGTTATCCGAAAAAGAGATACTACGGCGGCTGCGAAGTTGTTGACCAGGTCGAAAAACTTGCGAAAGAGAGAGCTTGCGAACTTTTCGGCGCAGAATGTGCGAACGTTCAGCCCCACAGCGGCTCCCAGGCAAATATGAGCGTTTACTTCACCGTCTGCAAACCGGGTGACACTGTTCTCGCGATGAACCTTAACCACGGCGGCCACCTCACTCACGGCAGTCCTGTAAACTTCTCCGGAAAACTTTACAATATCGTTCCTTACGGCGTTGCGAAGGAAACCGGCAGGATCGACTACGACGAAATGGAAAGACTCGCTGTCGAAAACAAGCCGAGAATGATCCTTGCAGGCGCATCTGCTTACCCGAGAATCATCGACTTCAAAAGGATCCGTGAAATATGCGACAAAGTCGGCGCGATCATGTGGGTCGATATGGCTCATATCGCCGGCCTCGTTGCTGCAGGACTTCATCCGAGTCCTGTTCCTTACTGCGATTTCGTAACTTCTACGACTCACAAAACCCTCAGAGGCCCGAGAAGCGGTCTTGTTCTTGCGAAGAAAGAATACGAAAAAGACCTCAACTCAGCTGTTTTCCCCGGAATGCAAGGCGGCCCGCTCATGCACGTCATCGCTGCAAAGGCTGTATGCTTCAAGGAAGCGCTTGACCCGAGCTTCAAAGTCTACATGACTCAGGTCGTCAAAAACGCAGCTGCAATGGCTGACGAATTCAACAAAATGGGCTACAACCTTGTTTCGGGCGGCACTGACAACCACCTTATGCTCATCGACCTCAGAAACAAAGGCAAAACCGGCAAAATCGTCGAGAAAGCTCTTGACAAGGCTCACATCACCGTTAACAAGAACATGGTTCCGTTCGACGATCAGTCACCTTTCATCACGAGCGGTATCCGTGTAGGAACTCCTTTCCTCACCACAAGAGGTCTCAATGAAGACGATGTCCGCCACGTTGCAAGACTTATGGACAAAGTCATCATGAACATCAAGAGCAACGAGTTCAACCCGAAAATCGGTATTGACGACAGCATCATCGACAACAAAGTTATCGAAGAAGTCCATGCTGAAGTCGTAGAACTCTGCAAAAAATACCCGCTCATCAACAGATAGTCCTTTTTCATAAATTTTTTCAGAGTATCAAAATGAGATGTCCATACTGCGGTTCCATTAAGGACAAAGTTATTGATTCACGTTCCACCAAAGACGACTGCGAGATCAGAAGAAGACGCGAGTGCGAAGACTGCGGAGGAAGATTCACGACTTACGAACGGATCGAAGAGATCATGCCTGTCGTAAAAAAGAAAAACGGCGAGCGTGAACCCTACGACCGCAACAAGATCAGAAAAGGGCTCATGATCTCGTGCCAGAAGCGCCCTGTCTCAGCCGAAATGATCGATATGATGATCGACAAGATCGAAAAGGAACTTCAGGCTTACGAGAAAAAAGAGGTCGAAACGAGTTTCATCGGCGACCTCGTCATGGACGCCCTGAAAGAAGTCGACAAAGTCGCTTTCATCCGCTTCGCATCAGTCTATAAAGAGTTCGTCGATCCCAAAGACTTCATCGCCAAAGCTAACGAAGTAGGTGAAGAAAAGAAATAATTTTTTTCTTTTGCGTGCCGAAAAACCGTTTAAACTCTGTTTTTTCCGAAAAAAATCCGTATAATCACCCGATTTTTGATTTTTCCTTTATTCCTCCGTCATATCGGAGAGGATCAGGGTAAGGTTTTTATTGGGAGGTGATGATGAAAAAATTCCTTTTGTTTACGCTGCTTTTTGTTGTTTTTCTCTTTTTAAACTCGTGTATCGCTATGAAAGACGATGTTGACATGGCGAAATCGGAGCTTCGCGCAGAGACGACCGCAAAAATGAAGATTCTTGAAGAGAACGTGACAAAAAATGTGACTCAGTCTCTCAAGGAAGAAGTTGAAAAGCTCAATGCCCGTCTCGACGAGATAGAAAAAACGCAGCAGACTGAAAAACAGATGCAGAAAAACAAGATCGATCTTTCCTTCAACAACCTTGAAGAGCTGCGCGAGACCATCAAGGAGCTCAATCAGCGGATCGACAATGTCGATATGACGGCGCAAAAAAACTCGCTTTTCTCGGAACAGATAAGCGCTCTCGAGAAAAAGATCGCCGAAAACGAAGCAGAACTCGCCCTGCTGAAAGAAAACCTCAACTCGCAGATAGAGAACCTCAAGCCTGTCGATAAATTCACTGTGACGAAAGACGGGGCTATAAGGCTTCCCGACAGCGAATCAAAAAGCTACAACCAGCTCGTAGAATACACAAAAAGCGGGAACTGCGACCCGGCGATCGCGAGGAAAGCTTGGGAGACTTACGCCGACAAATGGTCGGAAAGCAGAAAATGCGACGTCGATTTCTGGATCGGCGAGACATACTACATGGAAAAAAGCTACAACAAGGCCATAGAAACGCTGCAGCCAATCGAAAAGACCTATCCCGGATGTCCGAAAATCGAAAGAAGCTATCTTCATATCGCGTTTTCTCTTTATCACATCGGCAAAGTAGATGTTGCAAATGCCATTCTGGAAAGCATGAAGCAAAAATTCCCGAAACCGGCGTTTCCCGATGAAGTCAAAGAGCTCGAAAAACTCATAAACTCAAAGATGCCTAAAAAAGCTGCTCCGGCAAAGACACCTGCCAAACAGCAGACAAAAACTCCCTCAAAAACGAAAAAGTAATTCTAAAATCTTATTTCTGGCAGGATCCTTTAGAAAAAAGGCAAAAAAAATGGCTCCTCGTGACGGACTTGAACCGCCGACCTAGTGGTTAACAGCCACCCGCTCTACCGACTGAGCTAACGAGGAACCTTAAAAAAAGTATCGAATGTAACGAACTCAAACGGGCGGGAGTATACCCTTGGAAAGGCAATAGTCAAATAAAATCTTCCATTTTTTTGCGATACATTGATTTTTATCAATAAAAACAAGTAATTACATTTGCAAAAGTCGCGTTTTCAACAAAAATGAAGGGCAAAAAAAATCCCCCGTTTCCGGGGGACGCCGTTTGAGTATTACAACATAACCTAAGGGGGGACTAAATCATCAGCTTACTTTAGCTGTTTTTTTGTGGTCTTTGAAAACCATCGGGATAAATTTGGCCGATTCTACCGTTTCTGCGATAAAGTGCATGAAATCGCTCGTCGGTTCTGTCTGCCAGATCTTTCCGCATTCGGAACATCTGAAAACGCGTCTTTTTCCGTCGAAGAAGACCGCATCGTGATAGTTCCCGTTGTTTGCTTCATATATACTTTTTCTTATTTCGAGCGATTCTCCGCCGCCGCAGCATTCACATTTCAAACTCATTCTTGCCTCCAAAAATCAAAAAACACGCTTATTTAGTTGCATCAGGTGCCGATTTTTCTGACTCCAAAAGGAACTTTTTTTGAAAAAAGTTGATAAGTGCTGATTTTTATTGGTGATTTTTTGTGCATTTTTTTAGGCGGAAAAACTTAAAAGAGACCTTTCTTGACTTTTTCCCCAGTGATTATAGCGTTTCGCGTTTAATTTTTATGTTCCGGAGTGAAAGATGATAAAGTTCATAAAAAACAAAATCGGTAATGATTTAAATACCTTTTCCGATGTCAGAAGCGGTTCTCTCAACAGTCTCGACAAGTTTCTGATCATTCTCACGGTCGTTCTGTGCGCTCTGCTCTATATACCGATGCTCGGCAACTTTTTCATGATAGATCCGTGGGAAAACCACTATTCGCATGTTGCCTGGGAAACGCTTGAAAACAACTCTTTCGCAAAACTCTGGTTCCAGCATTCAAACAAATTCTGGTCAAAACCTCCGCTTCTTTTCTGGATGCTGATGCCTTTTTACAAATTCAATATTTCAGAATTTTCAGGAAGGCTGCCGATCGTCCTGTTCTCGATACTCACTTTAGTCGGTTTCTATATCCTTCTGACGCGCCTTATCTCGCGAAGATCGGCAATAATCTCAACATTTGTGCTTATGCTTTCTCCTCAGTATTTCATGCTTTCGCGCCAGATCATGGTAGATCTTCCGTTTGTCGCACTCAACACTGTCGCGATACTCTGCATGGCGGTTTATTACTTCGGAAGTATTGATAAAGACGAAAAAATATTCAGAAAGATTCCGCGCGGCGACTTTTATCTTTACCTTTTTTACTTTTTTGAAGGCTGGGCTTTCCTTGCAAAAGGGCTCCTTTCTATACTTATTCCCGGCATCACACTTTTTATTTTCATGGTATTTTCGCGCAATTTCCGCTGGTTTTTTGCGTGGGAACACCTCAAAAAGCATCTTATCGGCATGGTCATCTATCTCGCTGTCGTAATGCCGTGGTTCGGTTATATGTGGATAAGCGAAGGAAAAAGTTTCTTCGACACTTTCATTATCTACCACCATTTCAAAAGAACTACCGGTGAGATCCACAAACCGAATGATCTCTATACGCTTTATGTAAGGATCTTAGGCTATGCGATGTTTCCGTGGAGTGCTTTTCTTCCGGCCGCTCTTTACAATTTTCTTACAAAAAAAGAGGAAAATACTGAAAAGATCAAAAAACTTTTCTTTTTCAGCTCGTTCATAGGGCCTTTCCTTTTCTTCTCTTTCTCATCAACTAAATTTTATCACTATATTGCTCCGGTAGTTCCTTTTCTCGCAATATTTTTAGGTATTTACATTGATAAATTGTGGAGCGTGCGCTGGACTCTCGCAGCAAAAGCTGAAGCGATCATCTCAATATTTTTAGTTGCAGCGATAGGCCGCGACATTGGTGACAAACATACTCTTTTCCTTCACCTCGTAACATTCTACAACACGAGAAAAGTTCCCGTTCCGGCTTCATGGGAACCTACTATAATTTCTGTTTTCGCTGTTTTCTGCTTCATCATTTTCCTAATGATTTTAAACAGGAATGCACAGAAAAAAGGTTTTTTCCTTCTTTTCGCGCTTAGCGCCGGATTCATGACATACTACTTTGCCGAGCCGCTTCCCGAGATCTCGAAATACTACTCTCTGAAGCCTCATGTCGATGCTTATCTCAAAGACAGTCCTGAAAGAGCTCCGATAGCCGATTACTACAAATGGTTAAGAAAATCGGCAGGTTTCTGGCTTAAAAATGAAATAACCTTTCTGCAGACGGACAAAGAAAAGAACGTTATACGGTTTTTTGACAAACCCGGCGTCCAGTACGTTATACTCCGCGACAACGACAAAAAACGCTTTGAATCGTTGATGAAAAGGATAAACAAGAGAACTCTGACTGTCTACAGCGGCGCAAAAAACACCCTTATGAAAGTTTATGGAAAAGGTCAGGAGCGCGATATATCAAGATCAAATGCCTATATTGTAAAGGAACTTCCTGAAAATCTGATAAAAACGAACATAATTTTTGACAATGTCATAAAACTCGAAGGTTTTGTAATAAAAAGTGCCAACATAACAAAGCGTGACGGAAAATACTTTGCAAAAGAAGGCTCAAATATAGATGTGGAGCTCTATTTCAGATCCATAGCTGACAAAATAAACAAGGATTACGATGTTTTCCTGCACAACGAAGGCAACAATAAGGACAAAAGGACTAAAAGCGACGGAAATATGGCGAACGGCACTTATCCGACAGATTTCTGGAAAAAGGGAGAAATAGTCCGCCATCCGCTGAAGATAAAAATACCTGAAGGTTCCAAGAATAACTATTATACGGCTTACACAGGGCTCTATCAGGAAGAATACAGAGCAAATGTCTCAAACAAGGAAGAAGTTGAGGAAAGTGACAACAGAGCTGAACTTTTAAAGATCTATCTCGACAGATAAAAAACTTCTATATCATTAAAATTATTAGTATTTTCTATAGAACTTGTCATCAGTATCTGGTTTTTCAAAGCCTCTGTCTCCTTAAAAAGAGTCTTTTTGGTATCATCGTCAACAAAGACAAAAATATCATCTATAAGAAATATAGGAAACTCATTTTTCTCGGCGTAAATGCTGAGTTCGGCAAGTTTTATGAGAAATGAAGTTATATAGGTTTCTCCCATTGAGATGTTGTTTTTAGCATTTCCTATTTCAGTGGTGATATTTATGTTGTCGAGATGCGGACCGTATATGGAAAAACCTTTTTCAAGCTCTTTTTCAAGCCTGCTTTCAAGTTTTTCAGCACAGTTTTCATCTGTGTTGTAAGTGAAGAAAACTTTCATTCCTGAGAAGAGTTTTTCCAATAAAATAGAGACTTTTTTATTGATTGTTTCACATGAAACATTCCTCTTTTTCCTTATTCTGTCTATCAGCGGAGCTGCCGCAGCATTAAGATATTTCACTACTTCGGCATTCTTATCTTTAAGGGCAGCGTTCTTGTTTCTTATGAATCTTATATATTCGCTCATATCGTCAAAGTAGCTTTTATCTTCTGTAAAACATATTTTATCTATGAAATCCCTGCGGAATTTCGGACTTCCGGTCACTATGAACATGTCGTCAGGAGAATGGACTACAGGATATGCTATACTCATAAGATCCTTTCTTGAAGAAACATTGCCGTCGATGATTATCTTTTTATTTCCCTTTCTGTCATAAGCTACAGATACTTTTCTGTCGTAACCTTCAAAATCGTCAAAATCTGATTCAATGTAAAAATTCTGACTTTCTTTTGATATACATTCCTTTATGTCGAAAGTTTTAAAGGATCGTCCGCTCGAAACGACAAAACAAGCTTCAAGGATGGAAGTTTTTCCAGAACCTGTTTTACCTTTTATGAGAAGTTTTTGTGGTAGATCCAGAGAAAAATCAGAGAGTGATCTGAAATTTGATATGAAAACTGAATTTATCTTCATAAAATCAGATTCTGAGAGGCATTATCATGTGAACATAAAGATAATCGTCATTTTCTTCTTTTATAGTCATAGCTTTGTTTGCAGCTTCCTCAACTATGATATTCACATTGTTGTCATCTATTATACTTATAACTTCAATGAAGTATTTTGCATTGACTGCAACACCTCTTTCTGTAGAAAATCCTTTTTCAATGATTATCTCGTCTGAAGAATTTCCGCCTGAATTTGAATTTGCCGTCATTTTAAGGACATTCTCATTGAAAACATACTTTGAGGGCCATATTTTTTCTTCGGAATTAAGAACTATTACTCTTTTGATGGCTTCAATGAGCTCTTTTCTGTTTACAACTGCAAATTCCTTGTTGTTGAGAGTTTCATAGGTCCCTATTATAGGACGGTGCTTCGGAAATTCATTTTTGAAGAGTCTGGAAATAAATATAACATCATCTTTCTTTATAAAAATCTTTTCGTCATCTATAGCTACAAAAGCATCTTCAGTATCAGCAAAAATCTTAGCTATTTCAGTAAAATTCTTTCCTGGAATAACTATTCCCGTATCAAACTCAGTTATGTCAAGATCAAGATTTTTAAGCATAAGAACAGAAAGTCTGTGAATATCTGTCGTGACCATGTCAACAGTCTCTGTTCCGTCGTCGTTCTTTACTTTTATGATAAGAACGCCTGAATAAGCCTTGCTTATATAGTTGTCGCTCATAGAAAACTGAACTTTTTTATAGAAAGATATAAGTTTGTTTATCTTAACAGGCTTATATTCTTTTGAAGTGTCCGAAACAGCCGGAAAATCAGCTGAATCGAAGCAGGGAACTTTGTATTCCGACTTGTCAGCCTTAATATCGAGGACGTTTGAGGATTCATCATAATTAAAAACTATAACTTCTGCTCTTGAAAGACGGCATATATCGTGAATCGATCTTGCCGGAACGGCTATCTTTCCTTCAGGAACAGCATCTTCAAGATGAACTTTTGCTATGACAGTGGTCTCAAGATTGGTGGCATTGAGAGTGCACTCTTTTTCACTGAAATTAAAAAGAATACTCGTAAGGATCACCATCGGGTGTTTTTTCTCGATCGAAGAACTGCAGTAGTCGAGAGCCTTGAGAAGCTCGTCCTTTTTGAAGGTTAATTTAATCATAATTTTCTCCTTAAATTAAAAAACAATTATTATCAACCCTGTTATAATGTTTAATGTTCTGAAATAGTCAATAAAAACATGACTGTTACGCTGTTTTTCAGTGTTGAAAGAAATGTTTGTTTTTTGTTGTTTTTTCATAGTTCTAAGTTTTCAACAGCAAATTTTCAACATTTGTTATAAATTTTTGTTTGAAGCCTCTATGTCGCGGCTTATTTTGTTTATAAGTTTAGCTACTTGCTCATCGTCGAGTATCATTTTTTCTATGTTGGAGATGGATGTTATAACAGTTGAATGATCTCTTCCTCCGAATTTTTCACCTATTTCTTTATAGGTCTTTGAAGTGTATTTTCTCGACAGATATATTGCTATCTGTCTTGACAGCGATATTCCTTTTGTCCTCTTTGTCGAGACTATGTCAGAGGGTTTGACTTTTGTAGCTGCGGAAACAGTTTTTATAATACTGTCTATGTCGGCAGGTTTCTTTTTTATGATGTCTTTAAGAATCTTCTCTGCAAATTTAAGGTCTATAATAGAGTTTCCTATGAATTCTTTTGATATTTTGAGAGTTTTAAGTGCTCCTTCTATCTCTCTGACATTGTTTTTAAGGTTCATTGCTATGAAATCAACTACCTGTTCGTCTATTTTTACATCGAAAAGTTCAGATTTTTTCTTAACTATAGCAACTCTAGTTTCGTATTCAGGAGGCGTTATATCAAGAATGACACCCATACCAAAACGTGATCTCAGCCTGTCGTCTATATCGTTTATTTCATTGACATGCTTATCGGAAGTTATGACTATCTGCTTCTTTTTGTCGTAAAACTGGTTGAATATATAGAATATTTCGTTCTGAGTTCCTGTTTTTCCTGATAAAAACTGAACATCATCGACAAGAAGTACATCATTTTTTATAATATTTTCCTTAAATTCATTGGTGCTTTTGTTTTCTATAGCTTTTACATAGTCGTTAGTAAATTCCATGGCTGTCGTGTAGTAGACCTTTTTATGCTTGTTCTGGATGATGTAGTTTTCTATAGCATGGATTATGTGAGTTTTTCCGAGTCCTGAATCACCGAATATGAAAAAAGGATTATAGCCTGTTCCGGGATTTTTGGCTATAGCTTGTGCAGCATGATATACTGTTGCGTTGGAAGGGCCTGATATGAAGTTGTCGAAGGTGTAGCTTTCATAGTTTTCGTTTTGTTCTAATAACTTATTGTTTTTGTTAGTATTTTTATTGTTTTCAAAGTTAAATTCAAGTTGGATGTCTTCATCTTTTGCAACTATGAAACAAACTTCAGTATTCTCATCAAAAAGTGCTTTGGCTATATTGTTTATTTTTTCCAAGTATTTGTTTTTATTAAGAAAATCATAGGCATATTTGCTTTGACACTTTACAGTTATCTTTTCTCGTGTTTCTTCAACAGGAGAAAGGGAATTTTTAAAGTTTTTTATTGATTTGTCTGTCTTTTCAAACTCTTTTATTATCGTATTCCACATTAAGGCCTCTAAGTCTTACAAAAGTTCCCAATATTTTGCCAAACATTCGCTACTTTTCAAGAAAAAAAAATTTTTTCTGATTCATCCTTTAATATAGAGGTTTTCCCTGACAGCTTTGCCGGGAAAGTCCGATATTATCCCACTCGTAAAGTCGTTTTTCAAAGTTTTCCTCATCCCGTCTGAGGTGTCTACACCCCAATATATTGCCTTGATACTGAAAGGAATCGAAGGAATGAGTTCGTTTACTGTGAAATCAAAATTTTTGAAGTCCGGGAGGATGAAGTCGGGCCTGAGATCAATGACTCTTTCCCTCAAATTGTCTTTTGTTGAGTCATCAAACAGCAACCCTTTTTTTAACTGCTTAAAATTATTGTTTATTTTTGTTATAACACTGTCATGGAATGAAGTTATTATAAAATCATCGGGACTGAAGACGGAAAGGGTCTTTACAGCAGTTTCTTCTGTCGTTTCAGGCTCTTTTATCTCGATATCGAGCTTTATTTTTCCTCTGCATAATTCAAGGACATCTTCCAAAAGCGGGACTTTATAGCCCTTGCTCCTTGAAAGAGCGGTTATTTCGTCATAATCCATGTCTTTGAGGATATTTCCGTCAATATCGGGATTGTGATGGACTATCAGCTTTTTATCCTTTGAATATCTTATATCGAACTCTATGAAGTCGGCTCCGTCCAGTATAGCGGACGAAAAACTTTCAATGGTGTTTTCATGGGCTTTTTCAGGACTTCCGCGGTGTCCTCCTATAAGTTTTTCCGACATAGCATACTCCTTTTTAAAACTATAAACGCTGCTGATTTTATGCTCCATGGAAAAATAAGCACTATTTTTTCAGTTATATTGAATAAATATCAGAAAATTATATAATATTCGGACTTTTTAGGAGGGAGAAATGCTGTATATCGGAAAAAAACTCGAACTTGTCGAATATTTCAGGTCTGTTCCGCTCGAGCAGAAAGCGCAGCTTTACAGAGGGATACGTTCCATAATGGCAATGCTCGTCAAAGTGTCGAAAATGACAGAAATCTATTCTGTGCGTGACAAGATATTTTCAGAATTTACCGAAACGATGAAGCAGAATATGGACGTTATCCATAATCTTCTCCCTTTTGCCACTCTTTCCACGAAAAAGGTAGGTTTTTATTATCAGGAACGGAAAATCAAGCTTTTTGACGAAGGTGAGAGAAAGTTCAGAAATATATTCCTGACCAACGAGATCAGGGAATTGTATTTCGTAAAGGGCATCACACCTCAGGAGATAGTCGACTTTTTCGCGGTCATCCAGGAGACTTTGAACTACACTCTGCTCGACTACGATTTCAACACCAGACTTTGGGATTACGGCATAACTCATATCGGGACTATTTCCGATCCCGACATGGGCGATCCGGAACCGTGGGAGGAGAGCTGGTTCAAAAGCGATGTCGCAACAGTCACGCCTGAACAGCTTTTCTCGATGAAGCCGCAGAACGTCAACGAACTTTCTGACATAGCCAACGAGTTCAACATGCTTCCTGTCGTTGACATGGAAAAGTTCAGCAAATGGGCGGAAAACTGCGGAAAGGATGCCGTTGTCGGAAAATATCTTGAAAAAGCGGTGAGATCTGTCCTCATGAACCCTGACAGCGACTCCAACAAGAATATTGTAGGAAAAATTTGCGAATATGCTGTCAAAAACATTCAGAACGGGGATTTCATTTCAGGTTATATCTATATCGACAGTCTGATCGTGCTGGAAAAAAACATAGTTGACAAAGGCGGTGTGATATACCAAAAAATCAGCGAAGTCCTCGGCAGGATAAGATCGGAGGATTTTCTCAATACTGTTTTTGAAGTCGCGTTCGGAATATCGGATCCGATGCAGATCGAAAGTTTCAGCAAACTTCTCAATGTCATCAGCGAAGAGCAGTTTGAAACGGCTTTCACTAAACTCTGCGAACTTGATAACAAAGCGGTGCGTCTCGCGTGTCTCGAAGGGCTTGCCAAAAACCTGAAGGATAAGGAAGTGGTCCAGAGATTCATCGAAAATCCGGACTGGCATGTCGTAAGGAATTTCCTCTATATCCTGCGCTTTGCCTACAATCCGGAGTTCCTGCCGCAGGTCCGCGAAGTCATGAACCATCAGGTAAAGCAGATAAGGATCGAAGCAGCACACGTTCTCAGTATTTACGATGCCGACGAGAACCTCGAATACTGGGAGCGCGCGGTTTTCTGTCCTGACGAGGAAGTGCGGATCCTTGCTGTTGAGAACCTTGTGAAAGTCAAAGATATGAAGGTCAAAAGCATTTTCAACGAGATATTCAAACCGGCGAACCGGTCGAAATTCAACCTTACAGACTACGAACGCTACATGGACCGCATCCTTGCTTCAGGGAGAAATGAATTTTTTGACCTGCCGGGTTCGATGATATTTTCGGAAAACAGGGAATTGAGGATCATCGCGTTGAAATCATTGAACAAGATCAGCAATCCTTCAATGGTCCTCATGCAGTTGAAAAGAAGGATAAAAAGTCCCGAATTTCTGTCGCTTGATAAAGAAGAGATAGAACTTATCCTCGGTCTGATGAAGGGTGAACTGATAACGCCGATGCTTGAAAATCTCGAGTATCTTTTTACGCTTCACGGGAACTTATTTAATAAAAACAAATACTTGCCGTTAAAACAGCAGGTCTTTGGATTTGTCATGCAGAGAGCTGCCAAAAATATGGCTATGCGCAACTGGATCGAAAAGGGGAAACAGACGGGTGACAACGAAACACGTTCCGTTTTTGAGGGAAGGAGTTAGTCATGGATGAAAGAAGAAACAGGCCGGAATATGACAGTTCGCCTAAGAAATGGCGCTACAACTTTTCCAAATCGCTCTTCACTTTTTGGAAAAACGTCAAAATGTACGGCGACAAAAACGAAAGGATCACCGAAGAGATCACGTTTTTCAAGCAGGTCCTTGATTTTTTCTTTGCTGAAAAGGATGAACTGTCGATCCTCTTTGACGGAATAGACATAAAAGTCGACAAAGTCAGGATCAGAGGCCAGCGCCAGGACGACAAATATTTTGAGGATATCTATGACCTCTTTCTTTCACTTTGCATGTCGGGGATAACTTTCAAAAAAGGCGTCCGCGACGAAGAGATCCTCACGCTTCTCGGCGTCATGGGCAAGTATCCGGTTGGACGCGAGCCTAAGATCCAGGCTTACGAGCGTGTCAGAGGCGACCTTCCTCCGCTTGAGCACATCGAGATCTATCCCTACGATCCGGAAGAGTCGGGCAACCTGCCTATCTACACTCCGGAACAGTCACTGCGCAGGATATACTGTTCTCTGGCGCGCGACTTCGGAGACATCCGCAAAATGATCGATGCGGCCGAAAGCATCCCGCTCCGCATGACAGAACGCAGAGTCCAGGATCTCATAAGTATAGTTTCAAACGCAAAAAAGATAGAAACCCTTGAATTTATTATGTTTTTGGCTTCAGTTCCTTCTTTTGAAGGGTCAAGTGAAAGCGCTTTCGCCGTTTCGATGGTCATCTGGTCGGTCCTGATCGCAAAAAAACTCAAACTCGACATACAGTCGGTAAAAAGGGTCGCTGTGTCTGCATATTTTCAGTATTTTTCCAAGGATAAAGAGAAAGGCTATACTGCACTCTCAAGAATGGACGAGTTCAACTACGACCGCATCGAAGCAGCGCTCAACGCATCATCCAGGATAAGCGATTTTTCAGAACAGGCGCTTCTCTCAGACAAAACGGCATCAAGCGGGACGGTTTCGGGCGAAATACTAAAGGTCGCGGCATATTTTTCAGCAGTCACAAGAAAATGGTCCGCAGATTCATTCTACAAAGGACCGCTTATGACAAGACCGCAGGCTGTCCGTTCCGTGGTGAAACTCTGCTCGAAAGGGGTGTTCAACAAAGAGATATCTGAGGCATTCTTTTCAATGGCAGGCATCTATCCGTTGGGCAGCATCGTCAGACTTTTCGACGGAAGTGTCTGTGTGGTCGTCAAAAAATTCAAGAACTTCTTTGAAAACTCGGAAGTCCTTCTTCTTGACAAGGATCTTTCCATCGGTGAAAGAAGAAGCGTGACAGCCGAGAACGTTTTGGATATTCCTGACGCTGCAGGAGTCGTTCTTCCCGAAAAGACGACAGTTCAGATCCTCAACACGTTCCTTGACGAAAGAGAAATTTCAAATGAAAAACAGCAATAAGACAGTCACACTTGAAAAAGGGCGTGAAAGACTGGCAAAAAACCACAATCCGTGGGTCTATTCAAAAGCGCTGAAACATATTTCAGAAGGGATCTCGGACGGTGACACCGTTGCAGTCCTTGATTATGCCGGAGACTTTGTGGCTTGGGCGCATTACAACGGGAGATCTGGCATCGCGCTCCGTCTTTTGGAGTGGGAGAAGGCGAAATATCCCGATGAAAACTGGCTGAAAGAGAAAATTTCAAGGGCGGTTGCTCTAAGAAAAAGGATAATTCCTGAAAACACGGGCATTTACAGGCTGATCTTTTCGGAATCGGACATGCTTCCGGGAATAGTCTGCGATGTTTTTGAGAAAACGGGGGTTCTGCAGATCTCGACTCCTGCGTTTGACAGAATAAAAGAGCAGGTTGCCGTGATCATTGCCGGAGCGGCAGGACTTGAGGCAGTCTATGAAAAAAGCGACGGCGACGGAAGAAAGATCGAAGGTTTGCCGGAAAGTGCAGGATTTCTTTACGGAAAACAAGAACTTACAAAAATTGTTTCACGTGAAAACAATCTTTTTTTCGAAGCGGATCTTGAAGGGCAGAAGACAGGTTTTTATGCTGATCAGCGGGATAACCGCAGATTTTTCGGAGAGGCCGCGAAAGGGGAGGTCCTCGATATCTGCGCGTTTTCAGGCGCATTTTCGGTCTATGCTCTGAAAAACGGAGCCGAACACGCGACTTTATTGGATATTTCGAAAGAATCCGAGGCGCTTGTCAGGCGGAACATGGAACTCAATTCGATCGATCCCTCGCGCTACACTTTCATAAAAGGCGATGTTTTCGAACTTCTGCGCAAATTTGCTGCGGAAGGAAGGATCTTTGATTCGGTAGTGCTCGATCCGCCGAAGCTGGTCCCTTCGAACAAATACATTGAAAAAGGTCTGCGTGCTTATAAAGATCTGAATTTCAATGCTCTCAGACTTGTAAAAAAGGGAGGAGTTTTTGCGACATTTTCCTGCTCCGGAGCTGTAACACTCGCCGATTTCAGAAGTGCTGTCGCCTTTGCTGCACACGATGCCGGGCGCGAACTCAAGATCCTCCGGCAGCTCCACCAGGCTCCCGACCATCCGATACGCGTGAATGCGCCGGAAACCGAATATCTGAAAGGGATCCTGGCTGAAGCGGAATAAAAATCACAGGATCTCTTTCGACGGCTTTTTCAGCAGAAAATCGGGTTTTTGATTGTATAAAGCCTTGAAAATATTGTTCTTTGCCGTTTTGTCGTGTTTGACGACTTCTTCTATGAGCGAGCGGATGTATGCCCGTTCCGAAACTTTTCCGAAAGGGCAGCCGGAATCGAAAATTTTGAGGCCGGTATTTTCTGCTTCTGCTTTGACGGAACTTTCTTTGATGTAGAGCATCGGCCGGATTATGCGGTATTTCCCTTTGAAAAACGGATTGACGGGCTTCATCGCCTCAAGCGAACCGTTGAAAAAGAGGTTCATGAGAAACGTCTGGACAAAGTCGTCGCGGTGATGCCCGAAAGCTATCACGCTTGCGCCGATCTCGTCGGCAAGATCAAAAAGAGCAAGCCTTCTCGTCCTTGAGCAGAGGTAGCACGGCTGCTTTTTTTCTGCTGCCATGGTCTTTTCGAGCGATCTTTCGATCTCAAAAAATTTTACGCCGTTTTCTTCGCTGAAATTGCGGAGATATCCGGAGATCTCGTCGTCGTTTTTAAAACCCATTTTCACGAAGACCGATGAAATTTTGAAATCGTTGGTCGTCTGGATCTTTTTTCTTGCCAAAAGTCTGAGCAGCATAGAACTGTCCTTTCCGCCCGAAAGACCGACCAAAATATGATCGCCGGGATTGATCATCTGATAGTCAAAAATCGCCGTTTCCAGCAGTTTGTGCATGCTCAGAAAACATTTGCTTTCGCCCATGAAACCTCCTAAAAGCGGAAAATCATACTGAAAAATCGGAAAAAAGCGAGAAACCGTTGACAATCTTGTTTTTACACTTAGAATCGCGCGTGTGAATTTTTGAGGGTGCTATGCAGGTTACTTCAGCTCAAAAAAGGCGCGTGGCGGTATTTTTCATTTTCGGGATATTTGTGCTTGTCGGTCTTGCTGCTCTTCTTGTAGGCAACCGTCTGCTCAAACGCGAGGACTGCTACTTCACCCGTTTCGAGGATATTTCGGTCGCAGGTCTTTCGGAAGGTTCGACTGTAAAATTCCAGGGTATGAACATCGGAACGGTCTCGAAAATTTCAGTCGACAAGGAAAATACGGCGGTTGTCGAAGTCGCTTTCTGCCTTAAACCCGGCGTTCCGATCAAAGAGGGAACAAAGACGCAGCTCGGGACTATCGGCATCACCGGTCTTAAATTCCTCGAACTCAAAGGGGGCGGTCAAGGCGCGAACATCCCTGTCGGCGGCGAGATCCCTTCAGAAAAAAGCGGATGGGACGAGATCACAGGAAAGGCTTCGGTCATCGCCGAAAAGCTCGAATCGATACTCAACCAGTTCAACGAGGCTCTGAAAGGAGTGCAGAAAGATGATGTTGAAAAGATCGTCAAAAACGTGAACGGCATTTCAACTTCGCTTGATGAGCTTCTTGCAAAAAACAAAAACGAGATCAGCGGCGTCATAAAAGAAGCGAATGTTTTTATGAAAGAGCTCAACGGAAATATGGACAATGTCAAAGCGATCACCACAAACGTCCGCGAACTCACCTCGAAGGAAGGCTCGCTTGCAAAGACGCTTTCGATGATGGAGGCTGCTGTCTCCGATTTCAGGGAGGATTACAAAGAGGCGAACGTTCAGGACAAGGTCGACAGAATGTTCGGCCTCGTCGAATCGACGCAGAGGACAGTCGACACGCTTCAGCTCACATTTGAAAGAAGCACCGAAAAGATCGACAAGTCGCTTGACGACCTTTCGGACGCGATGAGCAACTTCAGCGAATTTACGAGAATAATCATGGAAAATCCGTCGGCTCTTTTCGGCGGCGGCAACTCGGATGCACAAGAGGATAAAAAATGAAAAAAACCGCTATTTTGATCGTTTGCTTTATAGCTCTTTTCGCACTTTCTTCCTGTTCCCTCTTCTCTTCCAAAGCGCCTCTCAAACACTATTATCAGGTCTACTATCAGCCGCAGGTCGGCTCCGAGCAGCCGATAAAGGCGACACTCAGGATAAAGACTTTCAGCGCCGACAAGGCTTACAAGAAATACAATCTGGTCTACAGGACTTCCTACGAGGAGATGTTCTACTACAACACCCATTTTTGGGCTTCAAGACCGGATGATATGATCACTGACCTTGTTGCGAACCATTTCGCAAAGCAGCGGGTGTTTTCCGACATCATAATCACGATGGATAAAAAACCGGACTACGTTCTGAGCGGCAGGATCTTGGCGCTGGACGAAGTTGTCGAAGATGAAAAAAGTTACGCCAGAGTCGCTATAATTTTTGAACTTAAAGACTATAAGACCACGGAGGTCGTAGTCGCTCACTCTTTTGACACAAAGCTTGAAGCAAAAGGTCGCAAGCCGGTGGATGTGGTACGTGCGATGGGGGAAATAATAAATTCCGAGACAGAGCTCTTTATCTCAAAAATTTATGAGACCGCCGAACATTAACGCTTGTTGATTGACAAAAGATCTTTTTGATATCTGATATTTAACCAATAAAATGAGAGGTTTGTAGGTGAACAGCAAAATAAAACTGATATTTCTGATGCTTTCTTCGGGCATCTTTTTCGTTCTGCCGCCGTTCCTTCTCGGCGGAGTCTATTACCACATCGGTACGAACCTCGTCATCATGTTCATCGGTGCTTTCGCGATGTTCTGCTATTCGGTCTATCTGCTCGCGACGAAAAAATCTTTTGCAATTTCTTCGGTGATCTTTCCGCTCGCCGCTATAGTCTTTTTTGCACTGTTTCAGCTCATCCCGCTGCCGCTGCCTCTGCTCAAAATACTTTCTCCGCAGGGATATTTCTTTCATACTCTCGAAGGAAGCGGCGCACATCCTCTCACGATGTCGGTAAACGATACTGTTTATTCGATATTCCGCGTCCTGACGCTGATCTTCCTTTCCTGCATCCTTGCGCGCAACATATTTCTCGGCAACAAAAAGTGGAAGCAGAACACTATCGACACGGTGATCCTGATCTCGACTGTAGCCATAATCCTTTCAATCGCGCTGAGGTTCCTGCAGTCCGATGCTTGGCTTTACGGCAGGCTGCGCCATGGTGGATTTTTCATGGAGTCGATACTTATCAACACGAACAATGCGGCAGGATACTTCGGGATCTCGGGTCTTCTCGCCCTCACTTCGATATATACGAGTAATTTTCAGCGGAAAAAGATCTTTTATGCTTCTCTTTTCTTCCTTCATTCGGCAGCCGTTGCGGCGACGCTTTCGAGAGGCGGCATCGCGGCTTATGTTGCAGCCTTGATACTTTTCTTTTTTATCAATAGAAAATCTGTAAAAAATTCAACTGGTTATAAGTTTTATCTGCCGGTTGCCGCACTTGTCCTGGCACTTGTTTTAGTCTATCAGACAGGACTGAAGCTCCTTGAACACGAGTTCGATTTTGGCAGGGAAGATTATTTTAATAAGATCAGCGATATAGCCCGTGCGAAAGACTATTTTTACGATTTCCTCTTCACCGGTTCGGGTCTCGGCAGCTTTTCGAAAGTTTTCTCATACTATCAGTCGAATCTCTGGATCTATGCCCGCGAACTTGAGAACGAGCCGATACAGTTCATCCTTGAGACCGGCATAATTTTTGCCCTTTTTATATTTGGATTTTTCATCTGGCTCGTCATCTTCGGGAAACGCGAAACCAAGCGGAAAAACGGACTCATGGCGATACTCTTTTTCATAGTGATGCACAATACTTTCGATTTCAACCTGCACAATTTTTCGACGCTTTTCCCAATCATCCTTGTGCTCGTGCTTCTCGTAAAACCGATGGAACTGCGCGGAAACAAAAAAGTCGTTTCGCTCGCATCCCTTGCCGTTCTCTCTCTGGCAACAATGCTGTTCACCGCGACGGAAGGAGGGCAGAAACTTTTAGGTTATCAGCCCGATGATGCTCCGGCGGTCCCCTACGAAGAGGCGGTCTATCTTGAACCTGCAAATTTCAAGATCCCGCTGAATGCCGGTGTCGGCAAGCTCAATTCGGGAGACCAGGAACAAGTCATTTCGGCCGGAGCGGAACTCTCTTCGGCGCTTGCAAAGGCTCCGAAATACTACTACACCCACTATATCAACGGCGTTTACATGCTTCGTCTCGGCGCTTACGAACAGGCTCTCGTCCTCTTCAAACAGGCGCTTGACCTTTCGGGAAAAAAATATGCAAAAGTGCTTGAAACGGTCTACGACAGGATGTCGCGCTACGGTTTGCAGGAACGGATAACGGAGATAATCTCGCTGAATGAGAACAACAAAACCGAACTCGAAAGGTTTATTTTCAAAATTTCGGACTCAAACGATGCCGCGCTCGATTTTGCCAATAAAAATCAGGATGTTTTCTTCATTTCTGTCATCAGGAACATGCTGAAGGAGAAGCGTTATGACGAGGCTCTCGAGATGATAAGGAGGATCCAGAGCGAAAGAAAGGATCTCACTGATTTCGAGCGCGGACAGTTATTGATCTACAACGGCAGAATTCTTGAAAAAGACAAACTTTACAAAGAAGCATTCGACCTTTATATGCGCGGTGCCGACCTCACTGAAAAGTTCAGCGACTATCTCACCGCGGCTTACTGCTCGCTCAAACTTGAAAAAGAGTCGCAGGATCTTGTTGAAAGCAGTCTCAAAAACATGACTTTGAGGACTTCCGGGAATCTCGGGAGCTACTACCGCTGGCTTTCGACGCGTGAATTTGCAGCGAAAAATCAAGCGGCGGGCTTCAAATATCTGGAAAGAGCGGCCGAAGTCGCGCACAATCCGTACTGGCAGCTTGAAGTCGCGAATATGTACGCAAAACGCGGGATGCACTACTTTGCGGCGCAGACGTTCCTGAAAATCACAAGAGATTACCCGAAATTCAAGCCTGAAGAGATGAAAAAGCGCTACGAAGACGAAAAGCAGAAAATGGAGCGCGACGAAGAGAAAAATCTCAAAGAACTGATGTTCAGAGAGAAGAAATAATCTGAAAAACGCGTCAAAAAATTTCTTGCAGAAAAGGCAAAAATCGGTATTTTTCAGCGGTTGTTTGAATAACTCTCGGAGGTAAAAAATGAGTGCGGATCGCGGTCAGCTTGGTATTGTTGCCTGCAATTCAGGCAAAGTTTTTGCGGATGCAATGGTCGAATATCTGAAGGAAAAGTACAAAAAGGAGCACTTGGAAGAGCGGTTCCGCTATATCCAGAGCACTGAAACGCACTTCGCGAACGGTGAGATAAAGACTTCAATAGATGAGCCTATCCGCGGCATGGATGTTTATGTCGTTCAGCTCATGGACGATCCTCTTTCTCCTTATTCGGTAAACGACAACCTTATGGCGCTCGCGACGGCTCTGAATGCGGTCCACAACAGCGACGCGGCTTCTATCACGGCAGTCATTCCGCAGTTCCCGAACGCCCGTCAGGAGCGCAGAAAAGGGCGTGAAAGCGTGACGGCTTCGATGGTGGCATCATTTATCGAGGCGAGCGGTGCTTCGAGAGTCCTCACGATCGATATCCACGCTGAGGCGATCTCCGGTTTCTTCCATATTGCAAGACTCGACAACCTTCATGCATCGAAACAGCTGATGAATTCGATGAACAGAAGAAATCTTATCACCGAAAATACCGTCGTTGTCGCTCCCGATGTCGGTTCAGCCGAGACCGCAAGATACTATTCCCGTGCGCTGGAAACAGATATGGCTCTCATCGTCAAGGAACGTGACTACTCCAAGGCTTCCACAGTTGTTGATACCAAATTGGTAGGAAGCGTTGACGGAAGAGATGTCGTCATCGTCGACGACATGATCGCAACGGGCGGAACTTTGATCGCGGCATGCCAGAAACTCCATGAATTCGGCGCAAAAAATATAGATGTTTTCTGCACTTTCCCGTTCTTCAACGGCGAGGCTGTGGCAAAACTCGACAAGGCTTATGCCGACGGTTTTGTCCGGAGCGTCACCGGAACGAACGCAGTCATCCGCGGGGAAGAGTTCAAAAAAGCGCATCCGTGGTACAACGAAGTCGATGTCGCAAGATTCTTCGCGAAAGTCGTCTACAGCATAAACCACATGGAATCGATCTCGAACATCCTTGAATCATAGAGCTAAGCACCTTTCCCGATATTTCTGATTTAAAAACAAGGAGTTGAAATGCCAGCAAAGACCGCGATGGAAAAAGCGATGGAAACGCCGGCTATGCGCCAGTATCTTGAAATGAAAAAGCGCTACAGTGATGCCATCCTCTTTTTCCGCATGGGGGACTTTTACGAAATGTTTTTCGACGATGCTGTCGAAGCTTCCGAGATCCTTGGAATAACGCTCACGAGCCGTCACAAAGACGCCGACATCCCTCTTGCGGGCGTGCCGTGGCATGCAGCGGATTTCTATATCAAAAAGCTCCTCGAAGCGGGGAAAAAAGTCGCGGTATGCGAGCAGGGCGACACCATGGACAGCACGAAAAAGACGATGGAACGCAGCGTCGTCCGCATCATGACGCCGGGGACTGTCGTTGAGGAAAGTTCGCTCAACGAAAACAGGAACAACTGGCTGATGTCGGTCTTTTTCAAAAAGAAGGACGCTTTTTTCTGCTGGGTGGATGTAAGCTGCGGAAACGTGTTTTACGCTGTTTCGACCGAAGTTTCGGCTTCTGACATCATAGATCTGGTCGATCCGAGGGAGACTATTCTTTCGGAAGCTTCTTCTTTTGTCAAAGGCGAAGTGCTCGATCTCGAAAAATTTGACGACTGGGTTCCGTCGGCAACAGCGGCCGAATACCTTGAAAGCCTTTTGGGATGCACCTTTGACAAGAATGTTTTTGCAGCTTTGAAGCAGCTTCTTTTCTATCTCGATTCGCTCTATTTCGGCAACTTTCCGCCGCTCAGACTTCCGGTTGAATGGAAAAACAGCGACACAGCATCGCTTGACTACAACACCGTTTCCAACCTTGAGCTTGAAAAAACGCTCATCGGAGGAGAAAGGGCAGGGTCTCTCCTCTGGGCGATAGACAGGACGCAGACCCCCATGGGAAAAAGGCTGCTTTCGGAAGTCATAAAAAATCCGCTGAAAAGCCGCGATAAGATCATTCTCAGACAGTGCTGTGTCGCTGCTTTGTCCGAAGATCCTGTGCTTTTGCGTGAAATAAGAAATCTTCTCGGAGAGATCAGAGATTTTGAGAGGATACTCAGCAGGATCCTTGTCAGAAGGGGAGGTCCGCGCGAAATATCCATGCTTGCGGCATCGCTGCTTCAGGCGGTGAAACTTCGTTCTTACATCATGAGCATGCCTGAAAAAATGCCCTTTTTTGCTTCAGACGAGCCTTTGGAACTCAGTGAAGAGCAGATCGTTTCTTGGCAGAAGCGTTTTCTGGAGGATGCTCCGCTTCTCTACAGGGAAGGCGGTTTCGTGAATGCCGATTTTTCCCCCGAAGTTTTTGAACTTTCCGATTTTATCCACAATTCGCGCTCCCATATCGTTGCGCTTGAGACAAGAGAGCGCGAAAAAACGAAGATCCCCACGTTGAAAGTGGGTTTTACCAAAGTTTTCGGATACTATTTCGAGATCAGCAAGCGTTTTGAAAAGCAGGTTCCCGACTATTTCATCAGAAAGCAGACAACGGTCAACACGGAACGCTATTTTACGGCGGAACTCAAGGAACTTGAGGAAAAGATATCATCGGCAAAAGACCGTCTGACAGCGCTTGAACTCAAGATCCTCGACGATACGGTGAGTGAGATCGCCTCGTTCAAAAACGACATCCTTTCAGTCGCAAAGTTTGTTGCCTGGGCCGATCTTTTCGGCGGACTCGCGAAACTTGCGGTCGAGAAAAACTACTGTCGCCCCGAGATAAAGGACGAAGAAGGGATCGAGATAGTCGACGGCAGACATCCCGTTGTCGAAGCGTGCCTCAAAGACGCGAGATATGTTCCGGCAAGCGTTTCGATAGGTTCGGGAAACAGGCGTTTCTGCCTTGTCACCGGTCCCAACATGGGCGGTAAATCGACTTTGATGCGAATGACTGCGCTCATCGTTTTGCTTGCGCAGACCGGCAGTTTCGTTCCCGCTGAAAGCGCGAAAATAGGGATCGTTGACGCGATTTTTACCCGTGTCGGGGCGAGCGACAACCTTTCAAAGGGGGAATCGACTTTCCTTGTTGAAATGAAGGAGACAGCGTCGATCCTCAATGCCGCGACCGAAAGATCGCTCATAATCCTTGACGAGATAGGGCGCGGAACGGGAACTTACGACGGCATCAGCCTTGCCCGCGCGATCGCTGAATACATCATAACCAGGATCAACGCGACGACCCTTTTCGCAACGCATTACCACATCCTGACCGAGCTTGCCGAAGACTTTGAGCAGGTGGCGAATTTCCACATGACAGTCAGAGAATACGCCGGAAAGATGCGCTTCCTCTATCAGATGGAGGAGGGCGGCAGCAGCAGGAGTTTCGGCGTCGAAGTGGCAAAACTCACCGACATGCCGAAAGAAGTCATCAAAAACGCCGAAAAGATCCTCAAAAAAATGGAGGGTTTTGACCGCAGGATGCGATTCGAAAACGGCTCGATGCTTCAGACCGACATTTTTTCGATGGCGGAGGAGCAGAATAAAAGTGTTGTTCCGGAATATCTTCGCGAGATCGAGAAAACTTTAAGGCGTATCGATCCAGAAAAGATAAATCCTCGTGAAGCGATGAATGTGGTTTTTCAATTATTTGATATCATTAAGGAAAACGATGATGAATAGTTTGCGGCAGGATCCGTTTTTCAGCCGATAAACTTATATCCGTTTTCTTCTATCACTTTGCGGACAGCAGCTTCGTCAAATTCTCCCGAAAGGGTAAGAACGGCTTCTCCTTTTTCGTGGCTCGTTGTTGCGCTTTGGATGAATGGAAGCTCTTCGAGCACTTTTTTGACTCTCGCTTCGCAGTGTTTGCACATCATTCCTTCGATCTTTACTGTCTTTTCCATTTTTTCACTCCTTTTTTTACCAAAGTTTTCAGATATTTCCCGATTTAGTTCGTCCATAGAAAATCCTTCTGTTTTCAGACGTTTATCGTGATTGGTGCTGTATATTTTGAAAAGATTTATTCTGAGGGCGTTCATACAGACGGTAAAACTTGAAAGGCTCATCGCCGCGGCACCTATCATGGGGTTCATTTTCCAAGAGAAAAGCCCTGCTGCAAGCGGGATGCAGATCACATTGTAAAAAAATGCCCAAAAAAGATTTTCATGAATATTTTTAAGGGTCTTTCTGCTTAAACGAATGGCTGCGGCGGCATCTGCGAGAGAGCTGTTCATCAAAACGATGGACGCACTTTCTATCGCAATGTCTGTCCCCGCGCCTATCGCAATGCCTGTATCAGCCTTTGTGAGTGCGGGGGAATCGTTGATCCCGTCACCTATGAAAGCCACTTTTCCGTATTTCTGCATCATAACGACCGCCTCGGCTTTTTCTTCGGGGAGGACTCCCGCAATGATCCCGTCAACTCCCGCTTCTCTGCCTATCGCAAGAGCAGTGCGTTCGTTGTCGCCTGTGAGCATTACTACTTTGAGTCCCATTTTGTGAAACTGGGAGACAGCGTCCGCAGAATCATGTTTTATAGAGTCTGCCGCTGCGATGACACCTAAAAGATTTCCGTTTTCGGCAAAGTAGAGCGGCGTTTTGCCTTCAACGGCCAATTTTTTGCCAAAAGCATCAATGTTTTCAGAAGTTTTTACAAAATCAGAGATATATTTTCCGCTTCCGCCGCGAAAGATGCTCTCTCCGATCCGTGCTTCGACGCCGTTTCCCGGAAGAGTGCGGAAACCGGTCGTTTCAAGAGCCTTTATTCCCAAGGATCCAGCCTTTTTTATTATTGCTTTTGCCAAGGGATGCTCGCTTTTTCCTTCAAGCGAGAAGGCTTTCTGCAAAAGGTCGTTTTCAGTGATCCCTCCGTTCGGGACAATGTCCGTGACTACAGGTTCTCCCGAAGTTATAGTCCCCGTTTTGTCGAGTGCGACGATCGCCGTTTTTCCTGCTGATTCAAGAGCTTCGCCGCTTTTGAAAAGGATCCCGTTTTTGGCACCCGCACCGCTTCCGACCATTATTGCGACAGGTGTTGCCAGGCCTAAAGCACAGGGGCACGAAATTACGAGGACAGATATTGCCCTTGCTAGAGAAAACGCGATAGTTTCTCCGGCAATGAGCCAGCCTGCGCACACGATCAGAGCGATTATGATTACGGCCGGAACGAACCAAGCCGAAACTTTGTCCGCGATCCTCGCTATAGGAGCTTTCGTTGCGGCGGCATCCGAAACAAGGCGGATGATGCGTGCCAAAGCGGTGTCTTCGCCGACTTTTGTCGCCCGGCAGGTGAGATGCCCTGTCTGATTTATGGTCGCTGCACTCACATTCGAGCCTTCGCTTTTGTCGACAGGGACCGATTCTCCAGTCAGAGCCGATTCATCGACTGAACTTGCGCCTGAAATGACGACTCCGTCGACCGGGATCTTTTCACCAGGACGGACGATAAAAATGTCTCCGACCTTCACTTCCTCGGCTTTTACTTCTGTTTCAGCGCCGTTTTTAACGAGTGTCGCTTTGACCGGAGCGAGTTTGATGAGCCCTTTGAGAGCATTCGTCGTTTTCCCTTTCGATATCGCTTCAAGCATCTTTCCGACCGTGATCAATGCCGGGATCATAGCCGCAGATTCGAAATAGAGCTGGTCGTGATAAAGTTCAGCACATTCAGGATGGTCTGCGAAAATCAGGCAGAGCACATAAAAACTCCAGCCGAAAGAGACACTTGATCCGAGCGCAACAAGAGTATCCATATTCGGCGCGCCGTGGAAGACCGAGCGGAAACCGCTTGTGAAAAATTTCTGGTTTATAACCATGACGATTGCCGCGAGGATCATCTGGATCAAGGCAAGGTGTTTGTGCGAAAGCTCCTCGGGAAGCGGCAGACCCAGCATGTGGTGCCCCATCGTGATGTACATTAAAACAATGAGAAAAATCACGGATGAGAGTAGTCTTTTTTTGAGTTTCGGCGTTTCGGTATCTTTCAGAATATTGTCGTCCGGATCATTTCCTTTCGGTTTCGCGCTGTATCCCGCATCAACGACTGCTTTGATGACCGCTTCATCAGAAGCCGAGCCTTCGACCCCCATCGAATTCGTGAGGAGACTCACGCTTACAGATTCAACTCCTTCAACTTTTGACACAGCCTTTTCGACACGCGCCTGACACGCCGCGCAGCTCATTCCTGTAACAGTATAGTGTTTCATGAAGACCTCTTTTTTTTCAAATTCTTCAAAACATCAGGATTGTTCGCGGTAATGACTCCGAGAGTTTGGCATTCTTCCATTTCCCGGCAGTCGCCGCATGTCGTAAAACCTTTTTGTATAGCGCATTTGCGGACAGCGCAGAGATTTTCACAGTAAAAGGTTTTGATCCCTTCGGTGCGGCATCCTGTGCAGTTGATGTGCTCTGGGAGAATTGTGGCGTGATTCAGTTCGCTCCAGAGTTTCGCCGTTTTCTCGCGCAATGAATCATCGTTGTTTTTTGTCGCGATATATGCGTCGCACTTTTCGCAGTCAAGGCCGCAGTAACCGATCATGGATTTTTCCCTCTTTAAACATCTTCATCATTTCGTTGGTTAAGCTGATACTGTCCGGCTGCAGCTCGATCTCATCGCGTTTGAGCCACTGCGCGGACTTCAGTTCGTTTTCATCAAGGCGGATCTTGTTATCGCCGTCGGCTTCGCAGAAAAAACCGACTAAAATATCCTGCGCGATTCCCCACGGCTGCGATTTGTAGTAGCGGATATTTTTAACTTTTATGCCGGTCTCTTCCATCACTTCGCGGGCCACGGTCTGCTCAAAAGTTTCGCCGATCTCGGTGAATCCGGCGACGAGAGCGTTGTGGTTGTATCCGTTGCGATATCTCGTGACCAGAAGGGAGTCGCTTTTTGTGACTGCCACGATGACGGCCGGATTTATGCGGGGATAGACGGTGTTTCCGCATTTTTTACAGACAAGAGCGCGTTCGGTTTCGGAAAATGAAAGTTCTGCCGCGCACCTTCCGCAGAAGCGGTTGTCCGTGTACCAGCGCCACAAGTGATACGCCGTAAATGCGACAAGAAGATCGGCATTTCCGCAGGTTCCGCGCAGCTCACGCAAGCCCTGATAGCAAAAACCTGCGAGCGAAATTTCATCCTGAGTTAAGTCTAAAAAATAGCGTTTTTCGTCCACGGAAAAGAGGTAAATTATTTTTTCTGTTGCCGGCGAATTTTTTGCAGTTGGAAACAAAAGAGAGTCGCCTTCCGCTTTGACGAGGATCTCACCGTTTTTGTTGAAATACAGAATAAAATCAGTCTCTTGAGGCTTGAGATTTTTAAAGGCGATATCGAATTTACTCGGACCAATGTCCTGGATCATGATTTTATCCTCAAACCTTCTATCTCTTTCTGCAGCTGTTCAAGAAATCTTGCCGCGTCCCCGCCGTCCATCTGGACATGGTGGAACTGGAAAGAGACCGGCAGCGTGGTTTTGAAGAAGCCTTTCCGGTATCTTCCCCACATCACCATCGGATTGCTGAATTTATCGGTGTATTGATTTATGATGTAGTCGAGTTCCGTCTGTATCATCGCCGATGTTCCGATGATCATACACCCTTCAAGATAACTGCTTCTGCACTCGTCAGCAGTTTTGACTGTAAGTTTAAGATAGTCGCTGTTAAACTGCCGCAGATCATCCGAAAACGGAATGTCGCAGGAGTTGATTCCGCCTTTGACGTTTCTTACGACGACATTGACTGCGAGCGTGTCATACCGGAAGAGTTTTCCTCTTTCCGGCAGCGTGTAGAATTCCTTCATTCCGCTTGCAGCTCTGACTATGCACCAGCACATCAGCGTATTGAACTTTATACCGCTTCTGCCGCTCACTTTGAGCAGGCGGCTCACATCCATCGTTTTTACCAAAGTCACCATCGGCACAGGTGCCGTCATCCAGAGCCTGAAGGCTTCGGAACGGCTGCTTTCCTTGGGATCTATTTCTGTTTTCATTGGAACCCCTGAATAAAACATCCGAAAAACGACCGATATTTTAACGATTTTTCAGTTGATTGGAATATTTCCCTGCGGCTTGTGTACGAACTAATTTATTCTATAAAGTATTGCTGCTCTGCTTTAGATTTAGATGATTCTTGAATTGACCGGATTCTTTCTTTTGTTTCTTCCGACAGATTGTCGCAGCCATAGAATGCAAAATCACCGATTTTTTTAACAGAATCCGGAATGACGACAGAAACAAGACTGCTGCAACCAGAAAATGCACTTTCATCGATTTCCGTAACAGATTCAGGAATAACTAGGGAAACAAGGCCGGAGCACTCTCCAAATGCGCTGGAACCGATTCTTTTTACGGAATTCGGAATAACTATGGAAGTAAGAGAAGTCTGACCATGAAATGCAAGCCAATCGATCACCTTAACGGAATCCGGTATTACTGTGTTCGCGCAGCCGCAGATCAGTTTGTTGGTTTTTGTTTCAATTATAGCATTACAGTTGTTTCTGGAATCGTATTTCGGATTGTTTTTGTCTACAATTATAGAAGTCAGTTTTCTGCAATTACAAAATGGGTCGGGACCGATTTTCGTAACGGAATCGGGAATAACTATGGATGTGAGGCTGCAGCCTAAAAAAGCATAACCATTAATTCTCTTAACGGAATTCGGGATAACTATTGAAGTGAGGTTTGTACAGTTGCTAAATGCACTCCAATCGATTTCCGTAACGGAATTTGAGATATTTACCGAGGTAAGACTTGTGCACCCCCAAAATGCATTTTCACCGATTTTCGTAACGGAGTTTGGAATAACTATTGAAGTGAGTCCGGAACATTTAACGAATGCATTATCACCGATTTTTTTAACTGAATCCGGTATGACAGTGCCTGCGCAACCGCAGATCAATTTTTTGCTTTTTGTTTCAATTACTGCATTACAGTTGTCTCTGGAATCATATTTCGGGTTATTTTTATCTACGGTGATCGATGTCAGGTTTACACAATTGCTGAAAGCATCTTCGCCGATTTCTGTAACGGAATCAGAAAATACAACAGAGGTGAGACTAGTACAGCCGGAAAAAGCATACTCGCCAATCTCCTTAACTGATTCCGGGATAACTACGGAAGTGAGACTTGTGCAGCCCATAAATGCATAGTTACCGATTTTTGTTGCACACTTCGAAATAACAACGGAAGCAAGAGTTGTGCTGTCCTTAAAGGCCGAATCATCAATTATCTTTACGGAATCGGGAATAACTATTGAAGTAAGCCCGATGCAGTCACCGAATGCTCTGGAACCGATTTCTGTAACGGAATTAGGGATATCTATGGAAGTGAGTCTAGCACAGCCTGTAAATGCAAAATCGTTGATTTTCTTAACGGATTTTGGAATAACGACGGATGAGAGTGTTTTACACAAAGTAAATGCACGTTCTCCGATTTCTGTTAAAGAATCAGGAAGAACGATTGAAGTGAGTGTTTCGCTGTCGCGAAAACCATTTTTATCAATAATTCTTTCCACTGGTTTTTTTAGTTTTATAACTCCTTTGCCGTCCGCAAAATCGTGGGAAAAGGCTTCTTTCGCAATCCAATTGTTAAATTTTTTATTGGATAATTTTTTGGAACTTTCATAACAAATAGTTATCGACAATGTTTCTGTTTCCATTCTGATCTCCTAAAAAATTAAAAATAAAAAGGCTTTTTTTCTGTTTTTCTACCATTTTTTACATAGCGGAAGCATCGTAGTAAAATTTTAGAAAAAGTCCAGAAAATCAGATGAGTTGGTTTCAGCAGATTGCGTTTTTTGCAGTAACCGCGCTTGCTTCGACCAAGATTGGCAACCAATATAACAAATGCAGAATTCTTATGCTGTGATTTTAAAATAAGAAGCACTTTTTATCTTTTAAGCTATAATAATTTCTTCTATAATTTTATTTTTAATTTCAAAAATCTTTATTATAATATTTGCCGTTCCTTTGTTGATTGCAAATAGAATAGAAACCGACGTTTTTGCGACAAGTAAAAACTGTTGGGGGTAAAAAAGCGACTGCCACGGTCCCTGGCACTGCCGAAACAGGAGAAGGGATACCGTGGCTTACAAGGAGAATGTTATAAGAAATTTTTTGTAAGTCAAGGATAAATTATGGATAAATCAACATTTGCAAACATAGAAAAATCAATTTCACCGGAACGTCTCGCTATCTACAAAACGGACGGTGCAAATAACGAGGTGGCGCTTTCGAGGTATATTTACAACATAGAATTGTGTAAGAACCTTTATCCGCTCATAAATATTTTTGAAGTGACATTGCGAAATTCAATAGACTGTGCTCTTACAGAATTTTTCGATGTGCCGGATTGGAACGATGTAATCCCGCTCATGCAGACAGAACAGATAATGGTCAACGAAGTAAAAAACAAAATTAAAAAGAAAGGCAAAGAATACTCTCACCCTCGTCTTGTCTCTGAACTTACACTTGGATTCTGGGTCGCTCTCATGGGGAAAAAATACAACTCTCAGAAATTCAGATCTTTCATGATAAAAAATATGTTTTATGATTGCCCTTCAGAACAGAAAAGTTCCGCTGTATTACAGAAAAATCTTGCTGAAATACGGTTTCTGCGAAACAGGATTGCTCACCATGAGCGCATATCGCACTGGAAGGATTTGAATCAAAAACATGATTTGATTCTGGATTTTATCCGTTGGATGTCGCAGGATATGCACAAAATAGCGGTAAACAATGACACATTCGAAGCAGTTTACAAAAACGGGATCGCTCCCTTTGAACGATTTGTGAAGGAAAAACTGTAAAAACTTTATGCCAATAAAACCGACTTGGGTTGAAAGATTTCTTAAAACTTCACCGTGAAACTTAATCCGTTTCCTGTCACGGCTACGCTCATGTCGCTTTTGGTATTTAAAGTGTGCAGGAAAGGGACTAAAAATCCGACTGCGCTTCCGATTGCAGCACCGGCAAGAACATCGCTTAAAAAGTGCTTTCCGCTGGAAACTCTCAAGACTGCAACACCGGTGGCAAGTGCGTAACTGCCGATGGAAACCGGAATCCGCCACGGTGAATTGCGGAAGTATCTGCAGAAAGTGTAGGTGAGAAATGTTGCGCTTGCGAAGGCTATGGTCGTGTGGCCGGAAGGAAAGGATTTCGCCCAGTCGCCGCTGTTTAGTTCACTTTCGGGCATAGTCTCGCGGTCGGAATACATATAAGGCCTGGGGCGGTTGACGGCAAGTTTCAGCGTCTCTTTCAAGCCGTTTGCGACAAGCAGTGTTTCGATGTACATCACGCCGTTCGTAAACCATTCCTCTTTGTCAGTGGAAAGCAGTGCAACAGGCGTTACGGCAGATGCAATGAGCAGAAAATCTGCAGCTCCGTCGTGGATTTCCGAATAAGGGCGCATAAGTTTGCGGTCGAAAGCGTTCACATCGCTTTTGGAATATACTGTTTCGTCGTATTTTCTGCGGTTGATCTCCATCATGTCGCTAAGGATCAGGTTCCCGCCTGTGAGCAGAATGCCCGTTCCGAGCAGAAGCCCGTCGGTCAGCGGGTCAAGTGAGAAAAATTTCCCGCTTCCCCGGATGTTGAATTTTTCACCGCTTTTGGCGGTATTTTCTTCGGCAAACAAAGGAAGTGTCATCAAAATCAGAAGAAATATGCAGAGGATTTTTTTCATTTCTCCACCAATCCGTGAAAAACAAAAACGCCGGAATTATAGCGGAAATCTCTCTGATTGGAAGATATATCTGCGGAAAACATTTTTTGAAAAGCACAAGAACTTCGACCAAAATGACATCGCGATGTTGATTTGGTCGAGGTTTATTCAGAAGCAAGTAATTTGAGAAAAATCTCTCTTTAAATAAAATTGCCTGTTTTTTTGAGGAGGTTCAAATGCAGAACGAGGGAAAAATCGCGATTCTGGATGTGAGTTCATATATTTTCAGGGCTTTTCACGCGCTGCCGCCGATGACATCGCCTGACGGAAGGCCGGTGAATGCGATATACGGCTTCATCAACATGTTTTTGAGGACGATGTCGAAGTTCAAAGGTTTTGCGGCGGTCGCGGCGCTTGACAGCAAGACGGAGACTTTCAGGAAAAAGGCGTATCCTGAGTACAAGGCTAACAGAAAGGAGGTCGATCCTGACCTGAAATCACAGTTCGAGCTCATCACGCCGATGCTTGAGGCGCTCAATATTCCGGTTTTTGCCTCCGACGGCTTCGAGGCGGATGACATCATTGCTTCGATCGTAGCCAACAATCCGGATAAAGAGATAATCATCATCTCTTCCGACAAGGACTTGATGCAGCTCGTAGGCGGGAACGTCCTCATGTACGACAGCATGAAGGATAAGGTCATCGATCCTGCGGCTGTGCAGGAAAAATACGGCGTTATGCCGGCTCAGATGCTCGATTTTCTCGCTCTTTTGGGCGACAGCTCCGACAATGTTCCCGGAATGCCGAAAGTGGGGCTTAAAACCGCAGCGGAACTTCTCAACAAATACGGCTCCGCTGATAATATTTACCAGAATCTGAGTGCTCTGAAACCTGCATTGCAAAAGGGTTTTACAGAAAATAAGGAACAGTTTGAGTTCTCGAAATTTCTTATAAAACTTGATTCTTCAGTAAAACTGGACGGCTGCAAAAAATGCTTCGATCCTTGGGAAAATCCCGATACCGAAAAAATCGTGAAACTCTGCTCCGAATTAGGTTTTGCGTCGATTCTGAAAAAGATTGGAAGTGATTCTTCGGCAAAAAAGGAACCGGCTCCCGAACCGAAGAAAACGATCGAGCTTCACGAAAAATGGGAAGCCGGCGAATTTGATGTAAAAAGCGGTGAAACCCTTTACGGAAGCACCTTTTACGGCAGTTTTTATGTCGCAAAAGAGGGCAGATTCATGCCGCTTGGGATTGCAGACCTGCCTCAGGATTCGACAGTTTATTCATTTGAAGTGAAAGAGTTCCTTGATGCGCCTTTTCCGAAAGGAATAAAATTCATCGACTTGCAGATCTACTATTTCTGTCACGACAGCGGAAGACACGGTTATTCGCCGGAAGAGATCGCGGAGGCCCTGGGTCTAGGCGAGGTCAGCAAAGATTCTCCCGAGCAGTTCTTTGCATTTTTAGAAAAACTTCGCGCAAAGATCGAGGAAAAGCACGAAGACAAGTCGTTCCTTCTGAACGGGATAGAAATGCCGCACCTTGAGGTCGTCCGCGCGATGGAGCAGAACGGGATAAAAGTCGATCTTGACGAAACGAACAGGCTGAGGACTGAATTTTTAAGCAAGATCAATGACTTGACGAAGCAGATCTATGAGGCTGCAGGAACGGTTTTCAATCCCAATTCACCGAAACAGCTTGCCGAAATTTTGTTTGACAAACTTCAGCTCAAAGGCGGCAAAAAGACAAAAACCGGCTACAGCACAGGCCACGAGGTCCTTGAAAATGTTGCAGAGGAAAACGATCATCCGCTCCCCAAACTCATAATCGAGAACAGAAAATACTCGAAGCTTGTTTCGACTTACCTTGAGCCGATCGCTGCAAAGACCGCTTCCGACGGCAGGCTTCACACTTCCTACATCGTGACTTACGCCGCGACGGGCAGACTCGCGAGCAGGGAACCGAACCTGCAGAATATCCCGACGAGGACCGAGGACGGGCAGAAGATCAGAGGTCTTTTCGTTGCCGAAAAAGGGTTCAAGCTTCTCTCTCTCGATTACAGCCAGATCGAACTCAGAATTTTGGCTGCACTCAGCAAAGAGCCTGAATTTATTGACGCTTTCAAGAACGGCGAAGACATCCACAGACGCACGGCCGCAGCGATCTTCGGCACTCTTCCTGAATTCGTGGACAAAGAGATGCGCCGCAACGCAAAGGCGGTCAACTTCGGCATAATCTACGGGATGCAGGCATACAAACTCTCGGTCGATACAGGGGTCGATATCGCTTTTGCGAAAAAATACATCGACAACTACTTCGCGTGCTACCCGAAGATCAAGCAGTTCATCGACGGCACGATACGCGAGGCGAGAGAAAACGGATATGTCGAAACTTTTTACGGGCGCAGGCGCTACATTCCCGAGATCGCGAACACCAACAAAAATATCGCGAAATCGGGCGAAAGAATGGCGGTGAACACTGTGATCCAGGGAACCGCAGCCGATGTTATCAAGCAGGGAACGGTTTTAGTTTACAAAATGCTGCAAGAGGAATGCCCCGAAGCGCGGATTCTGCTACAGATTCACGACGAACTTATCATAGAGATCCCCGAAAACAGACTTGATATTGCCGAAAAATGCGCTGAAAAAATGCGGGAAGCAGGCAAAGATTTCGAAGTGCCGCTCGATGTCAACTACTCTGTCGGCGGCAACTGGGCTGAACTCAAGTAGGAGGAAAGCATGAAAACCAACACACTGATTTTAGGTGCCGGGCTCACCGGCTTGTCTGCCGCGTATCACGCAAAAGGGAAGGATTTTCTTGTCGTTGAGAAAAGTGATCATGTCGGCGGGATCTGCACGAGCGAGAAGAAAAACGGCTTCATTTTTGACCAGACCGGGCATTGGTTTCACGTGAAAACATCCGAGGTTCGTTCACTGATGACGCGGCTTTTCGGGCAAAATACAGTTGAAATAGAACGCAAAACTTTTGTCTTTTCGCACAATGTTTTTACGCAGTATCCTTTTCAGTCTAACACTTTCGGCTTGCCGCCTCAGGTGATAAAAGAGTGCGTTTTGGGCTTTGTCAAAGCATACTACGAAAACGACAAGTCTAAGGCGCATGAAAACTTCTACGAATGGTGCATGGCCTATCTCGGAGAGGGGATCTCAAAGCATTTCATGATCCCTTACAACACCAAGATCTATACCGTCCACCCGAAGGACTACGCGAGCCACTGGTGCGACTACTATGTGCCGAAACCCACGCTGGAACAGGTGATAGAGGGTGCCGTGACTGCGCCTGAGCAGAAAAATATCGGATATAACGCGAAGTTTTTCTATCCGAAGGAAAACGGCATCGGGGAGTTGCCGGAACGCCTCTTTGACCTCTGTGAAAAAGAGAAATTCATCTTCAACGCAGAGCCTGTTTCGATAGATGCGGCGCAGAAAAAGGTGAAATTAAGCAACGGAATGGAAATCGTTTATGAAAAACTCATAAATACGATCCCGCTCAACAAATTTCTGAAACTTCTTACCAATTTGGCAGAGTTCCCGGCGCATGAAATTGCAGACAGATTGAAAATCGCGCACGTCAGCTATTTCAACGCCGCTTTCAAGAAGCCGTGCGGACACACGGGGCACTGGTTCTATATTCCGGAAGAAAAGTTCATGCCTTACAGAGTCGGATCTTTCTCCAATATTTACAGTAAGTTGGCTCCTATGGGTAAAGGAAGTGCCTACATCGAGTTTACCCATCAGGAAGAAAATATCGATACGGAACTTTTCTACAAAAAAAGCGTCGAACTTCTTCTTGCAATGGGACTGATCAGTTCTGAAAACGACATCGAATTCATGGATTACCGCAAAATTGACGCCGGATATGTCATCTACCACAAAGAATATTTCGACGACATGGCACTCATCGAGAAGTGGTGCGAAAAGAACTCCGTGAAACTTGCCGGAAGATACGGAAAGTGGACCTATTCCGCGATGGAAGACGCCATTTTGGACGGAATGAAAGCGATAAAATAGAACCAAAATATTGAAAAATTGCCATTTTTGCCTTGAAAATATATTGAAAAGTTGGTTTTTTTGATCCGAAAAGATATTGAAAAGTAGTCTTTTTTAGTCCGAAAATATATTGAAAAGTCGGAAAACGTCTATTTCGTGATGTTTTTTTGAGGGGCTATTTGTTGATCTTGTAGCGGAGGAGTTCTTTCAGGAAGCGGCGCAGCTTATCCTTGAAAGTGTATCTGTATCTCGCAATAAAAAGTTTGTTCATTTCTTCATCAAATTCCAGAGTATCGGGGAGGACGACCTTTTCGCCGTTTTGGGCTATAATCGGTTTGTTCGGCGCTTTGCCTGCGTTTCCGCAGTGGATGCCGCTTCCGTCGAAGCCGATATTTTCAACAAGAGAATATGTCGGAAAAACGGTGAAACGGTTTTTAGAATAGTTGTTATAATACCAGCGTATAGCCCAGGAATTCATTGTTCCGTTCATCTGTGCTCTGAGGATATAGGGCAGGTCGTCTCCGCCGCGCCTGAAAAGTTTGTTTTTGGTTTTATCGGTGAATATTTCCTGCCAGCCGAGCACGTCCCAGTCCGCTTCGTTCCAACGGTCTTTCCAAGTTCCCCATCCCCAACTTGAATAGCGGTAAGTCAGAAAAACAGGGGAATTCCAATTCTCCGGAATCTGCATCGGAACGTTGTATCCCGAAATCGAGAAAATTCTTTCGTCGTTTTCGTATTTTTCCAGAGCTTCATTCATGAATTCGAGAAAATTCGGAGCTGTGAGAATGTCATCCTCAATGATTATAGCTTTTCCGTGCTCGTTTATGACCTTGGTGATACCTGAAATTATGGAATCGGCGCACCCGATGTTGGTTTCGGCCTCGGTGACGACAACTTCTTTAAAACCATCAATTTTATTAATTATTTCGCGAACACGGTTCACATTTTCAAAGTCTTTTTCCTTCTTTGCCGCATCGGAAAAAACATAAAGAATCGAATCTTTGGCCAAAGTGTTTTTTTTCAATGCGTTCAGCACCATTTCGGTGTGTTTCGGTCGGTTGTAGACGAATAAAATTATCGGGGCGAAGTCAGTCATTTGAGTTCTCCAAAGAACTATAATTTTTGTTACTGCAATATTTTTGTTTTGGACTGTTCGGTTTGTCCGGAATTAGAGGAAATATTTTTTTAAGGGATATTAGAGGCACAAGGATTTTAGTTCTGAAGTAATCACGAGATTTGATGCCACAGAATAGTTGCATTTCCTCTCTGGTGCGAGGAGTAAAGCAATAGTCCAGCAACTGATTCAGTCGCGTGACGTCAAGCGATATTGTGAGAGGTTGACCATCAACTTGACCACTATCTTGCGTACCAGCTTGCGTACTGACTTGCGTATCAGCTTGACCACTAGCGATAGTTTTTGCTGAAATTGAAAGCGGAATTATAGTTTTAAAAACATCACCTTCAATAAATTCGGGATTTGCACCGCTGTAAAGACGTGTGAACTTATAGCTGTTGCGCATACCGGAACCGAGTTCGTCCGCATAGCCTATTTCCCTGAATACTCTGGAAATTGCCGGATTTTTCGGGATTTCGTTTTTCGCTTCTTTGTATTCTATCTGATAATTTTCGCCATGACGGATAAGTTTGAGAAGTTCATCAGGTAAATTCATTTATATTTTCCTCCACATTATTACAAAACCCTCCTCTCAAGGGAATGCTGCAAAGCGGCTGAGGGACCCAACACACGCCCCCGTCGCCAAAGCAGCACCCCCTCTAACTTAGATTGGGACTAGAAACTGCTGTATTATACTGAATTTTTCAGAAAATCCATCAAAAACAGAGATGCACAGCGGCACATTTCCGCCGAAGTCGATCTGCGAAAAATGTTATTTGCAACAAAAAAAGTAAATTTTGCGAGAAAGATTTTCTGACAAATCCGGCGAGCCTCGAGTTTTAATAAACTACCTAAGTCTTGAAATGCGAGAAGAAAAAACGATCGGAGCGAGGTCAGTCATTTATTTGCTCCCCAGTTTTTTATCCATTTCAAAATATCCTTTCCGGTATGCGATTTTTTCTTTCAACAGAACGGATTTTGTTGAGATCTTTTTTGAAAAAATATTCATAAAAAAATCTGCAAAAATCATTGCAGAATAAGTCAAATATTTGAAATAATGGCTGAAAAATGGCAGCCTTCCTAAAACGAATCTTGCGGTCATGCCGGTTCTCTTTGCTTTTAGTTTCCGTTTTTCAATATTATAATTGTTTTCATTCATCCGGTGATAGATCTTGATTTCAGGATCGTAAAATAATTTAAATCCGGCATTTTTTGCCCTATGACAGATATCGGTATCTTCGCCCATCATCAGAAAACCATCTTTTGTGTTGAAATTATTGGAAAATCCATTAAGTTTTTCCAGTACTTCTTTTTTTAAAGCAATATTTCCGCAACCGAGAAAGCAGTCTTTTCGTTGATTCAAAATACCTTTTTGTCGGTTTTTGTTGGTTCCCCCCATTGATTCAATAAACCAACCCGGAGGATCAGCATCGTATTTCAGCATGCATATTCCACCGACGATATCTGGTTTTTCTTCTATTTGAAAAGCCTTTTCAATGCTTTCAAGCCAGTCCGGTGCTGCGATCTCATCATCATCAATATATGCGATAATGTCGCCGGAAGCATTTTTCCAACCGCAGTTTCGTGGTGCGGAATATCCGATAATTGATTCTTTAAAATATTTGATATTGTTGTGATTTTTTACCAATTCTTTTGCAGTTTCTTCGGTGTTATCAGTCGAATTATTATCTACGATTATTATTTCAAAACGGTTTTTATCTACAGTTTGGTTAAGCAGAGAATCAACGCAGTCGGCCAGAAGAGCAGCACGATTGTGGGTGCAGACAACAACTGATATTTCAGGTTTTTCTGTCATTTTTCCTCAAAATTTGATCAAAGCACGGACAAAAAGCCTGCAATTATCCCGCAAAGAGAGTTTTTTGCAAAATAGTGCGGATCTAAAGAAAATATTTAATATTTTCAATCCGTTATGCGTTGACTTGCGGCATATTTCAAACCAGTATTTTTGGATGACTTCGTTAACTGCCGTTTTTTCAAAACGATCATTTTTTAATAACATATCTTTCAATAAAATCAGCGAGTTTTCAATTTCTGCAATTTCTTCGAAAGCGATTTTTGATGCGGTTTTAGGTTTTCTTAAGTGTTTGATCGTGTTTTCTTCGAGTTTTATTCCAAGTCTTTCCGCATGTTCTTTTATGACCTGAACGGAAAGCTGTTCCATTTTTTCGGTGTTGCTTTTTGAAAGTCCCTTTGAATTTATTCTGTATTTTACCAAAAATTCCGGGATGTTAGCCGCCTCCGAATGTTCTGAAATTTTGGAATAGAGATCAAAATCTTCTGACACGGGAAATCTGGGATCATAGAAATTCTGCGGCAGACAGCTTTTTCTTATCATAACTGAAGAACTTAAAAACGGAGAATGGAAAAACAGCTCGATCTTCAGTTTCTGCGGGTCGGTTTCAAAGAGCCATTTTCCTGTTTCTTTGCCGTTTTCATCAATTATTATTGCATCCGTGCCGACCAATCCGATTTCAGGATGGTTTTCCAAAAATCTTATCTGCTCTTCAAATCTGTTTTCAAGTGCAATGTCATCGCTGTCGATCCACGCTATATATCTGCCTTTTGAAAGGTTAATGAGTTTGTTGCGCGATTCAACGACCCCGAGATTCTTTTCATTTTGGAAAGCTTTTATACGAGGATCTAGTTTCTTAAAATCTTTAATGATTTCAAGGCTTTTATCTTTTGAACAATCGTCAAGGATCAGAAATTCAAAATCTTTAAAACTTTGTTTCAGAATGCTCTTTATCGCATCTGACACAAATTGTTCGGAGTTGAAGACTGGCATTAAAACTGAGAGAATAGGAGTGTCAGCCATGCAACAATTTCTTTAAAGTTTTTCTTATTGAACGCCATATTGAAAAATATTTCTTTTGTAACAAAAGCAACGGGTCAAGATTTTTTATGTCAATATCGGGGTTCGCACCGTAAAGTGATATGTTGAAATCTATTTGGTCTGCCAAAAATTTATAAAGGAAATGTTTTTTGTTGATTTTGTTTTCTGTAACGAATTTATCCAATGATTCCATACACTCGATAACGCAATCCAATTTTTTCTGTGTGATCGGAGTTTGCATTGTTGAGGTCGGATTCGTTCTGTAAAAATAAGCAGTATGGGGGATGTAACAGAATGAATTTACGGATGCTAATAAAATCGTAGTGAAATCAGTGTCTTCAAAAAACACCCCTTCCCTAAATCTGAAATTTTGGAGAACGCTTGTCTTTGCTAAATACATACATGCAGAAACATTCAAATTGGAAAACTTGAGCTCTTTCCAATTGGTTTTTGGATGATAAATTTTGTTTATCTGAACTCCTTGATGGTAATATTTATCATAAATAAATCGGCGCTTTTTATCTTCGTCAACAAATTTAAGTGCACTGAAGCAAAGTATATCAACATCAAATTCTTTTATCGCGTCGTATAGTATCTGGCAGGCTTTTGTGTCGATATAGTCATCGCTGTCAACAAACCAGACATATTCTCCTGTTGCATTGGTCAAACCGGTGTTACGAGCTGTCCCCAAGTTTTTATTTTCTTCATGACGAAATATCCTGATTCTCGAATCTTTTTGCTGATATTCTTCAAGAATTTTTATCGAATTGTCGGGAGAAGCATCATCAACGCAGATTATTTCAATATCTTCAAGAGTTTGATTCACACAAGAATCAAGACATTCTCTCAGATATTTTTCAACATTGTAAACAGGGATTATTATTGAAATCTTTGGATGATTCATCAGTTGATTCCTCTATTAAACCAATTTACATAATCAAAATCATCATAATATCTTTTAAGCGAAAAACGCCCCTTGTAATCCATACACATGCCCACTGAATCATTTTGTTCAAAACCTCTGATATAAACAGCAGATTTGATATCAGGGTGAGGTTTGTGTACAAATACAGCCTTGTTGCTATATTTGAGATTGTCAAAATCAATTAGATCCTGTTTCGTACAACCGTCTCTATCAGTAAAAAGAATGAAAATATTGTCATAATTTATTCTTTGTTTTCTTTCATTCCACTTATATTCAGCTTCTTTATCTGTTTTGTAGTGCTGAAAATAAATCTTGATATCTTTAAGAATTCCGACTGGATAATCAATTCCTTTTTCACTAGTGAATTGAAGATCTGAGTTCATGTAATCACTTAAATTTTGGCACATTTTTATAAAATCTTGCGGTTTTATCCACAAATCAACAAAAGGACTGTTAAATCTCATATTCAAATCATGCAAGATCATTGCGCCATTGCAATTGCTGGCAATCAATGAGAAATCTTTGTTTTTTAACTTGAGTTGCTTTAATTTTTTGCAAAATTTTCTCAATTTGTCTATTAATCTATCCATTTTTGACATACAATAAATTCCTCAAACAATGATACATATAACGCAAATTGGCTCTCGGAGAGTCAAAGAACCCCATTTTTCTAAAAGTTGTAAAATATAACTTCAAGGATGTAACGCTGTTTTTTATACCAAAATCGGTTGCTTTTCTTTGAAATAATTTGATAAGTTCCTGAAATTTTTCACCGTGACCGTATTTTTTCCCGGCAATAGATATTTTTTCGAAGATATTTACAGCATTCACAACTTCTTCAATGTTTTGTGGAATAAGTTGTTCCGCAAAGAAATCATTATAAATTCGAAGTTCCTCATCACTCAAGTGTAATCCGATGTTTTCGAGGTTTCTTAAGCGTATAAGATTTGAATCCTGATTTTGTGTTGTTTTTTTTGCCTTTCCGACTTGATTGCTGTGGATCCTATAATGCAGCAAAACTTTTGGGATATTGGCAAATTTTAACTCATTTATTTTTCTGCACCATAGATCATAATCCTCTGCTCTTGGAAAATCTGACGAATATTGAAGATTTAAATTCTTTTTGAATATCAGTGTCGGATGGAGCATGGGACAAGAAAAAAATAATTCGTCTTTAATATCATCATATTTTTCAGGCACTTTTATGATGCGTTGATTGTCCCCGAATGTTTCTATCCAACTTCCGCAAATATCAATTTCAGGATTTTGTTCCATAAAGTCGAATTGTGTTTGAAGTCTGTGTGGTAAAGAAATATCGTCGGCATCCATTCGAGCAATGTGTTTGCCTTTAGCTTCTGCAATTCCGATATTCAATGAATTGGCAACACCTTGATTTTGTTCGTTGTTTATCAGTTTGATTCGTGGATCTTGGAATGATCCTATGATTTCTTTTGTAGAGTCGGTTGAAGCGTCGTTGATTATTATGAATTCAAAATCGGTAAAAGTCTGAGAAAGAATGCTGTTTATGGCTTCTGTAATATATTTTTCCGCATTGTATGCCGGCATAACGACTGAAATCTGCGGATTTTTCATATTCTCACCCAATTTTCGGGAACAATCTTGCACTTTTTGTCTGCTTCAACATTATTGAACCATTTTGGCGGAGCAATAACGATTTTTTCTGGATTTTGGCTCAGCCATGCTCCCCACCATGAAAAAGAGCTGTTTGCAATTATAAAATGTTTGCACAAATGCATAAGATTCAGTTCGTCAATATCTGATCTGGTAGAATTGGAAACAACAGTGGCATTTGATAGAAATCCAAAATTGTTTTTTACAAACTCGGGATCATCGGTGAAAAGAAAAAATTTTGCATTGGGAAATTTGGAAACAATGTATTCTGCTGCTTTTTGGTAATACTCAAAAGAACAGGTTCCGTGAAATTGGTTGATTGCAGGGTTGTTGATATAGTCTCCGCGGCGAATATGCACGGCAACGCTTTCGCAAGTTGCAATTTGATCATGCAAGTCGGCATCTTCCGGATTTTTAAGTTCAGGAAATGAAAAATCCTTTAAAATAGTTTCTCTTATTCCTTCAAAATATTGAGGATTTTGCCAGTAGCCCTCAAAATAATAGTCGTTTTTATCCTTTATTTGATCCAATACAAAAGTTTCTTCATTAACTTTTATATACTTAGGCTCAAGGCTTATGGCTTGTTTCAGAAATTTGATCAACCGACCGATTTTGCCTTTAAAAATCGGTTTTTTATATTTGATATATTGAAGAGAAAGTTCAAATTCATTCAATTTAAGTTCTCTTGGCGTAGTTCCGGCGAAATTCTGATAAAACCAGGATCTGTCATAAAAAACCTTGTAGTTTAAGCATGTTTCCAATGCTTTGCCGAATGCATGCTGAAACATTTGATTGCCTAATCCTCCCTTGAGTTTAACGACAATCATGTTGTTTTATCTCCAGATATTCTTCAAACAATGATAAAGATACCGCAAGTTTGCTCTCGGAGTTTCAAAAATTTTCCATTTTCTGAAGGTGGTAAAATAGAGCTTCAATGATGTGACCTTGTTTTGAATTCCTTTTTCTGCAATATTTTTAATAAAGTTTTTTATAATTTCTTGAAATTTTTTTCCATAACCAGAATTGTTCCCGGCAATAGATATTTTTTCAAAAATTTTTGTTAAGCAGATTATCTCATTAATGTTTTGAGGAATAAATTGTTCGGCAAAAAAATCACAGTAAATTCTTGATTCGTAATCTGTTAGAGTGAGTCCAAGGCCTTTAAGATTTTGAAGCCGACTTTTGTTTGCATCAATAGTCTGTTCTTTTTTCTTTGCGGTGCTGGTTTGATTATTATGAGTTCTACAAAGAAGCAGTATTGCTGGAATGTTTGCAAATTTTAATTTATTTATGGTTCTGCACCACAATTCGTAATCTTCAGCATCATTAAAATCAACAGGGTATTCAATGTTTAAATTTGTTCGATATATAGCGGTGCCATTTGTTATAGCGCAACCAAAAAATGTTTGATCTCGAATGTCGTCGTGGGTTGTCGGTAATTTTGTGATATTATTGCTTATTCCAAAAATTTTTGACCAACTTCCGCAAATATCAATTCCAGGATTTTTTTCCATAAAGTCGAATTGAGTTTGAAGTCTTTCCAGTAAAGAAATGTCATCAGAATCCATTACGGCTATATATTTTCCTTTTGCTAACCTGTTCCCGCAGTTTCTGGCAAAAGGACATCCTTTTTTGCCGGTGTTTTTAACTGCAACAATTCTTGAATCTTTGTTGGCATATTCTTGAATTATTGACCATGAAGAATCTGTTGATTGATCATCAACAATAATAAATTCAAAATCAGTGAAAGTCTGATCCAAGATACTTTCTATTGATTCTTTTAAATATTGTTCACGGTTATAAACGGGCATTACGACTGAAATTTTTGGTTCAGACATGCAGCAGATTCCTTAAACAATGATAAATATATCTCAAATTGGCTCTTGGAGTTTCAAATATTTTCCATTTTCTAAAAGCAGTAAAATATAATTTTAGGGATGTCACTTTGTTTTGGATAGCGGATTCAGCAATATTTCTTATAAAATTTTTAAGTAGATGCTGAAAATGTTGTTTGTAACCAAGTTTTTCTCCAACGACAGATATATTTTCTAACATTTTTATAGAAATGAAGAGTTCAAATTTATTTTTCGGAGAAAATTTCCAATCGATAATATCTAAATATATTTGTTTTTCTTGTTCTGTTAGGTTTATTCCAATAGTTGATAGGTTATTTATTCTCACAAGGTTTGCATTGTTATCCTGTTCTGCTTTTTTTGCTGAACCAATTTGTTCATTATGGACTCGATAAAGTAATAACACTTCAGGAATATTGGCGAATTTCAACTTGTCAATCATTCTTGACCACAAATCATAATCCTGTGCAGAAGAACGATTCTCTGAATAAAGAATTAGATTCTTATTTCTAAAAATAACAGAAGGATGAATCATAGAGCAATAGAAAAAATTAAAATCTCTAATTTCTTCATGATTTTGAAGCGTTTGCATGATTTCATCTTTGTCTCCGAACATTTTTGCCCAGCTCCCACAAATTCCAATTTCTGGATTTTGTTCCATAAAGTCAAACTGTGTTTGAAGTCTGTGTGGCAAGGAGATATCATCAGAATCCATGACGGCAATGTATTTACTTTTTGCCAGTCTATTTCCGCAATTTCTGGCAGAATAGCAGCCCTTTTTTTCTGTATTTTTAACTGCAATAATTCTTGAATCATTGTTGGCATATTCTTGAATTATTGACCATGAAGAATCTGTTGATTGATCATCAACGATGATAAATTCAAAATCAGTGAAAGTCTGATTCAAGATACTTTCTACTGATTCTTTTAAATATTGTTCACGGTTGTAAACCGGCATAACAACTGAAATTCGTGGTTCAGTCATAATCTCACCCAATTTTCGGGAACAATTCTGCATCTTTCGTTTGCTTCCGGATTTTTGTACCATTGTTTGGGCGCAATAACGATTTTTTCTGGATTTTGGCTCAGCCATGCTCCCCACCATGAAAAAGAGCTGTTTGCAATTATAAAATGCTTGCACAAATGCATAAGATTCAGTTCGTCAATATCTGATCTGGTAGAATTGGAAACAACTGTGGCGTTTGAGATAAATCCGAAATTGTTTTTTACAAACTCGGGATCATCTGTGAAAAGAAAAAATTTTGCATTGGGAAGTTTGGAGACAATAAGTTCAGCTGCTTTTTTATAATATTCAAAGGAGCAGATTCCGTGATGCTGGTTGGTTGTCGGATTATTGATATAATCTCCTCGGCGAATATGCACGGCTACACTTTTTGAAGTGGAAATTTGATCATGCAAGTCGGCATCTTCCGGATTTTTAAGTTCAGGAAATGAAAAATCTTTTAGGATGTTTTCTTTTATTCTTTCAAAATATTGAGGATTTTGCCAATATCCTTCAAGGTAAAGATTGCTTTTTGTTTTTAGCTGTTCAAGGGAAAAAGATTTTTCATATATTTTGTTGCATACGATTTTCCTTTTAAGTCTTTGCTTGAGAATTGTCAGCCAAGAATGTTGTTTGTTCCTGAAAAATAAGCCGGTTGGGTCAATATAATTCAAAGACAAACTAAAAGTTGCCAATTCAAAATTTCGTGGAGTCATATTAGCCTTGGCAAAATCCAGATAAAACCATGATTTGTCATAAAGAACTTTCTGCTTTAAGTTTGTTTCCAAGACTTTACCAAAAGCATATTGGAACATTTGATTGCCTAATCCGCCCATAAGTTTGACAATGATCATACGTTTTTACTTCCAGAGCACGTCGCCTTTAAAAAATATTGTTGTCTTATGAAATGAAAAAAATCTGGGAGGAATTCCTTCTATAGAAAAATGATTGAAACCAGTTTCTTTAAGAAAATCAAAAGCTTCTTTATATCGTTCTCTCCCAGAGTCATCTAAAATAATTATGCCGCCTGTATTTAACGAAAAAGCAGATTCTTTTACACAATTTACTCTGTCTCTACCATCGACAAAAATTATATCAAAAGTCTCGTTCAGTTTTTTCAATGTTTTACAATAATCTCCGCCATATTCTAATTCTTGGAAAATCATCTCAACATTTTTTGGCATCAAAGATAAAGCTCGATCATACCATTTTTTATCATGTTCAATAGAAACAACTCTTTTTACCCGTTCTGCAAAAAACAATGTCGAATTTCCGGAGCCAAATTCAAAAATTGTCATGTTTTTATCTAAATAATGCTCTAAAAAATGAATCATGGGATAAGATAACCATGGTAAAGGATTGTCATTTTTGTCAACGGGCATTTTTTTATTAAAAGAATTTGTCCACCCTATTTCATATAAAAAACCATTTTCTAAAGATTGATTCGCATAGCGTTGAATGTCAGACGACAAAGAATAGTGTATTTCTTTTTCAAGAGAAAATAATTTGATAAATTTTATTAAAAAGTTTTTTGTCCATCGTCTTATTTTTTTCATTTGTTCTCCGTAAACTCATAATTAAGTAACAGATTCCCTTGATTTCTCGGCGGAAGTATATTTGTTTTATAAAAATCACCATAAGCTACTTCCAAACAAAATGCTTTAGCAAGCCAATCTGAAACGAGACCATCTGAATAAACACAAAATGTTCCGAAGTATTTGCCTGGATAAAGAGGGATAGATTTAATTATAAAATCAAAACTTCCGATTTTCTTGGAATTTAAAAGTTTTTTTGAATCAATTCCCAAAGTTTTGGTCGAAAGATGAGCGATTCTAATATCAAGTTCATTATCTATCCCAATATCAAAAGTTACAGATTTTAGAGAGTCGGAAAATTGATCATAAGAAATCCTTATTACGACATCATCACCGGAATGTATTGTTGAATCGCCATTGAGATTAAAAATTTCAATTTTAGAAATTCGAATATTTCCATTTCCTTTGCGGTCTGGTCTTTCGGAAAATTTAAGCGAGGCTTGTTTTGTTGTCATATAATTCAGATATTCTGCAATTTGAGTCTCTACCGAGCCTTTTTCAGAAGCAAATCCGTTCTGTAAAGTGATACATGAATCGCATAACTGTCTCACAGCCGCCATATTGTGACTGACGAAAAGCACAGTTCTTCCTTCTTTCTTGCTGACATCGCCCATTTTTCCGAGGCATTTTTTCTGGAATTCGGCATCTCCGACGGCCAAAACTTCGTCAACAACGAGAATTTCTGGGTCAAGGTGCGCTGCGACTGCGAATGCGAGGCGGACATACATTCCGCTGGAATAGCGTTTTACTGGCGTATCGATGAATTTTTCAACTCCTGAAAAGTCAATGATTTCATCGAGTTTTCTGTCGATCTCGTGTTTTCTCATGCCGAGGATGGCACCGTTGAGATAGATATTCTCTCTGCCGGTGAGTTCGGGATGGAAGCCTGTTCCGACTTCAAGGAGGGATCCGATGCGCCCTTTGATCTTGATGCAGCCGCTGGTGGGGGAGGTGACACGCGACAAAATTTTGAGCAGTGTCGATTTTCCGGCACCGTTTGCACCGATGATGCCCAAAACTTCGCCCTGCCTGACATCGAAAGAGACATCTTTCAGGGCGTAGATAAAATCTGTGTCGGCATTGGCATTTTTGTTTGAAGCCATGGATATGCGAGAGTTGGGATCGTCCTTTCCGCGGATCTTTGCCCACCACGCTTGCAGATCTTTGGCGAGAGTGCCGTGGTTGATAAGACCCAGCTGATAAAACTTTGAGATGTTTTCAACTTTGATGACTGTTTCGCTCATGAGCCTCAACACACAAAACAAAAACAGTGTAAAATCCCACAAAGTGCGGTAAATGTCAATAGAAAAGGGGAAAGAGGTGGTTTTTGTGCCGCCAACCCCTCAGCCGCTGCTTCGACGAGCTCAGCAACCGGCAGCTCCCCTAATTTAGGGGCGCCTTTCTAACATTAGCAAGCCTCCACTGAGTCAGGGGAGGTGTCACGCAGTGACGGTGGGGTCTGTAAAGCCGCCAACCCCTCAGCCGCTTTGCGGCAGCTCCCCTGATTTCAGGGGCGCCTTGACGGGGCGCCTATCTAACGTTGCGTAGGATCTGCACATATTCTTTGTTGGATAATGTCATCAATTTTTGTGCAGACAGATGAAAAATCGGAGTCTATTTCTTTATTTGGAAAACGCAGGACCATAAAGCCTAATGCATTTAAAATATTGGTTCTTTCGGCATCGTGAGCTAATCCGTCTTCTGTGTAGTGCTGGCTTCCGTCAAGTTCTATGATTAATTTTGCTTTTGCACAGCAAAAATCAACAACAAATTTGTTTATGATTTTCTGCCTACATATTTTTATAGGATAATGCCGCAAAAAATCGAACCATAAATGCTTTTCCTGAGGAGTCATTTCTTTGCGCAACATTCGCGCTGCTTCTATCAGAAGCCGATTCTTTCTCATAAATTCAATAAAATGAAAAACATAGTAAACATATACAAAATAGAAATTCCAAGTATTTTGTCAAATTTTTAAAAAGCTGCAACCCCTCAGTCAACCTTTGGTTGGCAGCTCCCCTAATTTAGGGGCGCCTATCTAACATTAGCAAGCCTCCACTGAGTCGGGGGAGGTGTCACGCAGTGACGGAGAGGTCAGGATCCTGATTCGGTTTTTCTAGCGATTTCCGGGGATTTCATATTTTTTGCTTTTTCAACCTGCTTTTTGTGCAAAATTGTCAAAAAATCTTGATTTGGTGTGAAAGTAACCCATAAAAAATCTTGATTTGGTGTGAAAGTAACCCATAAAAAATCTTGATTTGGTGTAAAAAATGCCGTATAAAAATCTTGATTTGGTGTAATTCGCACTCTGGAGGGATATCGTGAGAAGAAAAATCCTTGAAAAAATAGCGGAATGGAAGAGGACTGGCAACGGAAAAACAGCCTTACTCATTGATGGTGCCCGGCGTGTCGGAAAAAGTTATGTCGCGGAAGAATTTGCCAAGAATAATTATAAATCATACCTTTTGATTGATTTCAACGAAGCCGGGCAGGAAATTAAAGATCTTTTCGAGCAGAATCTCAGGGATTTGGATCATTTGTTCACTTTTTTGTCTGCAGTATACAGAGTAAAGCTTTACGAAAGAGAATCTCTGATTATTTTTGATGAAGTCCAGTTATGTCCCAGAGCTCGCGCCGCAATAAAATTTTTAGTGGCAGACGGCAGATACGACTACATCGAAACAGGTTCGCTCGTCTCTATCCGCAAAAATGTGAAGGATATAGTAATTCCTTCCGAAGAGCGTCATTTGAAAATGTATCCCATGGATTTCGAGGAGTTTTTGTGGGCTTTAGGCGAAGATGCTTTGTGGCAGGTTATCAAAACCTGTTTTGAAAAAAAGCAACCTCTTGCTCAGGCACTTCACCGAAAGGCGATGACGCTTTTTCGTGAATATCTTATCATCGGCGGAATGCCTCAGGCGGTAAGCGAATACCTGTCATCAAAAGATTTTCAAACCGTTGACGCTGTAAAAAGGGATATTCTTTCGTTGTACCGCGACGATATTATCAAACATGCTTCAGGTTATGAGCGTAAAGTCACCGGAATTTTTGATGAAATACCTTCACAACTTTCAAAACATGAAAAGAAGTTTTCTCTCTCCGCATTGGGCAAAGGGATAAGGTCAAGAGATTATGAGAGCGCATTTCTTTGGCTTGAAGATTCAATGATTGTCAATATTTGCTACAATTCAACAGAACCGAATATCGGCCTTAAACTCAACCGTGACAACTCGTCAATGAAGATTTACATGGGTGATACCGGCCTTTTGATAAGCCATGCATTTGATGAAAACGGAATAGTAACCAATGAAATTTACAAAAAACTTCTGTTTGGAAAACTTGAAGTCAACGAGGGAATGCTTTTTGAGAATATTGTGGCGCAGATGCTCACTGCCAACGGTCACAAACTTTATTTTTATTCAAACGCGGCAAGAAACGACAGAACTTCCAGAATGGAAATTGATTTCCTTATCGCGAAATCAAAAATTACCGACCGGCACAATATTTCTCCTCTGGAAGTTAAGTCAGGCAAGAACTACACTCTTTCTTCAATAAACAAATTTTGCAATAAATTCAGAGAACAACTTAACACCCCGGTTGTGCTTCACACCGAAAACCTGTTTAAGAAAGACGAGGTTGTCTGCCTTCCCGTTTACATGACGATGTTTTTGTAATTCAACCTGCTTTTTCGTGCGAAATCCGGAGACGTATCCCTATACGTCTCCTTTTCAAGGCACCCTATTGAAAATTTTTGCGGATTTCCGCATTTTTCTTCACTGAAAACTTTTACCAAAACCCGAAAAAGTTTTCAGTAGCGACAGAAAAATTGTCAGTGTATTGGGAAAAATGTCGATGTGGCGACTAAATTTTCAATAGACTTGACTGTTCACGGCAATTCAGTTAAAATTATCATAACTCTAAAAGTTGTTTTTAGAGTATGTTATTGAAATTTTGGTCGACAATGCCGAACTTTTTTCAGTAGGTGTTTTTATGAAAAGAGATTTATACACCCGCCAACTTGTTAGAAAGATGCATAACGGTATGATTAAAGTTGTGACTGGGATCCGCAGATGCGGCAAGTCATATCTTTTATTCAACCTTTTCCGCAACCATCTTGTCAGTGAAAATGTTCCTGAAGATCATATTCTTGAAATGGCGTTTGATCTTTACGAGAACAAGAAATTTCAGAATCCTGAAGTTTTTTATCCGCATATAAAGTCGCAGATCAAAGACGGCGGCATGTATTATGTCTTGTTGGATGAGGTTCAACTTCTCGGCGATTTTGAAGCGATACTCAATAGTTTGTTGAGAATGCAGAATGTGGATGTTTATGTGACCGGAAGCAATGCAAAGTTTTTGTCGAAAGATGTGATCACAGAGTTTAGGGGGCGTGGAGACCAGATCCACCTCTATCCCCTGTCATTTGCTGAATTTCTGCAAGCTTATAAAGGAAGCAGCATCGAGGCATGGAGGGAATATTCCATGTACGGCGGATTACCGAAACTCCTGGATATTTCTGATGATCGCGATAAGGCTGTTTATCTTGAATCCATTTTTTCAGAAACGTATTTAAAGGACATTTTGGAAAGAAACGATGTCCGCAATACAAATGAAATTTCTGAACTGTTTGATTTTATTGCATCTTCTGTCGGAGGGCTTTCCAATCCAAAAAAACTCTCGGATACTTTCAAATCTGTAAAAAATGTTTCGATTCACCCCGACACAATAAAAACCTATCTGGATTATTTTGAGGAATCTTTTTTAATAAGCCGCGCAGTCCGCTATGACATTAAAGGAAAAAAATATATCAATACTCCTAGTAAATATTACTTCACGGATATGGGGTTAAGGAACGCCCGTTTGCATTTCAGGCAATATGAAGAAACCCATATTATGGAAAACATCATTTACAATGAGCTTTTGACACGCGGTTATTCCGTTGATGTCGGTGTTGTTGAAGTCACAGAACGCACTGCGGAACAGAAAAAGGTCCAAAAACAACTTGAAGTCGATTTTGTGTGCAATCTCGGTTCTTCGCGATTGTATATTCAGTCAGCGCTTAGTATTTCTGATGCTCAAAAAGAAAAGCAGGAACAAAATTCCTTGGAACGCATTCCGGATTCATTTGAAAAAATTATTATCGTCAAAGATATTCCAACGCATTATAATGATTCAGGGATACTCATCTTAAATCTGTTCGATTTTTTGATGAACACAAATCCGTTTTAACACGAATATCTGACGGAATTTCAGAAAAAATACTCAAAAACAGTAAAAGAAACAATAGTTTTTTCGCAGAAAGACCGTTTTGACGAAAATGGAATCAAAATCCTGCCGTTTTATCTCTTGCCGTTCGTAGTGTAAGAATTTCGTGCAAAAATCATCTGAAAACACCGGAAAAAGTGATTTTTTTCGTCATCTTGAACGAATGTGAAAGATCTACAGGGATTCTTCGCTGCGTTCAGAATGACGTGGAAAACTTTGAAGAACTGCACTTTTTAGGCAATTTTCATAGCGATTTCAATGAGTTTGCCGAGTTCGTCGGTCAGATAAAGCGGAACATTCAGGATCTTTCCATCGAAAGAAAGATTTTTTAGTGAAAAACGGATCGCCAAAGGTGTTATTTTACTGAAATCGTTGAGATATTTCTTGATGCTTGCCGCATGGACATTTATTCCGGCCTTTACTTCGACAGGGAGAATGTCGTTTCCTTTCTGAATGACAAAATCGACTTCATGAGCGGTATCAGACCAATAATAAGGTTTTGTATCGAAGTGGCGAAGAAGAGTCTGAAAAACGAAATTTTCGGTCAAAGCACCCTTAAATTCGGTGAAAAGCCTGTTTCCTTCGCTAAAAGCGGAAGTCGCAAGCCTTGAATGCCTGCGCAGAAGTCCCACATCCCCCATATAGATTTTGAACGCCCCGATATCCTCGTAAGCACTCATCGGAAGTCCCGGTTTTGTTATACGCGGTACGCATCCGACAACATTTGCATTTTTAAGCCACTCGAGAGCGTTTTCGTATTCTCTCGCGCGAGCCCCTTCTTTAACTGCAGAATAGAGGAACTTTTTATTTTCACGGGCGAGTTGCGACGGAAGCGATGTCCATATCCTTCTGATCTTAGGCACATCGAAATTGGGTGCATGCTTTCCGAAATCGCTTTCGTAGGAATCAAGGATCGCGCTCAAGATCTTGTCAACTTCGGAAATGTCGGCCTCTTCGCTCCATATTTTGACCGGTTCCGGCATTCCGCCGATCGTAAGATAGATTTTAAGTTTTTCGGTCAACGGGTTTGCGAAAGCGTCGGGAATCGTCTCGATAGAGTCGATATTTTTCATGTATTTAAGCAGATTTTCATCTCCGCAGGCAAGCAGGAACTCGCTGAAAGTCATAGGTCCCATATCGAGGAAATCGACTTTGCCTACAGGAAAACCGTCTGACAGAGTGAGCCCGAGAAGCGATCCTGCGCTTGCGATATAATATTCCGATGCGTCTTCGCAAAAATATTTGAGTGAATTGAGTGCAGCGGGACAAGCTTGAATCTCATCAAAAATCACAAGAGTCTGCGGTGTGATCTTTTTTCCGGTCGAAACAGCCAGATTTTGGAGAATGCGCCGGACATCTTTTGTAGTTTCGAAAAATTGGGCATGCTCGGGATTCTTATCGAAATTTATGCTTACAAAGCCGTTCTCAAACTCTTTACCGAACTCTTCAAGGATCCAAGTTTTGCCGACCTGTCTCGCACCGCGGAGTATCAAAGGCTTTCTGTGTTTCGAATCTTTCCACTTTCTTAAATCATCAATAATGAACCGCTTCATGGCAATCTCCCTTAAAAAATCGCTTGATTATTATTCCAAATCACTTTCAAATCAACAAAAATCACACATTTTTTAAAAATTATGTGATTCCAATCACACTTTTTGCAGAAATTTTGTGCAAAAATTATCCGGAAATACCCGGAAAAAGTGGCAGATTTCCACAAACTGAAAACTTTTGCCAAAACCTGAAAAAGTTTTCAGTAGAGACTATGACACAAATGCCGTCTATCTGCAGCCTGACGTTGTCTATGTCGCACCGCTCACGGTTTTGAAGGGGTAAAATAGCGAGCTTCTATCCGATCCAGAATTTTGGAGATGTATTTTTCAAAAGGCTTGCGGCAAAGTTCCACGATTATTCCGGCAAGCATCAAAGATACAACAGAGAATAAAATTCTTGCAAAAAGAAAAGGACTGCTTTCATACATTGGGAATACAAATAATTTGCGATATATATTCCAGCAAAAAGGTCCGGTATGTAAAAGGTATATTCCCAAAGTGCATGTGGCTATGCTATTGATTTTTGGATGATAACTGATGCTTAAATGCTGAAAAAATGAAAAAAGTGAGATGCTTAGAATTACCTGAAACAGCGAGTTGTTTCCCCAAAACATGGTTGCTGCTTCGGTATCTTTGAAGAAAAATTCAATCAAAAAGATATATGAAAAAAGCAGAGCCACAGTGATTGCAAAAACAACCAAACTTCTTTTTGCGGTATTGAGAACGGGCAATCCGTAAATTTTTATATATGCACCGACAAAATATAACAAAATCATCCAAATATAACGATTATAAAATACCATGGATTCTGTTGATTTGATTTGTATAGCAAATAATATGGTTGGAAAGACGCTCCAAATCACAAATTGTGAACAAATCAGAAATTCGAACTCTTTTTTGTTCATCGCAGCAATAAGTTTCTGTAAAAACGGAGTTAGTGTATAGACAAAAATATATGCTGAAATAAACCACCATTGGCCCTGTAGCACAGGGAAAAACCAACTAGAAAGGTCGTAAGCGTCAATCGGAGCTTTTGTGAACATTATTGTTGCGCTTCGGCAAATATAAAAATAAAAATAGGCCTGTAAAATTAGCAAAAACAGTTTTTTCCATTTGAAAGTAGTTGTTGGTAGAAAATATCCGCTAATTAAAATAAAACAGTTGACCCCCAATTCTCCTCCGTAATACAGGATATCATGTAGCAATTTGTTGATAGAAAAGTCTTTAGTAAAATAAAACTCGCCGCTGCATAATATGGAATGAGAAGCAACAATTGTCGCAATGGATAATATTCTAAGAATTTCAAAATTGCTTTGTCTTATTTGTTTTTCCATGTTTAAGCCCAACATAGAATTCAAAAAACATCTGTAAAATCCCACAAGTTGCTAAAGATGTCAAGAATGAAAAAGCTTATTTTATTGCAAATATCTGTGGTTCGGATAATAAATTCGTTTGGTGAGAGAAGCTCTTTTATGTGAAAAGGCAAAAAGTATAATGATTGTAGGAATTAATTACTCAGATAATAAATTCAAAAAAGCGCAGCACTTAAATACTTGGTCAATGTATCATAAAGGTAAGATCGATAAAGTCATAGAATATACTCCCGATGATTTAGATTCTGAATTCGTGAAAGAAAATAAGGAAATTCTTACCCAGCGTAAAGGGGCTGGATATTGGTTGTGGAAGCCGTATATTATAAAAAAAACTTTTGATCTACTTCGACTAGATGATTATTTGTTTTACTGCGATGCCGGAGCTGTCATTTTGAAACCTGTTCAATTTCTAATAGATGCAATGGAAAAAGCTAATATGAACGTGATGTGTTTCCAATTACCGTTCAAAGAGCGCGCATATTCCAAAAGAGATGCTTTCATTTTGTTGGATTGCGACAGTGATGAATATGTGGATACCCAGCAAAGATTAGGCGGATACATTATCATAAAAAAAACGAATGCCTCAAATATGCAAAATAATTTTGTTGATGTGGACAAATTATTGAGTAGCTATCTTTCTTTTTGCAAAGATCCTCGGATCATTTTGGGGGGAGAAAATGTCATGGGGTTGCCGAACTATGAAGGTTTTGTTGAAAACAGGCATGATCAGACAGTTTGGAGTTTACTTACAAAAAAATATGGGATAGTTGCATTCAGAGATCCGTCTCAATGGGGAAAAAATAAAAATTTATTTCCTGAATCAACTCAAAAAAGGAGTGAATATCCTGTTGTAATTGATAGTGTTAGAAGAAATGACTTGGATAATTGGAGTGATTATTGTTTGCTTCGGAAATTTCCCACAATATTTATTTTACGCAGGATCTGTCGAAAAATCAGCAATAGAATATTTGGGGGTTTGAAATGATGGTATGTCTATTACACAAACTATATTATTCGATTTTTGTATTCAGGGATAGGAATTGGTGTTAGATAAAAAAAGTACTGTTATTTCTTATCATTCAGATCATTTCTTGCGTTTTGCCGCAGTATTTTATGCTGTTGTATTGTTTTCTCTGAATTTTATCAGGATTTTTGATAACAACTTTTGGCTTGACGAAGCCTTTTCAATAAATCTGGCAAAAATGGATTTGACCGGCATGATCAATGCGACAGCTGCAGATGTTCACCCGCCGCTTTATTATGCGATATTGATGTTAATGTATCGTCTCTTCGGAGATCACGGATGGGTCTTTCATCTGACATCGATAATTCCGTATGCAATCACTATGCTTTTCGCGCTTTCGATAATATGGAAGAAGTTCGGCAAAGGGAGTGCTTTTCTTATGATCACATTCATATCGGTCATGCGAAGTGCCGTGCTCTATAATGTCGAAGTTAGAATGTATTCTTGGGCTGCATTGTTTGTGCTGCTGGTCTATTACGCATGTTATATGATAATAGCTGACGACAGGCGGTCAGGATATATTTTGTTCGCTGTTTTTGCCCTTCTTGCGGCATACACACATTATTACACAATTATTCCTATAGCGATATTGACACTTTCGGTTTTTGTATTTTTGTTTGTGAAAAAGAGAAGTTTTTTGAAATTTGTTACCGCCATATCTGTTTCTATAATCCTCTATTTGCCTTGGATAAACACTGTGATTCGGCAGTTTCAGCGGACTACCGGCAGTTTTTTAAGAGAAAATCCCGGTTTGGCAAAAGGTTTGTGCTATTTTTTCTGGCAAGGTAATGCCGCGAATTCAGGAATTATGCTTGTATTTAATGTTTTGTATTCCGGGCTTTTTCTCGTATTTGCTACAGGTTTAATATTTTGGTTGATATGGAGCACTATAAAGAAAATGTGTGAAAACCCAGAAAACATTTCTGAGGTTGCAGATTTTACAGAAGCATATTGGATGTTTTCGGGTTATGCGGCATCAATAGTGACATTGCTTGCGTTGGAGTTGATTTCAATTTTATTTACCCCGGCATTGGCATATAAATATTTGCATCCGGTTGTCGGACTTATGTGGCTTGCTTTCAGCGTTGCCGTTTCAAAGCTTAAAAATAGAAATTTTATTGCCGGAATCCTGACCGTTGCTACGTTGTTGCTCGGTATGCCGATGTATATAGAAACTTACAAATCAGATGTCGAAGCAGATAAGCGATGCATGGCAACCCGTCAGATGATGATTAAAACGATAAGTAAGTATGATGTGATGTTGACAAATATTGAACATCTTGAGTGGGCTGTTTTACAATACTATTTGCCGAGTACAACTCACAAATATGTTTCAGATATTTCGGAGATAAAAAAACTTGAATCAGTAAGACAATATTGGATTCTGTGGTCTGATTCTTTAAGCGAAATTGATCTCAACAATATCAAAGATATGAATCTTAAAGTAGTTGAAGAATGCCGGAACTGTGAGCTGGGAAGTACAGTTTTTCATTTATATCGGCTTGTAAAGTGATTCTCTATTGGCACAAATTTTGCATATTTCGGGTGTTTTTGTGTTGTTTTGTATGTTTTGTAGGATTTGAAATTATGATTTCACGCGCGTTTACCTTAATAGAATTGATGATCGTTATCGCAGTAATTGGAATTTTGACCGCAATTGCAATACCTATGTATCAGAGCTATTCGGCACGTGCAAAGGCATCGGAAGTGCCGATAATTCTTAAAGATATTGTTAAATTCCAATTCATCCATAGAGAATATCCTGCTAGCAATGGTCAATATGCGAATGGTCTAAAAACGATTGGAGTTAAGACAAATCTTGGCAAATTTGCAGCGAATCCAGAAGATTGTCCTTCAGCCACTGCCACCGAAAGTGATGAAACAAATATTTATGGGTGTAGCAAATATTACGGTTTTTCCACAAGTAAAGCGAGCGGTGGAGTCACATGTGCTGCAAACGGGATCGGTAATTTTTCATGGGCAAAAGCTATTAGCGAAGATGAATTGTTGCACAATGATCTTGCCGGATGCATGACAGAAGATTTTTATTATAAGCACGGCTCGGGCGGCAATTAGTTTTGGCACGCTTTTTGCAATATGAATTTTGTGAATTTGTTGTTTGATAGTCAGACGACGTTATTTTATTAATTTCATCAAAGGGAGAGAAAGATGAAAAAAGGTTTTACACTTATCGAGCTCATGATCGTTATCGCGATTATCGGTATTCTTGCAGCAGTTGCTATTCCTATGTACAGCGACTACACCAAAAAATCGAGAACCTCTGAGGTTGCTTCCAACCTTTCGGAAATTGCAAAGATGCAGCTTATCTACAAAGAGGATCCGTATGGCGGTTCTCAGAACGGTAAATTTGCACAGAATTTCCTTACACTTGGTTTCAAAACAAATGTTGGAACATTTACTGCTTCAGTAACCAACACAACAACAAAACAAACATGCCAAGAAAGTGATACTGTTGCTGCTACAGCTGGTAGCTATGCATGCGGTAAATTCTTTGCTTACAAACTTACGGTTCCTGCAGATGGATTCGCTCTTTCGGCACTGAACACATGTGCAGATACCGAAGGTATGGCAAAAGCTATTCCGTTGCTTGTATCGGAAGTTCCGACTGATTGGGCAAAATCTTGCATTGATGCTTCACTTAATTTGAAACATTTGGCTGACTAATCTGAGTGTTGCATGATTTTTCAAACCCCGCTTCGGCGGGGTTTTTTTGTATCTGGGGACCTCTCAGCCTCACGGCAGCTCCCCTACCTCAGGGGAGCCTTGGCTGGCGGGGCACCTCACCTGTCGGCTCGAATTTACTCAGACAATTAGAATCAAAACGAAGTTGAGCCTCCCCTGAAGTAGGGGAGGTGGCACGCAGTGACGGAGAGGTCAGAGACGCACCACGGCACATCTCTACATTATTCTCACACCTTCTTTTGTGCGTTCAAACACGAACGGGTTATAGTTTGCATTTCCGGGATCGGTTTTGATAATGAAATCAACGATATCGTGCAGAGTTTTTGTCGAAGGTGAGCGGTGATCGCCCGATCTGACAAAAATCGTCGACGAAAAAAGGTATGAAAATGCGGTGAGCCAGAAGTCGCAACTTTTTGATTTTATTGTGTCTCTCGGAATGAAAATCGCGTTTTCGGCATTTCCTGCCTTAAGGTCCTGCCAAAAATCGTCCATAAGTTCGCGCATGATTTCGCTTTCACGTGCGGCGTTCTCGGCGAGGCGCCCCAGGTTTTCTTTGTATGGAACATCGGGAAGAAGCGCATCAAGTGCGGGAATGATTTTGTGGCGGTAGTAGTTGCGGCGGTATTTTGTGTCAAAATTTGAGGTGTCTGACAAAAATTGTCGCTCAGCCATGAAGCCGTATATCTCATTTTTGGCGATATTGAGCATCGGACGAATGACAAAAAAAGTGCTGTTTTCGGTGTTCGATAAAAAATCGCTGTTTGAATTTATTGGTTTTATGCCGCTTAAACCTTTGATCCCGGTGCCGCGGTCAAAGAGGCGCATGAGGAGCGTCTCGACTTGGTCGTCAAGGTGGTGTGCTGTTGACAACATGCTGAAATTGTTGCGTTTTACTAGATCGAACAAAAGCTCGTAGCGCTTCATTCTTGCGCGCTCTTCTGTATTGTTTTTTTCGTTCTGCCAGAAATTTTCCTCAAATTCGAGCGGAAAAAAGGGGATCCCGAGGTTTTGACAAATTTTGTCAACAAATTTTGCTTCATCCCCTGATTCAATGCGGAGCTTGTGATCTACGTATGCGGCAGAGAGCGTGAAACCGAGCTCTTCCCGGAGTCCGTTCAGCAGAAACAGCATTGCAAGGGAGTCCGCGCCGCCGGAACATGCGGCCAAAACAGAAAAATTTTTCCCCGAAAAACCGGTTTCTTCAAGGATCTCTCTGAAATTTGCCCGAAATTTTTCTTTTAAATCCATAATTCACTCCAAAAAAACGTGAATTTTTAATATTTGCGGCAAAAAAGGCAAATATTTAGTGTTTTCGGGTTGTTTTTTCTCTTTCGGGAAATATATAACCTCTCAGTCGCTGCGAGTGTTCTGACCCCTCAGTCTGCTTCGCAGCCAGCTCCCCTAATTTAGGGGCGCCTTTCTAACATTAGCAAGCCTCCACTGAGGCAGGGGAGGTGCCACAAAGTGGCGGAGGGGTGAGGTTTTTAGGAGGTTTTTCATGCTCAACATCATCAAAAGCGGATTTTTGATCATTCTTATGTCGGTTTTTCTTGTTTTCATCGGTTATCTCACCGGCGGGCCGGACGGCGCCATGATGTGCTTTTTTCTTTCGCTGATATTCAATTTTTTCAGCTATTTTTTCAGTGATAAGATCGTTCTTGCGGCTTACCGCGCGCAGCCTGCCGACCCGAATGCGCATGCGTGGCTTTTTGACGCTCTTACCAAACTGGCAACTGCGGCTGAACTTCCGGTAGTTCCCAAACTTTACGTCATTCCGATTGCGGAACCGAATGCTTTTGCGACCGGCAGAAACCCGAAACATGCAGTCGTTGCTGTGACTCAGGGACTTTTGAACACGCTTTCGCACGATGAAGTTGCGGCCGTGATCGCGCACGAACTCGGACATGTGAAGCATTACGATATTCTTATCCAGACTATCGTTGCAGCGATGGCTTCGGCGATCATGTGGATAGCTTCGATGACGCGCTGGTTCGGGATCATTGGCGGCGGCCGTGACAGACGCGACGGTAATGCGATCGGCTGGTTGTTCGTTGCGCTTCTTTCCCCGATCGCGGCGATGCTGATCCAGGCCGCGATAAGCCGATCAAGAGAATATTTAGCCGATGACTACAGCAGAAAACTTATGGGAAGCGGAGAATATTTAGTCAGTGCGCTCAACAGGATCTCGGGCAGGGAAGAACAGATCGTCGAAGCCCAGGGAGGCAGCGCGATCTCCGATTCGACAGCCCACATGTTCATTTATTCGCCGAAAGCAAGTTTCGTTGCAAAACTTTTCTCGACTCACCCAAGCCTTGAAGAAAGGATCAACAATCTGAGAAAATAAATTTTGTGGAGACACGCCGTGGTGAGTCTCATTTATGGAAAAATCACGTTCGGTAGAGACATTCCATGGAGACGTTTCATGAAACGTCTCTACATAGAATGCCAATGAAATCAGAGGTTTTAGTCTTTTTTGAATTTATCTTTGATGTCGTTGAAGATCTTTTTTGCCCCTTCAACGCCTTTTTTGAGTTCTTCGCTGTTTTCTAAGGTCTCCTTAAGGTTCTTGAGACCGCTTTCAGCCTTTGAATAAGCGTCTTTTGCAACTGTTCCCGCTTTGGCATAGACATCTTTCGCTGTGCTTTCAGCCTTTGAATAAGCGTCTTCGGCAGTCTGTTTGATCTGGCGGACGACATCGTTGTTGATTGCAGCCTGAGCCGCAGCGAGACGCGCTATCGGAACTCTGTATGGAGAGCAGCTGACATACTGGAGACCGCATCTGTGGAAGAAGTCGATAGACGCCGGATCGCCGCCGTGTTCGCCGCATACGCCGAGTTTGATGTTCGGGCGCGCTTTTTTGCCGCGTCTTGCTGCGATCTCGACAAGCTGGCCGACACCGGTCTGGTCGATCGAACGGAACGGGTTCTTCTCCAGAATTCCTTTGTCGATGTAGTCGTAGATGAACTTGTTGGCGTCGTCACGGCTGTATCCGAGGCACATCTGGGTGAGGTCGTTCGTTCCGAATGAGAAGAATTCCGCGTGTTCCGCGATCTCATCGGCTGTAAGTGCGCCTCTCGGGACTTCGATCATCGTTCCGACCAAGAATTCTACGTTGATGCCTTTCTCTTCGAAGACTTTCGCAGCGGTTTCGCGGATGATCTTTTCCTGATATTTGAACTCCTGAACGTTTCCTACGAGCGGGACCATGATCTCGGGGAATACTTTGATACCTTCTTTGGTGAGTTCGCAGGCTGCTTCGATTATCGCTCTGGTCTGCATTTCGGTGATCTCGGGACGCGTGATGCCGAGCCTGCAGCCTCTGAGACCGAGCATCGGGTTGATTTCGTGAAGAGCTTTGATCTTGTCGTTGATCTTCTCTTCGGAGCAGCCCATGATCTCAGCCATTTCCTTGATCTGCTGAGGCTCACTGGGAAGGAACTCGTGGAGCGGCGGGTCAAGAAGTCTGATCGTTACGGGAAGTCCCTGCATTTCTTTGAGGATCGCGTAAAAATCGCCTCTCTGGTGCCCGATGAGCTTTGCAAGAGCCGCTTTTCTGCCTTCGAGATCGTCTGCAAGGATCATTTCTCTGACAGCTTTGATCCTGTCGCCTTCGAAGAACATGTGCTCGGTCCTGCAGAGTCCGATACCCTGAGCGCCGAATCTGCGCGCTGTGGAAGCGTCTCTCGGAGTGTCGGCGTTCGTTCTGATCTTGAGTGCGCGGCGGTTGTCTGCCCAGTTCATGAGTTTTTCGAACTCGTCGTTGAACTGCGGAGTCTCTGTCGCGACTTTGCCGAGAAGGACTTCGCCGGTGCTGCCGTCTATCGAGATCCAGTCGCCTTCTTTGAGAACGAGGTCTCCTGTTTTTATCGTTTTTTCATCAACGTTGATGTTGAGTCCGCCGCATCCGCTGACGCAGCATTTGCCCATGCCTCTTGCAACGACGGCTGCGTGGGATGTCATGCCGCCGCGTCCGGTGAGGATACCGTTTGCAGCGACCATGCCGGTGATGTCTTCAGGGCTTGTCTCAAGTCTGACGAGGATCGTCTCGAGACCGTTTGCCTTCCATGCCGCCGCGTCTTCGGCGTTGAAGACGATCTGGCCTGTACCTGCGCCGGGGCTTGCCGGAAGACCTTTCGTGATGAGTTTCGCATTCTTTTTGCTCTCTTTTACGAACTGCGGGTGAAGAAGCTGGTCGATCTGGTCCGGAGTGACTCTGAGAAGCGCGTCATCGGTCTCGATAAGCCCTTCGTTGACCATATCAACGGCGATCTTTACAGCTGCAGCAGCCGTTCTTTTGCCGTTTCTCGTCTGGAGCATCCACAATTTTCTATTTTCGATCGTAAACTCGATGTCCTGCATGTCGCGGTAGTGAAGTTCGAGTTTTTTGTAGATATTGCAGAGATTTTCGTAAACTTCAGGCATGTATTCTTCAAGAGAAGGATATTTGGAAGCCCTCTCTTCTTCGCTTACATTGTGCTCTGCCGCCCATTTTTTGCTGCCTGCAAGAGTTATCTGCTGCGGAGTCCTGATGCCTGCGACGACATCTTCGCCCTGAGCGTTGATGAGGTATTCGCCGAAGAAAATGTGCTCGCCGGTAGCGGGGTTTCTCGTGAAAGCAACACCTGTCGCACAGTCGTTGCCCATGTTTCCGAAAACCATCGCCTGAACATTGACAGCGGTTCCCCAGTCGTCAGAGAAACCGTTCATCTTGCGGTAAACGATCGCACGCTCGTTCATCCAGCTTCCGAAAACTGCGTCAATAGCGCCCCAGAGCTGCTCTTTCGGGTCGGTCGGGAACTCTTTGCAGGTCTGCTCTTTGACGATCTTTTTGTAGCTTTCGACAAGTTCTTTAAGGTTTTCGACTGTCATTTCGAGGTCGTTTTTGATGCCGTATTTGTCTTTGAGGCTGCTGATTGCATGTTCAAAGTGCTCGCCTTTGATCCCCATGACGACATTGCCGTACATCTGCATGAAACGGCGGAGGCTGTCCCATGCGAAACGGGTGTCGGACTCGGTTTTGATGAGTCCCTGAAGCGTATTTTCATTGAGACCGAGGTTGAGTATCGTATCCATCATGCCGGGCATGGAAGCACGGGCACCGCTTCTGACCGAAAGAAGAAGGGGATTTTCGGGATCGCCGAATTTTTTGCCCATGACTTCTTCAACTTTTTTAAGGTTTTCATCGACCTGCTCCGCAAGTTCCGGCGGATAGTTCCTGTCGTTTTTGTAGTAGACTGTGCACATGTCGGTAGCGATCGTGAAACCGGCCGGGACCGGGATCTCCATGTTGCACATTTCGGCGAGGTTGGCGCCCTTTCCGCCGAGAATGTTTTTCATCGAAGCGTTTCCTTCCGAACCTTCCGGTCCAAAGAAATAAACGAATTTTTTTGCTGCCATTTTTTCCTCCTGTTCTATATAGGCTTAATAATATCTCAATATACATTTAAAAAGAGCCGGAAAAACGCGTTTTTATACTCATGATCTTCAAAATTGCAAATCAAAATGTGAAAACTGAGAGATTTTTTTAATGAATTTAGAGGTTTGAATTTTGAAAAAGGGAAGAGTCAGGTTTTAGGGATCAGTTTTTCTTCATTCTGAAAGCAAGAGCCGAAAGGAGAAGCATTGCCGCAGCTGCAAGAGCGAAGAGCATCGTGTCGCCATTGCTTTCCGCAGCTGTTATCGAGCATCCGCCGTCTCCGCCGCAGTCTTCAAGTTTGGGATCACAGAAGTAATCGTAAGGTCTTGAATCGACCGGAAGACCAAGGACGGAAAGTTCGTTTACGGTGATCGCCGAAACCTGGACCTGAGCCGTGTCGCCGTCTTCAAGAGCAAGCTCTGCCTTTATCGTGAGATATTTGTCGGTGTTCTGCGGAACATCGAAATTGAGCGTGAACTGGTGTCTCTGAAGCCCTTCGAAACTGGTCGTCGAAGCGATCTCGGTGTCGCCTGCGCCGTCGTTGTCGGTGTCTTCGTATACTGCGAGTTTCGTGATGCCTTTGCCGAAAGAAGCGAAGCCGCTCTTCGGAACTTTGATCGTCATCTTTTTGATCGTCTCGTCAGCGCCGTTTGCCTTTACGCGGATCTGAAGGATGTCGCGGAATTTGTTCATTTCCGATTTCGCGGGGACTTCAGGATCGTTCATGCCTTTCGTGACGATGAAAGCTTTGTCGGGCTCGAACTGGAATTTGCTGAAAACTACAGGGAGTCCTTCAAGAACGGGTGTTCCGCCGTCGGAAAGCGTGATGCCGCCGTCTTTTTCGATCGACGGAGCAAAGTATGCGCTGTTGGAGATCTGAGCGTCCTCTTTGTATTTTGCACTGAGCGCGAAAAGGACATTGTTCTTCTTGTTGCTCCAAAGCCTGTTTTCGGGATTCGAAGCCGAGAATGTTGCGTATCCGGAAGAGAGGGCGTCGGTCGAAGCCATGAGGACGTCGCCTTCGTCAACGATGCCGTTGCTGTTCATGTCGTTATACATCTTGAGATCGGAGATCTGGATGTTGGAGTCGTTGACGTTGATCTTGAGTTTGACCGATTCAAGGTTGAAGTAGCATTTTTCACCGCTGCCGGCAAGTTCGAGCTGGCCGATGACAAGGTCGGTCTGCGGATTTGCGATGAAGATCGTCTCGCTGTTGAGGCTGTTTTTGCCCTGAGCCGCGGTCACTGCGCTGTCGGAACATCTGACTATCGACGGATCTTCGGAGCATGCGCCGGTTTCGGTGTCGCAGATATACCCTTCAGCACAGTCTTCGTTCTTGGTGCATGCAGCCGCTCCTACACCGCCGCAGTCTGAAAGATCGACAGCGTCCTGCGAGTTGACGCAACCTGCGGGGAGCATTCTGAGTTTGACCGGGATACCGAGATTCGTTTTGTAGTCGTTGATACCGGGGGTCTTGTAGAATGCAGTGTTCTCAATGATCTGGTTTTTGGGGGTGTCGCTTTTGACCTTTGCTCTGAAACGGACCATGATGAGATCTTCGCATGCAAGGTAGTCGCTGCCGTCGGGGCAGAAGTTGAGCGAATCGGAAACCTTGAAACCGCTTTCAAGCGGGAATCCGTTTTTGTCAGGGATCGGGAGCCAGCGTGTCGCGATTTTTTTGCCCCCTTCAGTTTTGAAGCTGGTAGCATATTCGGTCGAACCCGGAACATATTCCATTCCTGCGGGGATGGTGTCTGTTACGGTGATCGCGCCGGTGGAGTCGCTTCCCCAGTTCTGGATCCTGAGCGCGAAAGTGTGTTCAAGACCGTTCTGGCACCATTTGCCTTCGATAGCATTTGCGTCGAAGTTGTTAGCCGGGGTGCAGGCTACTTTTTCGGGTTCTGCCGGGATATCGAACTGCGGAGCCTTGGTATCGACCGATACGATCATGTAGTTCGTGATGACAGAGTCCTGGTTCGCGCCGATCCTGAGCGCTATCCTTTTGCCGCCTTTGTTGAAGTGCGCCGCGTAGGAAGCGTCGGAATATGAATCCATGACGAAAGTGTCGACATCCATACCGTATTCGATCTCCTCGTAGTTGAGGACAGGCGGCTCTCCGCCGATGCATGTCGGTGCGCTGTCGTTGTAGCCGTAAACGGAAGAAATCGAGTTGAACATCTCGGTGTAGTCAAGATGGATGAAATCCTTGTCGGCAAAAGCCTCAGGGTTGCATTTGTTGCTGATGGGAAGCCAGTCTATGCCTTCGCCCTGGACCTGGATACCTTCCGGAACGAGCATGTGGCCTTCGGGGTTCGCGTCAGCAAGTCCCGGGTCGCCTTCGTGGGTCGCAAGAGTGATCCTGATCTCGGGATCTATCGGGAATTCGAAGCCGGTGACGTTGATCTCGCTGAGCTCATGCCAGTAGACCTTGAAACCGTCATACATGTAGATCTTTTTCGGGCTGATCTCGACAGACGAGTAGATGAGGACGATCGACCAGTCTGCGACCATTTCAGTCGAGCCTTTGTAAACATTGTCGTTTGCGCATTCAAGGCCGGAGAGCGTGTAGTTTCCGATGAGGGAGTAGCCGTCGTAGAAAGCAGCTCCTTCAACTGCGCCCGCTCTTCCTTTTTCCTGAATGGATTTGAAGAAATCGAGGACTTTTACACGGTAGGTGTACCAGCTTTTGTTCGGGTCTTCGGCATCTCTTACGCCGTCAAACTCAAAATCGACAGTTCCTGCTTCGGAAACTTTGTAAGCCTTTTTTCCTTTGATGGTCTGGCTTTCGCTTATCGAACCGTCGCTGGAAACGAAAGAGAGGCTGACTTCGCTGTCTGTCGTCGCGTCTTTCTTTGCGACAGGCTGTGCTGCAGTCCAGATAATGTAGGCGTCTTCTATGATGGCATCAGCGGGAATGTGGGAAATACCGAGTTCGTAGGTGCTGGAATCTCTGCAGGTGTCTCCTTGCGGGTTTTGAGGATTTGAATCCTGCTCTTTGTTGTCAAGGAGTGATTTGAACATGACATGGTAGCCATAAGCTCCGTCTTCCCATTTGAGTTCCGTTCCTCTGTATTTCGAGACGGAAGGACCGATGGCTTTAGCGCCCGCCGCGAACGGCATAAGGAGCGCAAGGATAAAGATAATAAAAAGTTTTTTACTCATTAAAATCACCTCAACCAAAGTAAAAATGTTAAAAAGTACACTACAAAAACACGGCTAATCATAGCCGCAAGGCTTTTTTTGTCAAAGGTTATTTTTAGAATTGTTTTTTTGAACAGCTGATTCAGTCGCTGTCTTCGTCAGGTTTTATCAGTTCGACTATCTGCTGATCGCAGAAAACGGCGTTTATCTCCCTGCCGTTGGCAAGTCTGAAACGGCCGCGTCCGTGCCATTTGCCGTTCTTCCATTCGCCTGAATATTCGGCTTTGTCACTGTATTTGAAGGTGCCGCTCCCCGATATCGCCCCCTCCTTGAATTCGCCGTAATACGAACTACCGTCGGGAAAGATCAGAGAGCCGTAGCCGTCCATTTTGTCGTTTTTCCATGTGCCGTTGTATTTTATGCCGCTTGCGTAAAGGTAGATCCCCTGTCCGTTTTTCTGTCCCTCTTTCCAGTTTCCTTCATAAACATCGCCGTTTTCAAGCACGAGTTTTCCTTTTCCGTCGCGGAGACCGTCAAAGGTTTCGCCGTAATATCCCGGCTTAGGTTTAGGTTTTTCCGCCGGTTTTAATGGTTCAGGCGGTAGAGACGTTTCATGAAACGTCTGTACAGGCCGGGGTTCTGGTTCCGTTGGCAGAGACGTTTGTGCGGGTTTGGATTCTGTTTCTGGTTCCTTTGGTAGAGACGTTTCATGAAACGTCTGTACAGGTCGGGGTTCTGGTTCCTGAGGCAGAGATGTTGACGTCTCTTCAGGCGCCGCGGGTTTTTCTTCCGGTTTTTTTTCCTTTTCCTTCTCTTTTTTCCGATATTTTTTCGGAAGTTCGATTAGGTTTTCCGAAGGCTTTTTGTAGTCTTCACGGTATCCGTTTATCCTTTCGTCGGTCCGTGGCAGAGGTGCGATCTCGCGTCCTTCCGCCAGAGATCCTGCCGATTCGATGTCATCATCCGCGCTTGAATAGAAGAAAAGCGATATAAGAAAAAAGAAAGTGATGAGAGTTTTCATGAAAATTTGGAGGAAAATTATTTTTTCTGAGCTTCGATCTCTTTTGAAAGTTCGTCAAAAGCCTTGTCCGCCCTTTCGGTGACCGCTTTTCTGACGCTTTCGCTGAGCTGGCTCATGCTGTTTACGGAAATTTTGAATTTTTCAAGATCAGCGCACATAAGGACATAAAGCGTTCCGGAATCTGAGATCCAGCTTTCTTTCTGCTCAGTGCCTGAAAGCGTGATGTCCGTGATCTGTTTCGCTACATCGACGATGTGCTGCTCGTCATTTGCCGCTGTGCCGAATTCTTCTCCGCCGGTCGTTGTCGACTGGTAGTCTTTGAGCATCGACTGGACTTTGAGTTCGAGCATCCTTGCGATCTCGGTCCTGCCTCTGCCGGCTGCCGAGGTGCGCATCATAGAAACATTCCTGGATCCTGCTGCGCTTCCTACGCCGCATATTTCTTTAGCTGTGCTGGAACTGCCGAGCACCCATTTCGGAGCGCCGTCGAATTCGTTTTTTACAGCGTTGCCTGTTTTTTTGTCAGCGCTTCCGCATGCGGACAAAACCAAAAGAAGAATGACGGAAATAATAGAAAACACCGATTTTTTCATGACTGCCTCCCATAGTATTAAACAAAAACGGCGATATTTTATCCAAAGTGCCGGAACAGTCAAGTTTTGTTGAAGAATCTCTATAAAATTGTTGAAAAAGAGCACTGTTTGCTCTAAACTGCACCGCTTTTGTTTTTGGAGGCGATTTTGTCCGAATCTCAGGATACCGCACTGGTTTCGCTTTACGGCGAGGCTCTTGATTTTGCCGAAAGGATGCAGAGTCCTTTGAATTCCCTCCATTTTCTTCTTGCCTATTTTTCTGCTCCGAGCGAGGCTTCCGCGATATTCGAAAGTCTCGGGATCACCTATCAGGATGTTGCCAAGACCTACAATTTCATGGCGAAAAACGCAAAACTTTCCGGCGTGAACATTGAAGAGAAAAAGGGGATGATAAAACAGCTCGAGGAAAACGCCGGTACATACCGCATGAACGCCGGCCAGCCGGTAAATCCGACCCATTTTCTTGCGGCGCTGGTCAGCACAAGAGAGTCGATCGCCTACCGGATCCTCGATAAAATGGGAAGGATCTCCGAGCTCCGCGTGGCTGCGATGAAACACATCGACGCACCGACGAGAAAAGCTCAGAACCGTGCCGGCGAGATGGTGAAGGAATCGACGAAAGTCTATCCGAGATTCGATACAGAGACCAAAAGCCCTGAGGCACCGGGAAGCGACGAAAACGCTCTCGCCCTCTTCGGAAGGAATCTTACGCAGGAAGCTCTCGAAGGAAAAATAGATCCTGTTTTCGGCAGAGGCAGGGAGATCGAGTCGATAATCGACATCCTTGGCAGAAAAAACAGCAACAACCCAATGATCATAGGTCCGGCGGGAAGCGGCAAAACGGCGATCGTCGAGGCTGTAGCTCTCAGGCAGAAAGACGGCCTGCTGCCGGGCATCGAGATCTGGGAACTCAAACTTTCGTCTCTTGTCGGAGGGACGGAATACCGCGGATCGCTCGAAAAGAGGATAACGGAACTGCTTGATTATGTTGAGAAAAATCGTGACAGCATCGTGATCTTCATCGACGAGATACACCTTCTTTTCTCTTCCGGCAGCGATACTGTCGCGAATATGCTCAAACCTGCACTTTCACGCGGCAACTTTCCACTCATCGGGGCAACGACGACTGACGAATTCAACAGATTCATCGCGAAAGACCCTGCGATGGAGCGGCGCTTTTCGATAGTCAAAGTCGAAGAGCCCAGGAACGACGAGCTTCTGACGATAGTCACGAACGCGGCCAAAACTCTTGAAAAGTATCACGGAGTCGTTTTCGGCGGCGAAGATTTCATAAAAGCGGCGATAACGCTGAGCGACCGCTATATTTCAGGCAAAAGCCAGCCTGACAAGGTCCTCTCTCTTCTTGACACGCTGGGAAGCATCCTGAAACGCGAGCGGAGGCAGACGGCGGAAACTGACGACCTGGTCTTTCTGGTCTCCAGCCGGACGGGGATACCGCCCGAGAATCTCCTCATCGACACGGCGAGGATCGTGAATACTCTGCCTGAAGTCCTCGACCGCTTCATTGTCGGGCAGAAAAGCGCGAAGGAGCGCATTTCCAGGATCTTTGCAAGAAAATTCAGCAGCAAACCGGCAGGCAAACCGCTTGCGTCGATGATTTTTGCAGGTCCCACCGGGACAGGAAAAACCGAAACAGCGAAAAAACTGGCGAATTTCCTCTTCGGAAGTCCAGACAGAATGGTCGTTTTTGATATGAGCGAATTTCAGGAGCCTCATTCGGTTTCGAAACTTATCGGCGCTCCTCCGGGATATTCAGGCTACGACGAAGGAGGCAAGCTGACTGAAGCGTTCAGGCGCGAACCTTACCAGCTTCTGCTGCTCGACGAGATCGAAAAGGCGCATCCCAAAGTGCTCACCATTTTTCTACAGATCCTTGAAGAGGGGCGCGTTTCCGACACTCGCGGATTTACGGCCGACATGAGCGAATCGATAATAATCATGACTACCAATTTGGGGGCGGAACTCTTCTCTGCGGGCAGAGTAGGTTTCGGAGAGACCGACACTGGTGCCCGCTCGGCAGAAATAGTCAATAAGATCGAGTCTTTTCTCTCGCCCGAACTTGTCAACCGCGTCGATGACATAGTTCTTTTCAAACCTTTTTCGCAGGAGGAGCTTGTCAAACTTGCCGGCTCTGCTCTGAATGAGATCCAGAAAAGGCTCAACGGCATGGGAATGTGCTCTCTTTCGATCGAAGACAGAAAATCGGCACAGGAGCTCATCGTTTCGAAGATGACTGCCCGCGACAGACTCATGGGGGCGCGTGCCGTAAAAAGGATAGCCGGAAAATTTTTCGAAGGGGCTTTTCTTGAGGAATACTACAAAAATTCAGGGAAAGAGACCGATTTTCTGTGCAGTGTCCGTGACGGAGAATTCGTTTTCACAAAAGAGTGATCATTACTTTTCTTTCAGAAGGTTCTCAAAGTATGCAATCATGTCTTTCGCGCGGAGTTTTTTCTTTCTGACAAGGTTGAGTTCCGCTTCATCCTGCGGAGTAAAGATCTTTTTCGAGGAAAGTTCACCCGATCTTTCGTTCAGTTTCGAATGTTCTTCTTTAAGCTGCTTCAACTTTTCAAGAATCTCTTCACGCGAAAAACTGTCCTGACCCATTTTTGCCTCCTGAAGCTCTGCTTCAACATAAAAATTGCCGTTACTGTCAAGATTTGCCGGTAAGATCACATGGTTGACTATGTAAGGTTCTGAGATCACATTCACTTTTTTAGTATCGGGGATCGCATCGAATCTGCTTCTGTCGAAAGAAAAACCGTCAAAACGCACATTTTTGACAGAAAAGATCCTGTTCAGTTCATGGACCACCCCGCTTTCGCACTCGACAGGGGCGGCTATCTCGGCTTTTCTGCCCGAAAGACCTTCAAAAAAAGCGGGAATATTGTCGTAAGGCGGCTTTATGAAGATGTCGCCGCGCAGAATTTTATTGTTTTTATCGAGGACCGCCGCGAAATACTCGCCTTTGTTGAATGGGATGAGAACGATCCTTATATCTTCGGAGCACGGCCCTGAAAGCGCGGAAATGAACGAAAAAGAACTCACGGTCTCGACCGTTTCCACTCCGAGCGAGTAGATGTAGGCGAGAAAAAACGCCGTTCCGGTCTTTATCCCGGTAAAAGCTCCGGGCCCGTTGCCGATAACGACTCGCGGAAGTTCCGTCAGATCAAGCTGAGAGACAACTTTTTCAAACTCTTCCGGCAGAAAGCGGCTGAGCCTGGATTTTTCAAAGCTCTCTGCCTTGAAGACCACTTTTTTCTCATCTGCACCGCCAAAAAAAATATTGGAAGAAGAAGCGTCGAAAACAAGAATATTTTTGAATTTTTCAGCCAAATCACACCCTTAAATATCCACAAAACGCCTAATTATGCTGTCGGTGCATTTTAAATCAAGAAAAATCGTATTTTCAGCCATTTATCACTTTAAAAAAAAATAATTTCTGCTAAAATACTGCGGTTTTTTTAAAGACTTTTTGCGGAGAAAAAGATGAAGATCAACAGAACGATTTTTAGACAGTATGATGTCAGAGGCTACGTAAACGTCGATTTAACTGATGATTTTGCCTACAATCTGGCGCGCGGATGCGCAAGTTTCTACAAGAAAAAACTCCCGTCTTTCAAGACGGTCTCGATCGGCCACGACGCGAGACTGAGCTCGCCTTCTTTTGCTCAGGCTATGATAAAAGGTTTCAACGACAGCGGTATCGACACGATCTTTCTCGGCATGATTCCGACAGGTCTCTGCTATTTCTCGATGTTCAATATCGATGTTCAGGGCGCGGTAATGATCACGGGAAGCCACAATCCGCCTGAATATAACGGTTTCAAAGTAAACCTCATCGACCTTCCGGTCTACGGCGACGGGATCCAGGAGATCGCGGACATCATGGAAGCTGACGACTTCCTCAACCCTGAAAAGAAGGGGACGAACAGCACCTACAACATCATTCCCGATTTTGAAAAGTTCATTTTCAAGACGATACACATCGAACATCCCGAAAAAATCAAGCTCGTAGTTGATGCAGGCAACGGTGTCGGCGGCTTTGTCGCAGTTCCGATCATGCGCAAAATGGGGCTCAACGTCATCAGCATTTTTGAAGAGCCGAACGGCAGATTTCCGAATCATCACCCCGATCCGACGGTCGAGGCTTACATCCAAAAGATGATCGCTGCGGTAAAGGAAAACGGCGCAGACCTCGGCATCGGTTTTGACGGCGACGCAGACAGGATCGGTATCGTTGACAGAAACGGGAAAATCATCTGGGGCGACAAGATCCTCAATATTTTTGCAAGAAGCGTCCTCGAAGAAGTTCCCGGCGCGGCTATCGTCGGTGACGTAAAGTGCAGCAAGACTCTTTACGACGACATTGCGGCTCACGGCGGAAAACCTGTAATGTGGAAGGCCGGACACTCGCTCATCAAAGCTAAAATGAAAGAGATCGGAGCTGCTTTCGGCGGAGAAATGAGCGGACACGTCTTCTTCAAACAGCGCTTCTTCGGATATGACTGCGCGATCTATTCCGCTTTCAGAATGCTTGAGATAATCGGAAAGCACGGTGCCGATTTCGACAAACTGCTTGAAGGGATCCCCGAAACTTTCTCGACTCCCGAACTCAGGATCGAAGTCGACGAGACCAAAAAGTTCCAAATCGTTGAAAACGTTGTCAATTTCTTCAAAAACGGCGGCTACGAAGTGAACGACATCGACGGCGTCAGAGTCACTTTCAAAGACGGCTGGGGACTCATGCGCCCGAGCAACACGCAGAACGTCATCGTTATGAGAGTCGAAGCCGAAACGCCTGAAAGAATGGCTGAGATCAAAAAACTTCTCGAGGACAAGCTCAACGAATTCAACAAATAAAATGGCAGAAAAGAAAAAGATCTACACTCCGCCATTCACGATAACGGCTGAAACAGTCAATTTAGTGGCGGAAATTTCAGGCGCGGAGGAGTCGGCGTGATGGGCAGAAGCGGGATCTCGCATGTCGCTCCTCCGGCACACATGGTTTCAGGACTTATATCCGATCTTTTCGAGTGGCTGAAAAATGCAGAAGACCACATACTTATAAAAAGCAGTGTTTTTCATTACGAATTCGAGTTCATCCATCCGTTTGAAGACGGCAACGGCAGAATGGGAAGATTCTGGCAGTCGAGACTTCTTGCGGAATGGAATCCCGTTTTCGCACACCTGCCGATCGAAAACATGATCTGGGAAAATCAGGCCGGATACTACAAGGCGATCGAACAAAGCACGGACGATGCCGATTCAGGAGTTTTTGTTGAATTTATGCTGAAGATGATTGCCAACACCATAAAGAGGCTCCGGTTTGCCGACAAAACGGCATTGGATGTCGGTGTAAATGTCGGTGCAAATGTCGGTGTAAATGAAGTCAAAATTCTTGATTTGATTAGAGAAAATCCTGAAATATCGGCAAAAACGGCGGCGGTTCGTCTGAATATCAGCCAACGGCAGGCAGAGCGGCTTTTTTCGGCTTTGAAGAAAAAAAATCTCATAAAGCGTATCGGTGCCGACAAAAACGGCCATTGGGAAATTACCGATTGACAATCGATAAAATCTAACTCATATTTCAGCAACACAAAAACTTCCTAAAGGAAATTATTTCCAAATATTTTCATGTATTTAAATAAATTTCTCAAATTTTTGTTAAAATTTTATTGACAAAATAAAAATCTTCGATTAAATATTTCATGCTTATTTGTTAATTTTTTAAATTGGAGTGTTTACTATGAAAAAATTTGTTTCCAAATTACTTGTTTTTGCAGTAATGATTTTTTCATTTTCGATTGTGTTTGCTGCCGAGATCCACTGCAATCCCGACACTAAAACATGCCACAAATCGGACTGCCGCTACTACAACTGCAAAGGATGCACCAAAGTTTTTGCGTCCGAAGAAGAAGCGCTGGAAAACGGCTACAAATTCTGCAAAGTCTGTGCAAAAGAGAAGAAAGACTCTCCTAAAAAAGGCAAAAAGTAATCGTTTCATCTTTGCCACCCAAACGGGGCCGGCATCACGCCGGCCTTTTTTATTTGTGTTTGAAAATCAGAGTATTCCTTTGAAATATTCGATCGTCCGGCGCAGACCTTCATCGAGCGGGATCTCAGGTTTCCATCCGAGAAGTTTTCCGGCAAGGGTTATGTCAGGCCGTCTGACACGCGGATCGTCACCCGGGAGCGGCATAAAGACGAGTTTCGACTTGCTGCCGGTCTGAGCGAGCACTTTTCCGGCAAGCTCTAACATCGTAAATTCGCCGGGGTTTCCGAGATTTACAGGCCCGGTTACCGAATCGTCAGAATCCATGAGGGCGAGCATTCCGCGGATAAGGTCGTCGACATAGCAGAAACTGCGCGTCTGCAATCCGTCACCGTAGACTGTTATGTCGCGGTTCTGAAGAGCCTGGATTATGAAATTGCTCACAACGCGGCCGTCGTCAATATTCATATTCGGGCCATAAGTATTGAAGATCCTTGCTACTTTTATTTTTGTTCCATGCTTTCTGTGATAGTCGAAAAAGAGCGATTCAGCCCCTCGTTTCCCTTCGTCGTAGCAGCTCCTGACACCGTGCGGATTGACATTTCCCCAGTAACTTTCAGGCTGAGGATGGACCAAAGCGTCGCCGTAAACTTCGCTGGTCGATGCCTGAAAAATTTTCGCGTTCCATCTTAGCGCAAGGTCGAGAGCGTTTATCGCACCGAGAACAGTCGTTTTGTATGTCGCGATGGGATCTCGCTGATAAAATATCGGACTTGCCGGACACGCCAGGTTGAAGATCTCGTCGACATAAAAATTGTAGGGTTCGGTAACATCGTGGATCAGCAGGTCAAAGTCGGGATCCTTTTTGAGCGGCTCGATGTTCGAAAGTCTTCCGCTGATGAAATTGTCGATGCAGACGACATGATCACCGCGTTCCAGCAGGGCTTTGCAGAGATGGGAACCGACGAACCCGGCTCCGCCTGTAACAAGGACAGTTTTCTTTACCATAGTTTTCTCTCAATTCAGTCTTACCATTTTTGCCGTGGCTTCTGCGATCAGTTCGCCGTCAAGAGTTATTTTTCCGGCGGTGCAGAGAATACGTCCTCTCTGAGATTCGACGCATCCTTCGACTTTTACCGTCCTGTTCGATGGCATCGGCTTCCTGAAACGGACGCTGATCTCTCCGGTGACTCCTTTCTGGTCGTGGGTGA
>JAEESW010000021.1 GCA_016290135.1 bacterium
GACGTTCCTCTTTCCAACAGGCAGCTCAGAAAGGAAGATGTCATGAATTCGATCGTCTGCCTTCTTGAACTTACCGACGGCAGAGGAAAGATCGACGATATCGACCATTTGGGCAACAGAAGGGTCCGCCTTGTCGGAGAGCTTCTCGAAGATGTCTTCAAGACCGGTCTCCTCAAGATGTCGCACAGCATCAAAGAAAAGATCGCGGGAAGCGGCACGCTCGACAACCCGACGCCTTACGATGTCATCAGCTACAAGCAGGTCTCCGCGGTCCTGAAGGAATTCTTCGCGGGCGGTCAGCTCAGCCAGTTCATGGATCACACGAACGTCCTTTCTGAGATGACCCACAAAAGAAGACTTTCTGCACTTGGTCCCGGCGGTCTGACGCGTGACCACGCAGGCTTCGATGTCCGTGACGTCCACAGAACGCACTACGGCCGAATCTGCCCGGTAGAAACTCCCGAAGGTCCGAACGTAGGTCTTATCGTTTCTCTTACGACTTTTGCAAGGATCGACAAATTCGGATACATCGAGACTCCCTACAGGATCGTCAGAAACTGCAAAGTCACAGATGAGATCGTCTACCTCGACGCGATAAAGGAAGAAAATGAAGTCATCATGCCCAGTTCGGTAAAACTTGATGAAAACGGCATGATCATGGACGAGATCGTCAACGCGAGAGTTGTCGGCGAAGTTGCCAGAGTCCCGAGAGAAAGCGTTACTCTGGTCGACCTCGTTCCGGTCCAGCTCGTTTCGGTCTCGGCTGCACTTATTCCGTTCCTTGAGCACGACGACGCAAACAGAGCCCTGATGGGTTCGAACATGCAGCGTCAGGCTGTTCCGCTTATCAGAACAGACGCTCCGCTCGTAGGAACAGGTATGGAAAAGTATGTCGCGAGAGACTCGGGCTATACCCTTTTCGCACAGCGTGACGGCACGGTCGTAAAAGTCGACTCGAGCAGGATCGTCGTAAAAGTCGAAGAGGACAACAATGTCGATGTCGATATTTATAACCTTATAAAATTCAAACGTTCCAACCAGAACACGGCGATCAACCAGCGTCCGGTCGTTTCTGTCGGCGACTTCGTCAGAAAGGGCGACGTCATTGCCGACGGTCCGGCGATCAACCGCGGCGAACTTGCGCTCGGCAAGAACGTTCTTATCGCTTTCATGCCTTGGAACGGCTACAACTACGAGGACTCCGTTCTCATCAACCGCAGACTCCTCAAGGATGACTATTACACTTCAGTCCACATCGAAGAGTTCATCTGCGAAGCAAGAGACACAAAGAGAGGTCCTGAAGAAATCACTGCCGATATCCCGAACGCGTCCGACGAGATTTTGAGAAAACTCGACGAGAGCGGCATCATCAGGATCGGTCAGAAGATAAAACCCGGCGACATTCTCGTCGGCAAGGTCACACCGAAGGGCGAAACGGTCCTTACTCCTGAAGAAAAGCTCCTCAGAGCTATATTCGGCGAAAAGGCCGGCGATGTAAAAGACAATTCGCTCTATGTCCACCCGGGCACTGAAGGAGTAGTCATCGATACAAGGATCTTCTCGAGAAAGGGTGTCAAGAAAGACAACCGCATGAAAGAGCAGATGCAGGAGCAGATGGATGCCGTCAAGAGGAACCGCGACGACGAAGTCCGCATCATCGAGAAACACACCTACGAACTTGTCAGGAAGATGTTTGTCGGCAAAAAGACCGACGCTGATCTCAAAAATGAAAAGGACGCTGTCATCGTCAAGAAAGGAGCGACGCTCACCCAGGAAGTCCTCGACGGCATTCCTGAAGGTGTTCTCGGCGCAATCAGCGTAAAAGACAGAGATATCCTCAAGACCGCGAAAGAACTTATCCTCAACATGAGAAGAAAAGTCGACACGGTCAAAAAGATCTACGACAACAAGCTGAAACAGATCTCGAGAGACGACGATCTCACTCCAGGCGTTGTAAAATCGGTCAAAGTTTTTGTCGCAGTCAAGAGAAAACTTTCGGTCGGCGACAAAATGTCGGGCCGTCACGGAAACAAAGGTGTCGTTTCGATGCTTCTTCCGGAAGAAGACGTTCCTTACATGGAAGACGGCAGAACGGTCGACATCGTCCTCAACCCGCTCGGCGTCCCCAGCCGTATGAACATCGGACAGATCTTCGAAGTCCATCTCGGCCTCGGCGCAAGAAAGCTCGGCGAGCAGATCAACCGCTATCTCGAGGAGAACTACGGCGTTGACAAGCTCAGAGCGAAACTCAAAGAAGTCCTCAACCCGAGCAAGGAAGTCGCGAAACTCATCGACGAAGCTGATGAAGACGATGTCCGCAACTTCATCAAATCGATGAAAGGCGGTATCTATACGGCGACCCCTGTTTTTGACGGCGCGCAGGAATCGGAGATCAGAGACATTCTCAAAAAGACCGGCGAACGCGAAAACGGCAAGATGATACTTTTCGACGGCAGAACAGGCGAGCCTTTCGAATCTGATGTAACCGTCGGCGTCATGTACTTCCTTAAGCTCCACCACCTTGTTGACGAGAAAGTCCATGCAAGAAGCACCGGTCCTTACTCGCTCGTCACCCAGCAGCCTCTCGGCGGCAAGGCGCAGTTCGGCGGCCAGAGACTCGGTGAGATGGAGGTTTGGGCACTCGGCGCTTACGGCGCAGCTTACTGTCTGCAGGAATTCCTTACCGTAAAATCGGATGATGTCGAAGGAAGAAAGAAACTCTACGAAGCGATCGTCCGCGGCAAGACCAAATACGAAATGGGGATCCCGGCGTCGTTCTCCGTCCTTGTAAAAGAAATGCAGAGCCTCTGCCTTAATGTAAATTTGATTGAAGATAGATAGGAGGATACCTTGAAAGACATTTACAAAGTTTTCGACAAGTCGAAAAGCAGTTTTGATTTTAGGGCTATCGAGGTATCTCTCGCTTCGCCTGAAAAGATCCTTGAATGGTCTTACGGCGAGGTCAAAAAGCCGGAAACGCTCAACCACAGGACCTACAAGCCTGAAAAGGACGGTCTTTTCTGTGCGAAGATCTTCGGTCCGATCAACGACTACGAGTGCCTTTGCGGCAAATACAGAAGGATGAAATACAAAGGCATCGTCTGCGAAAAATGCGGTGTCGAAGTCATTGAATCCAAAGTCAGAAGAGAGAGGATGGGGCATATCACGCTGGCGACTCCGGTTGCCCACATCTGGTATGTCAAGACATCTCCCTTCTACATCAACACACTTCTTGGAATGAGCAACACGAACCTCAGCAGTGTAATCTACTGCGAAGGCTACGTCGTTCTCCGTTCCGAGATAAAAGGTGTCGTAAAAGGACAGTATCTTGAAGAAGAGCAGTATAACGAACTTCTCGAAAAATACGGTCCCGACCAGATCGAGGCTGAAACGGGCGCTGCTCCGCTGAGACAGCTCCTCGAGGAGATGGATCTCGTCGCCGTAAAGAAGGAAGTCGAAGAAGAACTTGCAAACTGCGGTGACAAGAACCAGCAGGCAAAACTGCAGAAAAGGATCAATGTTTTCAACAAGTTCATCCGTTCGGGCGAAAGACCTGAAAACATGATCCTCACAGTCCTTCCCGTCCTTCCGCCGGATCTGAGACCGCTCGTTCCGCTTGAAGGCGGCAGCAGATTCGCGACAAGCGACCTCAACGATCTTTACAGAAGAGTCCTCAACAGAAACATCCGTTTGAAAAAACTCATGGATCTCGGCGCTCCTGATGTAATAATCAAAAACGAGACGAGAATGCTCCAGGAAGCGGTCGACGCGCTTTTCGACAACACGAAAGTGCACAGACCTGTCCAGGGCGCAAACGGCAGAGCGTTGAAATCACTCAGCGAGATGCTGAAAGGTAAAGGCGGCCGTTTCCGTCAGAACCTTCTCGGAAAACGTGTCGACTATTCAGGCCGTTCGGTTATTACGGTCGGTCCGGAACTCAAACTGCACGAATGCGGACTTCCGAAGGTCATGGCTCTCGAACTTTTCAAGCCGTTCATCTACAACAAACTTTCCGAAAGAAACCTTGTAAGCACGGTAAAAGCCGCTAAAAACATGGTCGAAGCGGGCGAAGACGTTGTATGGGAGATCCTTGAAGAGGTCGTAAAAGAGCATCCGGTCCTTCTCAACCGTGCTCCCACGCTTCACAGACTCGGTATCCAGGCTTTTGAACCGGTCCTCATCGATTCGAAGGCGATCAGGCTCCATCCGCTCGTCTGCGTCGCGTTCAACGCCGACTTCGACGGCGACCAGATGGCAGTCCACCTTCCGCTCAGTATCGAAGCGCAGCTCGAGAGCCGCGTCCTCATGATGTCGACGAACAACATCCTTTCTCCGGCATCGGGAACTCCGGTCATCTCTCCGGCTCAGGACATGGTCCTTGGTCTTTACTACCTCACGACCGCGAAACCCTATTCGAAAGGCGAAGGAAAAGTTTTCTACTCCGATACTGAAGCTCTTATGGCACGTGATTCAGGCATCATCGACTGGCAGTCGATAATCAAAGTCAGGATCGACGGCAAGATCTACACCACGACGGCAGGACGTCTGCTCATCTGGGCTGTAACACCGAAGGAACTCGGCTTTGAGACGATAAACAGACAGCTCAAGAAGGGCGACTGGACATCGATCCTTGACAGAAGCTTCAGAGTAGCCGGCGGAAAAGCGACAGTCGTTTTTGCCGACAAGATCAAAAACCTCGGTTACCAGTATTCGACCAAGGCCGCATACTCGATCTCGATCGACGACATCAAAATCCCGGCTGAAAAAGCTGAGATCATTGCCGAAACTGAAAAATCGGTACGCGAAGTCGAGGACCAGTACAACAACGGTAACATCACGAAGTCTGAAAGATACAACAAGATCGTCGACCTCTGGGGCGTAGCGAACGAAAGAGTCACGAAGAAAATGATGGAAGGTCTCAAAGAAACCATGATAGACCATGAACTTTGGGGCAAGATCGTCATGCCTTCAGAAAACTCAGTCTACGTCATGGCGGACTCGAAAGCCAGAGGTTCTCAGGACCAGATCAGACAGTTGGGCGGTATGCGTGGTCTTATGTCAAAACCGAACGGCGACATCATCGAGACCCCGATCCTTGCAAACTTCAAAGAAGGTCTTGACTCCCTTGACTACTTCACATCGACCCACGGTGCGAGAAAAGGTTCTGCAGATACGGCTCTTAAGACTGCGAACTCCGGTTACCTCACAAGAAGACTTGTCGATGTAGCTCAGGACGTAGTCGTAGTTGAAGAAGACTGCGGAACTAACAGCGGTGTCGATGTCGAGGCTATGCTCAACGAATCGGGCGAAATCATCGCTCCGCTCAAAGAGAGGATCCTCGGACGAGTAGCTCTTGACGACATCGAAGATCCCGACACCGGCGAGATCATCCTTGAAGCGAACACAATGATCGACGAGGCTGCAGCCGACAAGATCGTTGACCTTGGTATCGACAGTGTCCGCATCAGATCGGTCCTTACCTGCAGAAGTCCTTTCGGCGTATGTGCGAAATGCTACGGCAGAGACCTGGCACGCGGTCACATCGTCAATGTCGGCGAAGCTGTCGGATTCATCGCGGCGCAGTCGATCGGTGAACCTGGAACGCAGCTCACGATGAGAACATTCCACGTCGGCGGTGTTGCTTCCGGTAAGAGTGAAAAATCGAGCCACGAAGCAAAAAGAGCCGGCAAGGTCGAATACAGAGGCATCAAGCTTCTCCAGAAACCTGACGGAACTTATGTCGTAATGAACAGGAACGGAAAGATCGTTATTCAGGACGACAAAGGAAGAGACAGAGAAAAATACCCGGTATCATACGGAACCAACCTTAAAGTCGCAGACGGCGCCCACGTTGCCGAAGGAACAGTCCTTGCCGACTGGGATCCCTACAACGATCCGATCATTGCAGAGACCGACGGCATCATCGCTTTCGAAGACCTTGAGAACGGTATCACGATGAGAGAAGAACAGGATCTCAACACCGGTCTTACCAAAACCGTCGTCATCCCGTCCCGTGACGCGAAGATGTCGCCGCAGCTCCTCATCACAGAGGAAGGCAAGAAAGGAAGAAAGACCGCGAAAAAACTCGAAAGAGGCGAAGCAGTCTACCATCTTCCCGTCAATGCTTACATAGAAGTCAGAAACGGCGATGCTGTAAAACCGGGTGATGTTCTTGCAAAAGTTCCGAGAGCTGCCAGAAAGACCAAGGATATCACAGGCGGTCTTCCGCGCATCAGCGACCTTTTCGAAGCAAGAAAAGTCAAAAATCCGGCAAAAGTATCGGAGATCTCCGGTATAGTTTCCATCACGAGCGAAGGAAAGAGCGCGAAGAGCAGCAAGCGTCTCATCACCGTAACCCCTGTTGAAGGCGGCGAGGCGATGGAACCGATCCAGATCCCGAAAGAAAAGCACATCAACGTCCACGACGGCGATACTGTCGAAGCGGGCGAAGCTCTTATCGAAGGAACGATCGATCCGCACGACATCCTGCGTATCAGCGGTGAAGTCGCGGTTGCCAAATTCCTCGTTCAGGAAGTTCAGAGAGTCTACAAACTCCAGGGCGTTCCGATCAACGACAAGCACATCGAGATCATAGTAAAACAGATGCTCAAGAAGAGAAAAGTCATCGATCCGGGCGACACCACGCTTATGAAAGACGAGCTCGTCGAGAAAGAAAAACTCGAAAGGATCAACCACGCCATGGAAGAAAAAGGGCTCAGGCCCGCGACATGGGACGTTGTCCTTCTCGGTATCACGAAAGCAGCCCTCAACACCGAGAGTTTCTTCTCGGCAGCCAGCTTCCAGGAGACGACAAAAGTCCTCACTAATGCAAGTGTCGAGAGAAAAAGAGATATTCTCCGCGGTATCAAAGAGAATATCATCATCGGTAAGATGATCCCTGCCGGAACAGGGTTCCCAAAATACAACGAAGCAAACTACGAGATCAAGATCCCCGGAATGGAAAATGCCGAGATCGAGAACGAAGACGACGATGTAACGGCAAAAGTTGCAAGAAGTTCGTTCAGGACGAGCAGAAGACTTGCTTCCGAAATAGACATGGACGGCGCATTTGACTTCAGCAACATCTCGAACGGCATGGAAGGCGACGAGGAAGGTTTCAGCGAAACTGACGACATTCCTTCCGGAAAAGACGAAGAATAATTCCTATCCTCATTGTTGTTGTGCGACCCCGCTCCGGCGGGGTCTTTTTATTTCTCAGCCAAATGACCACTTGTTTTTGATCCGTCTTTTTATTATAGTCGTGTGTCTGACTTGTAGTTGAGGAATATAACGGACTTATTGGCAGATAAAATGAACCGAATTTTCCCGATCTTGATCGTTTTCTGCATGATTTTTGTTTCGTGCGCGACTGCTCCAGAGCAAAAGGCAGAGGAAATACCGCAGCAGGCTGCGCCAAGTCATGTCGAATCGGAATACGGGATCCGCGTGACCCCGAAAAGTGTCGAGATCTATGAAGTCTCCAAAGCGGCTGACGAGGATCTTGACAAACTTTTTGCTGAAGCGAACCGCCTTTTCGACGAAAACAAGCTTGACGAGGCGGAGCGGCTCTACACAAGGATCGCGGAAACGGCTCCCGAGTACACTCTTGCGCCCTCATGCCGTTACAATGCTGGGCTGATTGAGATCAAGCTCAAAAACTGGGAAGCTGCCGAAAAGAATTTTTTCCGGGCTTACGAAACGATGCAGAAGCCTGAAGACAGGCGCGACGCCCTTCTAAACTGGCTCGAAGCGGCAAGAAATACCGGAATTTGGGAAAAAATCTCCGAAATCAGCGGTAAGATCATCGGCAGCTTTCCGGCTCACAGCGAATTTAAGGAATCCGACAGGCGCGAGATCTCGCTGCGTTATGCCGAATCGCTCATAATGACCGGGAATGTCGAAGAAGGACGCCGGCTTGCGGATTACTGGAGGATGACGATTTTAAGGGAAACTCCGCGTCACGAAGCGGTCTACATCCCGGAACTTGCGCTCGCCTATTTCGTTCTTGGCAGAAGTTTCGTCAAGGAATTCAAGGATCTGGATCTCGGAGACTCGACCGAAAGCCTTGAAGAAAAGTGCAAAAAGATTGTCGAAGCGCAGACTCAGTTTTTAAAAGCGATAAATGTCGGAGTCATCTTTTGGACAAACGCATCGGCCTTCGAAGCGGCAAAACTCTACACCGATCTATACGCGGAAATGGAGGCAAGACCCGCTCCCGAAGAGCTCACTGACGAAGAAAAATCGGTCTATACCTGCGAACTTTGGAAAAAGATCTCGATCCTTCTGAAGAAATCGCGCAAGACCTTGGTCAAAAGCACCGAAGCAGCCAAGAAGATCGGTGAAGAGAACGAATACACCGAAAAAAGTTTTGAAATGGTTGAAGAAATCGACCGTATCTACGAAGAAAAAGAGAATATTTGCGGGAATTAGCTTCGCTTATCTCACGCAGCGGACATATTTGGAATCAAATGATGACTTTGAACTGGAGAATATTCCTCCGGATCTGAAGTCAGCGATCCATGCAGAGCTATTTAGATAGTTGGAAGAAGACCACAATATCTTTGCGTCTCCCAACTTGCTGAAATAACCGTTCATAATAACATAATTATTGGGCGCACAATCACTGCTTGTGTAGCAATCCGATTCAAGACAGCTGTCGGTAACACCGCATGCACCGCCTGTTTCCGTCTCCGAACAGTTCTGGATCAGTGTTCTGAGCTCGTTTATAGTCGGCAGATGCCAGTCGGAATATCCGCAAGCAGTCAGATTTTCGCAATAATTTGTGGCGTTTTGCCAGTTCATATTCGCATCATAAATTGTTTCTGTAGCCAACGGCGACCACATTTTTCCTTCCACATTGTGACAGACATCTTTGCATCTTCCCGTTGACGGCTCACATTCTCCTTCGCAATTTTTGATTTTCCAATGACCTTTTTTGCAATATCTGGATTTTGTCGAAGGATTTCCTTCTCCACAGCTGTATTCGTCCGAAACACATTCTGCCTCGAGGCATTTTCCTGTCGATGGATCACAAGTGTAGTCGCAGTATTCTTCCGGAATCCAAAAACTATCCTCGCAGTGCAGCGATTGGGAGTTTATGCACTTGTCTTTACCTGACATACAGCCTTCGTCGCTGATTTCGTCCTCGGAATATTTTCTGACGCACCGGTAAAAATATTCAGTGTAAGTTCCCGGCGAACCACTGGCAACTGTGCCGTAAATGAAGTTGACATACCAATCGTCGCTGGAGTAATCGGCTTGTGCGGAAGAAGAAAAAAGCACATCAATGTCACCGAGTTTGCTGTATTTGCCGCTTGAATCACGAGGACAGGAAGAACATACATTTTGCGCCCAGCAATCCTTTTTTGAAAGGCACTCATCTGTAACTCCGCATTCTCCACCCGTCACAGTGCCTTCGCAGTTCCGTATCAGTGTCCGGAGTTCATCGATCGTCGGCAGATGCCAATCGCTGAATCCGCACTCTGTCAGACTGTCGCAACTATTTCCCCAGAAAAATTTTTTTGATGACCACATATTGCCGTCAACAACATTACATCCGGTATTTGTGTTAAAACCGTCAATTTTTCGAACGCACCGGACTCCGCCTGAATTCGTACAAGCATTACGACCTACTGCACCGTAATTAAAGTCAACACCGTATGCAAAACCCGGATCATCCACAGCAAATGTTTGGGAAAAACCAGAAGATGACCAGTACCAGCCTTTGTCTTTGAATTTGCTGTAATTGCAGCCTGGATTGCAAACATAAGAATAGCAGTCGTCAGCATTCCAGCAATCAGTGAGGATCAGACAACTGTCTGAAAGTTCGCAATTTCCGCCCGTCTCAGTATTCGGACAGTTCTTGATCAGAGTTCTGAGTTCACTTATCGAGGGCAGCCTCCAGTCATCATAGCCGCAAGCTGTCAGGTTATAGCAATAATTGGATGCATCAGTGTGTCCCATATTGCCGGATGCGCGCGGTGCCCACATATTGTCATTGATTATTGCACAGCTGTCGTCTTTGATCGGTTCACTGTCGTCATTGTCGCAGGCACTATCGTCTTCATCATATACTATAATTTCTTCTAAATCAGTTGTCTCGCCAGAGTCAAGATCAGGAAGTTTTTGCCATGAATCCGCATCTTCGGTTTCGTCAGAGTCGGCATCCATCTCCGAATCTTCAGGATCAGCGTCGGCATCAACATCGCTATCCGCTGCAATGTCATTGTCGACATCCGTTACGGCATCGCTCTCTGCTGTTTCCTTTTTTGAACTGCCGCAGCCCGTCATCAGCACAAAAAGCGCCAGAACGGCAAAAACATAAAAAACTGTCGTGATTTTCTTCATCTGGAACCTCGCTAAGTTTCAATTCCAAAAACACTATATTTTACAAAAACTCAATAAAAACACCAGTTTTTTAAATTTGTCCCAGGAGACAGTTGCAAAAATTGAAGAAAAAACTTGACATTCAAATGTTTCTGACTATCTTGTCGCCTGCCAGAGCGGGAATAACTCAGTGGTAGAGTGCTACCTTGCCAAGGTAGACGTCGCGGGTCCGAATCCCGTTTCCCGCTCCATTTTTTTATGTCCTTTTTCAATCGAAATTCTTTTTGGTCGGCACCTTAGCCAAGAGGTAAGGCAGAGGTCTGCAAAATCTCCATCTCCGGTTCGAATCCGGAAGGTGCCTCCATTTTTCCTAAATTGATCCGCCGGAGTGGCGGAATTGGTAGACGCAAGGGACTTAAAATCCCTCGGGATAACCTCCTGTACCGGTTCGAGCCCGGTCTCCGGCACCATTTTGTCACTTGTTTGAGTTTTTACCCTGATTTTGCGGATCAGTGGAATAGTCGGTTGATTTTTTCAGGAGGTCCTTATGGTATCAAAGAGCAGATTTTTCCCCGAAATACACGGAAACCTGGGGTTCGGCTGCATGAGGCTGCCGATGAACGGCGAAAAAGTCGATTTCCAGGAATTCGGGAAGATGATAAAAGCCTTTATCGATGCGGGTTTCAACTATTTTGACACCGCGCACGGATACATCAACGGGCTCTCTGAAACGGCGATACGCGACTGCCTCTCGACAAAGTATGAAAGAAGCCGCTTCCTGCTCACCGACAAGCTCACGGATCCGTATTTCAAGTGCCGGGAGGATATCCGCCCGTTTTTTGAAAAGCAGCTTTCCCTGTGCGGAGTCGATTATTTCGATTTTTACCTCATGCACGCCCAGGACAAAAACAACTATCTTAAATTCAAGGAGTGCAGGGCTTATGAAACGGCTTATAAATTCAAGGAAGAAGGGCTGATCCGCCATTTCGCATCTCCTTCCACGACAAAGCCGAAGTTTTGAGGCAGATACTTTCGGAACATCCCGAGATTGAGCTTGTCCAGATCCAGTTCAACTATGTTGATTACGATGATGCTTCGGTTGAAGCCCGCAAAGTATATGAAGTATGCGAGGAATTCGGCAAGCCTGTTGTCGTCATGGAGCCGGTCAAAGGGGGCTGTCTCGTAAAACTTCCCGAAGAAGCGGACAAAATTTTCAGAAGTCTGAACGGTGGAAGCAACGCAAGCTATGCTGTCAGATTTGCCGCATCCTTCCCGAATATGGCGGTCGTTCTTTCGGGGATGAGCAATATGGAGCAAATGAACGACAATATAAACGCGATGGCGGATTTCAAACCGCTTGACGGGCGTGAAATGCAGGCTGTCAAGGAAGTCTGCGGCATATTCAGAAGTATCGGTCTCGTTCCATGCACCTCATGCAGATACTGCATCGAGGAGAACCACTGCCCGAAAGAGATACTCATTCCCGATCTTTTTGCATCGCTGAACTCAAAGAGCATCTTTCACAGCTGGAATACCGACTTTTATTACAACAACGTCCTCACCAAAAACGGGCACGGAAAGGCGTCGGACTGCATAAAATGCGGAATGTGCGAACGTGTCTGCCCGCAGCATCTGGATATCAGAGAGCTTCTTGAAAAAGTCGCTGCCGAATTCGACAAAAAGGGAGAGCCGGTCGGCTGAGAAAGCCTTTTTGCGGAAAAACTAAAAGTTCAATAGTATTTCTTTGCTTTCTTAAAAAAATAAATATAATCGTCGCCGGGTAAGTAGTGTGCCCTGTTTTTATTTACATTTTTTTGAGGTATGAGATGAAAAAGATCGCATTTCTATTAGTGGGTTTGGTTGCGGCTTTGTTTGTTTCCTGCGGCGGGGACAAAAAAGAGAAGCCGGAATGCGTCACAAATTCCGACTGCGGCAGCGGCCGGGAATGTATTGAAGGCTCCTGTTTTGACAAAGAGCCGGAAGAAGAAGTAAAGCCGGAATGTGTCACTTCGGAAGACTGCACGGACGGCAAAGAATGCCAGAATGGTTCTTGTGTAACTGTTCCGCCCTCTGAATACTGCGGCGATGCTGTTGTCAACGGAACAGAACAGTGCGATGACGGCCAGGAAGCGAACGACGGCCATTATGGCGGCTGCAATGAAGACTGCACATTGGCAGGATACTGCGGCGATGCTATTGTCAACGGCGAAGAAGCCTGCGACAAAGGAACAGAAGGAAACGTCGGCGGCTACAACGGCTGCAAGGCAGACTGCACGCTTGATGAACGCTGCGGCGACGGCGTCAAAAACGGCACTGAAGAGTGCGACGACGGCGAAAACAACGGCGTTTACGGATACTGCAACGCTCTTTGCACGGGTGTAGGCGACTACTGCGGCGACGGTGTCAAAAACGGCGAAGAAGCCTGCGATGACGGCGAAAACAACGGAAAATACGGCAAGTGCAATACTGAATGCACCGGTCTCGGCGACAGATGCGGCGATGCTGTTATTCAGAAAGCAGTATGCCCGGAACCTGCGGCAGAAGAAAGCGATGCCGACACTGAGACCCCCGACACCGAAACTCCTGATAACGAGACTCCGGATACGGAAACTCCCGACACAGAAGTTCCTGATACCGAGACTCCCGACACTGAAGCTCCCGAAACTCCGGCTGAAGAGTGTGTCGTAAAGGAAAACGCAAACGAAGACTGTGACGAAGGCGAACTCAACGGTGTTTACGGACACTGCAACGCTGAATGCACCGGCTTCTACGGCTGCGGTGACGGTGTTCTTCAGGAAGACCAGGGCGAAGAGTGCGATTACGGCATAAACAACGGGACCGAATACTGCAAATACGGTGAAGAAGGGGAAGAAGGCGTTCCCTGCAAACGCTGCACTTCCGAATGCAAACTCTCCGAAGAAGATGCGACCCTCAACTACTGCGGCGATGCGGCTATAGTCGAGCTTAACGGCGAAGTCTGCGATGACGGCAAAGCTACGAACGGAACGATCTACGGACAGTGCAATGCAGAATGCACGAGCCTTATGGTCTGCGGTGACGGAGTCACTCAGCGTGCAGGCTGCTCCGGTTACGACAACTGTGTCGAAGTTACAAATGCAAACGAGATATGCGACAGCAACACCAAAGCATGCAATACTCTCGCGCTTGTTTATTCGGCAGAGAGCGAGGCTCTGTGCAGCGAATGTTCTTCATGGGATGAGTCGACCTGCCAGTGCGCTGAACACTACTCAGGAACCGACTGCCTTGTCTGCGACGGTGCTCATTTCTGCAACGGACACGGAACATGCACGGCTGACAAAAAGACCGCAAAGACGACTTGTGAATGCAAAGATCATTTCACAGGTCCTAATTGCAACGAATGTGAAGACAAATACCACCTTAACGATGCAGGCACCATGTGCATCAAAGATTGCGACTCGTCATGCGGACAGGCAAGCTTCCTCATCAACCCGGCAAGCCACGGTCATTGTGACTACTCAGGTGAAAAAGGAGTATGTGTCTGCGATCCATGCTGGGTAACAACCGGTGTCGCACTTGTTCTGCCGACATTCGAAACTCCCGAGTGCGCACAGTACACTCCGAACGTCCCCGGCTGCTAACAGCAACTGACGACCATCACGTTTTTCATTCATAAAAAATTGTCAAAAATCTCTTTTGTCTTAAAATCACAAGGTTTTTTAAACATTTTCTTGTGAGGCAGGCTATGGAAAACAACAAATCAGGAGAACAAAAAACATTGTCCGGCACTGAAATGCACAGCCGGATCAGAACTCTTCTTGCGTATTTGAACCGGAACCTCAGCGGCAAAGAGGAGGCCCTCCGGCTTTCGCTGCTTTCCGCTGTTTCTGGTGAAAGCATCATTCTTCTCGGCCGGCCCGGTCGCGACAAGAGCCTTGTAAGCCGCTGCGTTGCAAGTGCATTCCGCGATTTTTACAAAGACGGCGTGTTCAAGCTCGAGCACGGCGGCTATGTTGAATATTTTATGAACGGAACGGAAGACGGGACCGAATTCGGGAAAGCGAAGATCCTTTTTCTTGATGATATCTGGTCGGGCAACGCGGCCGTTTTGAACAAACTTCTTAAGATCATCAATAAAGAAGATGATCCCGCCAAGCCGGCATTTGTTATGGCAGGTTCGTCGGAAGCGGATCCCTACAAAGCGGCGGAAGAGAGAAGATTCGAGGCGCTGCGTGAAAGTTTTGCCCTTCATGTCGGCATAAAACCGATTTCAAATGACGATGATTTCTTTGAATTCGTAAACAGCACCGGGAAGGTTCCTCAGCCGGATGAAGATCAGAAAACCGCATTGCTCAGCTTTGACGAAATAGAAAGCTGGCAGCCGATGATCGATCAGGTCAGACTCAGTGAAGAAACCAAAAATGTCATCTCAGAGATCAGAAGGAAGTGCTTTGACTACTATGTGAGCGATTCCCGCTGGAAAAAGATCGTTCACGTCATTAAGACATGCGCTTTCCTCAACGGCAGAAGCGAAGTCGACCTCATGGACTGCTCACTCATCGACTATGCCATCCCGAACCGTTTTGTCGAAGAGATCCTGAAACGGTACGCTGTTGACTGCAAACTCGACGGCAGACAGCATGTCCAGTACAAAATGAACATCTTCGCACGCCAGAAATACTACGAGATCCTACGCGCTTCGATCGATGATACAAAGCTCAAACTTGAGCATAAGGACGGGTTGTACTAAACCCACAATAAACTTCTGAATATATTGGCCTTTTTCTTTGAGGGCTAAAAATTTTTCTCAAAAAACTCATTTTTCTGTCAACTCGGAAGTTTTCCACCGCTTATATGTTGTGTAGGCAGTTTGATTGACAACAAGAGGAGGGAAAGATGAAAGACGAGTTCGAAAGAGAGATCAGATGTGAAAGCGAGGGAAAGATCTGTTACACAGAAAGAGAAGCGGGAAACGCTATCAACGGCGCGAAGCATCACGGCAACAGAGCAAAAAAGATTCCGCATAGAAAATATTTCTGCAAAGAGTGCGGCTGCTTCCACCTGACAAGCCAGAAATCAAAGAAAGGCTGCTGTTCAAAACAGGCTTACGATCAGAAGCGGAACAAGATCATCGCTTTAGAATATAAGAAACTCTGGCGCGAAGAATATCGCTTTCTTTGCGCTGCATAACACAACGACCCTAACAGGAGGAGAAATGAAAGATCTTTCAATGATTTTACACCTTTGTGTGATTGTGTTCTGTATTGTGCTTTGCAGTTGTTCTTCAAAAGAAGAAAAAGAGGAATCAACAAATCAGGCGACTACAGAAAGTATGATTCTGATTCAACCTGAAAATGATCCCGATCCAGTCATACGGCACGAGACGCAGTCTAGTGTAACAACCGATGCCGCATCGAATCTGATGTGGTCGCAGCCCTCTCCCGGACCGATGTATTACGATAGTACCGCAGAATACTGCGAAGAGTTGCGCGAAGGCGGTTTTTCCGACTGGAGACCGCCGACAACCGAGGAATTGAAATCAATAATGAAAGATTGTTCAGGATTCAAGGAGGGAAGCGGCATATTCTACACAGAAAAAGAGGCGGACACATTGCGGACTTATGTCAACGGATTTTACCTTTACGACAGCTGTTTCTGGTCTTTTAACGAAAAGGAAAATAACCAGAACTGGTTTAACGGTTACGGGATGGTTAGCGGAAAAAGCTGCCTTGCCGATCCTGACTGGCATCCGTGCCGCCCGTGTATGCGGGATCTCTGCAATGTTGCGTGCGTCAGGGAATCTTCCCCGAAAGATTTTGCCGCAGAGAAAAAAATTGAAATAGAAAAAGCAATCGATCCCGACAAACTGCAGTGGTCTGAAAGCACGATGTCGAAAAAGAAAAATTACACAGCAACGCTGCTTGCAGAGCGGCACATTATGTACTCCGCAGCAAAAAAACTTTGCGATGAAAGCTGGATCTGTGAAGAAGACGAAGAACGGGAAATTCCCTGCGGATACCTGTATCGTGACTGCATGGACGATACTTTCGGGGTGCATGATGCCTATGCATACTGCGAATCTTTAAGAGAAGGAGGCTTCGACGACTGGCGCCAGCCGACGATTGAAGAATTGAGATCGCTGAACAAAGATACCAAAAAACTGGAAAAAGACGGGAACGAAAGTTTTTTCCTTGCTGCAAGAAGCACTCACGGGATAAGGGCTCTCACGGCGAACTCGATATGGGACGGCTCTAATGCGAGACCTGACCGGTTCGGCTGGACATACAGTCCGGTGCTCGACCTCGCTCTTTATGTGCCGGTGATAAACCACGATACAGATGTGATCTGCGTCCGCGACAGAAAAGATGACGATTTCAAGGTTAAACCTAAAAGGAAACCTGAGAAATCATTACCGAATCCCAAGTCTTTGAAGTGGTCGTCCGTTGCAGCCGATCCGATGACATGGGAAGAAGCACAAAATTACTGCTCAAACCTTGCAGAAAACAACCATTCCGACTGGCGCCTGCCAAACATCGATGAATTGCGCACGCTCATTCAAAACTGCGACAAAACCAAAGCGGGAGGCAGGTGCAGGATCAGCGAAAACAGACAGTGCCTCGATGAAAAATGCTGGAGCAAAGATTGCAACGGGTGCGGTAAAATCAACACTCTGACGGCAAAAACGGAATACTACGAGCTCGAAGAAGAAACCCGAAAACAACTCTTGGAAGAAATAAACGATCCCAAATTCAGCAAAATCAAATCAAAAGAGGCTTTCTGGTCGTCAACTCTCGACCCGGAAAACACTAAAGAAGCATGGGGCGTTGACTTCTTGAATGCAAGAGTCGGTCACATGACGATGCTTGTTGACGCATACGATCGCGGAGGAGCGCATTCGGCAGATTTTCCCTACATTCTCGACTATAAACTCAAAGTTGTATGTGTAAGAAATAACCAATAATTTAACAGCTTTAAGCTTTTTGCGCAGATTTTTTGTCAACTCGGAAGTTTTCCGACGCTTATTAGAGTGTTGCTGGCTGCTGAAAGGAGAGATCAAATGACGGCAAAGACAATTAGAATCGCTTCAATTAAAGAAAGTTCTCTTTGTGACGGTCCAGGGTGCAGAACCGTCCTTTTTCTGCAAGGATGCGACATTCATTGCGATGGTTGCCACAACCAGAGCACATGGGATCCGAACGGCGGCACAGAATACGACATCGATGATCTGTGTTCTGAAATCAGAGCCAAAAGCTGCTGCAACAAACTGACGATCAGTGGTGGAGAACCTCTGTTGCAAAAGGATGCGGTTCTCGAACTCTGCAAGGCTCTGCAGGATTTTGACCTGTGTCTTTACACCGGACACGATTCTCAAGAGATTCCCGAAGAACTGCTTAAATACGTTCGTTATGTGAAATTCGGTCCGTTTGAGAAAAAGAATATTCTTTATACTGGCTATTACGGCTCTTCAAATCAAACATTCATGGAGGTGAAGAAAGATGCTTAATCAGAACAAAAATGACAATGCTGCAAACCGCATAAGTTATGTCGGTGAAAACTACAACTGTGGAGAAAAGGTAAAAAAAGAAGAAATCCTTACTTCGCTTCCTCAGGAATGGGCAGATCTTCACAAGCAGGGATACATACACATCCACGACCTTGATGCCTACGGTATGACCTACAACTGCCTGACATTCGACATTAAAAACGCCTTTCCCTATGAAAGATTCTCAGGTCTCGACGAAACCAAAATCATCATCTGGGTCTTTGATTTCATAAAAGAGATCTTTGCAAAAATGGGCAACGAGCAGGCCGGAGGAATGGCATTCGCGAATTTTGACAAAGATTTTGCGGAAATATTTACAAAACTCGGAGTATCATTCGAAGGAAATGAGAAAATTTTCAAAGCATCAATAGGATCTCTCATCATGTGGTGCAACGACATGCACACCAGAATGGGACAGACCAGCTACTATGTAACGTTCAATACCGGACTCGGAACCGACGAATTTTCCCGTTTTCTCACATTTACTCTCATTGACGAATTCGAAAACGCCGGAGATCTGGTGTACAAACCGAATATTGTCTTCAAGGTTCACAAAGGCGTCAACCGCTCGAAAGGCGACCCGAATTTCAATCTGTACGAAAAAGCTCTGCACTGCACATCCAAGAAAATGCTTCCGACCTACCTTCTCTGCGACTGTGAAGAAGACAAAGATACAGATCCGGAAAGATTATCGGTAATGGGCTGCAGAACAAGAGTCGTCAGCGATATTTTCGGCAAGACCGGAGCTATAGGACGCGGCAACATAACGAACATTTCTGTCAATCTTCCACGTCTTGCGCTCGAAGTTATGAAAAACCATCCTGAAAAGAGCGATTCGGAAAAGATCGAAGAGCTGAAAAAACGCTGGATCGAAATTGCAGAGCCGACAGCTCAAATTCTGCTTGACAGATACAAAAAGACCATTGATGCAGATCCGACTCTGTTCCCGACAAACCACGAATATAAATTCTGGTGCGAAGATATGAACACATCCGGCTTAGAAGGAACTTTCAAACACGGAACTCTTTCGATAGGATTCATCGGCTTAAGTGAAGCCATCGAAATCCTTACCGGATGCAAATACTGGGAAAATGAAAACGCTTACAGACACGCTCTCGATTTCGTCGCTTTTATGCGGGACTATACAGATTCTTTAACCACAAAACATCATCTGAATTTCTCGCTACTGGCAACAAGCGGAGAACTGATCAGCGGCAGATTTACCGAAATCGACAAAAAGACCTTCAACCATCAGGCACTTGAAAAAGGGTTTTATACGAACTCGTTTCATGTCAATGTCGACAGTAAACTTCCTGCACACAAAAAATTGGAAGCTGAAGGATCTTTCCACAAGTTCGCAAACGGCGGTTCCATTTCCTACATCGAACTTGAAGAAGCACCTCTCAGCAACACTGAAGGACTCGCCGATTTAACGGAAATAGCCATCAAGAGCGGAGTCCGCTACCTTGGATTCAATTTTCCCAAAGACAAATGCAACGACTGCGGCACTTCAGGAGTATTCGATATCTGCCCGAAATGCGGAGGGAAAAACATTACAAGAATCAGGAGAGTCTCGGGTTATCTTGAAATTTTGGACGGTTTTACTAAAGGCAAAAAAGCGGAAGAAAAACACAGGAGAGCAAACTGATGATTTATTACATCTCTGACACCCACTTTAAAGACCAGAAAATCTTCGACAAGTGCAGCAGACCTTTTGCTTCACTTGATGAAATGGAAAAAACAGTTGTCGAGAAGTGGAACAAAAAGGTTAAGAATGGCGACACCGTTTATGTTTTAGGCGATATCGGCAAAGATGACGATCCGTCAACCATCCTGATATTCAGCAGATTAAACGGCCTCAAACATTTGTTAGTCGGCAATCACGACCATGAAATGCTGGAAGAAATTAAAAAATCCGGCATGTTTGAATCAGTCAAATTCATTGATTTGATCGAAGATTCAGGCTTCAAAGTCTGTTTGTGCCACTATCCGCTGATGGATTGGATGGAATTTAACAGAAGCGGTCTGCTGGTCTACGGTCACATTCACAACAAAACCGAAAAAAACGGACATGCCTACAAACTGATGAAAGAATACTATCAGAATCTGCCGGCTTATAACTGCGGAGTTGATGTCACGGATTTTGAACCTAAAACCCTGGAAGAACTGATCAACCTTAAAAAGGAGAAGGAAAATGAACCATATATCCATTGAAGGAATGGACGGTGTCGGAAAATCAACAGTATGCGCAAAGCTGGCGGAAAAACTCGGATACAGATTCGTTGAAAAATCACTTCACTATCTTATGGATGATTCAGAAGACGATGTGTCTCAGTACCAGAAAGTCGCCAAACGAGTAAATTCCAATCCTGACAGAAACTTTACGGCATGGTACTACGGACTGAACAATATCTACACCTACACACAATTCCAGGGTGAAAACATTGTCACAGACAGGCACATCGTCTCGAACTACTGCTGGAGCGGCACAGAAGACAACAGCGACATCTACGATCTCATTCTGAAAAAAATCGGAAAACCTACTCTTACGGTTATCCTGTATGCAAAACCCGATGCGATTTTAAAACGTCTTAAAAACCGAAATCCGGAAGATCCGGATATAGCCAAAGTTGAAAAATCTGAAAAAGCCTATGAAAAAATGATCCGATTCTGCAAAGAAAGAGAGTTTAACTACATTGTAGTTGATTCTTCGGAAAAGAGTCCGAATGAAATCGTTGATGAAATCTTGAAAAAAGGGGATTTAAACCATGCCTAAATACTCAATTCAGGAAATAAATTCCATTGCAAAAGATATGAAATACGAAGCTCTTTACTGGGCTTTGGGGTTCGAAAAAAAAGACTCCGGCGTTTTTAAGAAACAGTATGCCGAAGGCTGTTCCGGAGAAATTGATTCAGAAAAACAATCCGCCAGTTTTGACGGAATAGACAAAACTATCGCGCTGAAGACTCACGAATCTTTCGTCGTGCTCGAATGTCTGGACAAACTTCTCTCCATGGGGTATCAGCCGGAAGAAATCTCTCTGTTTTCGGAGACCGGTTTCGATATTCAGTGTTCCGATTTGAAAATCGCATGTTTCGAATGGAATCACATCGAAAAAAATATCAAACAAACCCCGGTTTTCCCAAAGACCAAACTCATCCATTATCAGTCAAGGCTCGTGAGCGGACTTATCGAGCGGGAATATTTTGTAAAAAATCACGAAAACAAACTCTATACTTCAGGCATTTTTGAACTGGAAGAAAAAGCAGAAGAATACCGCCTTGCCAATCCTAAAGCTGTAAAATCAGAGGATTTTATCATCAAAGGAACAAAAGTTCTGGAATATACCGGTCACAAGAAACACGTCATCGTTCCCGAAGGAGTAACGGATCTTGCATCATGTCTTTTCTGGGACAATCAGGAAATAGAAGAAGTGATGCTACCGGAATCTTTGGTAAACATCGGCGGAGACACTTTTTACAACTGCAAAAATCTGCTGAAGGCAAACATTCCGGCCCATGTGAAAGTTATGGGGAACAATCCTTTTGCCGGATGTCCCAAAATCAAAATCACAAATAATTCAAGTAGCTTTCAAATGGAAGACGGGGTTTTGTACGACAAAAATTTCTCCAAACTCATCTACTATCCGGTCTCCAGAAAAGAGAAATCCTACCAAATAAAATCCGGCACAAAGATCATAGGCAAACATTCGTTTTTCCTATGCAGCAATCTTACCGAACTTACGATCCCCGAATCTGTAATAAAGCTAGAGAACAACCCTTTTTCCGGCTGCGACAAGCTGAGCATTGACAACAGGTCGGCTTCATACAAAATCATCGACAAAGTTATTTACGACAAGGATTTTTCTTCCGTTATCGGATGCCTGAATTCTATAAAAATAGAGGAACTGCGTTTAAGAAATGTGAAAAAAATCTGCCGCAACTCTTTCTGGAACTGCAAAGGAATCAAAAAAATCATCCTTCCGGAAACTTTGGAAACCATCGGCTACAATCCGTTTGTCGGATGCTCTGGAATCGAATTCGTGTCAGAATCGGAAAATTTCGTGGTCGAAAACGGTCTTCTTCTTTCAAAAGACAGAAGCAAACTGATCTGCTGTCCGGCAAAATTCGCCATCGGAGAAATTCATATCCCGGACAGTGTCACGAATCTGGAGCGGGGAGCATTCTCGGGATGCGGCAAAATGACCTCGATAAACCTTCACAATGTTTCCATCATAGGCAAAACCTGCTTCACGAACTGCGATTCCCTGAAAACCGTTTACTGCTCCGATCTTGTTGCCTATATCGGGGAGTGGGCTTTCGCTCATTGCAGAAACTTGTCGGAAATTTCAGTTTTCCAAGAGTGCTTCATCGACAAAAATGTTGTTTCCAACACTCCTGCAAAAATTACTCTCAGAAACATCCGTTCAAATTATGTGATCGAATCAGACAACCTTTTTACGCTGAAATCCATGATAAAAAACTACGAAGGCAAAATAAAAGCGATACTGATCGACCCTCCTTACAACTCGCACATAGACTACATCGGTTATAAAGATGAATACGAGGGCTCCGGATACGAAAAATTTATGGAAGAGCGTGTCGAACTTAGTAAAAAACTGCTTTCGGAAGACGGTTTCCTGGTCATAAATATTGACGATAACGGTTTGGACGACATCGTGAAAGTATGCAAACGAATTTTCGGCGAAATGAATGTCTCTGTCAAAAAATGGAAGAAAAAGCATGAGTTTTTTGATGTCAACAGAGTTGTTTTAAATCCCAACAAAATCCAGACCGATTACGAATTTATAATTTTTGTGAGAAAATCGGAGAAATCTGTTCTGAACAAAATCATGCAGCCTTATCTCGAAAACGGTAAACTGAAAGAAACACTATCCGGTGTGCCTGAGATCTTCGACTGTTTCGGAACGACTTCTTCCGCAAAAGATGAAATCGCGGAAATTTTCGGCAGGAGAGATTATTTCTCGACCCCTAAGCCTGTGAAATTAATGAAAGAACTTGTCCGTGCCACAACAAAGAGTGATTCCATAGTCATGGACTTTTTTGCAGGAAGCGGAACTACCGGACAGGCAGTTTTTGAACTAAACAGGGAAGATAACGGAAACCGGCATTTTATCCTGATTTCGAACAGCGAATCCGATATTTGCAGAAATATCACAATGAAACGGATGGATAGCATCGGTGCTGAATACACCGCGTTATACTGAGTTCTGCTATAACCCTATATTCTGGTTTTTTTGATGCATTCGAGCAGATATTTGCAGCAGTCGAGAGTTTTTTCCTTATATTCCTCTTTCAGAAGTTCATCATTGTTATGCTGATAAGGGTTTCTCGCCCTTTTCAAATGATCGGCTGCTTTTTTAAATTTGTCGTATTCTTCAAATATTTCTCCTAAATTCAGATTGAAATACTCCAATTCACACAGCAAAAACAAACCTCTGGTATTTATCGCTTCAAGAATGGTGATTTCTGCGTCAGGTTTCATACTGGCTGAATTCTTCATCTTATCTTTCAGCTTTATTGCTTCTTCTAAACAATATGAAAGAGAATATTCCTCCATTGTGTAAGTTTTACCCGTATTTTTATCTGTACAAGGCTTAGCGTTTTTTCTCGGAATGTCGTTTGGATAGAAATAGTTTTGCATTTTCTGCCGAGTCTTTTCAGAGATTTTCAAAATATACTTTTCAGCAATCCTTTTTTCCCAATCTTCTTCGGAATATACTTTTTTCAATCGGGATTTCAGAATAGCTCTCATTCCGGTCTCCGTATCGTGCCAGAGCGGGAAGAAATTTATATCCCGTTCTTTCATTTTCATGTATTCATACAGTTTCCCGGAGATAATTTTCGGATTTTTTCTGCCATCAAGAATTCCGTAATCATATAAAGTGTCAATATCGATCTGAGTGCACTTTTCATCCATAGGACCGAAAACTATCTGATATAGCTTGTTCTTCAGCTCTTCTCCCAACAAATTAAGTATTGCCTCAAATTCAGGATATATAATTTTTGCTTTTTCCCTGAATATTGTCTCCATATCCGCAGGTTTGCCATCGTCTTTTTCCGCTTTATACTCTGCCAGAATAATATCTGACCAGTACGGATGACCTCCGGTAAAACATTTAAGAAGAGCTCGTTCTTCATCATTCAGTTCAATACCTAAAGTTGCGTTGCAACGATAATAATTGACGAGTTCTTTATCAGAAAATCCTCGAAGATACAGTTTGTTGTCACCGATGAAATCCAGATCCTCCACTGATGTTTCAGATACAATAACAAAAGTTGCATCGTATTTCGGATTAGTCACCAATTCTTTGAGAACAGTAAAAAAACGTTTGCGATTTTTAAACAGTTCTGAAGACTTATAAAAATCATCGACAATACATAGGACCCTTTTTTTATAACTTTTTATTGTGTCGAAAAATTTGCATAAAGTATCTTCCCCGTCATTTTCTATATTTTCGCTTTGGATTTTTTCATTTAATCGAAACAGATTGCTACTATAACCCCAAGAACTATTTTCTCTTTTAATGATTTCACAAATTTTTTTAGCCATATTTTTGAAAAATATATCAGCAGAATCTGAGATACCGGCCAATATTTTTACTACTATGATATTATTGTTTTGGTAATATTCTTCAGTTTTAGACTCAAACACATTGTAAATCAGAGAGGATTTCCCGATTTTCCGCATTCCGACTACATTCACAGAACGACACTGCCTGATCGTTCTGGCAAACAATTCCTTTTCTATTTCTTTTCTTTGGATATAGGCTTTTCCCTCCATAATATTACCGACATTTTTAAATCGGCTTTCTTCTTCTCCGGAAATTTTTTCAGAGATTTGCTTTTTACGTGATTGTGATTTTTTCTCGAACAGGCGTCCCAAAAAGAATGCAATAATAGCAGATATAGCAGCTACTACTATGCCGAAAAAAACGGGAGAACCACCGTTACTGTTTCCAATTTTTTTCCTTTCCGCCATTGAATTCTCCCGCACCTCGAACCAAAACGGGGAAATATAAACAATCCGAAAAAAATTGAAAAAATTTTGTCAACTTCACTTTTTTTCGCCGCTTATATATAGCGTGAATGGTTCTTTTAGTTGCGAAAAATTTACAAACTTATAAAAACAGACAGATTTATTTGTCTATTTGAGGTGAAAAAATGAAAAAAATCTTATTTGTAACACTTCCGCTTAAAGGAAATTTGGAAAAACGCATCTACCCGGTTGACGGCAACTCTCTGCTTGAGATCAAGGAGCCGATCTGTTTTGCAGCAACAGCTGCTCTGGTCAGCAAACTTAAAGCTGATGACGAAGTGAAAATCATACTTATCGAGACAAAAGGCGGCGAAAACGCAGGAAGCGAAAACGCAAAACTTTTTATCGATGAATTGAACCGATTCAACAAATCCGGCGCAAAAATCACCAAAGAGATCATTCCGACGGCGTTCGATCCTTCAAAAACCAATTTTCAGTTTCTCTTCAAAGCTTTGCTCAAAGAGCTGGAACATGATGCCGAAATTTATGCGGACATAACATTCGGTCCGAAAACTCTGACCATGCTTCTGTTTTCTGTTTTTCAGTTCGCCGAGAAATTTTTCAACTGCTCCATAGGTTATATAGTTTATTCCAAGGTCGAATTCCAAAAGGGTGAAATTGTTAAAGGTTCAGAAATGATCTATGATGTAACTCCTATCTATCTCATGAACACTTTAACTAATTTAATGGAAGCTCCCGACAGTGACAGTGCGATCAGAACGCTTGAAGCATTGTTTGAGGAATAACCATGGACGAAATTTCCAACAAAATCAATGAACTTTATGAAGAATATGCAAATATTTCAGATGCAGAAAATGCAGAAAAAGAAAAATTGGGGAAACGGCAGAAAATCATTGCTATTGTGTGGCAGTCCAAAAAAAATTACAAAGAGCGCTCTTTGGAAGTTGTTAAAACGGTCATAGATTCTCTGAAAGACTTTCCTGATTCCGATGACTGCAAAAAAGAAGGAGTGTTGTTCAGCCAGTATCTCATATTTTCATTAAACAAGGTGATCAACACGGCAAAAGGCGAAGAAGCTTTAGAGCAAAGAACAGGCCTGTCTATTTCTGACTCGGATCACAGAAAAATACGCAGAATAAACCATTGCATCAAAGTTTTGCTTAGAATGAACCCTCTTCTGGAAGGAAATGCGATAATTGAGAAAGTAGCTGCAACACTAAAAGAGGACAAATCCGAGATAAGAAGTCTTATAAGGCTGGCAAAAAGCGCATCTCTCGAACTTGAAATCCATAATGATGAAGATGATGAAACTGTCCTTGTGGAAGAAACCCACGGGGATATGGTTGAAAAAAATCCTGTTGAAGAGATTTGCATTTTGCATGAAAGAGCGGAAAAAATCCTTTCGTACATAGATTCCGAGTGGAAAAAGAAATCCGATCCGATGCTTTCGGAACTGCTTACAGTCTTTATTCTTAAACAGGATTTTAACGTTAAAGATTTGGTGAAATATGCTTTCATTGACAAAAAAATTTGTGCCGCCTATTCCAAAGATCCCAATCATAACCTTCCGCAAGATCAGGAAATCGCTAAGAAATATGAAAAAGACAAATCAATAGCAAGCCGTGCTCGTAAAGAGTTTCTAACAAAAATAGCTAAATCCAATCTCTGAAAAATTTTAAAAAATTCCGTCAACTCTCCCGTTTTTCACCCCTTATATGTTGTGTAGGCAGTTTGATTGACAACAAAAAAGGAGGAAAACATGAAAGACGGTTTCGAAAAAGAGATCAGATGCGAAAGCACTGGAAAGATCTGTTACAGGGAAAAAGAGGCGAGAACAACTCTCAACGGGGCAAAACATCATGGCAACAGATCAAAAAAGATCCCTAAAAGAATGTATTTATGCAAAGAATGCGGTTATTACCATCTCACAAGCCAGAAATCCGAAAACATCAGTTGCTCGAAACGCAATTACAATCAAAAGCGGAACAGAATCATCCTTTTTGAGTATAAAAAACTGTGGCGCGAAGAACGCTCCCTTTTTTCGGCCGCATAGCATTTTTTTCGCCGCAAACACCTCAGAAAATCCCTTCCTGATCGGAATTTTGTGAAAAATTGCTCTAAAACAGCAGGAATTTTGTGAAAAAACAGCAAAAAATAACTGGAATTTTGTGAAAATTGTGGTAAAAACTATCGGAATTTTGTGATGGAGTTGCGTAAATGACTGAAATACTTCATAGAAAAATTGATGACTTTCTTCTTGATTGGAAAAATGACCTAGAGAGGCTCCCGCTTATTGTCAAGGGTGCGCGTCAGGTGGGAAAAACTTTCTCGATCAGACGTTTCGCTGAAACTTATAAATACTTTGTCGAGATCAATTTTATCGAGGAACCGAAATACAAAAGTATTTTTGCGGGCGGTTATTCGCCTGATTCGGTAATAAAGGAGATAAGTTTCATAAATCCCGCTTTTAAGTTCGTTCCGAAAGAGACTTTGATTTTTTTCGACGAGATGCAGGCCTGTCCCGACTGTGCTACTTGCCTGAAATTCTTCAAGATCGATGGTCGTTATGACGTGATCTGCTCAGGTTCGATGCTCGGAATAAACTATAATGAAGTGACTTCCGTCAGCGTCGGCTACAAGAAGGATTTCGAGATGCATTCTCTCGATTTCGAGGAATTTCTGTGGGCAAAAGGCTTCGGGAAAGATCAGATAGCAACTATTTTCCTACACATGAAAAATATTGAGCCTTTTAACGCCAACGAACTCGCGGTGTGGCAGGAAAACTTTACTGAATATATGACTCTCGGCGGTATGCCGGCAGTTGTCAGGATGTTTGCGGAGCAGAAAAACTTTTCGGGAACTCTTGAAGCGCAAAGGCAGATCCTTGCCGCATACAAAGAGGACATAACAAAGTATGCTACAGGCCTTGACAAAGGAAAAATCACCAATGTTTATGATAACATACCTGTGTTTCTCTCAAAGGAGAACAAAAAATATCAGGTGTCAAAAATCGCGACGGGAGCAAGAAACCGCGAGTATGCCGGAACGGTCGAATGGCTCCGCGATGCCGGAATAATCAATACTTGTCACTGTCTTGAAAGGCCGGAACTGCCGCTGAAAGGCAACTACAAGGCGAACGATTTCAGAATTTATTTCCGTGACACGGGGCTTTTGATTGCTTCACTTGACGAGGAGGCTCAGGAAGATCTGCGCCGGAACAAAAATTTCAATATCTACAAAGGCGCAGTTTATGAAAATGTCATAGGCGACATTCTCGCAAAGCAGGGATACGACCTTTTTTACTACAAAGATGAAAAATCGACTGTCGAGATGGATTTCTTCGTGCGTGATGCCGATTCCCTTGTTCCGGTCGAAGTCAAAGCGCAGGACAGCGCGACTGCGTCACTGAACAGCCTTATAGAAAAAGAGAAATATCACGACATAAAATACGGCATAAAATTCTGTGGCAAAAACATAGGATTCAACGGAAAATTCTACACTTTCCCGCATTTCTGCGCCTTTTTGCTGAAAAAATGGATTTTTGAGACGAAAATCGCGTCCGATGTGCACTAAAATCACCGCCAACCACTCAAAAATTTGCCCGTCTCTGCGAATTTTATATACTTTTCAGCTTTTGATTTTTTGAGGGTGACCAATGAGCGGATCAAAAAACGAAAACTGGACGACGGTGATAACCCCGAAAGACAAGCTTTTGCGTCTGAATCTGCGCGAACTTTGGCAGTATCGCGACCTGGTAACATCGTTCGTAAAAAGAGACATAACTTCAGTCTACAAGCAGACGATCCTGGGGCCGCTCTGGTTCTTCATCCAGCCGATATTCACGACTTTGATGTTTCTCTTAGTATTCGGAAACATTGCGAAAATCCCGACTGACGGCGTGCCGCAGATCCTTTTCTACATGAACGGGATCATTCTCTGGAACTACTTTTCGTCATGCCTCACTTCGACTTCGAACACTTTCGTAAGCAACGCCTACATTTTCAAAAAAGTCTATTTTTCGAGGCTTGCGCTGCCGGTTTCCCAAGTGATCTCGGCGCTTGTGAAATTCTCGATCCAGTTTCTGCTCTTTTTGATAATGCTGCTTGCCTACTGGATCGCGGGTTCCGCCGTTTCCCCAAGCTGGGCGCTCCTCGCTGTTCCGCTCTTTGTCCTTCAGATGGCGATGCTCGGGCTCGGAGTAGGGCTCATCGTCACTTCTCTTACCACAAAATACCGTGATATGGCGCACTTAGTCACTTTTGCGGTGCAGCTTTGGATGTATGCGACTCCCATCGTCTACCCCCTTTCGATGGTGCCTGAAAAATGGCGCTCGCTTTATATGCTAAACCCCGTCGTTCCTGTTCTTGAAGGTTTCAAACACGCATTTTTCTCAACCGGAATGCCGAGTTTTGCCGAATACGGGATCAGCATCGCGACGACTTTCATCCTGCTTTTCGGCGGTATCCTCGTTTTCAATTTGGTCGAAAGAAATTTCGTCGATACGGTTTAGAGATCACATATTTTTGATAAGGAGCAGACTATGAGTTTCAAATCACAAGTCACAGGATTCCAGAGGAATTTTTGGATCGCAAACATCATGGAGATGTTTGAGCGGCTCGCGTTCTTCTCTGTCCGTGCTGTCCTTCCGCTCTGGATGATAGCGACTGCCGACAAGCACGGTCTCGGACTTACTTTCACTGAAAAAGGGCTTATTTTCGGTGTCTGGGCGGCGTGTCAGAGCCTTATTCCGATGCTGAGCGGTTCTTTTGCCAACTATTTAGGCTACCGCAAAAGTCTCTACATCGCTTTTACGACCAATGTTTTCGGCTACATTCTGATGGCGAACGCGGCGGGTTTCTGGAGCATGATGCTTGCCGGTATCGCGGTCGGGACGGGAACAGCCATCTTCAAGCCGCCGATACAGGGAACGGTCGCAAGTTCGGTAACTGAGGAAAACAGCTCGGTCGGCTACGGCATTTTCTACTGGGTCGTAAACATCGGAGGTCTTCTTGCTCCTCTCATGGCGAGCACTCTGCGCGGAAACGACACCGACGGCTATACATGGAGCTATGTTTTCTACGCGGCTGCGGCAGTCACGGCTTTCAACTACATTCCGGCAACTTTCTTATTCAAGGAGCCCGAGAAACTGAAAGCCACAAAGTCCGCAAAAGACGCGCTCAACGACACATGGACCGCGCTCAAAGACAAGGATTTTATGATATTCCTCCTTATTTTCAGCGGTTTCTGGCTCATGTTCATGCAGCTTTGGGATCTTTACCCCAACTTCATCGACCAGTGGACCGACAGCCGCGAACTGGCGAAGATCCTTCCGTCGTTTATGACCGACAACGGCAGCGTCAAAGCGGAACAGTTCATCAACATAAATTCGCTCTGCATCGTCCTTTTCGTCGTTCCGTGGAGCGTGGTCACAGGCAAATTCCCGCGTCTTGTTGCGATAACCGCCGGAATATGCCTCACAACAATAGCCTTTTTCTGCGCTGGGATCACGATGGCGGGTGTTGTGACTGCAATCTGCATCGCGTTCTTCAGTTTAGGCGAGATGACCTGCTCGCCCAAATTCAGCGAATACATCGGAGTCAACGCGCCGGCTGACAAAAAAGCGCTTTACATGGGGCTTTCAAACATTCCTTTCGCGGTAGGCTGGATCGTCGGAAACGTCGTTTCAGGGCCGCTTTACGATGCTTTCGCGAACAAACTTCAGATAACGAAACAGTATCTTCTTGATGTCAAAAAGGTTCCGCTTGAGACACTTGTAAAAGTCGTTGACGACTACAAATCGGCGAACCCGGACAATCTTCTTCCTGAAACCATCGCGAAAATGAATATCGACACCTTCGATTTCTTTCCGTATTTTCAGGAACTTACAGGACTTGACAAGTATGCGGCCAACCAGCTTCTCTGGGATGCGTACTCTCCCTGGAAGATCTGGATAGTCCTTTCGTCTTTCGGCATTCTTTCGATCGCGGCGATGCTCCTCTACAACCGCCACAAGAGCAGAACAAGCGCAAAATAAACTCAAAATAGATCTTAAAAACTCTGGAAAATCACTCTCTTTTGTGGTAATGGAGAAGTGTTTTTTTGTTTGCGGATGAAACGGAGCGGGAAATGGAGATCAAGATCACGGAACAGGAGATTTTGAGCGGCGATATTTCGCAGGTGAAGGCAGTTGTTGAAAAACTTGCGCTCGACAGCGGGCTTTCGGCTGACAATGAAGATAAAGTCGTGATAAAATTTGGCACTTCCCGTCCGCTCGACCTTTCCAGAAAATTGCAGGACCAGCCTTTCAGAGCTTGGTTCAGGAAACTTGACGGCGAATTCCCTTATCTTCCGTTTTTTTTAAGCAGACAGTCGGCGACACTGATGTTCTTCATCATGGGGAACACCGATTTTTCCATAGACGATCAGAACACCGTCAACTTTGTCGAGACGTCGAAACAGCACTATATCAGCCGCAAAAAGTCGTCGATCAAGGCGTTCTGTCTTTCTCACAACATCGATCCGAGAGCCGCGCTGCAGAGACTCAATTCGTTCGAGCCGAAACAGCATAAGGCCTCCACGCAGAAGATCAGGATAGAGGAGCAGCTGAACCAGTACGGTTCCGTAGCGTATATGACGGAGCAGCGGGAATATGTCATTTCTATCCTCATAAAGGAGATCCCGCAGGATATCAAGATCAGCGGGACTTATTACACCGAAAAGAACTGTCCGCAGCCGTTTTTTACGGTCTTCATGGAAGAGGACGGTGTAAAGAACCAGTATACTGTCTTTTCGCAGATCTCCCAGCGTGAGACCGAAGACTACCTAAGGCAGAACCCTTACGCCAGGATCCTCATCGTTTTTAAGCAGGACGGGCAGCTTGCCGCCTTCCCGAAGATAACGGCAAAAGTAGCTGTCCTGACTTTAGAGGAGCTTGAGGAGCAGAAAAGGCTTTTTTCCGCATCCGGGCCCGTTGCCGCGGATGATGCAGAGGATGAAGCCATGACAGAGGAAGAGGCTTCGGTGCCGGAAGATCACGCTGAGTCTGAAGAAGCGGCTGACGATGCCGACGGATCCGGCGATCTTGACAAAACGCTTCCGATCGCGGATGTCGAAGAAACTCCCGAGTTGTCTGAAAATATCGCGGCGGAAAAGAAGCCGGTACAGGACGACGAGCCTTATTACGACGTGCCGGAAAACGAGACTGTCCATGAAAAAGTGATCCGGCTTGAAAAGGAGATACTGCGCCTCCGCGACAAAGTGGTCTCGCAGAAAAAACTCATTGAAGCTTTGGAAACAGAGATAAACAAGAAACGCTCTTTTTGGAGTGTTGTCAAAGGGATGTTCAAGTGACGACTGTGATTTTCAACGGAACGGGCTCATCCACCGGAGTCCCGCAGCTTTTCTGCAACTGCGATATTTGCAGACTTACCGACGAACGCAACCGCCGCACACGCTTTTCGATGACATTGATCGAAGATGACACAGTCCTTCAGATAGATTTTCCCTACGAAATAAGGCAGCAGCTTCTGAGATCGGGAGTTCCGCATGTCGACGCAGGATGGCTGACGCATGCGCACAGTGACCATTTTGCAGGGATCGACGACATGAGGATGGCTTCCTTCAGAAAAGAAGAGCCTCTCCCGTTTTTTTTGAGCCGTGAGACTTTTGAGATCGCTACCCAGCGTTTTCCTTATCTTTTTTTTGAGAACGAATATCTGCCGCGTCCTTTTCTGAAGCCGGTCTTTGTCGAAAAGGATCCTGTCAGGTTCAAAAACATGACGATCATGCCGATACGGCACAAGCACGGCGAGACTGTTGTCACAAGTCTCCGTTTCAAGGATTTTGCCCTTCTTGCCGATATAAATTCGATAGAACCGGCGGAACTCGACAAGGCAAAAGATGTAAAAGTCCTTGCGATCTCGGCAACTGTCCAGAAAAAGCACCCCACGCACTTCAGTTTTGAGGAGATACTCGGACTGATAAAGTATCTTGCACCCGAAAGAGCCTACCTCACCCACATGAACCACACTTTCGACTACTCGGAGACCTTGAGGAAGCTGCCGGAAAATGTCATGCCGGCTGTAGACGGACTGAAAATAGAGGTTTAAAATGCTGAACTGGCTTTCCGGAGGAGTCGTCAATCTGGCGCGCTATGTCACTCCTTTCCTTTTTGCGCTCGATCTCCTGATCTGGTTTTTTATGGTGAAAAGGAGCACCAATATCCGTAAAAACAGAATGATCCTGATAAAAACAGGGCTGATATCCCTTGCCGGAGCAGCGCTCGCACCGCTTTTGATAATCATTGTTTCGGGCAATCTTTTTCCGTTTCTTTCGGCATCGTGGAAAATGCTCGGAAAGATTGACAGTTTTTCCACTTTGAAAAATGTTTTCAACACCGCGTTCAAAGGTTTTTCGATAACTGGAGGCCTTTTGATCCTGACTCTCGTGACGGTTTTCATCCGGAAAGAGGCGAAAAAACTGACATTCGCGATACTTTGGCCGTTTCCTCTGTTCGCTGCCCTGTCGAGGATAAACTGTCTCCTGGAAGGATGCTGCTTCGGCAGGCTTTACGACGGGATCTTTGCGATAACATATCCGCCGGCGAGCATTGCTTCAAAGCAACACTACTTAAGAAGGCTCCTTCCGTCGCGCTATGTCGGATCCCTTCCTGTGCATCCTGCGCCGCTTTACATCATTGTTTCGATGTTTCTGCTTTTCTGCGTGATACTGATCATGAAAAAGTTGAATGTGAAGAAGAACATCATTGCCGGAACAGTCCTTTCGGGCTACGGATTTTTTAATTTCGTGATAGAGTTTTTCCGTGAAGAGCCTCTTGTATTCAAGTTCGTCACTATGGGGCAGATCATGGAAGCGATTCTTTTCATCATAGGTCTTTACCTCATTTTCAAGGTGAAGGAAAAAGATATCTCAGAAAGTGAAAATTAAGGAGGGATCATGCTGCCAAAGAACAATCCAACCCGGTTCGGATCTTGGAAAAAACTTGAAAATATTAAGAAAAGTAAAACTTTTGATCTGAGGACGCTTTTTAAGGAAGATCCCGAAAGAGCTGACAGATTTTCTCTTTCTTTCGGCGATATCTTTCTCGACTATTCAAAAAATCTCATCGATGAAGATGTTATGAAAACTCTCTTTGAGCTTGCCGGAGAAGCGGGTGTCAGAGAGGGGGCTGCGGCGATGTTCAGCGGAGAAAAGATAAACGAGACCGAAAAAAGGGCCGTTTTGCACACAGCTCTCCGTGATTTTTCAGACGATCCGATAATTCTTGACGGTCGCAACATAAAGGATGACGTCAGGCGCGTCCAAAACAAGATGAAAGCCTTTGCCGACAAGGTCTCAAACAAAAAGTGGCTCGGTTTTTCGGGAAAGCCGGTGACTGACATCGTAAACATCGGGATCGGCGGCAGCGACCTCGGCCCCGTGATGGTGACTGAAGCTCTGAAACCTTTTTGGAAAGATGGTCTTCGGGTATTTTTCGTCTCGAATATCGACGGGACGCACATAGCGGAAACTTTGAAAAAACTCAGACCCGAAACAACGCTTTTCCTCATTGCGTCAAAAACTTTCACGACTCTCGAAACCATGACTAATGCGAATACCGCGAAAAAGTGGTTTTTAGAAAACGGCGGCTCCGGGCGCGACATTGCAAAGCACTTCGCAGCCCTTTCGACCAACACAAAAGCTGTAACTGATTTCGGGATCGACCCTGAAAACATGTTCGAATTCTGGGACTGGGTAGGCGGCAGATACTCGCTCTGGAGCGCGATAGGGCTCAGCATCGCCTGCGTCATCGGATATGAAAACTTTGAAGAACTTCTCAAAGGAGCCTACGCGGCTGACCAGCACTTCAAAAACGAACCTCTTGAAAAAAATATCCCTGTGATATTAGGGCTTTTGGGGATCTGGTACAACAACTTTTTCGGTGCGGAGACTCACGCGATACTTCCTTACGACCAGTATATGCACCGTTTCGCGGCATATCTGCAGCAGGGCGACATGGAATCGAACGGAAAAAGCACCGACAGATCCGGAAATCAGGTCGGCTATCAGACTGGCCAGATAATCTGGGGAGAACCCGGAACGAACGGTCAGCACGCGTTCTATCAGCTTATCCATCAGGGCACGAAGCTGATCCCTGCGGATTTTATCGCTCCGGCAATATCGCACAACCCTGTCGGAGACCATCATGTCAAACTGCTTGCGAACTTTTTCGCCCAGACCGAAGCGCTTATGAACGGAAAAACTGCAGAAGAAGCGAAAGCCGAGCTTGAAAAGGCGGGAAAATCGCCTGAAGAAGTCGAAAAGCTCCTTCCGTTCAAGGTGTTCAAAGGAAACAGGCCGACAAATTCGATACTTGTCAAAAAGATCACGCCGTACACTCTCGGCGCACTCATCGCGATCTACGAGCACAAAATTTTCACGCAGGGAGTTGTCTGGAACGTTTTCAGCTTCGACCAGTGGGGAGTTGAGCTCGGAAAACAGCTGGCGACAAAGATCCTGCCTGAACTTGAAAACAAGGAAAAAGTCGACTCACATGATGCTTCGACCAACAATTTGATAAATAGATTCAAGGAGCTGAGATGAATATTTTAGTTACCGGCGGTGCGGGATATATAGGTTCGCACACAGTCGTTGAACTTATAAACGCAGGACACAGCGTCGTCATCGTCGACAATTTTTCGAACTCGAAGCCGGAAGCGGCAGCAAGGGTGGAGCAGATCGCCGGAAAAAAGATCAGATGTTATGAAGCAGATATCCGCTACAAAGCGGCTTTGACAAAAATATTTTCAGAAAACTCTTTTGACTGCTGCATCCATTTCGCGGGATTCAAAGCGGTAGGAGAATCAGTCGTAAAGCCGTGGAAATATTACGAAAACAATATCTGCGGCACTCTTGTTCTGCTTGATGTTATGCGCAGTTTCGGCTGCAAAAACATGATCTTTTCTTCTTCCGCGACTGTTTACGGAGATCCGGCGTTCGTTCCGATCACTGAAGAGTGCCCGAAAGGAAAATGCACGAATCCTTACGGTCAGACCAAGTCGATGCTGGAGGAGATCCTGACCGATTTTCATACTGCGGACGTAAAGACGAACGATCCGGATCCATGGAATATCGTGCTTTTGCGCTATTTCAACCCTGTCGGAGCGCACAGATCGGGGCTTATCGGCGAAGATCCGAAAGGGATCCCGAACAATCTGATGCCTTTCATCACGCAGGTGGCGGCAGGCAGACTCGACCATCTGACGGTCTTCGGAAACGACTACAAAACACATGACGGCACGGGAGTCCGCGACTATATCCATGTCGTTGATCTTGCGAAAGGGCATGTCAAAGCGCTTGCCGCGATAGAAAAAAAGTGCGGAGTGGCCGTTTACAATCTTGGAACAGGCAAGGGTTACAGCGTTTTGGACATCGTTCACGCTTTTGAAGAGGCAAACGGTCTCAAGATCCCGTATGAGATCGGCCCGCGCCGCCCCGGCGACATCGCCGAGTGCTATTCATCACCTGCCAAAGCAGAAAAGGAACTCGGCTGGAAGGCTGAAAACGGTATCGTCGAAATGTGCCGTGACAGCTGGAACTGGCAGAAGAACAATCCTGACGGGTATTAGATCTCTATTTTTTAGGCTTGAATCCGCACAAGATCCTTGCGGCATTGTATTCTGCCGTGTGATTTCCGGCTTCGTCGCGCATCGTCAAAGTCTCCGTGACAGATCCCTTGTCTGAAAACGATGCAGAAAATATCGAGATGAGCGGAGGCTTTCCTGCTTTCGGAATGAAATCGACCCTCGAATTTATGAACATCCCGCAATTTTGGGCCGCATCATAGACCCTTTTATTATATGTATAGGGATAAACTGTGATGAAGACGCCGTTTCGGCTCAGATGTTTTGCCGCAGCCTTAAAGTAGTCGTCGATGTTTCCGTTGAGTTCAAAGCGTGCTGCCGCCTTGTCGTCGTTTCCGCTCAAAGGCCCTTCACTGTTTTGGTAGTAAGGCGGGGTCGAAGTTACAAGGTCAAATCTTTCGTCAAGAGCAAGCTCCCGCAAGTCGCCGTGGATTATGTGAAATCTCCCGGTCAGACCGTTGGTCTCAAGCGATCTTTCGGCAAGTTCGTAGCGGTTGGGCCTGATCTCGATGCCGGTCCCGCTCAAGTTCGGGAATTTCCATAAAACTATCATCGGAACGCTGGCCAGTCCGCTTCCGAGGTCTAAAAAACGCGCCGGCGGATCGTCTGAAACGCATTTTACCGCAAACCATGCAGTCAAAAGGTCGTCTGTGCTGTAACGCTGCCCGTTTTCAGGCTGAAAAATTTTGAAATCGCCGGATAAAGTGTCGCATCTTATCATGTGAGACCCGTCAGAACTGAAGATCGCCGCTTCCGAGAACACTCTTGCCCGAGTAGGCGAAGCGCGTTATCACGCTTTTGAGTTCACGTATATTGCCGGGCCAGCTGTATGAAAGCAGTTTCTTTACGGCGGAGTCTTCGATCTCGAGCTCCCTGCCGCTGAGAGCGCGGTAAAGATGTTTCGCAAGCGGAACGATGTCGGCTTCATGGTCTCTGAGCGGCGGTATTTTTACGTGAAGAGTCGAGATCCTGTAAAAAAGGTCCTTTCTGAAAGTCTGTGCCGCGACCGCGTTTTCAAGATCTTTGTTCGTGGCAAGCACAAGGTTGACATCAACTTTTCTTCCGACACCGCTCTCTCCGACTTTGCGGACATTCCAGTCCTCGAGGACACGGAGAAGTTTTGACTGCAGAGTCACAGGGATCTCCGCGATCTCATCAAGGAAAAGTGTGCCGCCGTCAGCCAGCATGAAGGCCCCGTCACGCTCTTCGGCGCCGGTGAAACCGCCTTTCGCAGTGCCGAAAAGTTCGCTCTCAGCCAGAGTTTCGGGGATGCTTGCCGCGTTGTAGGTGATGAAAGCTCCTTTCCGACCGCTTGTTTTGTGGATGAATTCAGCGAAGACCTCTTTGCCCGATCCGCTCTCGCCCGAAAGAAGGATTATCGGATGGTTGCGGAAGAGCACGGGCTGGTTGAGCCAGTTCTCTATCTGCTCGAAATATGGTGAAAGCGACCCAGAGAGGAATGTCTCGCTCGTTTTTTCCTTGTTGATTTTTATCGTGACATCATGCCTGCCGGCGATCGAGAAGCGGTATTTGCCCTCTTCGAGTATGCCGTTGTTTATCCTGACGCCGTTCACCCATGTGCCGTTTTTTCCTTTGTTGAGGAAAAGGATCCCCCGTTCGCTCATCTCGAGGATGACGTGTTCGCTTGAGACCTCGTCGAAAGCAACTGAAATATCGGCGTTTTTGCGCCCGATCACGATCCTGCGGCCAGGTCTGAAAACAAATGTTTTGTGGATGCCGCCGAAAGTTGTCTCGATGTTCTTGAATTCTGTGGGTTCATCCTCGATGACCAGCGTGTTGCCTGCTTTGGAGGAAGGCTCGTCAGACATCGACGGGACCAGGTTCGATGTGGGGGAGAACGAAAAAGAGAAGTCGTTGAGCGAGAAGACATCGGAACCTTCGAATATCTCGCCGCCTGAAATTTTTCTGCCGTTAAGTTTGAACTCGCCCGAGACAGGGTAAAGACTCCAGGAGTAGTCCTTTTTCTCGAAGTTGAACTCCTTGCGCATCGAAAGCTCGCATTCGCGCATCTCATCAGGGAAGAGTATGTCGCCTTCGCTTCCGCCGATGACGATTTTTTTCCGGGCACTGTTTATATAAAAGGAAAAAAGATGTTTCGAGCCCCTGTAAATAAGAAGATACATGGCAAACCTCACCTCACCCTGACATCTCACCGTAGAGCCGCAGTATTGTGATGTCTCTACACTAAAACCGCGATATTATAATCAGATTTTTTTTAAAAGCGAGTTGCGGCGCCGGTATTGGTTGAGATCTCCGCGTTGCCGGCGTGATCCGGCTGCGGTGCTTCCGGATTCCGGTCTTTTCCTGCCGTATTCGGGAACCAGGTAAAAAAACGCAGTGTTAAGCAAAAAAAATCTCCCAGTAAAATCGGCGTGTTATGCAAAAAGATGAAAAAAGTGAAAAAAATAATTTGACTTTCGGTTTTGAATCGCTAAGATACGCCCCGCTTTTTTGAGAGGTCATTGAAAACTGAGCAGCAGAAATGAGACACACAGCGAATAATTGGGTCTTTAAAT
>JAEESW010000022.1 GCA_016290135.1 bacterium
ACACGACATTCACTTGATCGAATCAGACACACGCACTGACGAACTTTTCGACAAGATGGACAGATACAGGATCGAATACAGGCAGGGAATCTTTTTCAAGGGACAGATTTTCGATGCCTATGCAAAATTCGAGTCTTTTATCACGGAAGCTGAGAAAGAGATCCTTCTGATCGACAACTATGTTGATCTCTCTGTTTTGGAAAGACTCACAAAAAAGCAGAAAGATGTAAAAGTTACGATTTATACCCGTTCTAAAACTGAAATATCGGCATTGGATATTCAAAAATTCAACGAACAATATCCGCCAGTTACACTCAAATATACGGAAAACATCCACGATAGATTTTTAATAATCGACGACAAGATCCTTTACCATATCGGAGCATCGCTAAAGGATCTGGCAAAGAAGTGCTTCGGTTTTGAGATCATGGATTCATCGTGGATCGCAGAAATCCTGCGGAATTTGTGATTTATCAGATTTGATTAAAGTGCGTATTCGACTCTGATGTCGATCGGGATCTCTACGAGTTTGTCGAGTGCGTCGAGGATGTCTTTTCCGGGTTCTGCGTACTTCTTGAGGAATGCTTCAGCCTCTTCCGGAGTTGCTTCCGCTTCGATCCTGCAAAGCTCGTAAAGAAGCGATTCCGCTGCTTCTACCAGATTGGTTGAGTCAGTTTCAAAGTCGCCGTTCGGGAGGACTTTGATAACGCCCTTCTCCTTCAGCCAGTTGTATTCAACGACGTTTGCTGCGCCGTGAGCTTCGTGAACGCCGAATCTCATCGAGCGGAAAAGACCTGCGAAGAAGCTGTTGAGGATGCGTTCTTTGTCGAATCCAGGAATTCCGTATTTTCCGCCGCATTTAAGGAGCGAGTAAAGGCTTCCTGTGTCGGCTTTCGCCTCTTCGACAGCGGTGTAGTTCTTGCCTATCGCCTTTGCGACCGGCGTGCCGTCCTTTCTGTATGCAGGTCCCAGGCCGTGGCTGACTTCGTGCATAAGAACAAAGTAGAAGTAAGGATCGAAATCGGCGTGGATCTTGCCGTGTGAAACTTCTTCCGCGATTTTTACGGTGCAGGTGTCGAACTTAGCCTTCATGATGTTGTAGATCATGATCTGTTTCCAGCCGACATTTCCGCGTACCCATGCGTCGTTCGGAAGGTTGAACGCGCTCGCCATGATGCCCTGAGCCGCTTCGCCGCCGGTGTAGATCTGGTGAACGACGATCATCGGAGCCATGCCGCCGACAGCCGCTTTAGACTCAGCCGGAAGCGGGAAAATCTCGGAAATTTTGTTAAGGTTCTGCTCGATTTCGTGAAGTCTCGCCCCTTTTTCGTGGTCAACGACCATGAGGAAAGCCTCGTAAGTCGCCTTGATTCCCATAAAATCGTCTGCATAGACTTCGAACGGGCCGATAACAGGGTCGATCGGAACGTTTTTCATGCGGACCCATGTCGCGTCGGAATCACGGTAATTGCCCGTTACAAGACCTTCGGCGCGTGCAAGCAAGTATTCTTTAAGTTCCTGATTTTCCACAGCATTTGCTGCAGCTTCCATATTGTCGAATATGTCAGCGAGCTCTTCAGCATAGTAAACATGGTAAGGAACAGCCTTGAGTTTGCCGTTTTCGCGGACAACGACCGAATAGTTGTCCGTCATAAGCTCTTTTTCCTCTTCGCTCATTTCCGAAAGAGCCTTTTCCCACTCTTCTTTCGTGATATCTACAGGGTAGAAAGCGCATGTGCGCGGCCTGTCGTTGTATTCCGGGAAAAGCGATTTGTAGTTTTCAAGCTGTCCCCAAGGACCCATGAAAAGTTTGAAGAAATCCTTCTTTTCCTCGTCGTTTCCAGCCATAACTTCGTCGTAAACCTCGGGAAGACCTTCGCTCTGCTGGCGGAGAAAGATCCTCGTGATGCCGTCCATCGCCTTTTTAAGGTAAGGAAGGGCGTTTTTAACGTCATCCGTAAGAGTCGAATGATCGTAATCGATCGAAACTTTTTTGAATTTTGCAACTGCTTCTGCAACCTTTGACATGATTTCCTCCAAAAAATCTGTTGTTAAAGAAACGAACGCAAAAGTCTATTCAAAGCCGGTTTTAAGTCAAAAATTGTTGCCGCAGCGCAGATATACTGCAAAATCTTGACTTCCATTTGATTTTCCCCTAAAATATTGCGGTTTTTTCGAGGTTTGTAATGTTTAAAACGATTGTCATAAAGATTTTATAGGAGAAAGATTATGAAAAAACTCTTTTTGATCGCACTACTTTTTATGTTTGCCGTGATTTCATGCGGGGCTGATGAAGATGATGAAACTGATTACGAATCTATAGATGACAGCACTTTAAGTAATGATTCGGATTCAGATACCGATACAGGTAAAAATGATCCTGTTGTTGAGGAAAAGGAAGCATGTGATAAAGAAAGGACTTTTAAGTGCAAAAAAGATCCGACTGACGGCACGGAATATTCCTATTACTGTACTGGCAACGACCCTTATTATTTATACAAATTTGAAGAATGCAGGGCCGGTTGCAACACATCAACCGGAAAATGCAACCCGTATAAAGATCCTGATACGGGACTCACATGGTCCTCTGTTGGAATAGACGAATCGCCAAATTCAGGTGAGGCATTTTATTGGGATGAAGCTCGCAAGTATTGCAACTCACTTGAAGAAAACGGTTTAACAGGCTGGCATTTGCCGAGTATTGATGAACTTAGAACTCTTATACAAAACTGCCCCAACACGGAACCAGGCGGTGCCTGTAAAGTAAGTGAAAAAAACGGTTGTTTATCAAAGTCCGAATGTTACTCATCATCAGATTGTAAATGTTCGAAAGATCAATCCGGCAAATACAGTAAACTTGGTTACTTTAGTTATGACCTCATTTGGTCTTCATCTACCTTTATCGGCAAAGATTATACTCATCCAGAAGGTGAAAAAAAAGCATGGTATGTGTTCTTCTCTAAAGCCACAATTGATGAAAAGGGTGCTGAATATCCTTATATCGGTTATGTCCGCTGCGTCTTAAAATAGCTCATTAAGCTTCATTTCAGTTCTACGAAGCAATTTCCACGGAACAAAACCAAATGAAGTAAGATTCCAAAATCAAGGTCATAATTTTTTCATTAAACTCTCAGTATCGATTTCCATTTTGCTGAAAGCGAACCACTTTTTGCCCAAATCCTTGAGCGAAGCCCCGATGTGGTAAACCGCGTCATCAATGCAGAGAAAGCGGTCGTGGGAATTGGTAAAAACTTCTAATTTTATTGGAGAATATTGTGAATTGTGCTTATCAATATCAAGCTGTAACTGAGGAGAAAGGCTTTTGGTCAGAATGCGGACATCAACGCCCTCACTATGCTTGTCGAGCATTTTCAGAACGCTGTCATCAATGTAATTATCGAATAATATTATCTGTTTTTTCGCACTGCGGATCAGGTCGCACACAAATGTATAGGCGTCAAAAATCTGTCCGTTGAAGAAAATCCCCTCGGCCGGCGGCAAAGCCGTGCGGACAAAAAAATCTATTTTTTCTTCCGTTTTGCTCATCCGGTTTTCCAGCCGTTCAAACCGTTGGTTGACGGAATAACCTTTAAGAAGATAGTCTTTTAAAACGCTGGTTGCCCACTTACGGAACATCGTAGCGTTAAAACTGTTTACGCGGTATCCGACAGAAAGAATGGCATCAAGATTATAAAATTTGGTTTTATAAAGTTTCCCGTCAGAGGCAGTATATTCCAAAATGGAATAAACTGAGTTTTCATCCAACTCGCCACTTTTGAAAATATTGTTCAGATGCTTGGAAATTGCAGGCTGTTTCACACCGAACAGAAAGGCTATCTGTGATTGTGTCAGCCACACCGAGTCATTGCTGATTCTAACCTCAAGATGAACAGCATTATTCGGCTGATACAAAACTATTTCATTTTCTTTAAAATTAGATTCAAAATAAATATCGTTTCCCATATCATTACCGAACAAAACATTTTTGTCAACTCGATGATATTGATTTTTAAACACAGATCAATAAAAATTTATTATAGAAATAAAAACATTTGCCGATTTGATAAAGAATCCAACTATCATAATTCCAAACAGTTCAAATTTAGGAAAACAGCAGATTTACAAGAAATGATTTATTTCTCTTATTCTTTCGGACAGTTGAGATCAACTCTGTCGGCACATTTCCATTCCGAGCCGTGATTTTCTTCTTCGACGCATTCACACCAGTCGACTTTCGTGACTCCGTCGGCACAAGTCCATTCCATTTTATCGCCGATTTCTTTTCCCCAGCAACCGTAACAAGTTGTGGCATCCTCCGCCCAGCCGCCGTCCCTGCACATCGCAGATAAGCACTTGTCAGAAATAACATCACCTTCGTTGTAAATCCTTCCTTCGCTGTCTTCGCACTGTGCCGGAGCTTCTTCGTCAGGTGTTTCGGTATCATCTGTTGTTTCGGTATCGGCAGGTTCTTCAGTTGTTTCTTCGTCGATCGGGAAAGCAGCTTTGTGGTTTTTGCCTTCGTAATTGATTTCGATTGTTTTGACCGAATCGATTTCTTCTGCACTTGAAGCGGTGTATTCTATCGGCATAAGATAGCAGCAATCGTCACATCCTGCAGCCAGATCAAGGTCTGTGTCACGCTCTAAAATGCTGACTTTCAGAACGTTGTTTTCAATTCCTTCAATTTTGTAGCCGTATTCCCAGTCGATACCGCAGTGCATCTCGCCAAACCAGTTGAATTTAATGGTTTTCTCTGCTTTTTCGGTGACTTCGACATACTCTTTGCAGGAAAATTCATCCTTTTGTTCGGTATAAATTCTGTCCCTGAAAGAAAAAGCAGGTTCATCGTGACGGCATTCGCCGACATCGACCGCCTTAAAATCATCTTCGTTTCCGTCTGCGGGCTCATTGCTGCTTTCCGAGCCGCAGCTTGTGACTAAAAACATCGCGAAAACCGCAGCTGACAAAATCAAAAATCTTTTCATCTTTTCCTCCTTAAAAAAACAAACTTTACATATATTTAGTACCACAAAATTCATTTTTTATTGAAAAAATTTTCCTTCACTTAGGAAAATTTGACAACTGGTTGATTTTATTAACGATATTTGAACGATTATTCTTTATACTGCTGATAGAAGTCGCCCGGCTGCGGCCCTTCGTTGTATTTTCTCATCCACTCCTGATACTGGGCGGTGTTTTCAAGCAGAGAGAGAATCTCTTTCATCTGTTTTTTGAAGCGCGGCATACGCTTACTGTCAAGCTGCGGAGTCGCAATCATCTTTACTTTCTGCGGATTGAGCCAGTTTCCCTTCGGATCTTTGATGCCTAAATGAAGATGCGGACCGGTGCTTCTTCCGGTGTTTCCGACCGAAGCTATTCTCTGACGCGCCGAAACCATCGTTCCAGGACGGACACTGAACGCGCTCAGGTGAAGATAGTAGGTCTCCGTGTTGTCAGCATGCTTTATCGTAACCTGCTTTCCGCCGAGCGGAGTCTCTTTTGTTTCACGGACTGTACCGGCTGCTACCGCATAGACCGGAGTTCCGACAGGTGCGCCGTAATCGACACCGTGGTGCATTGTCATTTTGCCGGTTATCGGATGACGTCTCATACCGAAAGGACTGGTGACGCGGATTGTATCAAGCGGAAGCCTCATCGCGCTCGGGATAAGCGCTTTTCCTTTATCGGTATAGTGCGCGTTGAAAGCCGATTTCGGATCTTCGTCCTCATATCTGAAAGCCTCGCTGAAACCCGCCTGTCTGCCGCGGTATGAAGCGTAAAGCACCTTCGACCCCGGAACCATTTCGCCGTGATAGTATCTGTCTTCGACTAAAATCCGGTATTCATCGCCCTTTCGAGCGTCAGTGCTGAAACTTACGATGCACTCAAGGATCCCGACCGTGACGGCGCGGATATTGCGTGTAACATCGTCCCTTTTGACAAGTGATTCGTTGAGAGTCGAGTCTATCTTCCCTTCGATTATCCTGAATCTGCGCTCAGTCGGAAGAAGTTTCGCGGTATATTTCAACTTTTTTTCGTTTGGGTCGCGCTTCAGAATGTGGAAAGTAACGATATCGGGATAGTAGACGAATTCCTCGACATTTCCCTCTTTGTCGAACTTCACTTTGAAGTCTTCTCCTGCCTTTATCTGAGTAAGATCGACGTCGTATCTGATCGCATTGCTTATTTCCATCGCATGTTTCAGCTGGAGTCCGGGGACCTTGAGCAAAGCCTCTTCTATTCCCTTTTTCGGAAGGATCTTGCCGTGCAGGAAGCCTTCGGCATCAGCTGTCGAATCTTTGTCCTTGACGACCTCGACATCAACTCCGCCCGTAATCTCACTGGATTCGATATCGTCACCTTCTTTCTGCGGCGCTGGACTTGATTCCGGTATGGCATCTCCGGCGGTTTCCTCATTTTCACGCATCTCGGCTGCTTTGCGGTGAGGATCGTCATTTTGCGGAGACGTTTTTTGTGGTGACGTTTCATGAAACGTCTGTACATTTTGTTCTACGGGTTTTTCATCGGTTTTCATTTGTTCTGCGGGTTTTTGTTCAACGGTTTTTTCCGCTGCTTCGGAATTTTCAGATGTCTCTCCGGCACCTGATTTATAAAAAACAACCAGAAGAATCAGCACAAGAATTACAGCAGAAAAAACCCAAACCGTAAAATTATGTTTTTTTTCATTATACATTTAAAACTCCGGCAAGTTCAAACTACATCAGCCTGAATTTCTCAAGCAAAGCCTTTTCGACATTCGGGGTAACGAAATGGGATAGATAGGTCCCGTTTTTCGAAGCGACCTCCTTGACGATGCTTGACGACAGAAACGAGTATTTGTCGGAAGTCATAAAGAACACAGATTCGATCTCCGGCTCCATCGCCCTGTTCGTCGAGGCCATAAGGAATTCGTATTCAAAATCGGAAACGGCGCGCAGACCGCGGATCATGGTGAACACATTGACCTGACGCGCAAAATCGACAAGAAGATCGTTGAATATCATGACAGTTATCGCAGGATCGTCCTTGAATATCTCTTCGATCTGCATTTTGCGCTCTTTAGGAGTGAAAAGGTTTTTCTTGCTCCCGTTCTCACCTATTGCGATATATATTTTGTCAAAAATCGTTCTGGCGCGCTTCACGATGTCGAGATGCCCGAGGGTGAAAGGATCGAAACTGCCCGGATAGATCGCAGTCTTAGCCATCACTCTTCCTCATCGTCTTCTTCGTTCTGTTCGTTCCGTTCTTTCTGTTCGTTCCGCTTTTTTTCCTCGCTCTCGATCTTCTCAAGAGCTTTGGCAGCTTTTTTGTAGAATTTATTATTCTTTGAGACTGTTTTCATAACTTCCTGAAAAAGTCTTTTCGCCTCTTCAGGATCGTCATCTATAACATACATTCCCTCTTCGTAAAGGTCTTCAGCCTCTTCTGTCGCTTCTTCAGGATCCTCGGTCTCAGCTTTTGAAGCCGGAGTACCGTTCTGAGAGCGGCCGGGCTTCTCGCTGGGCTTCGTACTGCTTGGCGGCAGATTCTGTTTGATGTAGTAGACCTCGTCTTCGATCATTTTTTTCTCATTGTAGTTATCGACATATTTCAAACAGCGCTTGAAATAGCGGAGAGCCTCGGCAAGGCTGCCTTTTTCCTTGTAAATGTAACCGAGTTTGCTCATCGAATCGACATCTTTTCTGTCACCGGCGAGAACTTTTTTGTAGTAGTTTATCGCCTTGTTCGTATCGCCGGAGTCGTAATACATGCCGGCAAGCAGTTTGACTGCAGCGCGGTTGCCTGACCTTTCAGCTTTTTTGAGGTAATCCATCGCCTTGCTGCGTTTCCCGAGCTGGAGATAACTTTCTCCGATCTCGAGATATGCCTCTTTCAGCAAGGATTTGTCAGTCACTTTGTTGAAACATCTGATAGCATCCTGATATTCATCGAGATTTTTATGGACGACACCTTTCATCAGCATAAGATCCTGATCTCCCGGGTCGAGCTTTTCAGCCGCCTCTATCTTTTCCAGAGCGCCTCTGTGGTCTCCGAGCTTCAAGAGGATCCTTGCATAGAGCATATAATTGTCGAAATTTTTCATATCAAGGACAACAGCCGTCTCGATATCCTTTTCGGCATCGGCATAGCGCTCCATCGTATAGAGTATCTTTGCCTTGAGGTAATAGACCGACGTTTTCTGCGAATCGAGTTCAAGTGAGCGGTTTATCGCAGCGAGCGCCTTTTCGTAATCTTTCACATGAGCATAGGAGTTTGCCAGAGAAGCATAGCTCTTATACATCCTCTTTTCGACGAAAGTCTTCTGCTCAAGCTCCGAAATCACGCTTTTCCATTTTCTCTCCTTTTCGAGAGAGTCGATGTAGGACTGCATATAATCATAGTTCAACGGATCGCTCTTGTAGGCCTTGAGAAGCATCTTTGTCGCTTCCGCATATTTTTTCTGGTCTTTGAGGAACTCGCCGTAGAAGAAGTATACCCTTTCATCACCCGCCGAATTTTTCTCATTGGCAATTTTGAAGTGTTCCGCCGCACTCTTGTAATCGGCATTTTTATGGTCGATCACAGCCTTTACCAGATGATACGGATACCTGTCTTTTCCGAGTTTTTCGAGAACGATCATTATCTGTTCAAGATCTTTCACTTTGTTGAAATCAAGCAGCAGGATCTGAGCTTTCGCGATATAAGGTTCGACATACGAAGGATCCGATTTTATCGAAAGGTCATAGAATTCGATAGCCTTCGCTTTGTCGCCGATATTCGAATAGATCTTCGCGACCCTCGCAAGAAGCTCCGGGTTCGTCAAAGTCTTGAGTTCAAGTTTCGCAAGTTCAAGATAGATCTTTTCCTTCTGGCCGAGAAGGACATAGACCTCAGTCTTTCCGATGATCGAAGAAGCATGCTTCGGATCTATTTTGAGGGCCATGTCATAGTATTCCATAGCCTTCGTCGAATCGGAGATCTGGACATAAAAATCAGCGATCTTCGTTATAGCTTCAGTATCAGTCTGATTTATTTCGACCGCCTTTTCGTAGTATCCTATCGCTTCACTGACATTCCCGCGTTTTGAAGCCATAGATGCAAGCATCTGATAATATTCGGCTTTTTGAAAATCTTCAGCTTTGGCAATGACATTATTGTCGATATTTTTGAGGAATTTTTCAGCTTCTGTGAGCCTGTTCTCGCTGTTCATGAGGATCTTCGATTTGAGCAGATACGCCTTGATGTAGTTCGGAGATTCCGAAATTATCCTGTTGATGAAAGCCATCGCCGACTGCGTGTCGCCGTTCTGATATTTCATATTGGCGAGAGCATACATGATCTTCACGCTTTTTCCGCCGCCCTGAATGAAACCTGTGTTGAAAAAGTTTTCCGCTTTTTCGAGATCGTTCTTGCCGCTTGCGATCAAACCGAGGATGTAGAAGACCTCCTGATCGTTCTTGTCGGTAAAGGGCTGCAGCATCTCGGCCGCCGTGTCATACTGTTTCTGTTCGTAAAGGCAGAGCGCTTTCGCCTTTACAAGGTCGATATTCCCCTGTGCATTCTTCATAGCGGAATCGATCTTATCGTTTATCGAAGCCGGCGATTCCACCTTTTTGTTGTATGAAATGAGGAGATTCATCTTGACCTGACCGTCAAGACCGACGGCACTCGGAGCCGAATCGTCAGGCTTTATGTACTGTTTCAGAATGCCGATACTGTTGATATAGTCTTCCGGCACATCTTTGTCCAAAGCCTCTCTGACATCAGCCAAAGTTCCTGTATTGACAGCGATCTGCTCGCTTATATTGTCGAGGATATCCGCAGAATTGTTGCGTTTTGAGTAGAAATAGTAAGCTCCGCCGGCGATTATCGCCAAGATCGCAAGCGTTGCAACTGAAGTCGCCGCATAAAAAAGAGCCGGACTGCCGCCGCGTCTCTTTCCCTTTTTGGGGGAGCCGCCCTGGACACCAGTCGCGGTATCGCTGAATTCGTCAGGGATATAGACATGCTCGACCTTGCTGTTCTCATCATCGAAATTGATATCAACTGCGGAATTTTCTTCTCTGTGGATGGCGGTTCCTTCCTCGAAAAGGAGGGAATCCATCGAATCGTCCACCTGATCAAGACCGAGAGAAGGTCCGGAAGATGAAAGATCTCCCTGAGCAGCTTCCGGCGCATCGCTGCCGTTCCAGTTCACACCGTCGTAGCTGATATCGTCGTCTTCGGAGATCTCGCCGTTTATCATAAGACTATCGACTTCCGATTCATCGACAGGACCTGTGACTTTTCCTGTGGCTTTGTTTCTGAAATAGATCTTCTGGCTTCCCTGAGCATTTTGAGCCTGTTTCGCCGCCGGAGCGTCACCAAAAAGCTCTTTCAGGAAATCGTCGGTCCCTTCGCTTTTACTGCCGGAGTTGTCTGACACATCGCCGAAAAGATCATCGGCCGCATCGTCACCGAAAAGGTCGTCAGCCGCCTGTTTCCCCGCATCGGAAGGAGTTCCGGCAGGTTTGTCGGCAAAAAGAGCGTCAAAATCGTCATCAGACTGCTTTCCAGTCTGCGGAGCGTCTGAAAAAAGCGCATCGGCATCTTTCTGCGCCGGGTCGTCGTCAAAAAGACTGTCATCAGTTTCATCGAAACGGTCCGAAGCAAGATCAAGGTCTGAACTGCCGCCGCCACCCAGCGAAACGCCTCCTGCATCCGACTGCTGCTGCGCACCAGATATCTCGTCGTGATATGAAGCGATATCGATCCCTCCGGCATCCTCAGATCCTTCTCCATTCTGAGGAGCTTCATCAGACTGCTGCCCGCTGAAATCACCGTCAAGAAGGGCATCGAGATTGTCCGCCGCCTGATTGCTGCTTGCCGGCATTGAGTCAAAAAGGGAATCGACGTCAGATGGATCGTTCCTGTTTTCGGAAATCCCGCTTTCCGGAAGTTCCGGCTCGTTCTCCGCTCCTTCCCTGAAGACTCTGAACTTGTTCCCGCATGCAGAACACTTTACCGGAAGTCCCTTTTCAGGCACTTTGGCATCGTCTATCTGATAGTTCGTATTGCAGTGAGGACACACGATTTTCATTGTTACACCCCTTTAGTTAGTTTATATGTTTGCCTTTTTGTTTACAACATTCAAAAACGAGAGCGTTCCCGCCCCTTTTTCTCCTTTCGCCCCCGCAAAGACCGTCTCGCGGTTGTATTTTTTGAAAAGTGTCGATAGTTTATCCTTTCCGCAGGTAAGGATCTTTCCGTCAACGAGCGACACATAGCCGAATACTTTTGAAAAATTCAACAGTTCCAGCAACTTATCAGTTGTCAGCTCGATCTGGGCTGCAAGCGTTTCAAGATCTATTCCGGCTTCGTTGACAGGATCCGCGCCGCCTTTCTCGACGACATACGGAAGAACTCCCGCAACAAGCCTTATATGCTGAGGTCCTGTTTCGGTCAAAGGCTCCTCCTTATCGTTGGCTCTCGCCGAATTTTTCATAAAAAGGGCGAACGACGCCTTTGCATTTCCGGCAAAAAATTCCTCGGCTTCGGCACTTTCCATAAGCTGAAGCAGAGTCTCTTCGCCTACCGTGACGCTGAATCGGGACGGTTTGCCGAAAAAGCACCCCTCTTCACCAAAAAAATCATCTTCCGACAGCAAAAAACTCTCGTCCTTGCTTTCAAGTTTGACACTGCCGCGCTTTATCAGAAAAAGATATGGTGAAAACTCTCCGGTCAGCAGAACAGTTTCTCCCGGCAGGAATTCCTTTTCCATCAATCAAGCCTCTCTTCTTTCTTTAACTTCAGTGAATTAGGGCACTTGCCTTCACATTCATCGGCACGCTTTATAAAAAGCCTGAATTTTTTCAAAGCATTCCCGGAAACGGTGTGCTCGATTTTGCATGCAATTTCGTCGGCTTCATCCTCTTCGAGATTGAGGATATCGCGGAAAAAATGTTTAAAAAGCTCATGTCGCGCAAGAATATCCTGAGCGATAGCCTTTCCTTCGTCTGTCAGAGTGACATAGCCGTTCATTTCGTGGTTGACAAGCCCTTTCTGGGTCAGAAGTTTGAGCGCTCTGGTGACTGTAGCGCGGCGTACGCCCAGTTTGCTCGAAAGTTCCATGTTTCTTGCAACGACTCTCTTTTCGGTAAGTTCAAGAATCGCCTCGAGGTAATCTTCCTGAGTCGAAGTCAGGTTTTTATCGTTAGTTTTTTCCGCCATTGCGTTTCACCTCATACAGATTTAAGGCATTTCCAACAATAATATCAGCAAGTTGCGATTTTTCTATATTTTTAAACTCTTCAATGCGGTCCGCAAAAACGATCTTTACAGTGTTCGTGTCGGCACCGAAAGGATCGAACTCAGCAGTCACTTGATTCGCCACAACAAAATCGAGACCCTTCTTCACGAGTTTTTTTCTCGCGTTTTCCTCAAGATTTTCGGTCTCGGCTGCAAAACCGATCCTGACAGCGCCCGGTCTCGTCCACTTCAACGATTCCGCAAGAATGTCTTTTGTCCTGAAAAATTCAGCAGTTACAGAATATTCGCCCTTTTTTATCTTTTGAGCGTTTTTTTTCGGAGAATAGTCTGCGATCGCGGCGCTCATCACGAAAATATCGGCATTTCCGGCATATTTTTCAACGGTCTCTGCAGTCTCTGCCGCTGTAACGGTCTTGACAACTGAATATCCGGGATTGAACTTAGGTTCAGCGTTGACACCGATAAAAGTAACATCTCCGCCCGATTTCAAAGCCGCTTCTGAAACAGCGAAGCCCGTTTTTCCTGAAGATCCGTTCGTCACAAAGCGCACCGGATCGAGATATTCCCGAGTCGCACCGCCGGTAACGAGCCACTTCACGCCGCCGCGTCTGACCGGATAAAAGATCTCTTCAAGTTTGAAGATTATCTCTTCAGGTTCGGCCATTCTCCCCTTTCCGCTCGTTCCGCAGGCCAGAAAACCGCTTCCCGGATCAGCGAAATGAACGTTTTCACGCTTTTTCAGCCTTTCGATATTTTCAAGATTCGCCGGATTTTCATACATCGCCGTATTCATCGCCGGAGCGAAAAGAACCGGAACAGTCGCCGCCGCAAGGATCGTAGAGGCAAGGTCATCGGCGATCCCGCATGAAGCCTTCGCAATAAGATTCGCCGTAGCCGGAGCTACGATCACAGCATCGACATCCTGAGCCAGCGTGATGTGTGTTATTTTGGAAGAGTCCCTGACCTCGAAAGAATCGAAAAGCGGAGTTTTTCCGGAAAGAGCCTCCCAAGCCGACCTTCCGATAAAATTCAAAGAGTTGGCAGTTCCTACGACCTGCACCGATGCGCCGAGTTTCGTCAGTTCTCGAAGAAGATAGACCGACTTGTAGGCCGCAATACCGCCCGAAACTACAAGAAGCAGATTTTTATTCTTGAAAATTTTTTCCGAAGTCATCTCAACCACCAGTCAAACAACAGACGCGGAATCTTACTCAAGAATATATAATATACAAAAATTTTTTATAAAATTTAAGGTCTGCCTGCAAATTTTAGGGAAGATCTAAACTCTTTCCAGAACTTTCGACATTCTTTCAAGGAAATCTTCGGTCTGAAGATGGTCGCCCAGAGTGACTCTGAAGAATCCTGGAAGCATTTTGAAGGAGCTTCTGTCGCGGACGAAAATATTTTCCTTTTCCATTTCTTCAAGAAGTTTCGGCAGATGCGGATGCTGCACCATGATATAGTTTGCCTTGCTGTCGAAAGCGGTAAGTCCGTGTTTGCGGAAGAAATCGAGCATTGCGAGTTTGCTGTTCCTGACATCGGTGACATATTTTTCCATATACTGCTTGTCATCAAGCGCCGCAGTCGCTGCGACCTGAGCCAGAACACTCACGCTTTTCGGATTGAACACTTTTGAAAGCTGCGCGATGAGCGAAAGGTTCGTGAGAAGATAGCCGACTCTGAGCCCGGCCAAAGCCCACGCCTTCGAAAAAGTCCTCGTTACGATCAGGTTCGGGTATGTGTCGATAAGGTCAAGGACTGTTTCACCGGCGAATTCATAGTAAGCTTCGTCAACTATGACTATGCAGTGGCTCGCGATGGTGCAGAGGGTCGAGATCTGCTGCTTTGAAAGAAGGACTCCCGTCGGATTGTTCGGATTGACGACATAGATCATTTTGGTCGCCGGGGTTATATTTTCAAGGACGGAAGCGATGTCCGGCTTGAAAGGATCAGGAGTCTCGACTTTTTTGACAACTGCGCCGCGAGTATGGATGTAAGTCAGAAAGTGAGTATAGGTCGGAAAAGGAACTACGACTTCATCTTTAGGATCGAGAAAGACCTTGCAGATGAGGTCAAGGGCATCGTCACTGCCGTTCGTGACAAGGATCTCCTCCATCGCACGGCCGGAATAGGCTGCAAGTTTGCGGCGGAGCTCCTTGCTCGAAAGTTCGGGATACCAGTTGAGCAGATTGTCATTGCATGCCAAAGCGTTTATTATAGCGTTTTTAACAGCGACCGAAGGGGGAAGAGTCGATTCGTTCCAGTCGAGTTTCAAGGGCGGAAGATCGCAGTTGGAAAGACCTGAAACAATTTTGTCGCGGCTTGAAATCGGCGAATAAGGCTCAAGATCCTCTATAAAATTTGATGCGAAATTTTTTTCGGTTCTACCGTAATAAGCGTTTCCTTTCATCTTTTTTCCTAAATCAAATCAACAAAAAATCGGCAACAATAAGCAAAAAATATGCCATTTCAAGCACTTGATTTCATTGATTTTTCTCGGCAAAGCATTGTAAAATATTTTTACATCGCAATTTTTGGTTAAAAAACTCTTTAAAATCAGAGTCCCTCTCTGACAGGCTGGGAATCGGAAGTGAAGACCGAACCGTTGCCGCAGAAAGAGGAATTCGAGAGATTTTCATCCAGCATACCGAGATCATCTATATCCCACGCATTTACAGCCGATGAATTTTTCCCGAAAAATATACTTTTAGAACCGAATCCCGCGACCTCGGAAGCAGCTATGTTCAAGCCGTTGTTGTTATTGAAAAGCGTCACGGAACCGAACTGCAGTTTAGAAGATGAATAAAGCGAGATCCCGTGACCGAAAGCGGCATCCGGAGCAAACAGACAGTTTCCTGTTTCAGTGCAGCTGCGGGGGCGGGTGTCCCTTATCTCTACATTCTCCAGCAAAACAGCCGCATCTATCGCAAGAATACCGCTTTCCCTGTTATCAGAAAAAAGACCGTTCCTCATTATCACCGACGCTCCGTCCTGGACAGCAGCCCCGACACCGAATTCGTATGTGCAGCTGTCCGACCTTGTCGAGATTATTTCGAAATCCTCGATATCGGCACTGCAGATCCCGTCAAGGAGGATCCCCGCCTTTTCAGCCGACACCACAGAAAGCCGTTTTATGAAACTTTCGCTTCCGTCCACGAGCTGCAGAGCAAAACCGTTTGCGCACAGGCCGTCGGAAAAGACCGATTTCACGGAAAGATCCTCGGCATAAAGCCGCGCACCGCGTGAAAAGAGTGCGTTTCCCCTGCTGTTTTCGACCAAAACCCTCTCCAGACAGGCGCTCACATTGCCGTCAAGCACGATCCCGCCCTGTTCTTCTCCGGTTTCAAGGATATTTTCTGCGGTAAAATCGACAAGTTTCAGATCCATCTCACCGCTTTCGGAAGAGACCAGTATAAAAGAGGCCGCAGTATCGGATACAGAACTGTTTTTTATCGTCACCGACGCTGAATTTTCGGCGTAGAAGCCGTGCCCTTCGTAGCTGCGGAGACCTCCGTAGACCCCGGAGATCCGCGAATCTTCGATATTGACCGAATTTTTTTCGCCGCTCTCTCCCCAGACTGCTATGCCGAAAGAGTTCACTCCGGAGATCTCGCTCCCGGAAATATCCAGCCTGCCGTTTCCAAAGGAGATACCGTAACTTATCCCTGAAGGAGCCTCGTCTATATCGCCTATAAAACTATCCGAGACCACCAGATCCGCACGGCATCCGCTTTCATCGGGACAGATGTTTATCCCCCCTTTCGCGCAGTGCGAAAGGACGCTTTTCCTGATCTCTGTCCTGCTTCCTTTTTCTGCATAGATACATCGCACGCTTCCAGAAAGCGAAACGTCCTCAATGACAAGTCCGGCATCGGGAAGGACTTCAACTACCGCGGCGCTCTCTGTGTCATTGCAGACGATCATTGTGTTTTCTGCACCTTTTCCAGAGATTTTCAGCTTTTTTCCGACTTTCAGACAGCCGCTGAAACAGCCTTCGCCCAGGGCAAGTTCTCCGTTTTCAGCCTCAGGCAGAGGAACACAGTCAGAATTTCTGCTGTATTTTTTTATTTCTGAAAAGACCGTTTTTCCCGGAGTGGACGGCTTTTGATATGAAACGGGCCTCTCTTCGCATTCATCCGCTGCTTCGCCTGAAAAACCGCCGTCACCCGCGTTCATCTCAGGAGCGTTTCCGGCGGATCCTCCGCAGGAAAGTGCAAAAAACGCAGTAAAAACCAGCAAAAAGCATCTCATTGCAGTTCAAAAAAAGTCTCTATTATAAAAAGTTTTTCTTCCCGCTTTATGTCGTCAGCCGAAAAATCGTTCCTCAGGATCCCTTCGCGGAGAGCCTCATCTTCGGCAGCATTCTGGACAACGAGCCCGAAACTCCCTTTTTCAGAAAAAAGAGAGAGATTTTTGAATGACGCACCGGCTGCAAGAGAGCCTTCACCGCCGTCAAGGATCACTCCTGCCCTGCTAAAACCGCTGACTGAAGTGTTTTCGACAACGACTGAATCTTCAGCAGCAAGAAAAGGATTCTTCACTACGATGCCGTCACCGACGCTCTCAAGCATGACATCGCGTTTTATGACATTTTCGACCGAGCTCTCCGATATACTGAGGAAAGTGTCCCCAAGGATCTCGACCGCAGCAGCACCGTTATCCGAAAGCCGACTGCCTGAAACGGAAAGAAAACCCCTTTCACCGCTTTGGTTCTGCGCCCAGAGAGCGGTGAAGCCGCATTTTGAAAGAGCCACATTTTCAAGACGGACATTGTGGGCTCCGTTTATCAGAATGCCTGTCCCGTCTGTCTTTTCCATTTTTGAATTTTTTATCAGGACATCGGATCTTCTGCCTGAGATAACGACACCGCGGCCTCCGAAGACGGAAGATGCCCTTATTCCCGAAAAGGAGAGATTGTCGATCTCGACCGAACTTCCCGAGATATAAAGTGCCGAAGAACCGGTTGCGACATCTTTGAACGAAAGATCCTTGAGCATGACTCCTGAAGTGTCAATGACAGCAAGAGTCTTCAAGTTGGTAGAGCCGTCTTTCCGCCCAAAGAGCCGGAGAGGCTTCGCAACAGTCACGGAACCTTCAAAGGTCCCGCTTTCGAGACAGATGCAGTTTGCAAAAGCAGCCGCAGAATCAACGAGGGCATCCTGAAACGAACTGATATCGTGCGCCATCCGGCACTTTCCTCCGCATTCTTCCGGCAGAGAATAATCCGCGGCGCCGTTTCCCGAACACGAGATCACAAAAATAAAAAGGATCACAAAACATAATTTGAACATTTTCCCACCATAAAAAATCAATCCACAAAATTTTCAATAACAATAAAAAAGTTTTTGTCAAATATTTTTTAAAATTTCATTATACAAGAGAAAAAATATTCAAATTTAAAAACCAGACATCTTTACTCGATCTAAAATACAAAGTTTAAAATTTGCATGAAAAAATCCTTTCGCTATATTTCAGCGGAACAGTTTTTTAAGGAGTGAAAAATGACATCACCCAGACTTGAAAGGTTGAAAAAGGAAGCAGGCGGACGGTTTTTCGTATCTCTTTCGGGAACAGCGCTCACAAAAAGCGAGATATCGATGCTGCGCGAAGTCTCTCCGTGCGGGATCATATATTTCAAACGGAACATCGAAAGCTGCGGATCGCTGCAAAGCCTTATCGGATCGACGAAATGTTTCGAATCGATACAGTTCCACTCGATAGATGAGGAAGGAGGAAGAGTCCGCAGACTGCCGAAAGACTACTACTCGCTTCCTTCAATGAAAGAACTCGCCGCCTGCGGGAAGGAAGCTGCCGCGGAAAAGATCGGCATCCTGGCTCAAAAACTGAGTGAGATCGGCATAAACATGGACATGGCGCCTAATGTCGACCTCAGAAGCGGAGAAGATGATTCGATAGTCGGAGACAGATCGTTCAGCGAAGATCCCGGAACAGTTTCAGAATTTGCCGCCATCTACATCAAAAAAATGCGCGAGGCAGGTGTCTTTCCCGTGATCAAGCACTTTCCCGGACACGGAACGACCGTCATAGACTCGCACTCGGAACTCCCGCTCATAAACAAGCCTTATGAAGACCTTTTCAGGGAGGATCTCGTTCCTTACCGCAGACTTGCGAACGCGGCCGGTTTTGTCATGAAAGCCCATCTTCTGCTACCGGAGATCAGTCCTCTTCCCGCATCACTCTCTCAGGAATGGGACAAGATCCTCCGGAAAGAGACCGGTTTTCTCGGAATTTCGATGACTGACGACATTGAAATGCACGCACTCGACATCTTCCCGGCAAAAGAAAAAACAGAACTTTTCTTCAAAAGCGGCACAGACAAGATCCTTATCTGTTCAGGCAGGGAAGAGACCATCCTTGAAATGCATGAGGCGGCCGTAAAATTATTGGAAAAATAAGTAAAACATATTACTTGATTTTATTTTTCACCTAACTATAATATACAGTCTTTTTTTTGAGTAGTTTTTTTATGGAGTCTAACTATGGCTACTATGAAAGTCGGAGAATACTTCTTAGATAAAGGGCTGATTTCCGAATCAGACATTTCTTTGGCTCTCTCTTTTCAAAAAAACCACCCCACTTATTTAGGCGAGATTTTGTTCAAACTCGGCAAGATTTCTGAAACGGAACTTCTTCAGTATCTCTCGAAACAGTTCAATGTGCAGTATATAACGAGCGAAAAACTTGAAAAAATGGCTGTGGTGAACCCCGCCGACATCATTCCTGTGAAAATGGCTATGGACAGGACCATTTTCCCGCTTAAATACAGCATCAACAATTACCGTCTCACCCTTCTCACCTACGAACCGCAGAACATAGTCCTTTTCGATGAGCTGAAGATCCTGCTTAACGGAGTCCAGACCGTAATTCCTGTCGTGGCGCCGTCCAATGTGATAAAAGCTCTTATCCTCAAACAGTACAGCAACGATGTCAATGCCTTCGACAGACTCGTCAGAAATACTGTGCAGGTAAACCAGAACATGGGGATGTTCTCAAATGAGACCATCATCAACCTTGAAAATCCGAACGACATCGAAATGGCGAACAGGATCCAGGATATCTCCACGATGGACGATGACAAGCTGCGTCAGGAAAACAGAGAAACTTTCTCGATGATCGTAAACAAGGCAGAGCTTTCGGACCAGAAACTCGATGTCACCGCGGTTACGACGTCAATGATGAGCAATATGCCGAGCTGGGTCCGCGAACAGGGAAACCAGCTGATCGAACTTCTCAGGGTCTTCTCGAACCTTCTCGATGTGGCGCGTGGAGACGAATATTTCGCTCATTCTCAAAGGGTCGCGATTCTGTGCAAAGAGATCGGCGAAGCAATACACCTTTCCGAAGTCGAGCTTTACGACCTCACGATCGCGGCATACCTCCACGATGTCGGCAAGAAAGTCCATCTTACCGCCCTTGATATAAAAAATCAGACAAGTCTGGAAAAGATGAAAAATTATTCTCTGGTCGTCACGAAACTTTTCACAGACGTCCAGCTTTCGAAACTGGCTCTCAACTGTCTCGAAAATATGTATGAGACCTATAACGGTCAAGGCTTTCCCCGCGGGCTCAAACTTAATGAGATCCCGATCGGTTCGCTCATCCTGCTCCTTGCAAACACCTACGATTTCATGACGAGGATCTCGAATATTCCGCCGAAAGAAGCTCTCCGGCAGTTGAAAGAGACCATGTTCTTCAGCGACAGGATAATCGAAGCTCTTGAGCAGACTCAGCAGATATCGGAAGCGAACTCGTCGCTGAAAAAGATCACCGCTATCGTTATCTCGCAGAAAAAATTCGACCTTGACGACATCGCCGACAAGTTCGGAAGAGTCAATGTCGATGTCATAAAAGCGAAGACCATAGAAAAGGCAGCACAGATAATCAAGGAGGAAAAGAACCGTCTCGGCTTCATCCTCTGTGACATAGACATGACCGACAGCGCGATCACTCCGCTCAGACTTCTTGCGGCGATCAAGCACAAAAAGGAGATATCGGAGATCCCGTTCTACCTTTTCTCGCAGTATTCGGTCGACAAAAACACAACTATCGCTGCAAACGCGCTCAAAGTTTCAGGCATTTTCGCAAATTATCACCCTGTCGAAATGACAAGAAAGATCGCGGACGAAATCAGGAAAAAAAGCTAATCAAAAGTCCTGAAATTGGGATGGTTTGACATCTCGAGCATCTCTTTATCGCCCCTTGAATCACCATAGGCATAGATATCGGAATATTTTTCGATGTCGTAAACTTCTTTGACTCTGTTCACTTTCTCCGCTTTGCGGCAGTTGGGACCGACGATTTTTCCGGTGTAGATCCCGTCTTTCACTTCAAGCCTCGTTCCGATCAGATTGATGCCGTATTCTTCGGTGAAAGGCCACAGCCAGTCTTCGGGAGAAGCCGAAACGAGCGAAACGTCAGCACCGTTTTCGAGATGCTTCCTTATCTCGTCGAGAGCTGATTTTCTGAGGAATTTTTTGACCCTTTTTTGATAAAAATCCTGTGCGACAGCGTGGAACTTTTCTTTTGTCCACCCTTTTATCGTCAACTTAAAGATATTTTCCTTAAATCTTTTCCGCGACATAAAACCTGCGAGACAGATCAAGGCATAAGGGAAAAACAGAACTAAGACAGATATCGTCCTGATACGACCGAACGCAAAGAACATGAACGGAAGAAAAGTGTCGGTATCTGTGATCGTTTTGTCAAAATCAAAAAGTGCCAAAGTCTTTTTTTGTTCCATGAGACCTCTTAAAAAAATAACGGTGAAGTATATTGAAAAATCATTTTAAAAAAAGGATTTTTGTATAGAGATATTGCAATAAAAAAAATATTATATAAATTCTCCTCTCAGCAAAGGAGGGGGAGATGACACAGAAAAAAATACTTATAATCCACACAGGCGGCACTTTCGTCATGGAATCGAACGAACAGGGGTTTCTCACCCCGGGGAATTACGCGCTTGACTATATTTCCGACAAGATCAAGCCGCTTTTCGACGCTGAGATCACACAGCATCAACTTTTCAACCTTGATTCCTCGCTCTTCAGGCCGGTACACTGGGTCAAGATCGCAGAGCATATCGCCGAAAACTACGCTCTTTACGACGGTTTTGTCGTTATCCACGGCACCGACACGATGGCCTACACCGCCTCGGCACTCTCTTTCATGCTGAAAAATCTCGGCAAACCGGTCGTCATGACAGGGGCGCAGCTTCCTTTGATCGACCGCAGGAGCGATGCGTTCATGAATCTCGTCGATGCGATGGAAGTGGCGATAAACAGCGATCTCAACGAGGTCGTCATCCTCTTCAATCATACCGTTTTCAGAGGGAACCGGGCAAAAAAGAAGGATGCGTGGGATTTCGACGCTTTCTACAGCCCGAATTACAACTCGCTCATAAAACTCGGGATCGGCATGGAGAGCAAAAAACACCGTTTCCTGCAGAAGCCGGCCGAAAAATTTGAAATAGACACGAGAGTCATGGAACAGGTCGTTATCATCCCGTTTTTTCCAGGCATCGACTTCTCGACTTTCTCTGTTATGGTAAGGGACAAAAAGGTCAAAGGCATCGTCATCGAAGCCTACGGCAGCGGCAACATCCCGAGCGACAACCCGGGGCTTGAGGAACTTTTCAAGGATGCCGCGGAAAACTGCGTTCCGATCGCGGTATGCAGCCAGTCTCCGATCGGGAAAGTCAATCTCCGCCTCTACGAAGTCGCTTCGAAAGCCGCATTCTACGGCCTTATAAGCGCAGTCGACATGACCCGTGAGGCCACTCTTGTAAAAATGATGGTCGCTTTGGGCAGATACTCCGACATAAACGAGATCAAACGCTTCATGATGAAAAACTGCGCCGGAGAAAAGGAAAACGAAAATGCTGGGTAACGAGCTTAAATATTCAGGATTCGCGGCAGTCATCGGAGTTCCGAACTCAGGGAAATCGACATTCGTAAACACCGTAGTCAAATCGAAGATCTCGATCGTCACCCCGAAAGCGCAGACGACGAGAAACAAAATACGCGGGATCTACAACGCCGAAGACACGCAGATCGTTTTCACCGACACTCCCGGAATAACCTCGACTGATTTCGGCAAACTCCTCAACAACTGGATGAATAAATACAGTTTTTCGGCCGCTCAGGATGCCGATTTCACGTTGTTTTTCGTCGATGTTTCGACACAGCACCCGGAAAAAGGGATCGGAGACGAGGAAGCTCACATTCTCAAAAACCTTTCCGTTAAAACGCCGGTGATCCTTGTAGCGAACAAAGCCGATGCCGTCAAACCGATGCGTGTCGACGATACGATCGCAGTTTACAAAAAGCATTTCAAATTCGCCGCAGCATACGCAATTTCAGCCAAAACAGGAGAGGGAACAGAAGAACTTCTCGAAGGCTTGAAGCAGTTCTGCAAACCGGGACCGCAGCTTTTTCCGGAAGATATGGAGACCGATCAGGAAGACAACTTCCTCGTTTCTGAAATAATCAGGGAAAAACTGTTCCTCGAACTTTCGCAGGAACTTCCCTACTCCGTCGTCGTCACAGTTGAAAGGATGCACGATCACAGAACAAAGGATATCCTGATGATCGATGCCACGATCCACGTAGCGAGAGACAGCCAGAAAGGGATCGTTCTCGGGAAAAAAGGGGCGACTTTGGGCAAGATCGGCTCCGCCGCAAGAAAAAATATCGAAGAAATCTACGGTTGTCAGGTGGGTCTGAGTCTTTTTGTCAGGGTCGAAGAAAAGTGGTTCGACAAAGAAAGGCTTCTTCAAAAAGTCGGTTTTGAAAAAGATTTCGACAGATAATCAAAGTTCTGAAAGCAGTCCGTAATAATACAAACTCGGGTAGGCGCCGGTGATATCAGCAGTTATCTCGCTTGCCGAATTGCTTAAAACAACGACTCTCGGCATGACATCGGTCTTTTCGAGCGAAAGTTCCTTCGGAGATGAAACGACCGCCATTTCAGGGACAACACCGCCGTATTCCTGACCTTCCTGAATATCATTTTCAAGGTAAAGACGGATGAAAAACACGCGGTTCCCGAAATAGGAGACCAGTTTGGCCGTCGTCTCCTTCATTTCAGGACATGCCTCGCACCATGAAGCTGAAAGTTCGATAAAAACTATGCTTTTCTGCGCTATTCTGCTCAGCGGATACTCCTCTTTCGTGTAGATGTCACGGACGATCACCTCATCTGCAAGCGATCTTTTCTTTTTCAGTTCAACAGGCTTCGGGCTATCTTCGGTCTGAACATCCTGATCTTCATCATTCCTGACTTTTTCGGTCGTGGCGCAGGAAAAAAAAGAAAAAATGAGAAAAAATAAGACAAAGACTGAACTAATTTTCATAAGTCGGCAGACATTGAGGTTCCTGACAAACACGGACTTCGCTGCCGTCATCTCCGGTAACTGCTACACAGTAAAGGGATGCGCACTGTTCACCACCGGTGCACGGAGTTCCGGCGCTTTTCGGCCATTGGCATGTATGCGACGAAGAATCGCAGTAAAGACCTCTGTCCGAATCACAGTATTCAGAACACTGAAGATTGGAATCAGCGGACATTTTCTGGCAGACATTCGCCGCGCCGCACTCAAGTTTCGAGAAACGGTTGCACTCAAGAACGATGTCGTTTCCGTTTTCATCCTGCTCCGGCTGGACCCCGCACGGAGAACCGACAGTATCGCTTATCCTCGAACGGGTGCAGAGATTGTCGACACAACTCAGGCCGACTACACATTCGTTGGTGTCGGTGCATGCAAGACCTTCGCTTTTTCTCTTGAGGCATACTCCGAAAGAATCGCCCTCTTTGACATAGCAGAAAAGGAACGTCGTGCAGTCACTGTTGCTCACACACGGATCGTTGACGACTCCGGTACTTGACTTCGAGCAGCCTGAAGAACGGCACTCGTATCCGATGACACACTTGTCAAGCGATGAATTGCAGGTCTGGTCGGGCTGTTTGTAGTCAACGCACGCTCCGGGGCAGACATCGCCGCGCATGTTGCACCAGCCGTTTTTGCACTCTTCATCCTGATTGCACTCCTGTCTGAGCTGTTTTGTCCCTTTGAAAACATTGGCGCACTCGGGAATGTCGAGGAGCTGAACATCAAGAGGATTGCACGGCTCCATCTGCGAGATCACAGAAAAACAACTTTCCGCCTGAGCCATGTCGAGTGAGATCCACCCCATTTCCTCAGCGTTCGCCAGCATTTCATACTTGTGCTTGAAAATTACAGATTCACCTTTATGAAAAGCTTCGAAAGGTTTCGCTGAATTCAATATCGTCCTCGGACAGAAAGAGAGATTCTCCTCGTTCACAAAACCGGACGCGCATTTAGATGCGGCGTTGCAGAGCGTGTCAAGATATCTTTCGAAAAAACCAGCAGTGTTCATCCCGCCGTCATTCGACTTGGAATCACCGCCGCCGCATGCGGAAAGCAGCGAAACTAAAGTGAGAACAAAAAACAGTTTTTTCATTTAAGCCTCCTGATTTATTTTGAATTTTCTACCGGTAATTTTCTGGCAGCCGGGGCATACGGGAAGTCCGCCGGGGATCTGCCTGCCGCATTCGCAGCACACGAACAAAGCGTGATCCGGGATCACCTCATCGAGGATATCCTGATCGCCTGAAAGCGAGTTCCTGATCTTCAACTTCTGCGCAGCGAGCGTGTTTGCGGCGACAGGTGAATTTTTCCCGTCATACTTGAGGTTCCCGTTGAAGAGCAGTTGAAAAAGCTCTTTGTAGTCACCGTCTGCGCTATAATTTATTTCACTGCCGCTATCAGGAAAATTCAAAAGAAGCGAACGCGCAAGGATCTCATGATATTCCCCTAAAGCGACGATCTTTTTAAGGTGATCCAGACTCTTCTTTGCATTTGAGTTTATAAGCACAGATAAATAGTCGGCAACAAGCGACTGAGAATCGTCTCCGCATTTTTTCGAAAAAGCGGAAAGCCACTTCAAAGCGCCGTTTTTGTTTTCAGCCCTTGTTCTGAAGAAAAAGTTCACCGCCCTCGCGTAGAAACGCTGCAAAACCGCATCATTTTTAGGATCGGTAAGCGAAATATACCTTTTGATTTCCTCAAGAGCGGCGTCGAAATCGCCTTCAGCCTCGTAAACTTCCGAAAGAAGAAGCGAAGCCGGAGCGTAATCGGCGCATTTCACAGCGTCTTTCAGCACAGAAAGAGCCTTTTTGTTCTGCTTCAGCACAATATAATCCCTCGCGATATGCTCTAAAACCATAGCGCGGAAAACACCTGTCGTAACCGGCCTGAAAAGAACATCGCGATGAAGCTCGAGAGCTTTTTCCGGATTTTTGTCACGCAGGATATCGCCGGCAAAAAGCCAGAAAACAGGTTCCTCGGGATAAGTTCCGGAAAGTTTTTTCAACTCGGCGAAATATTCTGCACGGTTATTCAGGTGACAGTCGCGCAGAGCATCGAAAAAATCCTGAACTTCAGACGGGAACTTGTAAGTCGAAGTATATTTTCTGCTTTTTTTTCTGAAGCGGTCAAAAAGCCACAAAGCAAGCTCCTAATTTTGTTCTTTATTTTCGTTTGCAGTCTCTTTTACCGGAAGATTTCCGCTGTTTTCCGACAAATCGGACGCATCAATATTGTCCAGTTTCTCGTTACGGATCGAGGAAAGCTCCGATTTGAGTTTTTTCAATTCCTTAAGCAGCTTTCTTTCTTTGCCCGACATGAAAATAATGTCGAGAAATACCGCCAGAACCGAAAAAATAACGCCGGCAAGGAAGCAGAAAAGCGAAAGTAGCCAGAGCTGGATATCCTTAACCGAAACAAAAATCAGATTGAGCGTAACGTTCGTATCGTTCACCCTTGCAAAATATGAGATCATGACAGCGATCAAAGCTATGACCAAAATAAAAAGCAGTTTTTTAACCAGTTTCATGTTTCACCTTCTTAAGTTAAACAAACAAAAAACGCGTTATTATAATCATAATTAAATTTTTCTGAATTTTTTATGATTTATCTGTGGTCAACGTTGAACCACCACTCGGCGCTGAGACCGAAATAGTGGAGAACGGAGTGTTTTGCGCGGTAATCTTCTTTGTTGTAAGAGTAGCGCGCGTCGTCATTCTGCAGTGCGAGAGTATAGACCAGACGCAGTTGAGGCCTGCCGTAGTTCCCGCCGCCGTAAGTGACGATCGGAATGAGGGAGAATTTCGTGACCTGCGGCACAGCGCTTTTGGTCTCGCCGTTGCTGAGCGTCTTAAGACCGTTCATATCCTTGAGCTGGTGCGAAACTTCGAAAGCGAGGTAAAAATTATCGTGGATGAAGAAGTGCGGACGAAGCGAGAAAGTGTATTCGACAAAATCGTCGTTGTCGTATTTGTTGCCGTCGGAATCCCTGAACGAGCGGACATAGCCGCCGAAGATCGCTCCGAACCAGCCGATCTCAAGATTTGATGTCACCGCAAAAAGGATCTCGCGGGCATCTTTTGTTTTGTAATCGGAATCGAATCCCCACGGAACGCTCATCAGGCCGTAAGCCGCGAGACCTCCCGAATATTTGAAGAAAATATCGGTAAAACTGTTCTTCGCATAGCCGAAAAATCCGAGTTGTGCGCCGAGAGACCAGCCGAAATCCTCAGGATATGCAATAGAGTTGTCCTCATCAAGAGGATCGTTGCTCTTTTCGCCTGAACTGATTCTCTGAAATTCGCCGATAAGTTTCCACTTCAAGCCCAGAGTGTCGGAAATATTGTATCTCTGCATATATTTGAGACCTGTGACGATGCGCTGTCTGTCCATCCATGTGATGCTTTCAGTGCCGAAAGTGTCGGAAACGACCTCTTTCGACTGATACTGCCAGTCGACCTCGAGACGGTTGAAACCGAAATAATATTCAAGCCCCCATGTATCGAAGTGGAGCGTGACGCCTCCGCCGTAGATATTGTCGTCGTCAAGAGGCCAGAAGTCGAGAAGATAGATGTCGTCACCGCGGTACATCCTGCTTCCTACCCAGAAACCGAGCGGTTTCCAGAAAACGTTTTCCGCTCTGACGAACAGGTTTCTGACCGTATTCAGTGCGATCCATTTTCCGTTGTCGTGGAAAAGCGATTCGGAAAAAGCAAGAGTCGAGACAAAGTCGAAAAGCGGACCGTTGTCGCCTATTTTCGGTAACAGATAGGCAAAATCGAGCTCGACATAACTTTCCTGCTCAAGCCTGCTGCCGTGACCGACTATATTCACCCATTTCGGTCTTCCGCCGCGAAGATCTGTCGCAGGCTGGACTCTGCCGTATGAACCGAAAACAAAACCGCGGCCGTCGTCCTTTTTCTTTTCCTTGCTCTCTTCACTCTTTTCTGCCGGAGCCGTCTCTTCTGCAGACGCCGCTGCAGCATCGTTCAATCCGGGCTTAGTCCCTTCCTCAGTCCCGGCAGTCTCCTCCGCGGCAAGGCAGAGAGGAGCGAAAAACAACATAAAAACAAACACACGCTTAAAAATAGAGTTCATGGTCGTCAACCTCACAAAAAAACCGCTAATATTAGCTTTATTTACAAGGTTGTCAAAAGAAGTTTCGGATTTTTCTCACAAAACCGTAACAGTCGTCACCATTTTACCGAGAATCCTGAAATCTTCGCGGCATGTGACGTTTATCGGCGAATATTTTTCGTTTTCCGGAAGAAGGAAGACTTCGCCTTTGCTGAGCGAAAGGCGCTTCAGCGTAGCATCGCTGTCGATAAGGGCTGCGATTATGTCTCCGTTTTCCGCCAGAGGCTGGCGTCTGATTATGACGAGATCTCCGTTGTTTATCCCGGCGTTTATCATACTGTCGCCGCGGACACGCAGAGCGAAGAACCTGCCCTTCCCGATGTTGCTCTCATCAACAAGAATCTCCCCTTCCATATTCTCATCGGCAAAAATAGGAACACCTGCTGCGATAGTGCCGATCACAGGAACTTTAACCAGTTTGACCGCACCGCTCTTTTGTGCAGGCATTTCATTTTCAGGCTGATCAAGGATACCGATAGTTCTCGCAGCACCTTTCTGACGGGTTATATACCTTTTTTTCTCAAGCCTTTCAAGCTGTTCAAAAACTGAAGTCTGCGTGATGCGCAGGATCTCAGAGATCTCCTTCGCGGTCGGAGAAAAGCCGTTTTCAGCAATAAAATCGCTGATAGTCTTAAGAACTTTTGCCTGGGATTCGGTAAGTCCGGCAGAATTGGACGCTTTCATTTTTCACCTCATAAAAAAACATTAACGCCGGATCATATACCTGGAATTTAAAAGGTCAAGAAAATTTTTGAATTATTCACACATACCTGTCGGATTCTCATCATAATACTTGCTGCCGCTCATCGTCATCAAAAGAGAGCACTGGCAGGCCAGTTTGTGAGTACCGGGCTCAGTGTAGCAGGCACCGTAAAGACCTAAAAGAGAATCATCGCAGAATCCTGACGGACAGGTCGCAGTGCAGCCGGGAGTGCTCAAGTTTGCCGGAGGATTATCGACATCGCATACCGTACACATGACGTTGTTCGGAATATCTGAAAGACTGCACACAACAGATTCGCCCAAACCGTTTGTCAGCCAGCCCTGTTCGCATTCACAGGTCGAAAAATTGCAGTGACCTGCAATAGTAGTCGTGCTGCCCAGCAAATTTGAACAAGAATACTCTTTAAAACATCTTTTTGCATTACATTCTTTGACGCATACATTGTTGTTGGAAACAAAACCATTCTCACAACCGCACTTTTCCGTGCCGTTTTCGACGACGCACGAAACTGCGTGTTCGCCGCAGAAATGGGCTACATCGCAGCTTTTGCAGTCCGCACCGGAATAATATTCATCGCACTGATTGCAGCCTGCTTCGTTGGTCGTATAATCGATCCCGCAGACTTTCGGCGCGGTGCAGGTCATATTCGTGCAGTCGGGTTTGCATTTGCCGTCACTGTTGCTCTTGAGATAACCTTCAACACAGCCCTCGCACCATCTTCCGGCCGAATGAGTCGACGTGGAGCATGTGCATTTGACAGTATCGCCCTCTTCACGGCAGCCGCTATTATTGCACGGATTCGGATTGCATGTCAGATTGACTACGCATGAGCGGATATCGGGATTTCCGTCTTCATCGTCACCCTCAGCCTCAAGGTGATAACCCTCTTTGCATTCCGAACAGTCTTCACCATTGTGATTTTCCTTGCAGGTGCATTTTCCAGTCGTAAAATCGCAGTCACCGAAACCGCTGCAAGCATTCGGACATGAGATAACATCATCAGGGACCTCGGCATCAACGTCATTTTCACTCGGCAAAACGCTGTCGTCAGGCAATTCGCCTTCCGGAGCATCGTTCTGTTCGGGAAGATCCGAAGTATCGTCCAGATCGCCGTCTGTCTCTGAAGGATCGTTCTCGGTTTCGGCACTCGGTGCACGGCAGACCGAATCAATGCATAAAAAACCGTTAGGACAGTCAAACGCAGTGACACAGGCATCATCCTCATCCGAAGAGCATGCTGCAAAGACAAGCAAAAACATCAAAACTAAGACCAACTTTAAATTTTTCATTTTCTCTCCTCCAACAAAACCGGACTATTTTACTCGAAACATATCATTTGTAAATGCAAATATTGCAGAAAACATTGAAAAAACTGCATTTATTTTCAAATCAGATCCGCTGCGAAGAGTAGATGCCAGCTATTCCCAGTTGTAGAAAATCGAAAGATAAGTCCCGCCGAACTTTTTGGTTTTCACACTCCAGCCTGCCTTTTGCCAAGCAGTCTCAGCGTTTCCTTCGACAACGATGACACAAACTTCGCCGACGATGCCTGAATCCGCGATCTTATCCAAAAGGGCCGGCATCCTATCGCCCAAAGCGTAAGGAGGATCTATAAAAATAGTATTGAATTTTTCATTGAGAGCAGCGAAATTCAAAGAAAAAGCATCGGCGTTTATGACATTCACCTGGTTTTTGATACCGAGAATATCCGCACTCTTTTTTATGGCCGAGGCAGCCTTAGGGTTTGATTCGATCAAAAAAGATTTGTAAAATCCGCGACTTATAGCCTCAAAAGCCAGGATCCCGCTACCAGAAAAAATATCGAGGAAATTCCTGTTTTCAAACTCTATCATTGAAAAAAGAGTGTTGAAGAAAGCACTTCTGACCTTCTCTTCAGTCGGCCTCAGATCTGTATCAGGAACTTTGATGTAGCGTCCTCTCAGGACACCGGATGATACCCTGAGATTCATGATTTAAAAGAAGAAAAAGAATGCGGCAGCCGCTGCGGCAAGGAGCAGAAGCACGACTGCGAGCACGACACAGACCCTGCAGACTTTGCAACCGCTTTTCTTCGGCTTTTCGACAGGCAGGCTCTCATCGATATTCACTTCGGTCAAAGTGACACGCTGAGTCGGACCGCTGCCTCTTGAATTCTGCGGACTGATGTTCCCGTCAGCACGCTCTTCCGAGCCGATAGGGAATTTCGATGCTTCAGCCGAAGAGGAGACATTCGAACTGCCGCACATCGGGCAGGCAGACATCTGCTCCGGAATATCGGCCGTAAATCCGCAGTTATTGCATACAAACTTCATAAAGCACCTAATTTATCGGTTTTGCCTTTATTACCGGTTTGCCGTCTTTGTCCTCAACCGAGAACTGAACATCAGAACATTTGTATTTTGCCATGATCGAAGCTTTGTTCGTTCTGACTTTGCCTATAAACGCCGTTTTTTCCTTATCACTGACAGTTTCACCGTGTTTGCGTTTTATCCTGCAGAAATCCTCCCACAGAGCATCGAACGGATTTGCCTGGTTCTGAACCACGGGACCAAGAGTGGGCGCGATCTGAGTCTTTTCGTTATCTTCGTCATCGTCGTCGGGAAGTGCAGGTTCAGGCGTCACTTCATGCTTCAAAGTCTCCTGTTTCACTTCACGGACAGATTCCTGCTGGAACTTCGGCGCCTCTTCTTCCGGCATCCGGGTGTCGTGGATCGGAGCCCGATCTTCTTTACCAGGCTTGAGATCCTCTATCGATTCTGTAGCAAAAGGATCCGGCAGAGCCTCGGAATCGAAATCATCCACAGCTTTTGCCGATGCACCTTTTCCCGATCTTCCGAGCGGAGAAGCGGGGATACCTTCGACATCCTCATTGAGTTCAAGGTATTTCTGGATAAGCTTGTTCATAGCCGAAACAACGATATCTGCACCGTTCGAATACCTTTTGAGGACGAGTTTTTCACCGACTCTCATCCTTGAAACATCGGACGCGAGGTTTTTGAGTATCTTATCGATCTCATGAGTAACTATGAACGTGAAGAAAAGCGCGACGAGTATCGCAACGACCGAATAAAGGATCGCAGTGTAAAGAACTTTGTCGTAGCTTTCCCAGCCAGGTATCATGGAAGTCATGGTCACGATCATGATTTTTTCGCCGCCGGCAAGGTCGTATGGCATCGAGAAAGCAGAAAGTCTCGTCCATGCGTTGAGCTCTTTCTGACCGCCGCTCGATAAAAGAGCCGCAATGTCGGCATCAAGAGCCGCTTTTCCGTATGAACTTTCTACAGCGGACCATACATCTCCCCCTTTTTCAGCAATGGATTCCGAGCCTTTGAAAGCTCTGACAGCCATCGGGAAGACCGAAAGAAGGTCATTGACGAACTTCTCGAAAGTTACCGCCGCAAACACCTTTCCCTCAGCAAGAACAGGAGCGACACCGATAAGATAAAGGTCGTTGCCAAGAGAGAAGAGACCGTCGGAAGCTACGCCGTCCTTCAAAGCTCTCTCAACTGCGGGGATGCCTGCGTAGGAACTCATCACTTTTGCTCCGTCGATCACAGCACCGTTGCCGTCAACTATCGCATACTCTTTATCCGAAACTATCTGCGAAACAAGTTTGCCCTTTTCGATTTTAAGCTGTCTGGCGATCTCGAAAGAATTGCCTATCAGGGAATAATTTCTGCTTTTAAGCTCGGACTCAGCCAGTTTGGCAATTTCCTTAGCCCCTTCCTGAACATCGATCTTAACGATAAAATCCTTGAAGAGAATAAAATTCGCGGCGGAAAGAGCCGTAATAACTACAGCCATCAGGAAAAAAACCTTTAATTTCAAGCCTAAATTTGTCATATACGTCTCCTTTCTTTAATCCATCGATGTCGAAATAGCGTTGAGATTGTTCACTCTGCCCTTTTCTATTTTGTAGATAAAACTTTGCGCTGCGTTCTGGACGACCATAAAATCTTCGGTATAAATATCTTTTGTTCCATAATAAATCTTCAGAGAGTAACTTCCCGGAGCGATGTCAGGAATGTCTTTGTTGTTGCTCCCTTCTTTCAGTCTCCAGACATAAGTCGTTCCGAGGACCTTGACGGAAGCGGTGTTCCACGGAAACATCTCGTCGGTCATCGTGTAGTCGCCGACTTCATTGAACGGATATTCGACCGAAGACTGAGGCTGGATCTCAAGCGAGGAGGCCTCTCCACCTTCATGTGCTATCGAGATCTTTCTCGGGAATTTCTCTGTGTTTTCAATAACGATAACGCCGCTTTTGGGGCAAAGAAGTTTTCTGCGGCTGAAATCAGCACCGGAAAGCTCGATCTTTTCCTTTTTAGCCTCGGAAGTCGAGTTGTATCCCTCAATGATGACAGAATACTGCTCTCTCTCTTTGCCTTTCGGCACTTCCACGACCGGAAAATTCCAATAGCCGTCACGGATATCGACCCTGTACTGATCACTCTTTTCATCACTTCTGCTGTAGTTGACCGTGAGTTTGATCATCGTCGCAGAAACGGAAAAAGGGATCATGACCGAAAATATAAAAATCAGTGTCAGAAATCTTTTCACATCACTCTCCTTTGTTTGCAGGAATAGCAGCTTTGATCTCTTTCAGGAAAGCCGAATTCGGATAAGTTTCGATGAGTTCTTCGAGAAGCTGGGTCGCACTGACGAAATCTTCGATCGTGATATAGAACTCAAGTTCGTCGAGCCTGTCCTGAGGAGGTTCGGCCGATTCGTCGTAAGCAGCCTCTTCCGCCTTTTCGGCAGGTTCCTGATTTTCGATTCCGTCATCCGGCTGGACATCAGCCTGACCTTCTTCGGGATGCTCAAGATTCGGAATACCGCCGAACAATTCACCCTCAGCATCCGATTCCGGATTGATAAAATCGTTCTCCTGTTCATCGATCAACTGCCTGCGGGCTGCGACTCTGATATCGTCTTTGCCGAGCATTTCTCCTGCATCACCGAGCAGATCACGCGCTTCGGCGATCCTTCCCTCCGAAAGTTTGAGATCTATGAGCGAACAAAGAAGCTCGCCGGCCTCATCGACTTTTCCCTGCTCGATATTGGCTTCGATCAGAACGTCGTAGGCGTCATCGGAATCCTCCCAGCCCTCAGCCGATTTTATCTTGTCGACCGCTTTGTCGAAAAGTTTGTAGGTGAGGAATGCGCGGGCTTCTTTCACTGCCGTGCGGACGGAGATCTTCTGCGGGACTTCCGCGTTTTCCGCTGCCGGATCGATATCGATCACGAGATCGTCCTTGGAATCTTCACGGTTCAGATCACCTGTCGTATCCTTTATCTTGTCAGAGATGATGTCGCGGAGCTTCGCATTCTCATTGAGGATGAAAAGAGCCTCCCTGTCGTTCGGATCAAGTTCAAGGATCCTGCGGTACATCTCGTCGCGTTCGCCGTAATTCTTGTGTTTGGAATGAACGACGGCTATCTGTTTGTAGATCGCGATAAGCTTCTGTGTTTCGCCGAGTTTGTCGAAAACGAAAGCGAGCTTCTCAAGGAATTCTATCGTGTCCGGATTGTCGACCACAAGTTTCTGCAGAACAATGAGAGCATTCGAATAGCTCCCTTTCTTGAGATAAAAATTGACTAGAGTCTTTCCGATCTCGGCATCGTTCCCTGTCGCCGTATAGAGAAGTTTCAGCACGGAAACATACTCGTTGACACGGTCGGTATTTTTCAGCGATTCTGCAAGCGGAACCAGGAGTTTCTCGGCATCGTGGTTCATCTCTTCGGAAATCAGCATATTCGCAAGTTTGACCGTGAGGTTGATGTTGCCGGGATAAAGCTCCAGCATCTTGCGGAGAATGTTTATTGCCGCGATCTTATTGCCGTTTTTCACATAGTAATTGACCGCCGTGTTGTAGCGCATAGCGGCGTCTTTGACAAGACCGCTCTGTTTGTCGTAGTCGGCAAGCAGGACATTGATTTTCCCGTGTTCCGGGCTGAGAAGAAGTGCCTGCTTCAAAACGGCCTTTGCCTTGTTGAGAAAACCTTTCCTTTCGAAAATGACGGCTACTTTCTCGTAAGTTTCTATCGCTTTCGTCTCTCTGCCGGCCCTTGCGTAAAGCTCTGCCAGACGGACATATGCTCTGTCGTCATCCGGATTTTTTCTGATAAGTTCTTCGAACTGCTCTATTTCAGAAACAGCCTTTTTGCCTTTGAGAAAAAATTTGCCGTTAGTATTACTTGACAATGTTCTACCTATTCAAAAATTATTTTTTTACCCTTTCAATGTAGGTGAATTCTTCAGTACTGATCTTGATGACATCACCGTTGGAAATGAAAAGCGGGACCATGACCTGACCGCCTGTCGACACTTTCGCAGGCTTGTACGAAGTCGTTACCGTGTCGCCTTTGAAACCGGGTTCGGTGTCGGTAACTTCGAGCTCGATGAACTGCGGAAGCTGGACGGAGATCGGGGAGCCGTTATAGAACTGAACTGTAACCTGAGTGTTTTCAGGCATATACGGGATAACATCTTCGATAACTTTTTCGTCGATCGGAAGCTGCTCGAACGATTCGTTATCCATAAAAATGTAGTGGTCGCCGTCCTGATAGAGGTATTCCATGTTTTTTTCCTCAAGGTCCGGGCTATCGACACGCTCTCCGGAAAGGAAAGTGTACTCAGCGATCGAACCGTTGAGAACGTTTCTGAGTTTAGTCTTGATGACAGCCCTTCTCTTCTGTTGAATGTGCTGCATCTCAACGATCTGATAAGGGATTCCCTCCATCTCGATCTTTAAACCTCTTCTAAATTCCGATGTCTGAATAGCCATGTTTTTCTCCTATAAAAATAAAGATTGATGAACTCCGTCCACAAAAAGCGGCAGAATCCTACTTAGCAAGCACTTTATTGTCAAGTTTTACTGCATTTTGCAGAATCGAGACCTCTGACGCTCCGTTTTTTCTGACCTCTGATGTAAAAAATTATTGATGTTGGCGCGTTTTTTATTAACATATCCGCGATATTGCTTTTTTTTAAGAGGCGTAAAAATGACAGTTATCGGAATCGATCTCGGCACGACCAACTCATGCGTCGCGGTCATCAGGAACGGAAAGCCGGAAGTCGTAAAGGACGACGGCGGCAAGGCGACGATCCCTTCGATCGTCAGTTTCATCAAGAACGATCTCACCGGAGAGATAGGCAAAGTCGTCGGTGCGCAGGCTCATCAGCAGATGTTCACGAACGCCGAAAACACAGTCTACTGCATAAAAAGGCTCGTCGGGCACGACTTCAAAAGCGCGTCCATAAGCCATATCCTCCCCTCACTCCCCTACAAAGTCATTCCCGGCCAGCAGGGGAACGGTCTTGAGATATACATACCCGCTCTCGGCAAAAATTTCTCGACTGAGGAGATCTCATCCTACATTCTGACCGAACTGCGCAGCATAGCCGAAAAATACACCGGCGAAACAATAACCAAAGCGGTCATCACCGTTCCGGCCTACTTCAACAACAAACAGCGTCAGGCGACAAAGGACGCGGCAGCGATCGCAGGGATCGAAGTCCTCAGGATCATCAACGAACCGACTGCGGCGGCGCTGGCTTACGGTTTTTCGAAATCGTTCTCCGAAGAAAAACTCCTCGCGGTCTTCGATTTCGGCGGCGGAACTTTCGATATCACCCTCATGGAGGTTTCCAAAGACACTTTCAATGTCGTAGCGACTGCAGGCAATACTTTCCTGGGCGGAGAAGACATCACGAACACGCTTCTCGACTATATGCTTGACGACCTGACGACAAGATACAACATCCCTGAGATCGACGACCAGCTCGTCATCCAAAGACTTCGCGATTATGCGGAAACAGCCAAGAAAAACCTCACGATCCAGACGAGCGTGACAGTCGAGATCCCCTACCTCACGGAGATAAACGGTTCCTTCATACATTATAAAACAGAGATCACCAGAGAAAAACTTGAGGAACTCGCACTTCCGTTCATTCAAAAAGCGATAAACACTTTTGACAAAACTTTGCAGGAAGTCGAACTCACGCCGGGAAATCTTGCCGGCATAATCCTCATCGGCGGTCAGACGAGAATGCCGCTCCTGCAGAACGAACTTGCGAAATTCTGCCCCGGCATACAGATCCTCAAGAACATCAACCCTGACGAAACGGTCGCCATCGGCGCAGCCATCCAGGCGAACTTCCTCGAGGAAGAGTCCGGCAACGACGGAATGCTTCTTCTTGACGTGACTCCGCACAACCTCGGGATCGCCGTAGGCAAAGATATGTTCTACACCCTCATTCAGAAAAATTCGACGGTTCCGACTTCCGTGGACGATATTTTCGTAACATCCCGCGACAATCAGGAAAAGGCCAAGATCCTGCTGCTTCAGGGAGATTCTCCGGTCGCTTCGGAAAACGAGATCCTCGGAGAATTCGAACTTGACGGTCTGCGTCCGGCGAAACGCGGCGAAGTCAAGATCAGGGTCACTTACGAAATCGACATCAACGGTATCGTCACAGTTCAGGCAATGGATATGGACACCGGCATTTCGCAGCGCATCACAGTCGCTTCCACCGGCAACATGACGAAAGAGGAACTTCAGAAAAAGATCGAAGAAAACTCTGACTACTACCTTGATCTCGCAGAAAAGACCATGGTCGAAGAGATCGTTCAGAGCATCGAAAACTATCTTTTCGAACTTGAGACGATGAAACCGAAACTTTACCAGATCTTCGCCAATTCAAAGATCGGAAACGACAAAATGGAAAAGATGGAGATCCTCATCGCAGGAACGAAGTCATACATCAAAAGCGACAAACTCGAGCTTGAAAAACTTCAGGACATAGAGACAAAACTCGACATTCTCAAAAACACCTACAAAAACCTTATAGACCACTCCGACGAGACTGCGGCTGCCGACGGCGGACTTTTTTAAGCCCCGCGAATTTTCCGAAAAGCGGCACCGGGCTACTGTTTTTTGACTAATTCAGTGATTTTTTTATCGAAATCAGGAACTCTGCGAAGGGCTGCATAGGCGTTTGCAAGGGCAAAGCCTTCCATGTTTCCGGTGTCGAAAACACGGGTCTTGGAATCGATCACATACCCGAGGATCCGTTCTTCGGCAAGCAGCGAGACCATAGCGTCGGTAAGCTGTATCTCGCCTCCGCGTCCGGGTCTTACATTTCTCAGGATCCCGGCGATCCTCGGCGTGAAAATGTATCTTCCCAGGATCGCAAGATTGGATTCTGTTTCACCGTCAGCCGGTTTTTCAATGAGTTTTTTGATATCTATGACACCGTTTTCCAGGTTCGTCCCTTCCGCGATGCCGTACATTCCGCGGGTCTCTGCCGGTACTTCCATGAGTGCAATGACCGAGCAGCCGTATTTTTCGCTGATACGCCCCATCTCACGCATCACGGTGCCTTCTCCTTCCGAAAAAATGAGCATGTCGGGAAGCATCACCGCAAAAGATTCTTCTTTCGGGACCGCAAAAGTCCCTTTCATGACAGCGTGTCCAAGGCCGAGCGGCGATTTCTGGCGCACAGAGATGACTTCTATCATGTCGTCAAGCGTCTCGACTTTCTCACGGACATTCTCCTTGAGATTTTTTATCGGAAATTTCGGATTTATCCTGTCAAAATGGTCAAGTATCGCCTCTTTCCCGCTGCCTGAAACAAAAACGACATTCGTTGCGCCGGCTTCGACAGACTCTTCGACGATATACTGGATCACAGGCTTGTCGAGAACAGGAAAAAGCTCCTTCGGGATGCACTTTGAGGCCGGCAGAAAGCGCGTGGCAAGCCCGGCCGCCGGAATGATCGAATACTTCATAGCCTACTCCCTTATGTTTCTTAAAAACTCTGCAGCATCTTCCGGCAGAGTCGGATTGACAAAGATCCCGTTTTCAAGACTGTCGGCAGTTATCACTGAAATGCGTGGGATTATCTCAAGATGCCAGTGATACGCAAGACTTTCGGCCTCAGCCTCGCTGCCGCTGTTCACCGGAAGATAGTTGAAGACCATGTTGTAAGCCGGTGAATTGAGCCCGTTTTTAAGTTTGACGGCGACACTTCTTAAGATCCTGGCGAAATCGTTTATCGCCGAAACAGGGTTGTCACTCAGGATCCGCCCGTGTTTTTTCGGAAGGATCATTATCTCAAACGGAAAGCGGCTTGCATACGGGCAGAATGCAACAAAATTGTCATGTTCCTCCACTATCCTTTTCCTGTTTGAAAGTTCCTGATCGGCGATGTCGCAAAGCAGACAGCGCTCCTTCATGCGGTAATATTCAAGACAGTTGTCGAGTTTAGCGCGGACGAAAGGGGGAATGAAAGGATATGCCTTTATTTCCGAATAGTTGTGGTCGATGGTCCCGCCCGCAGCAGCACCACGGCTCTTTATCACCGAGATGTAGCGGAAGCGTGTGTCCTTTCTAAGATCGGAGATACGGTCAAAAATGATCTTTCGACCGTCGGCTAGCTCCTCGCCCGAAAGCTGGTCGAGACCGCTACCGCTGTCG
>JAEESW010000023.1 GCA_016290135.1 bacterium
GCAGGAAATCCATACGGAAGAAGATCCGTCGTGTTGGTGGCATACTTCCCTTTCGCAATGAAATATTTTTCCTGAGCCGTAGCGGCTACAAGCATATTCGACTGCAGCTCATCGATCTTCGCATCATCAGAGAACGAAGAGAAGATCGGGACCGCAACAGCTGCCAAAATACCGATGATGCCGACAACTATCGCAAGTTCGATCAGCGTAAAGCCTTTTGTTTTCAAGCAGTCCATATCAGTTCTCCTTGCCTACAGGCGCGTTCTGCCGTTTGTCGAACTGTTTTTTATGCTGTTTTTTGCCCTCTTCCTTCTTTCTGACATTGTTCATATTGACATTTTTCAAAGAATTTGTCTGAGACTCATGCCCGATAAAGATGGCTTTCGTCATCGAAACTGCAAGACCGGCCCTGATAATATCCGGGATCCTGTATTCCTGTGCCCAGTCACTCTGGTTGAGTTCGTCAATGTTGTCAAAGACTCTTGCGCTTTTATAGGTAAGTTTGTCGTTGTCGGGATTTACCTGAAAAACTCCGGCGAGCCATGTGTTTTTCATAAGCTCCTCTACCATCGGTATGGAAAGATAGTAATCTATAGACTGTTTTTTCAGAGATTCCATAGTCTTTTCGGGGAGTTTGAAATCCTCGAGATTGTTGCGGAAAAGATAGTAAAGGGGAATGTATCGCATATAAGTCGTGACATTGTCGTCGAAGATCAGGAGAATGTTGTCAAGATAGAAAGTGATGCGCATTTTTCCGTCTTTGACGCTTGCCGCACGCAGAGCGTTGGCCATTCCGTGAGACCTGAAGTCGTCCTCTCTGTTCAAAGCCGTGAAAAGGTTCTTTATTTTCTCATTGGTAGCTTTGGTTTCATAGAGAGTGTTCTCAAAAGTCACAGAAAACGGAGTGACCTCTACGACCTGACCGACAAAAATAACAAACGGAAACTCCGAATAGGAATTTCCCGCGCCCGCGACCCTTTCCTCCGCGAAAAACGGGAAAGTCAAAGAAATGATAAAAATCAATGCAAGCAATTTTCTCATTTTATCCTCCTAATAGAGTTCATACCATTTGATAATATGCGTCGAATTCGTCTTTACCGTCAGCTCAGGCTTTCTGAAGATATCGGCACCGGCACCGAAAGTAAGGTCATAACCGTCTTTTGAAGCGATTATGCCGACACCGGTCGCGATACTGATATCCTTCTGGTCGAAGCTGCACTTTGACGGATCCCACTCACCTCTTGAGCCGTTCGCACCTGAAAGCCCTGTCGGCATGATGAGTCCCTGCGAACCGTCGAGGAGCATTCTCTCGTAGTTGCTGCTCGTTCCGAAGTTCTTGCACTGAGTCGCTCTCTTCGGGATGTAGGTGTTCCATGCAACCGTGTAGCTGTTTTTCGCGGTTCCGGATTTTCCGCCGTAAATATCGTAGGTTATCATCGGTTCCGTTATACCTTTTTCGCCCGCCTTCGAATATTCGGCCTTCTGCGCGTCAGTCATCTCTTCATAAGAAATGTTCGGCGGATAAGCAAAGGAGACGTTCCAGCCTCTCTTGTTTGTTATGAACTGGTTGGAATTGCCGCCTGAACCGTCGGTATTCTGCAGGAAATCGTTAGCCTTATACGCGACTGTATCGGATTCCGAAGAGGACTTCTTGTCATAGAAAACAAGGAATTTGCTCTGTTCGATGTACTTCGGGTTTGCAGCGTCGCCAGTTACCAAAGTGATCGGGATAAGATCGGTGTCGTTGCCCGGGTTGTATCTTTCAAGCGGCGGGAAGAAGTTCGTCGCAGTATAGCTTCTCGAGAACTCCGACCAGTTCGGATCTGAAGCCGCCGACGGATCCCTCTGAGCAAAGACAACCTTTGCAGTCCATTTTGAGTCATCGCTGTTGGTCACATCAACTCTGAAAACAGTTCCCGAAAGATCGGTGAAGTAAACATACTCTGTATCGACGGCTGCCTTTCCGCTTGTATTGACAACAAACGGGACTGACGCGAACGATGTTGCGAACCAAGCCTTGTCGGATTCTGCTATCCTGGTGCTCGGCGAAGTCTTGCTGAATTTGACGACTTCATTAAATTTCGTACCGTTGAACTTGAAGATCGAGAAAGAGTTGCCCTGAAGCTGTGAACTCATACACGAAGGTTTCTGCGAATCAGAAGTGAGTTTCGCCGGATCGTGACAGGTATCGTAACCGCCGGGAACAGCGAGATAGTAGTCAAGTTGATCAGCATAACTGCATGTTCCGCTGCACTTTCTGAATATCATCGCCTTGCCGAAGCTGTAACCGCCCTGGTTAGCGCCGGTCGTGTTTATGTTCTGGACGAATTTAGGCTGGTCAGGATCGGAAATGTCGATGACCGTGTAGCCTCTTCCGCCTCGTCTGTAACCGAAAATAAGGAACGCCTTTTCCCCATCGTTGATTATACCGTCATGGCTCTGGTCGATATGGAAGAATGTTATCGGCCCGTCGACTGTAGCGTTGAAGAAGATCCCGCCCTGCTTGTGCCCGAAATTGGAGATAGACTTGAGTGCGGGGCTCGGGATGTATGCATAGACCTCTTCGCCTGTAGCATCAAAAGCGTGGAGCATACCGTCGTTGGCTCCTGCGTAGATCCTTGTCGTTGAAGAGTTCTCGTAGTAGACCGCGACAGGCTTCGAGTGGATTATCGCTCCGAGAAGAAGCGGACGGATAGTGATCTTGTTCTGCCTGTTGAAATCAATATTGAGCGGATCGTCGACCGTGATCGTGGCATTGCTCGTTCCTGCGCTGTATCTGACCTTTTTCCTTGCATCGACAGTGCTTCCGAAAGCATCGTAGCCGGCCATATAATCAAGGATCTTGTTGATATTTCTGAGTTCGTCTTCTCCGTCGCTTTCGTTTTCCTCTGTTACAAAGTTCAGAGTCGGACTTGCAGCGACAAAAGCATCATAAAGCTGAGATCCGCTTGTAATTTTGGTATTGAGTTTGGACATAGTTCCGCCCGCATCATAATAAATATTTCGCGGAGAATTCTGGAAATAAGGCCATGACCCTGATCCGGTGCTTCCAAGTTTCTGCGCCAGTTTGTAAGCTGCGCCGCCCATCATAAGCGTCTTGAACTGAGCCAGAGAATCTGCAGATTCACTGCTTGCAGCAGAGAAGCCGGTGCCGGAATCCTCCTTGCCGAAGCAGTCACGGTCTGATTCGAACTTCTGTTTTGTCCATGCACCGCAGGCTGCGCCGGCACTGTTGTCGTCAGTTATCGAACAGCCCTGACTGTCATCGTCGACCATATATTTTTTAAGGTTTCCGAACCAGAATCTGCTTACTTCGCCGTCGATCGGAACAGTGCCCGCAGAATAACTTTCCGGGCCCCTGTATTTTTCCTCGACATCGAACGGCTGGACAAGAGAAGAAGTCCAGTGAGGACGCCCTGAAACGACATCTGTCGGCTGCGGTTTAGTCATAAGATCGCCGAAGAGTTCGGTCAGAGTGTTGAATGTTCCTCCGTCACCTGTTCCGGAACTGCTCGGGGTCTCGGTAGTAAGACCGTAGTAATAGCCGCCGGTCTGAGACGCGACCTGTTTCAACAGCGAATTGTTGAGGAAATCGGCGTTGTCGTTGAAAACACCGTAATATTCGCTGAGCGCCCATTCGCCTATCGCAACGGAATGGACATGGTTGACAACAGGCTTGTTGGCATTGTCATTGGAATAGTTGATCGAATCGTCACGGCAGTTGTTGTTGTGACAGCCGCCGGCGACATTTTCAAAACCAACGATATTTTTGCAGAGCGCATCACTGGTCCTGCACTCTTCTTTACCCCAGAAAGAGTTGTTTTTTACAAAGTTTGCGACCTTCAGTATCGAAGTCTGATACCACTCTTTTTCGTAGTAGGGAGTCGCATTGGTGAGGTTTTCACCGACTTTCTTGACACAAGGCGCTTTCGGATCGGAACAGCTTACACTTGTGGAGGCGACTTTCTCGGAATTACTGATGATATCGTTGTGGTCGAACTGAGGTTGTCCGCCTGAAATTATTACAGCTTCGTTCGTGAAGCAGGAAGCATCCTGGTTTTCGAAAGGTGATTTGTAAGGCTCGTTGCTGCCGTTGTTTATAAAATTCGGATCGTACAAAGCATACATTCCGCCGAGATAACGCCAAGCCTCATAAAGAGTCTCTCCGAGAGTAGCGCCTCCGACAGCCTTTAGTTTCTTGACTTCGGCACGGAACTCGTCTCTGTCACTGTCAGCCGAGAAATCCTTTGCTCCGAAGATATACTGTCCGCCGTCGCTCATCGGGACTTTCATCCAGAACTGCGGATAGTCGCAGCCGTTGTCCTGCTGACCGAGGTCTATTGCGCAGCATCCTGTTCCGCAGCTGTTGCAGTCTTCGCCTTCCCAGTTGTACATAAGGTCGTAGATACATGCCGGCTTTCTTTCCGCTACGGATGAAGTTTTGAAAGCACTTATAAATGTATTGTTTACAAGGCTCTTGCCTTTGACATAGAAACATTCATTCTCGTACCATCCGTCATAAGGCGAATAGTAAGCACCGTCAGTCATATAAGGCGTAAGTTTGTATGAACCGCTTCCCGCCTCTTTGATGTGGCCGGTTACAAGTTCCGCCATGTATCCTGAAGTCGTCGTCGTATTTCCGTTGGACGCAGTTCCGAACTGATATCCGCTGACCCAGCATTCAGTGTTGTTGTTGTGCGACAGTGTGACCTTCTCCGGATTTTCAAGGTGGGTAAAGAGGTTCCTCTGTTTTGCAAGCTCTGTACAGCACTGCTCCATCTCCGTCCAGTTGGTGCTGTATTTACAGTCGCTGCCGGAACACGGAGCTGACGGGCTGTCTTTCGCCGCACCGCAGTGGGTCCTTATCGCCGCAGAGCTCAAGCCGTTGTATTTGGTCTCGTTCATCATATAGAAGAAGGAAGCGCATTTCCACGGATCTTCATACACGATCGCATCTCTGCACTGCCATGAGCATGCGACTCTTGTCGCGATACCCCACTGGTCGACAGCTATCGTCTCTCTTTCCGCCGAACCCGGATCACAATATTCGACCTTGCCGTTGTTGCCGTTCTGAGCATTTATCAATGCCGGAGCCTGAGATGCGCTCGGACAGCTCCTTCCGTCGACAGTCGCCGTCTGTCTGTGATAGAAAGCCGTTTTGCACTCATATTCGTTTATGATCGGGTTTTGAGCCGAAGCCGAAGTTTCCATTCGGTAGATTTCGTAGTAGGGCTTCGTCGGATCAAGGATGTCGTAACTCTGTTCTGCACCGCATTTGTATCCGTCAACAGTGTATTCAAGATCTACAACGACATCGGACGCCGCGAATTTGCAGCCTGTTCTGGTCGCTTCAAGATAAGCCTGGAGCGAATATCCGGAAGTTTCGCACTCGGAGAGAGTTCCGGAGGCAACGACTGCGCCTTCGGAGCAAGTTTCCGGCGTACAGGAATATGTTCCGAGCGGTTTGAGACAGTCGTCTCCGGTGCAACCGTTGCAGATGTAGTAAAGCGAGATCTTCAGGCTTTCCATGGGCTGCGGATTGGCTGTAGAGCTTATTCCGGAAAGAGTTTTTATTTTGACCTGGACCGGAATGTCGCTCTGGTAACTAAGACCGTCACAGCCCGTCACGCTGCCGGGCGCACCGATGATCTGCACCGAATTGCCGCTTACAGAAACAGAGTCGCTTCCCTGCGGAGCACCGCTTTTGCAACTGTCGCAATCCGAATCAGAGAGCTGAGGCTCTCCCGCTTCCGCACACGATATCGTTCCGCAGCAGTGGTTTTCGTCCTGGTCGTATTCACTGTAATAACCGAGAGCGCAGGAGTAACTCGAATCATTTTTGCAGTGTTCGTCATCGTCCCTGCACTTCGGATCAGTGCACTGGTAAGTTTTACAGCATGTTTTTTCTGTAAAAGAAGCGGTCAGAGAGTCAAGAGTTGCAGTTGTTCCGGAGATATCTTTTCCGTCAAAATAGGAACAGAGCACATCGTCAAACTCTTTTGTCGCCTTGTTCCAATACAGACATCTCCCGCAGGCAGAACCTGATATATGGTGTCCGGAAGAAGATACGCCGCCTTCCGGTGCATCCTCGGGAAAAATAGAGAATCCGCTTTCAGTAGAAAAGCCTTTACATATTGCGGTATCAAACTTTTGATAACATTCAGCATTGCTCTGATCAGTACAGTTTTCTTTCAATTTATACTCGGAATCCCAGGTAGAAACGACCGCAGCACGTATCGCTTCAAGCTGTTCGAGACGTTCTTCGTCGTTGCAGCTCGAATCAGTCGGATCGCATATATCAGTCGGAAAATCGACATAGCAGAGAGACGGATCCTGAGCGCTTCTCGGATAGAACACCGAACCGAAGCAGTCGTTTGCGCCTCTCGATCTCGGCGGATAGGAAAAACTGTGGACATTTGCAAGAATGATCTTGACAGCATCAAGCGATGTCGCGTATTTCCAGTTGAGCCAGTATCCGCTCAGACCGCCGGTGCAGTGTCCGGTGTCATCACAGGCGTAGTCTTTTGTGAATTGAGAGAAAGGTGTGGAATAGAATTTATCCTTCCCGTTTTTATCCTTTCCGTCATACATCCTGTCTTTGCCGTCCGTTATGCAGTCCCAGTCCCTTCGGTCGGAATTGTCGCCGCCGGAAGGATTAGTCCAGTGTCCGGAGGTCGTATCGTTAAGAACATCACCGTCAGTGTCCTGGCTCCAGTCGTAGAAACAGAGATCTGCGTCGTAGGTCTCTTTCGGATTCCAGGGACCGACATACTTCGCATCGGCTGCAGTATGGGTCGTGTCTCTTCTGCCTGGCTCAGCGAACATGGTTTCGATCTTATTGCAGAAGCTGACCAGATTGGTCTGTTTCTGCCTCATCTGGTAGCATCTTGCCTGAACATCGGCGCATCCAAGGTCGACAGCGCAGCTTGCATTGGCCTCGACGTTACGGCACTGTTTGTAGGCGTTGTCACAGAGGATTATCGCCTTTTCGACATTCGCCTTTCCGTCAGCGCATGTATCCAGATAGTCGCTGTATGCGAAAGTGTTCATACTTTCCGATGTATCAAGAACAAAAATAGTGTGCGGCAGTTTCTTTGCGTTGGTTATCATTGCGGTGACATCATCCAGGAGACTGTCGCTCCCCGCAGATGCCGCAGCAAGTTCCGAAACGAAGAATAAAACGGCGGAAAGCACCAATGCCGGTTTAAAAAAACATTTGTTTTGTCTTGCATTTTCTTTCATTTCACACCTCTTTACAGCCTGTTTTCGCCGTCTCTTGAGAAGCAGCTTATCAAACCTATTGTCTTCATTTTACCCAAAGAATAGCCGGAATTTGTATATCCCGGGATATCGGAAGCGGCATCTTTTGTAATGTTGGCGTTGCCGATTTCGATAATTTCACGGACATCGACCGTGACATCGTAACATGCGTTTTTGTCACGCGAGAATTGTATCGTCGTGCTGTTCATACCGTTGATACCGTACATTCTGGCATTGGCATCAGTGGTCAGCCTTCTCGCCACCGCACGGTATGCAAAAATCGGCTTTTCGCCTGAAGTTACCGAAATATCTCTCGGATAGTATCTGAAAGTTCCGTCGTTCGTTGAAGCATTACCGCCCATACCGCCGGAAATGGAGTATGCATCCTCGCACTCAAAGGTCGAATCGACAAGCTGCCTCAGCTCGCCGTTTACGATGTTTACAGCGGAATAGGCATAGGCCAAAAGTCTTCTGTCCTGAAGATCCTTGCCCGTAGTGTGGGCTGTTTCCGAAAGTCTGGCGACCGTCGCAAGAGCGATGATCGAAAGACTCATCGTCATCAGGACAGTGATGAAAAGAGCGACACCTCTTTTTTTCACGGAATCTTTTTCAATCATGTATCACCTCTTACTTTTTGACCTGATCTTCCAGCATCCTGAAATTAGCGAGATAGACGACCCGCTGAAAAACCGAAGCCGTATAGTTGGGATTTGTAAGTTCATAACAGTTATTAGTATTCTTATTGAAGATACAATATTTATTGGACATCGACGGAGCCGCATTGACATCTTTGGCTGTGACTCTGTCTTTTAAAGAAAGGAGGACGAAACCGAACCTGACCGCTACGATATCGTTCCTCTCTTCAGCTGAGAAAGTCGTGACCCAAGTCCTTGATTCAACATCGCCTTCGATGGATTCCTTAAGGAATTCAAGAACAAAGAAAGGTATCTGAAAAGTCTGGTTCGCCTTATTGTCATATTCAAAATTTATAAGCTCGTTTTCAGCACCTGTCGGATTTCCGCTTGAATCCAGCTCTTTATACGTAAGTTTGAGCGATTTCGGATATGTATAAGTCAGCGCGTAGTAGAAATCCTCACCCGAAACAAGTGTCCCCGCGGGAAAACGCTGCTTGCAGGTCTTACCGTCATCCGCCGACCATTCCTTATCGAAAGACTCCACCGTAACGATCGCGTTGTTTCCGCTGTAGCTCGGCGCCCCTATCTGTTTGGTAACATAGATGCCCTGCTGGTTGTGGATGTAAAGCTTGCTTATATTTGCATGGAACGCAGCACTGTTGAAGATCTTGAAAGTGCACGCGGGATACGTTCCGGAAGCGTCCTCCTGAAGTTTTGAGACCGGAGAACCGTAAGGAGAAAGATATGTGAACGAAACATGATCCTTTCCCAATCCGCCCCGGGGCGTTCCGCGAAGGATACCGAAAGCAGTGTCGCTCGTCTGAAGGTCGCCTATCTCACCGTTCAAGCCGATAAGTCTCATGGAATTTGCAAGCGTGTCCATGATCTGCTCTCCCAAAAGATTGACAGAAACTCTGATCGATGAGGTCCTCTCGGTTTTCAACGAAGCTTCGTAAAGTTTATAGAAAGAGGCGATGACCGTAATGGTGAGAAATATGCTCACCATAAGTTCAATAATGGTAAAAGCCCTGTTTTTTTCGATCTTCATCATACACTCCGTCAATATTTATGATTGGATCTTACCAGCGGTATGGAAAGATAGTTGCATGCAGCCTCGGAATAATCTGCGAAACAGTTTTTGTCAGGATAGCCCTTTTTAGGCCAGTAGACTGAGACATCGACATGATAAAGTGTCGAAAGAAAAGTCCCCTGGGCAGCGTAAGTCTGCGTTTTATTGGCATAACTGTCAGCACGGACCGCCCTGTAGAACCTGTATGATCCGGTCGAATCCTGTGCTCCAAGAATATTGAAGGGGCTGTAGAGGAACTTGTCTCCGAAAAGTTTTGAATTCGTCATGACTGAGTCAAGCTGGGATGAAGTTCCGACAAGTGCAGTTTTCTGCGGAGTGGAAGTAGGATCTCCGACCATATCGCCGAACGATTCAAAAGACATCGAATTGATCTCGTCAACAAGGTTGAAAGCCAGAGCATGGGCAAACTGCGCCGATTCATTGTCAAAGATCACAGCCATAGAGTGTGCGTGAAAAGCCATATACCCGAGCATCGAAGTTGTGAAAATAAAAATCGATATCATAACTTCTATAAGAGTGAAAGCTTTGATTTTATTCATCTTTTCCTCCTATATATTCAGCGGATTGGCCGCAGAAGTAGTAAAAATCGAAGAATTGTATGAAGAGCTGTCCGAAAAAGCCGTGCAGACAAAATACTCTCCTGATTTGTCGACATCGATCCTGTACCAGATGGCGTCATTGGCCGTGCCGCTTATTTTTGACCTTACGACCGCGCTCATGACAAGCTGTTTAAGATGGTTGTCGCTGCCGCCGCATTTTCCGGGAGTCAAACTCGGAAAAGCGTCCGCCTTCGTCTTTACGACGCCGTTGGAATTGAAGACGAGCCTTCTCGAGAAACCTTCGTTGTCAGTATCGTTGTTGACAGCTTCTATCGAGACCGTATCCAAGAACAGATTTTTCTTGAGCAGTGTTGATGTCTGCCAGCTCGCCGCCGTGTTTTCCATATCCTTTTTCTGATAGATCGAATACTCGTGCAGACCGAAGACTATCGCCGTCTGGAGCCTGATCCCGAGATAGACATTCATGTCACCGCCTGTCGATTCGCCGGTCTCATCGTCGACTTTAACCGGAATCTTGATGACTCCGTTCGTATCGTCGCCTACGACAGTGTATCCCGCAACCGATCTCGCCTTTGAAAAATCGGAGAGAAGTTCCATAACTGCCTGAAGCCCTCTGTTCCTCGCATTCCACACCTGGACTTTGGGAACAGCCACAGTCGCGATTATCGTCAGAACCCCCATCGCGATCATCAGCTCGATCAATGAAAAACCTTTTGTCTTTCTCACGTCAGCCTCCGTCAAAAATCAACTCAAAATTTTTATTATAAATACAATTAAATTTCGTCCGTCTGTGTAGAAAAGAACCCCGGAGTTTTCCGAAAAACGTCCGTCTGTGTAGAGAAATACCATATTCGCTAAATAAAATCAAGTATTTGCTATTTTTTTATTTTTTTCTTGTTTTTATGCGTTTTTTTGAAGGTTTTTTTACTATTTTTCTTGATTTTCGAGATTTTTCCGGAATTCGGCCGGAGTCATGCCTGTCTGTTTTTTGAAAATGTTGTTGAAAGTGGATTTCGAATTGAAGCCCGCCTCGATCGAAAGTTTCAGGATGCTTTTGTCGTCGTTCCTGTGGTCGCGCATCATCGAAATGACCTCTTCGAGCCTGTATGTGTTGACGAAATTGTAGAAGGTCTGACCGCAGTATCCGTTGAGGACCTGGGAAAGCGTGTTTGCAGAAAGTTTCAGCTTCTTGGCGAGTTCCGGAAGAGTAAGATACGGATTTTTATAGAGTTTTTCTTTTTCCATCAGATCTTTTGCCTCTTTTGCGTAGGCTGCCGCGATCTCATCGTCAAGCTGATAGCCTTCATACTTCTGTTTTTCTCCTGGCACGTCTTTTTCCGGGTCAAAAAGTTCACTTTCAGCAGTATTTTCAACGACTTCAGCATTAACATCGTAAAGCTCCGCGGGATCTTCCGCCTCTGCGTCAAGGCTCTCCTGCGGCAGCGTGTCCGGCTCTTGCAGAGAGACCGGCTGGTCAGGATTCGGCTGCGAAACAGTCTGAGAGCTTGGAGACTGCACCTCTTCCGGGCTCCCCTGAGATATCGGAGCCGGCTGCGAAGCAGTCTGAGAGGTCCCGCGCCCTCTCTTCACCGCGAAGAACAAAATTCCGGCAGCCAAAGCGGCCAGAACCGCCCAAACAGCATAACTTATTGATTTTTCTTCAATTTCATCATCAGAAGGCACACTTTTTTCCGGCACTGCAGAGTCAAATTTTTCAGGTCTTCTCCCGTTTTTCTTCAAAACCGCGATCCCTTCAAGGGTCGGGAACCACAGATCTCCGTTCCTGCGTTTCAGGACCGAAGGCTGGACTCCGCCGGTGGACTCGGGACGCCTGATCCCGTCATCAGAACCGAAAACTTTGCATCCGACCCGGCCGTTTTCGCCGCGAGCCGCCTCAAGAACAGCTTTTTCTGAAAGAGAAAAGATCCCTTTCGTGCTTGAAAACCAGAGCTCTCCGAGATCGCCGGAAGTGATCCCGAGGATCGTGTCGCTGCACAGCCCTTTGCGGGAATCGACCCGCGAGATCTTCATATTTTTATCGATCAGAATGAGCCCGCTGTTCATCGTTCCGACAAAAACGGTCCCGTCGCCGCCGACATGGAGCGAGACTGGAACATCTGCTGCAAGTTCGTGATCTATTTCATGAAATTCGTCATTTTCATCGAGCCGCCAGACCCCTTTCGAAGCTGCGAACCAAAGGTTTCCCGCTGTGTCTTCGGCAATAGAAGAGACAAAATCGGAATCATCACCGAATTTCCGGATGAGGCGCCATCCTTTTTTAGTGTAAAGATAGACAGAACCTCCGCTTCCTCCTGCCCAGAGGCGCGATTTTTTGTCGCGGAATATCGCACTGACCGCATTCACGGCCGTTCCTTTATCGACAGGCATCCTACGGAAAACATTAGGTTTTTCCGGCAAAAATTCAATTATGCCGTCAGTAGTCCCGACAAGGATCTTCCCGTCTTCATTAAGGAACAGACCTCCGACAAAACGCCCGATGTCGCCTTTTCTGTCCTTCACATATTTGAATGTTTCATTTTCATAGACAAAAAGTCCGCCGCCGCGCGTCCCGGCCCAGACTCTACCTGAAGGATCTTCCAAAAGCGCGTAGACTTTTTCGTTCAGAAGACCCGATTCGCGCCCCAAAGTTATGAATTTTCCAGGATAAAAGAGGGTAAGACCGCGACTGCCCGCGAGCCATACGAAACTGCCGTCGAGCATGACTTCCGAGGATGAGCCGACATCGGAACAGAACGCTCCGCAGGGCTTCACGGCACCGTTTTCAACAAAAAAGAGAGTTCCGGCCGATGTAAAGACAAGGGTCTCTTCCCGGAAATCGATATCTTCGACAGGCTCTTTCGTCCCCGGGTCAGTGATCTTCTCACATTTTTTCCCTTTAATTTCAAGGATTTCGCCTTTTTCAGTCCCGACAAAGACCCTCCCTTCAGCCGCTTTCCCGGCCGTGATCTTAAGAGAGCTGCCGCTGCAGAGATTTTCCGAAAATCCGCTTTCACCGAGACTCCTCACTTCGCCGTTCTCAAATCCGGCGTAAAGAGCCGAACCGTCAGAAAAGAGTGAAGAGACCTGTGCTTCAGGAAAAGCCGTTTTTTTGCTCAACTTACTGATATCATTACCTTTTATTTCAAAGATCTCTTTACCGTCAGTTGCAAAAACGGTGCAGTCTCGCGCCGTCACGACATCAAAGATCCCGCGCCACGCAAAAAGTTTTTCCACCTTTCCGCCCGACTCAGAAATTTCAGAGATTCCTGAAGCCGAAGCGACGAAAACTTTGCCGGTGCACCCTGACAAGCCGTTGATTTTATTGCTTAAAATCGCAGAACTTGTATTCGTAGAAAAAATTTCAGACGATCTTGAGTCTATCCGCACAAGCCCTTCCACTGTTCCTGCCCATACCAGACCGTCACCGTCGCGGTAAAAAGATGTGACATTGTTGTGGGGCAGAGCTGAAGATGACCATGTGCGCGTGGCGGAATGCAAAAAATCATAGAAAGAGAGTGCATCCCCGAAGATCCCGAAAGGAATCGAAAATAAAATTGAGACGAAAATAAAACGACCAAACATGGCGCCATTTTAAAAACTGGATTTTTTTTGGCAAGTTTTGCAGTTCATAACGACATATCTGTCAAAAAAGTGGACTTCTCCGCTTTTCCGATTAAAATAGATTTGGTTTTTTAAAAATTATTTTGGTTTTAATAAAGGAGTTTCTGATGAAAATTCTCAAAATTTTTCTCTGTGCGGCTTTCATTTTCACGATTGCGGCATGCGAAAGTAAAGATGACCATCATTACGAGTATCCCGATGACGATCCGACGACCGAGAAAGGAAACATCGGCGATCCGTGCGTAAAAAACGACGACTGTAAAGACGGACTTTTCTGCATAGACAAAAAGTGCGGCAGGCCGTCACCTGACGAAGATACGAACGACGATGACAACGATGCTGACACTCAGGACGACACGAATCCGGACGACGACACCGATACCGACACTGACACCGGAGACCATGATGCGGATACAGATACGGACGACGACACCGATACGAACGATGACGACGAACCCGATGACACTGACACGCAACCCGATGAAGACAGTGATACGACCCCGTACAATCCGGAATGCGGAAACGGCATAACAGAAATGGGTGAAGAGTGCGACAACGGCTTTGCCAACAGCGATGAGCCCGGCGATTACGACTCCACATGCCGCACGAACTGCAAATTCGCAGGATGCGGCGACAATATCACCGACAACAGTGAAGCCTGCGATGACGGAAACAGACTGAACGGCGACTACTGCTCGGCTGACTGCCAGACTGTCACCGGCTACTGCGGCGACGGGATCCAGCAGAACAATGAGGAATGTGATCCGAAAGACGATCCTTACTGCTCAAACGACTGCTCCGAAATAACAGGTTTTTGCGGCGACGGCATAATTCAGTTGAATGAAAAATGCGACAAGGCCAATCCAGGCGAAGGCGGAGGCCAGGGCACAAGCCCCTACTACTGCTCGTTCGACTGCATGGAAATCACCGGATGGTGCGGCGATAACGAAAGACAGATCGAAATCGAAGAGTGTGACGACGGTACAAACAACGGAAAGTACAACTACTGCAACACGACATGCTCCAACAAGGTCTTCTGTGGCGACGGCATAGTTCAGCCGGCATACGAAAAATGCGATGACGGAAACAACGAGAACGGAGACTACTGCTCTGCCGACTGCCAGACATCATACGGCTCGTGCGGCGACGGTACCGTTCAGTGGTTTGAAGCGTGTGACAAGGCAAATCCCGGCGAAGGCGGAAAGCAGGGGATCGGCGCATACTGTTCCAACGACTGCAAAACCGTTTTGGGAGAATGCGGCGACTCTGAAATTCAGACAAACGCCGGTGAAGAGTGCGATAATGGCGAATTCAACGGCAACACCGGTTGTCCTTACGGGACAGTTACCGGATGCGAAGTCTGCTCTTCTAACTGCAAAAAGATCCCCGGAATTCCGAGATACTGCGGTGACGGCGTGATCCAGGCTGGCGAAGTATGCGATCCGGCTCTCGATCCGTATTGTTCAAGCGATTGCAAAAAGATCGAAGGTTCGTGCGGCGACGGTATAAAACAAAGCTTCGAAGCATGCGATACAGCTCTTGATCCGTATTGTTCGAGCGATTGTAAAAGAATCGAAGGTTCGTGCGGCGACAACACCAAAAACGGCAATGAAGAATGCGATCTTGGCTCCAATAACGGAAAGACAGACTGTGCTTACGGCAATACAAGCTGCAAAGTCTGCACGTTGGAATGTAAGGAAGCAGACGGAACACCTCACTACTGCGGCGACCACAGAAAGGACGAAGCAAACGGAGAAAGGTGCGATGACGGATCAGAACTCAACGGCACATACGGCTACTGCAAATCAGACTGCACCGGTATCGGCGAACACTGCGGCGACAGCATCAAAAACGGCAATGAAGACTGCGACCTCGGTGAAGGAGTCAACGGAACGATAACCGACTGCGCTTACGGTGAAACAAGCTGCAAAGTCTGCACGTCGGGATGTAAGGAAGCCGACGGGAACACTTCCTACTGCGGTGACGGAAGGACAGATACGGCAAACGGCGAAGCCTGTGACAAGGCAAACGACCCATATTGCGCAGACGACTGCCGCTCTGTGAACGGCTATTGCGGCGACGGAATAAAACAGGACAACGAGGCCTGCGATGACGGCAATACTGTCGACGGAGACTACTGTTCGGCTGACTGCCAGACAATTACCGGATACTGCGGCGACAGAGTACAGCAGACCAATGAATCTTGTGACAGCGGAGAAAACAACGGCAAATACAAACTGAACTATCCGCCATACTGCAACAGTGACTGCAACGGCTACAGCGGATACTGCAACGACGGAAATATAGACAGCGCTGACGGTGAAGAGTGCGACGAAGGTCCGGAACTCAACGGAAAAATAAACTGCGAGTACGGTCAGACAAGCTGCTCTGTATGCAACTCCAGCTGCAAGATCCGCAGCGGCGAGACTTCATACTGCGGAGACGGAACCGTTGATGCGGCAAACGGAGAAGTATGCGATGACGGCAACAATCTTGACGGCGACTACTGCTCGGCTGACTGCCAGACTGTTACCGGCTATTGCGGCGACGGAATAAAACAGGACAACGAAGCCTGTGACGACGGTAACAACGACAACAACGACTATTGCTCATACAACTGTCAGACTGTAACAGGATACTGCGGTGACGGAACGAGGCAGCTTAACGAAGCATGCGATAATGCCGATCCGAGCGTAGGTGCCGGAGAAGGTATCGGCGATTACTGTTCGTTCGACTGTCAGCAGAGTTCCGGCTATTGCGGAGACGGAACAGTACAGACCAACGAAGCATGCGATGACGGCAACAATCTTGACGGCGACTACTGCTCGGCAGACTGTCAGACTGTTACAGGCTCTTGCGGCGACGGAACAGTCCAAACCAACGAAGCATGCGATGACGGCAACAATCTTGACGGAGACTACTGCTCGGCAGACTGTCAGACTGTTACAGGCTCTTGCGGCGACGGAACGAAACAGGATATAGAAACATGCGATGACGGCGACGGAGTCAACGGAACATACAACCACTGTAACAGCAGCTGCGACGGATATATGCCGAGATGCGGTGACGAAAACATCGACACGGACTACGGCGAAGTCTGCGACGAAGGTGCGGTGAACGGAACATATCTCCACTGCAGCAGTGACTGCACATACATTACAAGATGCGGCGACGGCGTAAAACAGCCGAATGAAAACTGCGACGATGGTGATGAAAACGGCAGTTACGGTTTATGCAACAACAGCTGCACCGGAATCACCGGCAAATGCGGTGACGGTATCTGGCAGAACGATAACTGCGGAGGAGCCGAAGGATGCATCGAGATCACCGGAGGTCCTGAAGAGTGCGATTACGGCTATCAGAACGGCGCTACGGAATGTGAATACGGCAAGAAACAGTGCTACGTATGCACGTTATCATGCATGAAAATCGAAGGAAACACTTCCTATTGCGGCGACGGGAACATCGACTACGCTCACGGAGAGGCGTGCGACGACGGAGACGACAACGGCGATTTCGGCAAATGCGACACCACCTGCAAAGAAGTCGTAACCTGGAAATGCGGTGACGGAAATATCGACTGGACTCACGGCGAAACATGCGACGACGGAGACGACAACGGAACTCCGGAGCACTGCAATTCGACATGCAGCGGTCCTACTCCTTACTGCGGAGACGGAAGGACTCAGCGCGAAGACTGCGGCAGCTGGCCTGTCTGCAATGAAACTCTGACTGAAAACTGCTGCGAAGTCATTGAAGGAATGAGCGAAAAGTGCGATGACGGAGAATGGAACGACCGTCAGGGATACTGTTACAGCGACTGCTCGGGTTACTGCGGTGACGGCAAGATACAGCGTGAAGACTGCGGCTCGCTGCCTCTCTGCGATGAAAACACGACTGAAAACTGCTGCGTAGTTTCTGCAGGAGTAAACGAAGTCTGCGATGAAGGTTACGAGTTCAACGGGCAGATCGGTCACTGCAACTGGACATGCGACGACAACACTGCAGTCTGCGGCAACGGGATCGTTGAAAAGGGCGAAGCTTGTGACGACGGCGACGACAACGGAAAATACGGCAAATGCGATCCTTTCTGTAAAGGAGATCCTACGCTTAACGGCTACTGCGGCGACGGCAAAGTCCAGAAATCCGATCCGGAACACTGCGGCACACTGCCTCTCTGCACAGAAAGCGTGACACAAAACTGCTGCGAAATAAAATCATTCGGAGCCGGCATTCCTGAAGAGACCTGCGATGAAGGCAAAGATAATAACGGATACCACGGTCACTGCAATCTCACATGCAGCGGCATATCTTCATGCGGCGACGGCGAACTCGGAAAGGACGAAATATGTGAACCTGGAACAATGGAATCTGCTTTCCAGTGCAATATGATCCCGCAGTTCAGCACCACAGATGAAAGCATAATGGTGACCGACTGCGACTCCGACTGTATGCCGGTTTTTGACAACTGTGTATATGACAACAGCTATACGAGTCCGTTCTTCACTACAGGACAGATCTTGTGCTACAACAATTCAGCCGCCGACTCATGTCCGGTCAACGAAACCGACGATTTCTACGGTCAGGAGCCGCAATTCAGCTATATGACTCACGATTTTGAAGTCATTGCCAACGGTGAAATAATCGTCGACAACGCATCAGGACTTATGTGGCAGACCGACACGCCGTCGATCTATAGCGCAGAAATAAAAGAGACATATTACACCTGCGAAGCATCATCATCCTGCACTGCGACCGAAGCCGATTATTACTGCAGCTTCACCGACATAGGCGGATATTCCAACTGGAGACTGCCGACCGCTGCAGAGTTGTCGACAATCATGGATTACGCTTCGGCTTCACATCTCTACTCAGGCTTCACCAATACGAGCGGATCCTATTGGACAAGCGACGGTATCGTCTTCTCCAGCACCGACGGCACATCCTTCCCGTCAACAGGAACTGCGAAGATCAAATGTGTCCGCACGATCGACGACTCAGACAACGGCTGCACAGCGCTTCAATGTTCGGGAAAAGATGACGAAAGCACTTTCATACTTGAATCACCCGATATGACGATGCTGTTCAGGGAAGTTGACGATATGTACTTCACCTTCTGGCATTTTGACAGTCTCACAACCGGCGAATCATGGAAAAACGCGCTTGCGACCTGCGCCGCTTTCGACAACTCGAACGGCATCAACAAAATGAGACTTCCGACTGTCAACGAGCTGATGTGGCTTATCGACAGAGAAAACGGAGGTTCTCTGATATACGGATTCGCGGGCAAAGCATGGACTTCGACGACATTCGCTACCGATCCGTCAAAGGCTTACGCCGTAGATTTCTCGACAGGAAGCGTCGTCACGGATACGAAAGGCACCAACAATATTGTTATCTGCGTTGAATAGGAGGACAATCATGAAACTGAGGAAATTTTTCTTCTTTACGCTCGTTTTCGCGGCACTCGTCTTCTGCATAAGCTGCAAAGGGAAAAATGATCCCTATGCAGATCTGGACGATGACATAATCCATGACGATTCCGACACATCGGCTGACACCGCTCCGGACAGTGATGACGACACCGGTGACACGACTGACGACAATACAGATACAGCGCCGGACGACGACACAGATACCGATACCGGCGATCACGACAATATTCCGGACGAGTCGCACGAGACCGATCCCGACCCGGTTGATGACAGTGACTCTCAGTCTCAGGATGAGGACACAGACGAACCTGAAGACGATCCGAGCAACGATGACGATGCAGATACTGAAGAACAGGGAGACGAAGACTCGATCCCTGAAAAAGATGATCCGGAAACGATCTGCACTGGTCAGACCCAGTGTTTTAGCAGCAAGCAGGAAATAAGCTGCCCATCCGCTCCTGAAGCTGATTTCTTCGGTCAGGATGCCCAATACGCAAACAAGGGCTACTGCCTGAACAAGAGCTTCTCGACAACGAACGATCTTGTAACAGACAATATCTCCGGACTCATCTGGCAGAGAAAACTTCCGGAAGAAGGATGTCCGAATCACGGTGACGGAACAAATGTGGTCGTATGCACAAAACAGGAGGCTGTCAATTACTGCAACAATCTGAACCTTGCCGGCTTTGATGACTGGCGTCTCCCGACTCCGGAAGAATTTGCGACGATCAAAAATTTCGGATCTGTCCCAGCCATTCATACAACTGCAGACACCGAGTATTTCCCGCTGCCGGCATCAAGTGTAAAGACTTTCTGGACAGGATCATCTTCAGGTTCAAGCGGAAAGAGCTGGTCAGTAGATTTTCTGAACGGAGAAACGAAAGACGACCAGAAAGATTCAACAGCTTTATATGTCCGCTGTGTCAGAGGAGAAGAACTTGCCAAACCGGTATTCAAAACTTTCCCCACAGACGAGGGAGAGGAGATAGTATACGATTATACAAACGAATTGAGATGGACCAAAACTTTCGGCGAAGAGATGACATGGAAACAGGCTTTGAAATACTGTGAAAACCTTGAATATGCAAATGAAAAAGATTGGAGGCTGCCTAACATAAACGAACTCGCATCTCTTGTTGATTATTCCATTTCAGGACCGGCTTCCGAATTTCCGGGTTTGATACTTGCCTATTTCTGGAGTTCTACATCGTATGCCGGATACCCGTCACAGGCATGGACCACCGACATGACTTCCGGAACAGTCAAGATATACAACGGGAAAACTTACTCCGCCAGAGTCATCTGCGTAAAATAGGTCCTATTTTTTCGTATTTTCAGGATTTTTCGTCTTTTTGAACAGCATAAAACCGCCGATAAAAAGAACGATCGAGATCCACTGGCTTGTGGAAAACATGAGAAAACTTCCGCGTATGTCGTAGCGCAGAAATTCGATTATAAAACGCGTCACCGAGTATGAAAGAAGGAAAATCGCCGAAATATATCCGGGTCCCCTCTTTTCTTTCGAGCATGCAAGTTTCAACAAAACGATGAATATCACCAAGTTGCTAAACGAATGGATGAGCTGAGTCGGAATCAGCGGCTGGGTGTCGGTAAAAAGACTCGTGTGATCCGGATCGATGTGGAAAAGCGAGAACATCGTTCTTGAGCCTTGGGGAAAGCGTATACCGAACAACTGAGACGGCCTTCCGAAGCAGCACCCTTCAAGAAAGCAGCCGATACGTGTGAGCCAAAGCCCGTTCGCAACACATATCGAGGCGGCATCCGCGGTCTTGAGGAACGATCTTTTGTCGTGCGGATAGGCGATCATGGTAAAAACTGCGCCGGCAATGAATCCTCCCAAAAGTCCGCCGTAAAAAACATGCCCCGCAACAAAAGGGTTGAGCATCCTGGTAAAAAGATAGCTTATGCCGTTTGCCTTCAGACCTTCGAAATAAGTCATCAGCATCCCTTCGAAAAGGATGTGAAATATCTTTGAAACGACCAGTGCCGACGGAACTATGACAAGGGGCATTCCTATCATCTTTTTCAAGCTCAGACTGAAGCGTTTCGAAGTCCAGATCATGATCGGAAGCGTCATGAAAAACGAAAAAAAGAGGATAGTCATGTATGCGCCGGGATAAGGCACAGCGAAAATTTCAAAAAGAGGCTTGAAAAGATCAGGATTCATGCGCCTTCTCCTGCTGAGAAGCGTCTTCAGCCGAAAGTTCCGGAACAGCCGACTCGGCATTTTTGGATCTGATATAGCCCGAGGCGATAAATTCAGTATTCGCTGAGTTCAGTTTCAGTGTTTTGCAGTACTGCTGGACAAAATTTTTCACATAAAGATCGGCGGGAAGCTGGTTGTACATATCATTTTCGATCGCATAAAGCACTGTGTTCGAGATCTTGGTGCGGGAAATTATCAGTTCATAAGAGATCCCGACTTCTTCGCGTATCTTTCTCAAAAGATCGCCGGTGATCGGCAGACCCCTGTATTTATTGAAGATATTGTTTGCATCTATAAGATCGCCGTCTCCCGAAGACGAGACCTCCTTTTCGGCGCTCCGGCCGAACACGTCCTTTTTGACGAGGACTTCGCGTTTCTTCACGCGGTTGTATTTTTTGATGACTTCTCCGATGATGAAAATATCGGGAAAAGAAGTTTCAAGCGAAAGAAGATGGGTCGCGATATCCATGTCATACTCGCGCCTTATTTCAGGATCGTTGAGTTCTTTGAAGATCGTATCTACAAGCGCGTTCAGGATAAAAAGGTCGCTGTCTTCGTAGATGTCGCGCAGCATCGGATTGTCACTGACATAAAGTTTTTTGAGTTTTTCATACTGGTTGTTGATGTCAAAAGTCGAGCAGCCGCGGTCAAGACCGAACCACTCGTAATAGTTGAACGGGGTTATCCGCAGTTTCTTTTTGACCGAACTCTGCTGGAAAAGGCGCGAAGAGAGCGTGCTGACAAGATCGTCAAGTGCGTCGATGAATTCCGAGTTAGCCTCGAGGGTCACGACAGGTTTCATCGCCGCGATCGAAGTCGGAACAAGGTCGGAATAAGCTATCTCAGCGATACAGTCCGTGTCTATGCCGAAACTGCTGCTTATTATAAAGCGGTAAAGCTGCGCGAGCTCTTTGTCTGCCGAATTGCGCATGCCGTTGTAGACTATGCCTATCTTGAGATCGGTCTCAATGTTCGCGATCTGGTTGGAATTTTTCGGAATAGCCTGGGAAAGCAGCACAAGAAGGTTCCTGAATGTAAAAAGATAATCCTTTTTTGCGCGCCGTATGTTCAGCGTTTCGAGCTGGATATCATACTTGAGTTCGAGATTGCGGAGCCTGTAGTTGACGAGCTCTCTGAAAAAATAGTTGCTTTTCTCGAACGAAACGAAATCGGGCGAAATGAACATGAGCGAATAGTCCGCTATTCCGATCACTTCCATAAGATCGGGATTCACGACCGAACCCATATCGATGAAGACAAAGTCAAACTGCCCCTGCCCCATCTCGCCTTTCCAGCGGATCAGAAGCTCGCTTATTTTCGAGCCCTGATGCTGCAGGTTGCTGAAAAAGCTGAGATTCTGATAGTTTGTCGAGATAAGCGGCAGCACCGAGAAATGCTCGGCGACTTCATCGGAAACAGCGATAGTCGGAAGATTAAGATAGGCGTGCAGAGTCCCGCCGTTCGGAGCCGCATCAATAAGAAGGACTTTCTTTCCTTTCTGGGCAAGATAGATGGAAAGATTCGCGATTATCATTGAAGTTCCCGCTCCGCCCTTCGGAGAAAATGCTGCGATCAGCTTTACCATTCAGTTCACCTCTACTATAATTTTTCCTTTATTTTCTGTGTGTATGCCTCGATCTCGTCGAATGTCTCCCTGTCAATACGCCCGGCTTCGAGCGATTCAGCAGCATAGTCGAGCGCCGTTCTGCCGCTGTGGTCCTTTGCAAGCGGCGAAACTCCTGCGGAAATGAGGAATCTGACATAAGCCGGCCTCCCCTTTTCCGCCGCGATCAAAAACAGAGTCTTTTTGTCTTTGTCGCGCCTTTCGAGATCCGTCGATTTTCCGGCGAGCATCCTGAACAATCCGATGTCCTCTTCCACTGCAAGAGCCGCGAGAGTGTTTGCCGCGTCACGTCCGAAATTATCCTGAAGGTTTGCGTCGGCGCCGTTTTCAAGCAGGAACCGGGCACATTCGAAAGAATTTCCGGCAGCGGCATAGTGAAGCGGAGTTTTTTCTGAGTTGTCCATTATTTTAAGGTTGGCGCCCGCCGCGGCCAGCTTTTTCAGCATCGTGCAGTCCTTTTTGGAAGATGCCGTCATGACTGCGTTACGCCCCGATCTGTCGGCAAAGTTGAGAAGTTCAGGCATCTTCAGAAAAATGTCAAGAGCCTTTTCGTCATCGTTTCCGACAGCCTCCAGAAGTCCCGGCCCGTCAGCCTCATATCCCGCTTTGTTAAGCAGAGAAGCGTTGTCTTCGGAACATGAGATCAAAACAAAAACAATGAAAAGAATCGACAGAACAGAGGATTTCATTTGCAAAACTTGCGTCTCAACGCATTAAAGGACAAAAAAGAACACTGCGCCTGCGGCAGCTGCGGCAAGAAAAATAATTCCGAGAGCTATGGCGATCTTTTTGCCGGCGCCCGATCTGTTCACGCGGGTGACTTCGGTCTTCTCGTCCTGCTCCGCATCGTTGATGCTTCTTATTTTCCTGCCTTTTATATCTTTTCTCAGTTTTTCCTTTCTTGATTTCTCTGCCTCGAGCTGATACGGCTGCGGATCATAGGTCTCATCCTTCTCGACGAACTCGAACAGAAAATCACCGACCCTGATCTCGTCCCCGTTCCTCATGTCGACGGAGTTGACTTCGGTATCGTTCACGATGAGCGGATAGTCCGCATTGTAGTCGCCTTTTACAAGAAGGTAGATGTTGCCGTCGAAAACGATCTTTGAATGTATCGGCGGGATATCTTCGGATGAAAGATAGACATCGGCGCTTGCGTGCGAACCTATTACAGTTTCTCTTCCGGCAAGAGGGAAGATCTTTCCGCCGAGATAGCCGTTCTTGGCAAGAAGAAGATTGTCCTGCGCCACCTTTACGCCTGAAGCCTCGACTGCCGGCTGGACAGTTCTGAGAAGAGCTTCGTCGTCCTGTTCAAGATAAATGTTGTAATCGCCGGCGGTTATGACGTTGCCGACAAAGATCTCGAGCTTTTCGCCGACAAGTTCGCGCTCGTCGACAAAAGTGTGGTTGTAGCTTCCGCGGTCGCAGATGATTATCCTTCCGTCAACGATCTCGAGCTGGAAGTGATAACGCGACACATTCCTTTCATCCAGGACGAGATCGTTTTTCGGACTTCGCCCTACGGTGATAAGGTTACCGTTGAACTCGAAAATATTCAGTTCGTTTCTGTCGTTTTCGACTATGAGTTTCAGAACAGCCATTAAAACCTCTAAAAAACATTAAAGCCCGTTTCTTATAACACACTGAATTTTTTTTGCAAAATATAAGTGATTTTCTAAAATACCGCGTTTTTTTGTTATCTAAAAACCTTTAAAAGGAGTTTGCAAATGAAGAAGGAAATCAAACAGCTTGGTCAAGAACTAATTGATTTTATTGACAAATCACCGACAGCGTTCCATGCGGCGCAGAATATTGCCGAAACTTTGACAAAAAACGGCTTCACCGAACTCGACGAGAGCGAGCCGTGGAAGCTTGTTAAAGGAAAAGGATATTTCGTCAGAAGAAACAGCTCTTCACTCATCGCATTCAGGCTCGGGACCGAGGCTCCGGTGAACACAGGCTTCAAGATCGCAGGCGCACACACCGACAGCCCGCTTCTCAAATTGAAGGAAAACGCAGAAAATATTTCGGCGGGATGCGTCAGAGTCACGACCGAGATCTACGGCGGTCTGCTCGTCTACACATGGCTTGACAGAAATCTCGGCATCGCCGGCCGCGTCATGGTCAAGAGCAAAAACGGCGAAGTCGAAAAACTCGTGAACATAAACAGACCCGTTGCAATAATCCCCTCGCTTGCGATCCACATGAACCGCGAGGCGAACAAAGGGTTCGAATTCAATCCGCAGAACCATCTCCAGGTCATTCTGACGGCTGACAGCGAAGCAAAAAACGTTTTGAAAACGCTCGTTGCGAAAGAGATCGGCGAAAAACCGGAAAATATCGGCCAGACAGACCTTTTCGTCTACGACCTGCAGGGCGGAACTTTCGGCGGGATCGATGACGAGTTCATCTCCACCGGCAGACTCGACAACCTGCAGATGTGCCACTCGATCATGACAGCGTTCCTTGCCGCGAAACCCGGCAAAGCGACGACTGTTGCGGCTTTCTACGACAACGAGGAGATCGGCTCGAGGACGCCGATGGGCGCAGATTCCTCTTTCACGAGGACTATTTTGGAAAGGATCGTCGCACTCACTTCAAAAGGTGCGGACGACAGATTCGTCGCATTTTCGAAGAGCTTCCTCATCAGTGCCGACGGCGCCCACACGCAACACCCGAACTTCCCTGAAAAGCACGATCCCGCTTACGCTCCGAAAATGAACAAAGGTCCCGTCATCAAATTCAGCTCGAGTTTCAGATACGCGACGACGGCGGAAACAAGTTCGTGTTTTGAACAGCTCTGCGCAGGCGCAAAAGTTCCGTGCCAGAAGATAGCCAACCGTTCCGACGTCCCGTCAGGCAGCACGATAGGCCCGATGTCCTCAGCCGCTCTCGGCATTAAAGCGGTCGATGTCGGCAACGCGATGTGGGCTATGCACTCGATCCGTGAGACCGCAGGAACGAGCGATCATTACTACATGACAAAGGCGATTGAGTATTTCTTCGGAAAATAGGGCAAAATTTTTTGATATTTTATTTTTTTTTGCTAATCTCTTTGCCGATGTTTTTTTGTTGCTTTAAATTCCATCATTTTTTTAAGAGGTTGTTATGAAATTGAAAAGTTTGATGCTTTTGGTTTTGATTCCGGTTGCAATGATGCTTGTTTCATGTAATCCGGAAGACGAGTACCTTGGAAAACTCTACTCGAAAGACACGAGAAACTACGCTATCCAGGGGCTCAAAAAGATGAAAGGCGAGATCGTGAACATGGATAAAGCCTGCACGAAGCTCCTCAGGCTCGACAAAACTCCCGAAGCAGGTCTGGCTGTCCTTACGGCAGGCGAGATCGGCTGCACCCAGTCAGTAGACAGGATCAGCGAGATCGTTGATGAGTGTCTGGCTACGACAAACGTAAGAAACCTTAAGACACTTGAAAGTGCCGCTATGGCTTTCGGTCTTCTCGAACAGCCGGCTGCAGTTCCGACACTTGCGAAGTACTTCACGCTCCAGACTCCTGAAGTCCTCGCTCCCGGAATGCGTGAAAAAGCGGAATCTGTCGCAAAACGTGCTGCCATCGAAGCTTTGGCAAAGATGCCGAACGAAAGCAAGCACCTTATTCCCGAGATCCTCAAAGTTTTCGATTCGAAAGTCGAAGATTTCGGTACAAAATACACCACGGCGGGTCTTCTCGGCGAATGGAGAGATCCTTCGACTGTCCGCCCGCTCGTAACAGCTCTTTTCTACGAAGAGCAGGGATTCAGCCTTTTCCCGGAAGCAAGAAAATCGCTCATCAAACTCGGCAAAATGGCTGAAGAAGAGCTTATCAAGGCTTACAACGGCGAAAACCCGAAAGTAAACGAGATCCAGAACGACAACAAGGAAAGAGCTACGAAACAGTTCTGCCCCGAATACATCGGCAACGAAGAAGCTAAAAAGAAAGGCGAATGCCCGAAAGACGACGAATACATGGCAACGATCGCTTCTATCGAAACGACGACCAAACTCAAAACTTCGATCGTTCTTGCCGACATCCGTTCGAAACAGGCAGTCGACATGGTCATCAAAGAGCTCGAAACACAGCTTGCGACCGACAAGAAACAGCCTTTCCTTGCTGAGCACCTTGCAGTCCAGCTTGCAAAATTCGGCGACTTCAGAGCTACCGACACGCTTCTCAAAATGGTCAGCAAGAAGTTCACGAAAGACGCAACCAACGACAAAAAATCCAAAGGCCAGCTTTCAAAAGAGGAAAAAGCTCAGGCTAAGCTTGCAGACAGAGGCCAGGAAATTTCGATCATGATGAAAGGCGCGGAAGCTCTCGCTATCCTCGGCGATCCGAAAGCTCTTCCCTACCTTGAAGAAGTCATCAAGCAGAAACCGGTCTCCGAATACAACGAAATGAACGAAAAGATCATTTTCTACGAAGCTACCGTTTGGGCTGCAGACGCTCTTACAAGAATGGTTTCCGATCCGGAAATGGCTGACAGATTCATCGGGATCGCAAAAGGAGTCATCGAAGAAGGCGAAAAATATGTCGCTAACGTCGAAAAGAAATCGGCTGAAAAAGTTAAAAAGGAACTTCCTGTAGGTCAGGAAATTTCTAAAGACGATATGGACAAGAAAGTCAAAACAGAATCGAGACTTGACGTAAACTACGATTCGACCAACAAGACAGTTGAAATGTTCAAGAGATTCGTTGACAGAGCAGAAGCTGCAAAAGAGTGCAAAGACGACAACGCATGCTATGTTGCAAAACTTGGCGACAAGAACCCGGCAGTCGTTGAAAAAGCTGTCTATATGCTCGGCTACTCCGGCAAACTCGGCGACTACAAAGAACAGCTCAAACCTGTTATGAAACACGCTGAACCCTATGTCCGCGAAGCTATGTCGGTCGCTCTTCTTAAAACAGAGGATAAAGGATTCGCTCCTATTCTTGACGAAGTCCTCAAGTCTGAAGGCGACAAGGTCGAATACGCTGCTGCTATGAAGGAATTCAAGGCAATCTCCAGCTACCTCAGCTCTGTAAACTAACTTTTCCGCATACAAGATCCGTTCATTCTCAACATTTGAGGTTTTCAAATGAAGATAGCCATCGTCAATGTCAATAAGTCAAGAGTGATAAAAAACACGGAATACCATGTTTTTACCGCGAAGACTTTTGTTGAAGCGAGATCGTGGAACGAAATAGATGTTGAAATAGTCAACGTCTACATGACCGACGATATGTCGACTTCCGCCGGTACGATCGAAAACCAGCAGGCCGATATCGTCGTTTTCAGAGTGCTTTACTGGAATGCCGGATACATTATGAAACTGGCGAAATCGTGCCGCGGCACAAAAGCCGTAAAAGGGCTTTGGGGCTACGACACATTCGCCAATCCTGAGGAATATCTCAAAAAGGATTTTGACTTCATAATCCAGGACGAACCGGAGCTTTCGCTTTATGAAATGGCGATGCTGAAACGGAACGGTGAAAGTATCGGAAAGGCTTCGGGGATAGTTTTCAAGGACAAGGAAAGCCGCTCTTTCGTCTATGGCGAGAGCCGCGTCCTTGCAGATCTCGATGCTATTCCCTCACCCTATCTCAACGGAATGATACCGGTCAGCGAAACGACTTCCGTCTATTGGGAGATCGCCCGCGGATGTCTCTTCAAATGTGATTTCTGCGTTGATTTCTCACACGGCGGCAACCTTCGCTATCACAGTTTCGAATACCTTGAGAAAGAGTTGAAATTCTTCGCTGAAAAAGGGGTGACCCAGCTCACCGTCGGCTGTCCGATCGCAAATCTGAGCCACCAGCAGTTCAGCAAGATACTCACGATGATAAGCGATTATCTGCCGAATGCGCTTTTTGAGATCCAGGTCAGACCGGACCTTCTTTCGAAGAGCGACATCGAGACTCTCGCGGATATGAACGTTTTCCTCAACATCGGCCTTCAGACATCGAACCAGAAAGTTCACGAAAATCTTCTGACATCATTCAATGTCGAAAAGGCTCTTGCCAATATCAGGTATATGGCTAACTATCCGACACTTATGTTCGGGATCGATATTATCGCAGGTCTTCCGAGGATGAGCTACGATGATTTTCTCAACGACCTTGAGACTGTCTTCAACCTCTGGCCGATCTCGATAAACCTTCTCCGCCTTTCGATGTATCCGGGGACAAAGATCTACAACAGGATGCGGGAATTCGGCTACACTGTTGAAAATTCATACCCCTATCTTGCCGTTGAAAGCGCGCAGTTCAGCAAAAAGGACATGGAAAAAGTGGATGAACTTTCCGACGGCATCGACCTGCTTTACAACAAAGGGCGCATGGTCTCGATAATCACGATGCTCGCAAAAGGTCTGGAAATGCCGTGCCATGAGATCGTGCTGCGCTGGAACAAGTGGATCAGAAAACAGGCTCCCGATATTGCCGTAACCGATGTCGAAACGATCGAGTATTCGCGTCTTTTCAGCTATATCCACGAGTTTTTCTCGTATATTTTCGACCGTTTTCAGAAGAAAAAACTGTGGCCTGTCGCTTCCGATCTTTTGAAGCACAACCACTTCTACACAACTTCGCTCATGGTCGAGAGCGAGGACAAGGTGGCAATGCCTTACCAGCTTGATTCCATCTGCGACACCACTGTATTCGGCATCAACGACTCCGCATTTTTCGACAAATTCTCTTACGACATCGAAGATCTGATCGACACAGGTTACATCGACCTCAAAAAGTATGTTTCCGAAGTCGATAAGGAAGAACTTTACGGGATCGTCTACCGCATTGACGGCGCAGTTTTTACAAAAGTCATTGCCGAAGAGGAGTTCGCCGTCTTCGACTATATCCGTTCGCACGGAACGGCGACTTTTGCCGAACTCAAGAAAAAATTCAAAAAGGTCGATATCCTCAATATCGTCTACACCTGGGGTGAAGACGGTGTCATCTATGTAGTTTAAGGTCTTTTTTCCGTAAAAACAGTCTCAAACAGAAGAAGGAACGCTTCTTCCGAAGCATCGGCCGGTTTTTCGGTATTTATCGTTTTTGTCGATCCTTTATCCGAAAAATAGAGGAATTTTTTGTCAAAACCTATCGATCTTTCCTTTCTTTTTTCAGCAAAAAGGCTCTGTCCCCACCACCCTGCCGGCTTTTCGATACCCAAAATGTGGGCGATCGTCGGCGCAATGTCGGTCTGGTCGGAGAGAGTCGCAAGATCGGTCTCCGGAAGCTGCCGCTTCGTCAGGACGATGAACGGGATCCTGGCCAGATTGCTGCGCGGATGCCCCGGTATTTTCGCTGTGACATTGTTTAGCGGGCACGAATGGTCTGCCGAAACAACGATGAGCGTAGAGTCGTCAAAAAGTCCCTCTCTATCAAGTTTTTCAATAAAGCCGGCGATATCGAAATCCATCCGGTCGACGGATGTAAGCCAAAGTTTTGCCGCTTTGTCCTTTATGTTGCCTGTCTTCGGAGCCTCGGGATACTTCAGATGGAGGTATCTCATCTGCCCGGCAGGGGGGTGAGTGTCTGTTCCGAGGATCGAGACAAACAGTTTCTCATCACGGTTTTTCTTAATATATTCAACAACTTGATCATAAAGGACCCTGTCTTCGAGCCCCCAGCCGTAGATATATTTTTTCAAGTTTTCATCGGCAAAAAAGTCTTCACGGCCGATTATTTCGGAAAACCCCATATTCTGGAAAACAAGGTTTTCGTTGGCAAAAAATTTGGATGCGCTCCTGATGAAGACCGGCTTGAAACCGTGCTTTTTCAGGATCTTCGGCAGTGAATTTCTGTGTCCGGTCGGCTCCTGAATATTGTAGTTCGGATGCGAATCGAATATGACCGTCAGCCCCTGCAAAGTCGGACTCCCGCTTGTCGTCATGTTGGTGAAAGTGCGTTCCATTATATCGCTGCGGCAGAAAAAACTGTTCGCAAAAGAAGCTTTTATTTTGTCGTTGTAACATGGGAGCGCTTCGAGCGAAAGCGATTCCGTAAAAATATAGATGACCCTTGAATATTCACCGAGATCCAGCTCTTTTTCATCATTCTTTCCAAGGTTCAGTCCGCGGTCACTTATCGTTTTTCTGTATGGCGCGATGTCATTCGTAACTGTAAAATCCTCAGAAAAAAGGCGGTAGTCGCCGACAAATTTTTCCGTCACCGGAGTAAGGACCTTGAATCTTTCGCCCAAAGCGGGAAAGATAACGTCGGTAGTGAAGTCTATCCACTGATTCTGCGTGACATAGTATAGCTGCGCGTTCCTAAAACCGGTTATGACACGGTCGAAGCGTTCGTCTTTATCGAAGAGCGATGATGCGGAAATATTCAACAGATTCAGGAGGATACAAATCGCGAGCCAGAACAGCGATTTTTTGAAAAGATCATCTTTAGGGATCTTTCTTATGCAGAAAAATGAGGCTGCGAAAACCGCTGCGACAAACGTAAATATCGCTGCAAATCCGTACCATGGAACAAACGAAGTTACGCTGTAAGGCGTGATCAGAGCGAAATGGCTGCGCTCGACGAGTGTGTTCCCGAAGTAGTAAAGCAGTATGTCGGCAACGGCGAGAGTCGCATTCGCAGCGACATACAGCGCCGGGATGAAGGCTGTTCTGAACACGGCTTTGAGCGCAAGCAGAGAAAAAAGGAGAAAAGCTGCGTCAAAAAGAAGTTTTACCGTAAAATGAAAGAAGACGTCAGGATCCGTTATGGAAAAGCCGTTTTTCTGAGAGGCTATGACAAGAAAAATGATGTTGAGCACCGTAAAAAACACCACGGCAAGCACTTGAAAAGCATCGATCTTCGGAAGAAATTTCTTCAAGAACCCTGTGACTTTCGTTTTATCCGGCATATCACACCAAATCCAAGGAGCCGAGATCCATCGTAACAAGTCCGGCTGTAAAAGCGGCACCCGGACAGGATCCAAAACAATAAAAATTAAATGGACAAAATCAATAAAATCTTTTGAGACGCGCTTCGCTGCCACATCTTTGAGTTTTTCGGCGGAATCGTTATAATCATCGGTCTTTTGTGAAGGTAAGATCGTGAAAAAGCGGCATTACAAGTGGTTTTCGGCGTTTTACAGGCTGAACGATAAAATAGAAAGAAAATTCACGATGACCGGCCAGGCTCTTGTTCTGTGCGCTTTTGCCCTCATTTTTTTCGGTCTCAACACCCGCGTCAGCATGCTGTTCGCCGTTTTTGCCGTCTCGATAGCGCTGCTTTTGACCGACGCGCTTTCCCTCTTGTTCATAAGGTCAGATTTTGAATTCGAAAGGTTCCTGCCTGAATGCGTGCCGATCGGGAAGAATATGACTTATCCTGTGATCCTGCGTGAAAAAGGCGTGAAGAACAGTTCCGCGAACCTTTTTTACACCGAAGTCCCGGCCGCTCCGATACCCGATTTTGAAGTTTTCAATGCAACGAAAGAACCGGGAGAAGAAAAACGCAACGCCTTCGACCGGAAAATGGGATATTACCGCTGGAAATGGCTCATCACGAAGAACCTGGGCGGGAAATATGCCGAATTTGCCGTTACCGGCAGAAAATCCGGAGGAGGGATCATGTTTGAAGCCTCTTTCCTGCCCGACAGACGCGGAAAGATCAGTTTCGGCGGTGCATACATCTTTCAGAAAGGGATCTTTGGACTTCTGAAAAAAGGAAAGATCATTCCTAACCCAGGCAGTTTCCTCGTTCTTCCCGAGATAAAGGAACAGTTCGAGATCCCTGAAAACGAAGGAGGGCGGACAAATGAAAAAAGCGAGAAGACCCGCGAGACTCAAGAGACGGGAAGCGGTTTTGAACTGAAAGCCCTCAGAGATTTCGTTCCCGGAGATTCGATAAGGAACATCCACTGGAAATCGAGCGCTAAAAGCGGTCAGCTGAGGACGAAGGAGTTTTATAAAGAAGTCGATTCAGGCTCGATGATGTTCATCGACAACTTTTTCCCGGAGCGCTACAGTGAAGATTTTGAGAAGATACTTTCGGCGGCCGCATCTCTCCTGAACGCGATGCAGAAAGATGACAATCTGCCGCAGGTCCTTTTTGTCGGAAGAGAGAGCCGCGAGATCCCCGACAGTTCAAAGAAGAGTTTTGCCGGAGCCCTCGCGATGCTGGCTCTTGCAGGCAACGATGCGGAAAACACTCTTGAAAGCTGCCTTGAGACCCTTTTTGAAGCCGCGCAAAGCGCCTCCACGATCTTCTTTTTCACTTCGCGATACGACAGATCAAAAGAAAAAGTGATGAAAGAATTTGCCGGCAGCGGAGTTTCACTCAGGATATTTTACTCCGGCAGCGCTGAAAGCAGCGGTGAACTCAGCCGATACGAAACAAAGATAGATCTACAATAATTTACAGGACGGAAAAATGGATACCGAAATTTTCAACTACGAACTCCCTGAAGAGCTGATCGCCGACGATCCGTCGGAGCGCGGCACAGGCAAAATGATGGTGCTCGACAGAAGTGCAAAGTCGATAACTCACTCCGATTTCAGCCTGATCACCGGTCATATCGATGACAATACAACTGTCGTCTTCAACTCGACAAAAGTCATTCCGGCGCGTATTTTCGGGCAGAGAGCGAGCGGCGGAAAAGTCGAGTTCCTTCTTCTCAAAGCGCTTGAGAACGGCTCGTGGCAGGTGATGGTCAAATGCTCGAAGCACATCGGAAAAGGAGAAGTCGTCTCTTTTCCGCATGGACTTTCAGCAGAACTCACGTCAAGAAACGAGCAGTTCGCCGATGTCAGATTCTCGCTCGGAGAAAACGAGCTTTTAGACTATCTCGACAAATTCGGCGACATCCCGCTCCCTCCCTACATTCTGAAAAGGCGCAACGAAAAGCACAGCAGGCCCGACGACAAAGAAAAATATCAGACGGTATACGCCGAAACTGCAGGTTCTGTCGCGGCTCCGACAGCGGGACTCCATTTCAGCAGAGAGATCATCGAAAAGATCCGGGAGATCACCGGCGGACATGTTGAAAACGTCGTTCTGGATGTCGGTCTCGGGACTTTTCTGCCTGTAAAAAGCGAAAAAGTCGAAGAGCACACGATGCATAAAGAGCATTTCGTGATAGACGGAGCGACTGCGGCCCGCCTCAATGCCGACAAAGCCGCGGGAAGAAAGATACTCGCTGTGGGGACCACGACTGTCAGAGCGCTCGAAAGTGCGGCTCTTGCCCCCGGCAGGATCGGGCCTTGCGACAAAGAGACCGGGATCTTCATCTATCCGGGATACGAATTTCGCTTTACCGATGCGATACTCACGAATTTCCATCTTCCGTGCAGCACGCTCCTTATGATGATATCGGCTTTTGCAGGCAGGGAGTTCGTCATGGAAGCGTACAGAGAGGCTGTTGAAAACAGATACCGTTTCTATTCATACGGAGACTGTATGCTGATACTCTAAGCTGGAAAAAGCCCTTTTTTGATACACAATTCACATTCCGGGATCAAGTTTGTTTTATTTATTTCGGAAAATCGCCGTTTTTTGTATATTTTTCTTTGACTTAATTTTTTCACTCTCTATAATTTCATGTTTTTGAGTTCCTTTAACCAAAACATTTTTTTATAGGAGGTCATTATGACTTATTTACCGCTTTCCTACTTGCTCGGATCAAGAGCTAAAGTAGACATCATCAGAATTCTTGTGAACAAACAGAATTACACAGGAAGAAAGATCGCCGTTCTCAGCAGCACAAATCCAAACTCAAACAAGAAGGCTCTCGATTTCCTTATCGAAACCGGTCTTGTTTTGAGAGAACAAGTCGGCAACGCTTATCACTACAATCTTAACGATAAGCACTTCCTTTACGAACCGATAGTCAATCTTTTCAAAGAAGAAGAAAAAACCATCAACAAGATCATGAAATGCGGCGCGGCTTTCATCGAGGAATTTGCTCCGAAGACACTTGCAGGCTTTGTATCCTACCTCAGGAACAATGTCGTTCTCACAGTGCTCGCCCACTCTTTCCCGGTAAAGGATCTCAGCAACTACATCTACGAGAAAACAGGTTTCAGAGTTCTTGTAAAAGTTATCGACACGATCTCGCTGAACGAGAAATCGGTTTCCGACTACGCTGAAAAGATCTATTTCTGGAACAACTACAAATCGATCGTAAAAATGCTCGATTCCAGAAATATTGTTAAGACTTTCTTTAACTTCTAAGGCTTGGAGGCAACTATGAACAAGAAAAACATAAACGTCCTTATCATTGATGACGAAGAGAGCATCCTTTCCAGCCTCCGCAGACTTCTTGAAGACAAAGGATACAATGTCGTTACATACACGAATCCGTCTGCAGCGATCGAATACATGAGAAACAATATCGTCCACATCGCCCTTGTCGACATCACGATGCCGACCATCGACGGTCTTTCCGCTCTCAGCATGATGAAAGAGGTCAACGGCCTTACGCAGATCATCATGATGAGCGCTTACGCTACGACCGACAGAGTCATCGCAGCTCTTGAAAACGGTGCCAACGATTTCCTTCTCAAACCGTTCGACAACCTCGGACACATCGTATCGATCGTTGAAGAATCAGAAAAGAAGCTTGTCCGCTGGCAGGCTGTTATCAAACAGCTTGGAGCTCTCTAAGTGACTATTTATCCGCAGGCAAGACTCACCCAGCTCCCCATTCAGGATGTAGATTTTCCATCTTCTTTTGCCGCAGATTTTGTTTCCGAATTCGTCAAAGCGTGCGAGCTCGACAATTCAGGCCGCGGGATCTATCACAGCTGGAAAGTCTGCATTATCTCCTGCAGGATCGGCAGAAAACTGAATCTTGACAAAAATTCGATGAAGGAGCTTTTTTTCGCTTCGCTCCTCCACGATATCGGCGGAGTCATGGTCGGAGGTCATGTCATCGACCTTCTGACACAGATCCCGGACATCTACGGGCAGAAAAGCAATTTCCGCATATTTGCACATCCGCACAGAGGAGAAACGATACTCGGCACATTCCCTACTTTCAGGAACATCAGCGAGATCGTCGGGACTCATCACGAATTTTTCGACGGCACAGGTTTTCCGAAAGGTCTGAAAGGCGACAGGATCCCGCTCGCTTCACGGATAATCAGAGTCGCTGATGCTGTCGATATAGCTATGCAGGTCCATTCTGCGGAAGATCCGGATGAGATCATATCACTGCTCGGGATCTTTTCAGGCGAAGAATTCGACCCTGATGTCTATGACATTTTCATAGATCTTGTTAAAAACGAGGCTCTTTTCGACGAAGTAAAGACTGATGACGTGATCGAAATGAATATGACGGCACTCAAAAAGGAGATGCACGACCACCATCTGCTCTCCTCGCCTGATACACTCAACCGTTTTTTCAAAATGGTCGCATCCATTGCGGACAACCTTACATCGTCGGAATACAACCACTCTCTGCGCGTGGCAGAGCTTTCTGTCCAGGCGGCATACCTGATGGATCTCAACGAAAGTGAGATTCTGACTATCCGCTGGGCTTCCTTCCTCCACGACATCGGCAAGATCGCGGGAAACCGTTCCATCTACCGCAAACGGGAAAAGCTCACGGATGAAGAGTGGCTGACTGTCAAGGCTCATTCGCAGAAAACTTACGACATACTCAACAAAGTAGCCGGAATGGAAAAGATAGCCTACTACGCCCTCTATCACCACGAAAACCAGGACGGATCAGGCTATCCCGAAGGTCTGAGAGGAGAAAAGATCCCTCTTGCTTCAAGGATCATGCACGTTGCGGATGCCTATGACGCAATCACTTCAAACCGTCCCTACCACAGGAAGAAGCAGCAGGAAGACGCCCTCAGCGAACTTAAAAAGAACGTCAACAAACAGTTCGATCCGAATGTCGTCGAAGTTTTTTCCAAATTTCTGATGTCATAAAGTTTTTTATTTCACTAAGCCGCAAAGTAACTCAGAAAATCATCAGACTGTTTGAAGAATAGTCCGCTTTTCTGCTTGCCTGTTTCAAAAAATCAAATATAATTCAATGTTTTTTATTCATTTTTATTTCGGAGGCCGCCATGAAGAAATCGTTTTTATTTTTTGTCGTATTTTTTTCTTTCTTGTCTGTTTCAGCCGGCTGGGGCGATGACCTCTGCGAAGATGTGACCTGCTCGGGTCACGGCGAATGTCAGGAAGACGGTGAAAATGAATGGTGCGTATGTGATGAAGGTTATATTGCAAGCGGTATGAACTGCATTTTAGGCTGTGACGGTGTTACTTGCAGCGGTCACGGTGTCTGCTCGGTCGTAAGCGGTGCGGAGGTGTGCACTTGCGAAGCGGGATTTAATGCAACGGGACTCAACTGTATTCTGAACGAGGCTTCGACGGTCGATACTCTTGCGATACTCAATGAAACTGACTGCTACAACACGGGAAACTGCCATTACAGGCTGATTTTTGCGACAAATGCGTATAGTTTCAATCCTTCGATTGCTTCTCTTTACGACATAATCGTTAATGTTCTTGATTCCGAAAACGTGTGGCACAACTACCGGAAAACAGTGGCGCAGTGCGTGACTGAAGGTGTATGCGACAATGTTGATGCTCAGTATGTCGATTTCTGGTTCCAGCATGAAGTGAACGGCAATCAGTATATAACTGTCGAGGTTCTGGGCAACGGTGACGACGCCAGCGACGACATGTACCACGATGTTCTGATTGATCACTGCTACGGTATAAACTGCGGGACCGGCGGAAGCTGTGACGGCACTTCGGGTTATCCCGTCTGTTCCTGTGATTACGGCTATGTTCTTCGCGGCGGAATATGCGAGGAGGGCTGGTTTGAGGACGAGAATCTTGCCGCAGCCGTTGTAGAACTGCTTCAATACAAAGGTTATGATGTTGAAACGGAAACGGATATTGATCCTGAAATGCTTGAGGACATAGATTATCTGGCATTAAATAGGAAAAATATCTCGTCTTTGGTTGGAATAGAACTGTTTTCTTCGCTCACTGTTTTGGATATTTCTGGAAACAACATTTCAGACTTGTCTCCGCTTGCGGACTGTGAAGAACTTGTGATTCTCAATATGTCCGGCAATCCTGCAAGTGATTTGTCTCCCTTGAGTACTCTTCCGCTTGTAAGCCTTGATATTTCATATTCGGG
>JAEESW010000024.1 GCA_016290135.1 bacterium
TTGACGATACTGGAGACGAAAAAAAGAGAGATTTTCCGAATATCAGCGAGTTTACCGAGGCTCTGAAAGAAGTTTGTAAAGACAAAGAGTTCGGCGAGCGTCTTCAGGGTGAGTATTCGGGTTCGCTTATCGCCAGATTCGGAAGTCTGGAGAGAGGTGGCAAGGGCGCAATGCTTAACTGCCGGAAATCTATTTTCAATTTTGAAGAACTCATAGAACAAAAAATCGTTTTCGAGCTTGAAGAGTTGAAAGATCCGGCTGACAAGGCTCTTCTGATGTCGCTGATTTTGATGAAACTGGCTCACGCAGCAAAACTGAAATATAAAGAAAACAAAGATTTCAGGCACATAACGCTTATCGAAGAAGCTCACAGAGTTCTTTCAAAGCCTGAACCAGGTGTTGCCGATTCTAAAAAATACGGAGTGCAGGTTTTTGCCGACATGATTGCTGAAGTCCGCAAGTATGGAGAATCATTTGTGATTACAGACCAGATCCCGGCTCAGCTCACGCCGGAAGTCATCAAAAACACAAACACTAAAATAATTCACAAAATTTTCTCGAAAGACGACAAGGAAATTGTCGGCAGCACAATGTCACTCAACGACAAGCAGAAAGATTATCTTTCAAAAATGAAAGTCGGCGAGGCTGTCATGTTTTCGCAAGGCTGGGACAAAGCTGTCAATGTGAAGATAAAAATGACAGATGAAAAACTGCAGGAAGAACCGGATGACAAGAAGGTGTGCGAAAAATGCGCCGACAAGTATCTGCTGAACGAAAGAAGGTTTGTGAAATTTGTTAATAAAAACTGCAATCAAGACAGCCAAGAGAAAATTCCGAAATTTGAACTGGAAGGAATTGATCAGGCAAAATTTGTCACGCGGTTTGTGGAAAGCTTGGCAATCACTGCCAAAAAACACAAGGAAGCTGAAAAGTTTATAAAAGACATATTGGAAAGCGGCTTAACAATAAGGGAAGTTCGCGAGAGTGAATTTTATTATTATTTTTTCAACTAAGGAGGAAAAAATGGGATTTTTTATTGGTGTAGGACTGCTTATTCTCGGTATTGCTGCTAAAGCGGCAGCGGCTGTAAAAATTGTTGCTGCATGTTTGAAAGTTGCAGTTGTGGCTATTCGGACAATGCTGCCGACAATTATTATGATTTATGAACTGCTTAAAGAATTGGGACTTCTTAAAGAAAACGAAAAACCTGAAGAAATCGGAGACCGCTGCAAACAGGCAGAGGAAGCCGGAATTGACAGAACTAAATTCAACACTTTTGAAGAGTATGAGAAAGCAATACGGGAATTCAAGCTTGATCCCGAAAAATCGAAAAATATAAGCTCTGATGACAAATATCGCTACTTTCTCGGATTTTCATCAATGATGGTTGAGGAAAAGTTGAGAAATAAATTCGATGACTTTGTAAAATTTGCGAAGTGTCTGACGAAATTCGATGATTTAAAAGTTTTTTCCAAAGAAATTTATGAAACATTCAAAGAGAAAGACCTTCCTCTCGGCAAGATAGACAACTTCTTCAATAAAGATCTCAAAACATCTGAAGATATCGCGATCGAGAAGGCACTTGTCGAAGCTTGGCAGAAAAAAGAGCCCGAAAAAACTATAGACGATATCCTCAATGAATTCAAAGAAATGAAAAAATCGGCGGAGTAAAATGAAAACGATATTATTTTTGTTGCAGAAAGGTCAATTTTCGGCGGTTATAGGCGATAAAAAATGCAATTTGCGTGGCGGAGAATCCATGTCTTTTGTAGAATTCGATTCTGAAAAAATTGTCGAATCCTTTGAAAATAGTGACTATTTTCTTCAAGACTGTAAAGGTTGGAATGACACGAAACTTTTTATTCTTTATGACAGCGAAAGCGCAAAGTATTTGTTCAATATCATTGACGGTTTTGAGATAAAAAGAATAGCCGCAGAATGCAAAAACTTCTCTTTTCAGATAAAACTTGAGGAAAAAACGATTGATTTGAACGGCAACGTCGAAGAACTCTTGAAATACCTTGAAAACGGCGATGCAGTCGTAATAGCGGAAAAAGACAAAAAAATTAAGGCTCTGAAAAACGAAATCAAGGAAAAAAACGAAACAATCAAGAAACTGGAAAGCGCAAGCTCTGAAAAAGACAAAACAATCTCTAAATTGAACAAACAAGTCGAGAAGCAAAAAGAAGATCTGAAGGAAATGCAATCGAATGTAGACCCGTATTCCAAGCTCAATTTCATAGACAAAGGCGATTACATTGAACTGAAAAAGCCGATCGGCACTATCAAAAAGATACAAAAAGGTTATGTAAGGCGTAACTTTTCAAATGCTGAAAAATATGCAAAGAATCTTGCTTTGGATGGCGGCGGTTGGCGTCTTCCGACGAAAGAAGAACTCAAAACAATCTATAAAATTAAAGATGTGTGCGGAATCAAAAATGTTGACGGATTATTTTGGTGTTCTAAAAAAAATGTTGTTGATTTTTGTTGCAAGACGAATGGGGCACGAGCGTCACTATTTAAATTGAACTTACTGACAACCGATACCTCCAAAAATTATTATGTTCGTTGTGTGAAGTAGAAAAAGCTAAATTTCAGGAGAAAAATTATGAGTACTTCATCTGAAATCTTAACCGGTATTATAGCAGCTCTTGTTACAGCGTGGTTTACTAAAAGTTCCACTGACAAAAAAAACTCACTTCAATATATAACAGACGAACGAAGAAAATGGCGCGACGAAATAAGAAGTGAAACTATAGAGACAGTGGCTTTGCTCAGGAAGTTGGAAACCACAGAATCAAACGTTTCTTGTTTGAAAAACTTTGACAACCCAAATTATGTTAAACTCCAAAAACATATTGCTTTTTTTGAAACCAGACTAAATCCCATCGATAATGAAGACAAAGCAATATTGCGCATTCTAAAAAGTTTTTTGCCGAACGGAAAAAAACAGATTGAAAATCCTATTGAAGAATTTCAAGATGGAATAGCTCTTCTTCTTAAACATGACTGGGAACGTTCAAAAAATGAGGTTAATAACAAAGGTAAAATCGCTCTCATCATATTTTCATTGATTTTTACAACTCTTCTTTCTTCTCTACGTACCATCAAAGGAGACATAGACATTGTCAATTGTGCTTTTTCAGCAAAAATTTTTTTTAATTCAGTCAAAGTTCTTAGAGATACTAATGTGCTGTATTTAATTGCATTCTTCTTGGATATGGCGTCAATATATTATGCCTTTCAATTGCTTTTGAGATTTTTATCAAGGGATCACAATTTTGTTGTTACAGAGAAAGAGTCTAAGTTTTTTGAGCTATTCGATGTTCATTTAAGGGTTAGCAGAAAAAAGGAAGAAAATAATTGTATGATCAAAATAAAGCCTGTTTTGTATTGTTCAATTTTTGCTTTTACAGTGACTCTATTCTTACTTTATATTCTTGTTCTTTTTTTAGCTTGGCATCTTTGTGAAATAATGACTTGTTGCAATAAAATGACAATAATAGTGATATTTTTTACAACATGCATATTCTCTTTGATTGTGTGTAAATTTTGTTGCGATAAAATTGATAAGAATGCAAACAGAGAGGATTGAGAACATAGAGCAAGAACACTGCATTCATATTGAAGAACTAGAAAAAGCATCTGATTTTTTCCATCAATTCTGAAGTCCTGAAGAAATCTTAAAGCCAAAACACAGAATAAAAATCCGCAGGATTGAGCGAACCTGTAGTTGAAGAATGTTTCGGCGAAAACAGCCCGAGTAAAACGATAGAGACGAGCATCTTTAAGGTCGTCAGTAAGCCGCAATTCTACAAATTATGTATGATTTCGGGAATCCATGATGAATCCATAACTTCGAAAGCGAAGCACTGCTTAGCCAAATCTTTGAGTGATGCGCCGATATGGTAAAGAGTTTGGGGAATGTCCGATTATCCTTTTGTACCTTTTAAAGAGTTGTGAAGATTTTTTTCAAAATAATCTCTGTCTTAAAATATCATATATTAAAATATTTTTACTTTTATTTTCGTAAAATTTTATTATAATGCTGTGAAAAATTTGTTGTTTGTAAAAATGTTGGTGGAATATGAATGAAATTGACAATAGATTCGATGAAATAGCCAGAATAATCGAAGAAGCCCGCGACACAGCTTATCGCAGGGTGAATGAAGCTTTGATTATAATGTATCGCAGGATAGGGCGTTTTCTTTCCGAAAAATCAAAAGATGCAAACTACGGTGACGGCTATGTTGATTCTCTTTCAGAATATATTCAAAAACATTTCCCTGGCATTAAAGGTTTTAACCGACGCGGTCTCTATCGAATGAAGCAGTTTTATGAGATTTATGCAGAAAATGAAAAAGTGTCAGCACTGCTGACACAATTGAGTTGGACCAATCATCTGCTTATTATGTCCGGCAGCAAAAGTGATGAAGAACGGGAATTTTATATGCGCCTTGCGGCAAAAGAACATTATAGTTCAAGAGAGCTTGAGCGGCAGATGGACAGCGGATATTATGAGCGTTATATGCTGTCTCAAGGCAAATTGCTGCCTGACAAGCTGCACTCTCAGGAAAATCCGTTCCTCGACTCGTATGTGGTGGAATTTCTTAATTTGCCTAAAACATTTCAGGAAAACGACTTCCGTAAAGCTTTGGTGAAGGGAATGCGCAATTTCATTCTCGAATTGGGCAAGGATTTTTCTTTTGTTGGAGAGGAATATCCGATACAAGTCGGCGGCGATGATTTTCGTATTGATCTGCTGTTTTTTCATCGCACTCTGCACTGTCTTGTGGCAATAGAACTGAAAGAGGGAAAATTTAAACCGGAATATGTTTCAAAAATGGATTTTTATTTGGAAGGATTGGACAGACAAGTCAGAAAACATGACGAAAATCCAAGTGTTGGACTTCTGCTTTGTGCGTCAAAAAATGACGAAGTGGTCGAATATGCCATGAGCCGCACACTCTCTCCGATGATGATAGCTCAGTATCAGTTGCAGCTGCCGGATAAGAATATCCTGCGCAGAAAATTGCAGGAATTGGCAAATTTACCGAAAATCGAAGAATAATTTTTTCATATTTTTTTGCGTTTGGACATTATATGCCCAACCAGGCGTTTATAATCATTCTCGTCAACTTTTTTTATGGAGGAAATTATGACAAAAAACACAATCAGAAAGAATGAAGAGATGATCATCGACGCGGTTATTGTTGCAGCAGAGGACGGAAACGAAGTCGTTCCGGACGCATGTGAAAACGAAGACGGAGAAACGGAAGAGTACGGCGAGGAAACCAGCGGCGGAGAAAACGAGCCGGGTTTGATCGAGAGCATTTTCAATTTCATTGACACGATTAAAAACGATGAGGTGTCACGCGAGATCGCTTTCGAAGAATTCGGGGAGATGTGCCGCGACGGAATCGACGAACTCTGTGACATTCTTAAAGAATTTCCGAAGATTTTCGAGAAAGAGTAAGGTCTTTTGTGCGGCGGTTTTGAAAGAATGCCGCCGCAGTTTCTTTGTTACAGCTGTTTCGCTCCTGTTCCTCTCGCAATTCCCAAAAAATTGAGTAGAATATGGCGGAAAGCCGGTGTTCTTGCATAGAAGAGAACGATTCGGCGCAACGGTAAGGAAATTTGGCGGGTCATGCTTGAGATCAAAGATCTTTCAGTCGAAATATCGGGAAAAAAGATAATAGAGGATATTTCTTTTTCTGCGGAAAATGCGGAAAATATTTCGCTGATAGGGGCAAACGGCGCAGGAAAGACCACTCTTCTGCGTGCTGTATCGTCACTTCTCAGGCATTCCGGCAGTGTCGCTGCAGACGGGGCCGATATCGTCTCCATGAGTGAGCGGGAGCGGGCGAAACTTATTTCGTTCGTGCCGCAGGGGGCTGAGGTGACCGGAGATTTCGATGTCGTGCACTTTCTTGAGCTTTCCCGTTATCCTTACAAAAAGCCGTGGGAGAAGATCACTGCTGAAGACAGGTGTGCGATAGAAAAGGCGATGGAGCTTACTGATACTAAAAAATTCGCGGACAGGAAGATCGGCACTTTGAGCGGCGGAGAGAGGCAGCGTGTCCTTATTGCCGGAGCTATTGCGCAGGAAAGCGGGATACTGCTTCTTGACGAGCCTTTGACTTATCTCGATCCTGTGCAGCGGATAGGGATCTCCGAGATTATCCGGAAGATCGCAGCCGGCGGCAGACTTGTGATAACTGTGACGCACGAGATCAACGAGGCGCTCGTTTTTTCGGACAGGATCCTCGCCATGAAGGGGGGAAGGCTCATTTTTGACGGGACTCCGGCGGAACTTGTGAAAAGCGGGACTCTCGAGACTCTGTTTGACAGCGGATTTATGACTTTCGGGAACCTCAACGGCGGGAAAACTCTCGTCTTTCCGAAAAACACTCAGGCGTAAAGCCCGTTTTTTCTGATATATCCGGATATCCCGGCGGGAAGAAAAATGTCGGGATCCTTTCCTTCTTTTATCATCGTTTTGATCATCGTGCTCGATATGTCGGGAAGGGAAAATCCGTCTTTTTCATCTTCTCCGCGGCCGATGACTACGATCTCGCGGCACATTTCCTCGATCTTGTCGAAATCTTTCCATTTTTTGCGGACTTTCCAGTTGTCAGAGCCGATGAGCAGCGAAAAATCGTTCTCGGGAAAGTTCTTTTTGAGGTATGTGATGACATCAACGGTGTAAGCGACCTCAAGCCCCGTCTTTCTTTCGGTGTCGAGGACTTTCACTCTTGTCCCGAAAGGTCTCGCCATGATGCGGCACATTTCAAGACGCGTGTCGAAGTCGCCCGGACGGAAGCCGAAAGGGTGGGAAAAACTCGGGATCACCCAGACTTCATCGAAACCGTATTTCTCAAGAGCCAGAAATATGCTGAGCTGGTGTCCCAGGTGCGGCGGGTCAAATTTGCCGCCGAAAACAGCTGTATTTTTTCGCGATGAGATGCTCATTTTGTCTGGTAAACGATCTTTCTAAGTTTTTCCTTTACTTCTATCTCGATCTTCTCGTCCCTCAGTATTTTCGTCAGTTCAGGTATGAGGTCGGGAAAATCGGCCGTGAACTTTTCAACAGTCCTGACAAACGCGGTCTTTGATTCGGTGATTCTCGGATCTCCGTCGTGGTTTTCCGCCCAAAGAAGGGGAATGACTGTCCGACGGATCGTATTCACGTCAGTGTATTCTGTGATCTGGGCGAAAATCTCCTTGTGGGCGAGCGGGATGTTGTGAAAATTGTAGAACAGATTGCCGTTTACTGCCTGTTCTATGAAATAAGGTGCTTTTTTTGCAAACGATCTGCGGAAGTCATCGGCATATTTCAGGCGGAGTTTTTCCCTGAGCAGCTGAAGTGCCTTCAAGCGGTCTCTTTCGTGCTCGGAAATGAGGAACAGCAGGAGTATGTCCGCTGTCGGCCTGATATGCATCGCCTCAAGTATCTTCGAGGTGTATTTTTCGCTGTTGAACTGGTAAAGAATCATTTTTGTCAGCTGCTCGATATGCTCTTTCGGAACGAAGCTGAGTTCCGTCATGGCAGAGAGATAGAACGCAAGAAAACCGATGTCGGAGTGCTCGATGAATGTCTCGATATCGTTTTCGGCGATCTGAATGAGCTGTTTGTTGATGTTGTCTGAAAAACTCATGCCGAACATATTGTGCTTTCTGAATATGAAACTGACGAGTTCAATAAGGAGTCCTGTGTCGCTGCCGATTATGTCAGAGAACATCTCACGAAGTTCAATGTTGTTGTAAGTCGTTGATTTTATGAATAAATTGTTGAGCTCTCCCCTTAGGAAAGCTTTGGCCGGTCCGTAAAAGACTCCCGTTTTTCTTTCGTTCACGGATGCGCTTTTCAGAAAGACATAAAGCGACGAAATGTCGAGCAGACGGTTCGATCTGACAAGCGTTTCCATGATCTGTGTCACGGTCTCTCCGCATTTGTCGGCGTTTTCACCGCTTTCAGCAGTATCTTCCAGATATTTGATGTAAAACTTGAGAGGCTTGTCTTTAAAGTCCATATTTCTATCCAAAATCCTGTCCTTCGAACTCGCCTGTAAAAATCTTCAAAGGGATCCCGGAAATGAAAGTCTCTCCGTCGCTGTTTACTGTGTAACTGATGTCTCCGCCGGGATATTTGACGGTAAACACTTGATTTTCTTTGATTTTTCCGATACTCAGCAAAGTGTTTACAACTGCTGCGCCGCCTGTTCCGCAGGCTAAGGTCCGTCCTGCGCCGCGCTCAAAGACATCGACTTTCGCGCAGTTTTTCACAAGGTCGATATCAGTCACAAGTTCGACGTTCGTCTCATAGCCGAGTTCGCGCAGTTTCCAAAGTTCCTCCACATCGGTGCCGGTGCCGTTCTCAGCGATGTAGACGAGGTGAGGATTGCCGGTAGAGACTCCTGTCCTGATGAATTCGCACCCGCCGAAAACCACCTTTCTTGTCTTGTCGGTTATGTGCGCCTTTCCGAGCGATGCGCTGATAGTGTAAGTGTTTCCCGCCTTTTCGCATCTCGCTTCGAGCAGGCCGTTTCCGGTCTCGATCCTAAGCGGATCAAAGTGCATGCCGCAGTCTTTGATAAGGTAAAGAGCAAAGCAGCGGATCCCGTTGCCGCACATTTCTGCGACCGAGCCGTCGCTGTTGAATATCGTCATTTTCGCGTGGGCCTCTTTGCTTTCGGGGGCAGAGTGGAGAAGTATCCCGTCGGCGCCTATTCCGAACCTTCTGTCGCAGATCCTGACGATGTGCTCTTTAGTCAGCGCAAAACTGCCGAGCGTGGGTTCGTTTATGATGACAAAGTCGTTTCCGGCCGCTGAATATTTGAAAAAACGGATCATCTATTTCTCTTCTTTGGGCTCTTCGATGCGTTTCAAAGCTTCATCTCTGAATCTGAAGACGACGAATTTGCTGCCGAAGAAGTTGGTGAACATTCCGGCCGCGATACCGCCGATATTTGCGAGATCAGGAGTGATATTATTGAAGATGAGCAGGAATGTGTAGAAAGCGTATCTCGGGATGAGCGAGAAAAGGCTCACTGCAAAAAATTTGCCGAAAAGTTTGATCGAGATCCTGTGTTCCTCGGTCTCTTTTTTGAAAGTCCAGAGATGGTTGATGAGATAGTTCTGGATGACTGCCGCAACATAGCCGAAAACAGGAAGTATGAAAAGAAGTATCGTGTCGGCCGTGGTCCTGTCCTTGCCTGCGTTTACTTGCAGGAGCCATAGGAAAACGTGGTAGATGACCGCGTCTGTGATTACTCCGAGACTTCCTGTCACGCAGAAGCGCATAAACTGGAATTTTGTCAAAGCGGTGTAAACATCCTTTAGATTTTTAAAAAATTCCTTCATTTTTCCCTCCTTTTCAAAAGATATCCTGACCATTCGTTTTCACTTGTTTTTTCAATGAGTTCGAATTCTTCGTCAAGTCCCATCCGCTGCATAAAGACAGGATCTTCGGCCTTAAGAACGCCTGAAAGTATGAGCCATTTCGAGGTGAGGCGCTTGAGGTCGTCCGAAAGGAAATAGAGGACGGAAGAGATGATGTTGGCGATCACGAGATCGTATTTCCCCTCGAATTTGAAGATCGGTTCTCCGCTTAAAGTTATTGAATCTTTCATATCGTTGAGCCCGATATTTTCGGCAGCGTTTTCGAGCGCGTCTGGGTCGTTGTCGACAGCTGTCGCCTTGATCCCTTTTTTCAGTTTTGCTGCCGCGATAGCAAGGATCCCCGAACCTGTGCCTGCGTCAAATAATGTGTTGATATTACTGTCTTTTTTTAATAGTTTCTCGACGAATCCGAGAGCGAGCCTCGTCGTTTCGTGATGCCCTGTGCCGAAACCGCGGGCAGGATTGATCACGATATCGCCTTCGTCCTTTTTCCACGGAGGGACCACGGTGAGCGATCCGATTTTTACGGGGACGAAATACTCGCGCCATGTCTCTTTCCAGTCTCCGTCGGAAATGACTGATATGTTGTATTCTTTCAACTGGTCCCTGACGCTTTCACTCTTCTCGAAATAGAGGATCGTCGCGTTTTCCTTTTCCTCGCTGCCTAAAAAGCCGTCGATCCCGATGAATTTGTCTGTCGGCGAGTCTTTCGGGACCGCTATCTGATACCACTGATTCATAATATCCTCCGCAAAAAGCACGAAAGGATAGCCGCGGGGTCGGAAAATGCAATATTTCTTGCAAGTAGGCGTGAAAGTGATATATCCTTCCGGGTTTTTTGTCCGGAGTCCAGTCCGTTGCCGAAGAAAAAGATAGACATCCTTTTGATACTTCCGATCGCCGCGATACTTTTTCTCGGTCTCGTCTCGCTCAGCAGCGCGCTGATGGCCAAATTCTACATCCAGCTGATCTGGGTCGTTCTTGCGACAGGAGTGTTTCTTTTCGCATCATATTCCGATCTGCGCGTTTTTGAAAGGGCTGCGATCCCGATCTATTTTGCGAATGTCGTGTTGCTCGTGCTTGTTCTTCTTATCGGCCGTACAGGCGGCGGCGCCCAGAGGTGGCTTGATATCGGTTTCATGAACTTTCAGGTGAGCGAGCTGACAAAAATCTCAATGATACTTTTCATCGCATACCAGTTCAACCTCAAGCCGACTCTCGAGGACGGATACAACCTGATCGACATCCTGCCTGAGGCTTTCGGCATATTCATTCCGGTCCTTTTGATCTACAAAGAGCCCGATCTCGGGACGGCGATCCTTGTCGGGGCCGTTTCTGCGGCAATGATACTTTCGACGAAGATCAACAGAAAATGGCTCCTCGGAGTCGTCATTTTTGTCATGGTCTCGGCACCGATCCTGTGGATGTGGGGGCTCCACGACTATCAGAAGACCCGTGTCCTTTCGCTGGTTTCGATGCTTATGGGCGAGGAGTCTCAGGAGCTCAACCAGACTTCGCAGTATCACATCAAACAGTCGATAATCGCGGTCGGAAGCGGCAGGCTGCGCGGCAAAGGCTACAACCGCGGAACTCAGAACATGCTCCGTTTCATCCCTGAGCATCACACCGATTTCATTTTTTCGGTCTATGCCGAAGAGTTCGGTTTTTTCGGCGTTCTTATCCTGCTTTTTCTCTATTTTCTGCTGCTGGCGCGGATCCTGCTGCTTGTCGCAAACGTCAAGGACAAGTTTTCGGCGCTCATCCTTGTCGGTTCGTGCGCCCACATCTGGCTGCAGGTGCTTGTCAACATCGGAATGGTCACCGGGGTCCTTCCTGTCGTCGGCATCCCGCTGCCGTGGTTCTCGTACGGCGGAAGCTCGCTGATCTTCAACATGATGCTCATGGGACTGGTACATAATATCAGTTTACATCGGTGTTATGTTTAAACCGGGATTATCGTTATTATCGATTCGCCGCCGTCGAAATATCGAAATCTCGAAATTTCGAAATACCGGCAAAAAATCGGCGGCGTCGACCAGAACGACAGGCGGAGGCGCAAAAAATTGACAAAAAATGCTCTTTTCGCTAACTTCCGCGCGTTTGTTTTTTGTATTCATTTGATTTTAGACGTTTTTTGGAATTATTCACTATAAGAAGGAAGGAAAAAATGATCAGAAAATCGTTGGTTTTGGCATTCACACTTCTTGTTTCGCTCTCTGTCTTCGCGGCGGATCCGAAGATGTCGGTAGCACCGGCAACCGGAGAGGGCGATGCCGCAGAAATGGCGAAAAATCTTTCGAAAGAGTTCAAGATCCTTTACAAAACCGTTAAAGGTGCAAAGCTTTCCGATGTCGATTCGGCAAGCGCCGGCAAGTTCAGAAAATGTGCCGGAAAACTGAAATGCGCAAAGGACGAAGCTAAAAAAATCAAAAAATCGCAGTATCTCCTTTTCCCGGTCGTAAAGACAACGGATGAAGGATTTTCGGCGATCCTCTACATCCTGGACAAGAACGGCAAGCTTGTTAAAAAGCAGAATGTCGATGTCGCAGGAGATACTGATGCTGAAGATTTCGCTTCGGAAGTCGCGGCAAAACTCATGGACGCTATCGCAAACATGACCGAAGGCGGCGAAGAGGGCGATGACGAAGAGGAACCGGCTCCGAAGGAAGAGGCTCCGAAGTTGACCGACAGAGAGAAAAAGGAGGTCCTCCGCGCCGGTTTCAAGGCATACAAGGCAGGCAAGGGCAAAGAGGCATCCAATCTTTTCAGAAAGGCCGAGAATCTCTCTCTTGCCGATACGGTAGACGAGATAGTCCAGGCTGTCGAAGACGCTAAGACCATGACCAAAAACGGTGATGCCTCAAAGGCTGTCGATACGGTGAACAAAGTCGAAAAGAAAGACTTCGACCTCAGGGAAAAAGGCTACAAAGAGCTCCAGTTCATAAAGGAGACCAACAAAAAGCGCAAATACAATGAGCCGGGAAAGGACGATTACGACAAGGCGAGACGCACTTTCAAAAGTGTAAAGCAGGATATGAAGACGATCTCGGTATGGCGCGACGGCGAAATGAAAAAGCTCGAAGATTCGATGGCGGGAAAACTTGACGAACAGAAGAGACTCGCCGACAAATTCGAAGAAGACGAGAAAAAACAGGAAAAAGCCGAGAAAAAACAGGAAAAGGACCATCAGAAAAAGATAGAAACTTTGAGGGAAAGCATCGAAAACCTCGACGCGACCTACCGCGACAGGCTCAAAAAGACCGACAAGGAGATCGAAAAGCTGAACAAGCAGCTCGAAGACGACAGACCGGCTGAAGAGATGTACAAAAAGGAGATCGAAGAGGAGATCGCCGCTATAGAAAGCAAGTACAAACAGGGAAGCAAGGATCTCAAGAAACAGCTCCTTCAGGCAAAGAAACAGGCAAAGACCGACGGCGAAGCGGCCGAGAAAGAGTATAATGACAAGCTCCAGGCTCTCGAAAAATCGAATTCCGACCTTGAAAAGCAGGTAAAGAAGCTTACGAGGGAAGTCGAGAAGATGGAAAGCGAGTTCGAAGCGACCGAGCAGAAGGAAGCCGAGAAGTTCGACAAGAGCATAGCTGCGGCCGAAGCTCAGGATTCGAAAGACCTCGAGGCAGCCGAAAAGAAGGCGGACGAAGAGACCGAAAACCTCAACAAGCAGCTTGAGGATTACGACAAGAAAATTTCCGCTTACAGTGAAAAAGCGGACAAGATCGATTCTGAGATCAGTGATTTCAGCGACAAACAGGAAGAGAAACTGAGCAAAAATCAGGAGAAATTCGACAAGAAACGCGAAGATGCAGAGCGCAAGTTCGAATCCGAGAGAGGAGCTGCTGAGGAAAAGGCCGAGCAGGCTTACGGAAAAGAGCAGGCTGCACGCGCGAAGAAAGTCGAAACTCTTGAATCCCAGATGTTCGAGATTCAGGACAAGGTCGAAAACTATGAAAAGAATCCTCAGTGGCAGAAACTTAAAAAGGATGCCGCAGCCGCTTCGAAAGATCTCGCGAAATTCGAGGACGGACACGACAAGTTCATAGAAAAAGAGACCGCTTCCGCTTCCAAAAACTACAAGGCGGAACTGGCAAAGATAGATGCTGACCAGAAAAGTGCCAATGCCGATATCAAAAAAGAGACGGCGGCTTTCAAGACCAAGAAGGAATCCGAAAAGAAGGCTCTTGCCGCTGACATGAAGAAGGCTGAGCAGGAAAAATCGGCTTTCGAAAAGGACATCAAGAAAAAACAGGCGACTATCAACGCCAACAAAAACAAAAAGATAAAAGAGATCGAAGGCCGTGCTGCGAAACGCGAAGCTGAGAGAACTTCGAAAGCAAAACAGAGAAAGGCTGCCTACGACAAAAACGCGGCTGAAAAGAGAAAACAGCTCGCAGCTCTCGAAAAACAGCTTGACGCGGCAAATGCAAATTCTGAAAAAACGAGAGACACACTTGCTCAGCAGCTTGAAAACAAAAAGGCGGCTTCCGAGAAGAAAGTGAACGACCTTGAGATCGCACTCGAGCAGAAGAAAGAAGCGAACGAAAACGCTATCGAAAAAGAGAAACAGGCGGTCTACGCAAAATATGAGAAAAAGGCCGAAACCGACAAAAAAGCGATAACTGCAAAGATCGCTCAGCTTGAGAACAGTTCAAAAACTTTCATCGCGCAGAGAGGAAAAGAGGAGGCGAAACTCCGCGCTGACCTTGAAGCGGCAGAGAAAAAGACCGACACGATGAAGGCCGGCTGGGAAAAGGACGCTGCGAAGAGAAAGGCTGCTTACGAGTCGAACCTCAAGGCTGCCGAAAAACGCGAAGCTGCAGCAAAGACCAAATACGAACAGTCGAAAAACAGCATCGAAAAGCAGTATAAGGCAAAGGTCGACGCTCTTATCAAAGAAAAATCGATCTCTTTCTCAACCGGAAGCGAGTTCAAGGAAGAGCGTGACAGAAGCTATGAATTCAGCGCATACACGAAGCAGTTGAACGCAGTCAAGGCTGACGCGCTTGCAGCGCAGGGCATGGAAAAACTCAGGGACGAAGAGATCGCCGAGGCGAGAAAGTTCTTCTTCGACGCTCTCTACACCGATGCGAACAGCAAATCGGCCCAGAACGGTCTCGCTGAGATCGAAAAGACAGCGGCGGCAATGTTTGACAGAGCTTATGCCGATGTTCAGGCCGGTGACATCAGTTCGGCTAAGAAAGTCCTTATCAAACTTAGAAAGGAACTCAGCCCGAAGAGCGCTTACTATCTCAGAGTCCTCGCTCTTATCGAAGACACGAAAGAGGGCGGAGATTCTTCCGAGGATTAATCCGATTAAAAATTTTCTTTTCATTTTTCACTTTTAAAAATCAGAGGTTTCAATGAGCAGAGAAAGCAACAACGAAATTTTGTCTCCCGAAAAAGCCGCTTCGGCAGAGGAGGCGCCGAAAAAGCCGCTCACTTTGGAGGAACAGTACGAAGAGGACGACCGTCAGTGGCTAAAGAACGTCTATCAGGGCGATGTCAAGCAGCTCACTGTCCGTGCTGTCGTCATGGGAATGATCATCGGCGGACTTATGAGCCTCACCAACCTTTACATCGGCCTTAAAACGGGCTGGGGCCTGGGTGTCACGATCACGGCATGCGTCCTTTCGTTCAGCATCTGGAAGCTGCTGCGCGTCATATTTCCGAAGATCTTCAAGACCGACATGACGCTTCTTGAGAACAACTCGATGAAGTCAACGGCTTCGAGCGCGGGCTACACGACAGGCGGAACGATGGTGAGCGCGATCGCGGCTTATATCCTCATCACAGGGCAGCATCTCAACTTCTGGGTGCTCACTGCCTGGACTGTCTTCCTCGGGATCGCTGGCGTCGTCATGGCTATACCGATGAAAAAGCAGATGATAAACATGGAAAAACTGCCTTTCCCGTCGGGAACAGCTACGGCTGAAACGCTGAAAAGCCTCTATGCAGGCGAGGAGAGCAAAAAACAGACGCGCACTCTTCTCGGATTCGCGCTGGGCGGCGCTGTGCTGACAGTCATCCGGGACTATTTCGAATGGATAAAATACACATACTCCGTCTTCGGCGCGAAACTTGCCGAATACACCGTTTCGATGGAAACGAGCCTCATCATGGTCGCGGCAGGCGGGATCATGGGCTGGAGAACGGCGTGGAGCATCCTTTTCGGAGCTATACTTAATTATATAGTATTGGCTCCTTACATGTTCAAGATCGGTGCGATAACCGAACTCGGCTACCGCGGGATCAGCAGCTGGAGCCTCTGGTTCGGCGCTTCGGTCATGGTCGCTGCGGGATTCACATCCTTCCTCATGCAGTGGAAAGTCGCGCTCAAGGCGTTCGCGTCGCTCAAGGATCTTTTCTCGACAAAAAAGCGCGAACTGAGCGAAATCGAAAAAGTCGAAGTTCCGATGAGCTGGTTCTTCTGGGGGATCATTGTCGGCGGGACCGGCATCGCGCTCATCATGCTTTTCGCGTTCGACATTTCTGTCTGGGTCTCGGTGCTTGCAGTCATTCTTTCTTTCTTCCTTTCGATCGTTGCATGCCGTGCAACGGGTGAAACGGATACGACCCCTGTCGGCGCGCTCGGCCAGGTAACGCAGGCTTTCTACGGAATGCTCCGCCCTGGCAGCAAAGTCACGACGCTTATGACCGCGTCTATCACTTCCGGTATCGCGGGTTCTTCGGCCGACCTTCTCACAGACCTCAAGACCGGATACATCCTCGGCGCTAACCCGAGAAAGATGTTTTTGGCGCAGTTTATCGGCATTTTTGCAGGCACTATCGTCATAGTTCCTGCATTCTACCTCATTGTTCCGACTCCAGATGTTCTCGGAAGCGACTATTTCCCGGCACCTGCGGCGCAGGTCTGGTCGAGAGTCGCGGATCTGCTGGCTCAGGGATTTTCGACGCTTCATCCGACAGCAAAGATAGCCATGCTCATCGGTGTGGTGGTCGGCGTGATCATCCCGCTTCTTGAAAAATGGTTCCCGAAAGCGGCGAAATTCATCCCGTCGTCGATGGGGATAGGTCTCGCTTTCGTCATTCCGTTCTGGAACTCGCTTTCGATGTTCCTCGGGGCTTTGATCGTCCTCATCATCGAGCACAAAAAGAAATCTCTTGAGGAATACATCGTTCCGGCGGCATCGGGGATCATTGCCGGAGAGTCGCTGGCCGGAGTCTTTATCATCCTGCTTTCGACTGTTTTCGGCGGTTAAGACACTGTTTTTCATCGTTTTTTTATATTGGAGAGGTTTTTTGCTTTTTTTACTTGACAAAAAAAACGGTGACCTTAAAATTTCAAACGGTTTTTTTACAACATGAATTTAAGGGTTTTTTTACTAACTTTTTTTAGGAGATTTCAAATGAAGAAATTCACACTTGCTCTCTTGGCGATTGTTTTCGCCCTCTTTGTTGTCAGCTGCGGCGACAGCAAAAAAGATGATCCGACCGACACGACTCCGGACACGGACACCGACACGGACACGGACACGGACACCCCCGACACGGACACCCCCGACACGGATGAGCCCGACACGGATGAGCCCGACACAGACCAGCCGGCAGCATGCAAAATTGATGATGCTTACAATGCATCTCAGTTTGACAACTTCTATGCTTTCAAAGGTTCAGGTATCATCAATGATGAAAACGCTGACGATGTTGACATGACGACTATGACCAAAACATCGATTTACCTTGAAGATCATCCTGACTACAACCTTAAGATGACACAGTCCTACTTCCTCAATGCAACTCTGACCAACGGAATGAAATCTGTTGTTCTTATCGGCATGGGATACGCTTCGAACGGTTATCCGAACCTTCAGATCCAGGCTATTATTCCTGATCAGTGGTTCGAAGCTATCGATGAGCTTACGACTGAGTATCCGGATGATTTCGACCGCGCTCCGTTTGCTCCGATGATCAACGTTGCTGCTCTTGACCTTCATGTTAAAGGCCAGCAGATCGAATGGTACAAAATGTGCACCATCGCAATCAACACCTATGCACCGGTAGAAATCGCTCAGGGCGATATGCCGGAAGGTTCTTTCCAGTACTGCTACGGCAAAGACGGAACTTATGAACCCGGCCAGACCTTCAAACTTGGTCTTGATGCAAAACTTACCGACAAATTCGAAGACATTCAGGCTGCTTACAACGAAGGTGTAGAAGAAGGCGCTGAAGGTTATGTTGCAACAGAAGCTGACCTCTGCACATGCATTTCTTTCGAAAGCGGCGATGGCAAAGAGATCGAATGCCCGGCTGAAGATGATACGGACACCGATACGGACACTGACACGGATACCGATACAGACACTGATACCGATACAGACACTGATACGGACACCGATACAGACACCGACACCGATACGGACACTGACACAGACACCGACACGGATACTGACACAGACACCGATACGGATACTGACACAGACACCGATACGGATACTGACACCGTTGAGCCGTAATGGTTTTTATAGTCAGTTTTTTAAAGGGCACTTCGGTGCCCTTTTTTTTTGCCTTGAATTGTTGATTTTTTTTGATTTGGTTCCTATACTGAATTTATCGAACTTTGAAAGGTGAGAAAAAATGGATAAAAGAAAAAAACTTGTAAAACTTTTTTACGAAATCGACGAGTTTATCAGGCAAAAATCGCTGAACTCAGATCCTTATTCCTTTTTGCTGAACAAATTCTGGCTGTCGCTTCAAAACAAGCGGCCGGCTGCAGGAAATTTGGTCGGGATAGGCAAAAACGATTTTTCACTTATAAACAACGAGTTCTCCGACAGGCTCGGGCGCGATTTTGTCCTTTCGCTTTCTGTCACCGCCATCCTTTCGCTGCCTGCGGAAAAAGTGATCGAACTCCAGAATGTAAAGGTTCAGCCTAAACAGTCCGTTCTTGTCCTTTCCGATACGATAGTCCTGCCTTACGAAACAGAGAAAAAAGTCCAGCTTTTCATCGGTTACAGTTCCGAAAAAACGAAAGAACCGCCTTTCAAAAATATCGAATATTACCCCGTTTCGAGGGATGCCGCGCTTTCGATCTCGATCCAGACGACCTTGTTCGACCTCATGAGTGACGAAGGGACGCAGCTCAGGCCGATAGCGTTCGACTTTATTTTTGACGATGCCGCGCACTATCCGTTTCCCGGAGAGAACAGACTCAACACTTTGTCTGTCCTGCTCAGGCCGAGCGGCGTTTTTTACCTCGTGACGAAAAAAGTTTTTCTCTCTTCTCCGCTCACAGGAAAGGACAAGAAAAATCTCTATTCTCTCTTCGAGACAGAGGAGATCGACCGTTTTGCCGATTTTCTGCAGCTCAAACTGCTCAAAAAGGTCGAAGGCCGGCTGCCCATGCTTCCGCCGAATATCCTTATCCGCGACTCCGAAAGCGGAAAAACGCTCGAACTTGACAGGGCGTGCCTTGATTTCAACCATCTCTGCACTTTCAACGACAGCGTCACGGCAGAGCAGCTCGCCCTGGTCGCCAAGATCGAAGAAAAAGCCGGAGCGACATGCGGAGACCACTTCAGATTTTTCCTCGGAATGTTCAGGAACGCGCCGGTGGACGACCTTATAGAACCGCTTCGCAAGAGCGCGGCATACCATCCGTTCGTCACTTCGAAGGAGGTCGTTCCTTACAACAGTTTTAAAGTGAAAAAATATATTTATCCCGATCCGAAAGCATTTTTTCAGATCCCGCCGGAAAGCAGTTTTGAGAGCAAAAAGCTGCTTATGAAGTATCTCTCGGTGAGACCCGTGTTTTCATACGACGAGGACGGTCTTTACTTTATGAACGATGTCGCTGCGGTCATTCCGCGCACTCCTGATATCGATTTCTTTTTTGCGGAAGGCTATCTCAATTCAAAACTTGTCGAATTTTTCTACAAGATAAAATTTCCGCATCACAACAAATTCTTGAAGAAAAATTTCAACAAGATCCCGTTTTTTCTATGCGGAAAGAACCTTCAGCACATAATTGCGGAAGAAGTTCGGAATATACGAAGGATCCGCGGCGAAATGGCGCTTTTCGGGCACAATCAGGATTTCGATGACGAGATCAGGGCCGCTTCCGAAAGGCTTGACGGTTTTGTTTATCAGCTTTTCAGACTCAATCAGGATGAAATCGCCGTCATTGAACGCTATCTCGGTGAAAACCAAGGGAGCGGGGAGGAAGAAAAATGAAAAATAAGTGGAAAATACTGATCGTAGATGACGATCTTTCTATTTCGAGAAGTTATCAGAAGTATCTCGGCTCTGAAGGCTACACTGTCTTTACGGCTGATGACGGCCGCTCCGGATTCATGATGATAGAGAAAGAGCGTCCGGATCTTGTGCTTCTCGATATAAACATGCCGGTGAAGACCGGTCTTGAACTTCTTGAAGACCTGAACAGGGTGTTCGAGAAGAAAGATATGCCGCTCATAATAATGCTGACTGCATACGGCGACCTTGATGCGGCGATAAAGGCGATGAGTCTGGGTGCATACGAGTTCCTGACAAAGCCTGTCCCGCTTGAAAAACTCCGCTCGACAGTGGAATGCGCGCTTGAAACGCTCACTTTGAAAGAGCGTGTCGCCTACTTTATTGAACCTGACAGCACTCCGTTCAAAGATACGATAATCGGCAGGGATCCGCTGATGGTCGATATCTACAAAACTATCGGGACTTTGAAAGGAAACAAGGCGACGGTCCTTGTTACCGGAGAAAGCGGCACGGGTAAAGAGATGGTTGCGAAGGCGATACACGAAAATACAGTTCCGGGCGAGCCTTTTATCGCGATAAACTGCGCTGCGATCCCTGAAAACCTGATCGAAAGCGAACTTATGGGATATGTCAAAGGCGCTTTTACCGGTGCGACGGCAAACCACGACGGCAAATTCGAGCTCGTAAAAGGGGGAACGCTTGTCCTGGACGAGATCTCAGAAATGCCCTATGACTTTCAGACAAAGCTCCTCCGTGTCATTCAGGAGCGGGATTTTTATCCTATCGGGGCTTCCGACAAAAAGCGTTTCAACGGCAGGATCGTCGCGCTTACCAATAAAAATCTCAAAGAACTCGCCGAAAACGGAAAGTTCAGAGAAGATCTTTTTTACCGTCTGAATGTCATCTCAATCTCCGTGCCGCCGCTGCGGAATCACATGAACGATCTTGAAATGCTCATCCTGCACTTCATAAAAAAGGCGAATTTTACTCAAAACACCGCGATCCAGAGCATTACGAAAGAGGCTGTCGACTACCTCAGATCCCACACGTGGCCCGGCAATATCCGCGAGCTCGAAAACACGATCCTGCACGCTTCCGTAAAGGCTAAGGACAAGATACTCACCCGTGACAGTTTTTCATCGTTCCTTGTTCCCGAGAAGAAAGACCAGTCGTCCGCAGGAACGAGGCAGAATACCGTTGATGACCTTGTTATGCCGGAAAAACTGATGCCTCTGCGCGATGTCGAAAAAAATTATATAGAGTTCGTCCTCAGGCAGACGAACTGGCATAAAGGCAAGACAGCCGAACTTTTGGGGATAACGCGCCCGACGCTTGACAAGAGGATCGAGGAATTCGGTTTGCACAAAGATGTCTGAATCAGCTTCTTTTATATATTTCGTTATTTTTTTTGCTATAGTGGCCTCTTCTTTAGGCTGGCACATCATGATAAAGGGCAGGGGACTTCCTCAAAATCTCTGGCTCTTTTTTATTATGATGTCTAATGTTTTTATTTTTTCATCGCTCGTGGCGGTATATTTCCCGTTTTCAAAAGTCTATTTCTTCGTTGCGATGCTTTGTCTGGTAATATTTTCAACACTTTATATCTATTCATTCCCGCATGCAGTCCTTCCCAACATGATATGGATGTCGATAATACTGTTTTCTGTACTTTTTATGGTCGTTCTGTTTATCTATGTCAAAGAAAGGCTCTATCTTGTCTACTTTTCGCTGCCTGTGATCTCGCTTGCACTGGATGCCCCGATAATATTCAGGAAGATCAAATACTTGAATGTAAATGTGAAAAGGAATGTCCTTTTTAATATCTCGGTGGTGGCACTGCTTTCCATTCTGATGCCCGCCGCTTCGGCAACGGCTGTGAGAGCCTACAACGCTTTTTATTTCAATGTCGCGGCAATGGTCTTTTCAGTCCTTCTTGTCGTCTGCTGCGGGCTTTTCGTCCATACCAACCAAATGTCGTCAACAGGTTTGAACAAGATAAACTTCTGGCTTGTCATGCTGCTTGGAATTCCGGCGGCGTTTCTTGCCAGCTTGTTGTTTTCATTAAGATTTTTTGTAACACGCTTTTTCGGGAGCACCTATTTTTCGCTCGTTGTCCTCTGCGCTCTGTTCCTGCTTTTTATGCTGATCGGCATCGCGATCTCATACTTCTCATCAGCGGTCGAAAGTTTCATACACAAGAGCCGGAATTATTATCAGACTTATCTGAACAAATTCCGTCTTGAGATCGAAGATATCACCGAGGCGCCGCTTCTTTTCGACAAATTTTATGAGTGTGTCACAAGCTGGTTCCACGAAGTGAAGCAGATAAAGTATGTCTATCTCGACGAACTTTTGTGGCAGAGCAGCAAAATGCCCGTCGAGCTCTACGACGGAAGCGACGATTTCCAGCCGCTTCTCAGCGAGCAGTTCCTTCTGCACGAGACCTATGTTTCAAAGGATTTTGCCCTAATTTCTGTTCCGACACTTGAAGGTTTCGTCAAAAAGACCGGCGGTGATTTTTTTCTGCCGGTGATATACCGGAACGAACTTTCCGGATTTCTGGTGATAAATTCAAGGAATGTTTCCCACAATGCGATGCTCTGCATCAGCAACCTTTTGGAGATGCTCCTGAACAAGTTCGAGAAGATCTCCCTTTTCGCGACGGTCATCGAAACAGAGAAAAAATTCGAAATGCTCAAGCACTTCAAAGAGGTCGATAAAATGCTCTCTTTCGTCGCGCACGAGCTCCGTTCGCCGATGACATCGATAATGTTCAACATCGAAGTCGTGAAAGACGCGATAGACAGGAAGAAAGAGGTCGATACGGAATATCTCGACATTTCGCTCAAAGAACTTAAGCGCATCAACGAGACGATAGAAAAGATGCTCGTCTACGGGAGAAACATCAAACTTTCGCCTTATCCCTACAATTTCAGGTCGTTTTTTGCCGAGATGAAACAGTTCTTTAGTTTTGCGAACCAGACTGTCAATTTTACCGATCAGACCGGCGGGAAGGAGTTCATGTTCGACTGGGATGTGCTGAAAAATGTCTTCGTCAACCTTGTCAACAACAGCCTTCAGGCTTTGGAAAAGGTCGACAGGGTAGGCAGAGTCAGAGTGACGGTGGCGAAAAAACGGAAAAAACTGCTTGTCGAGGTCGCCGACAACGGTCCCGGAATACCGCCTGAACACAAAGATTCGATCTTTGAGCCCTTTTACACGACGAAAAAGAACGGAAACGGGCTCGGACTCGCGACCTGCGAAAAGATCGTCAGACTTTCCGGCGGTTCGATAATCCTGAGCGAAACTTCTCCCGCAGGAACGGTTTTTCACATCACATTCCCGATAGAATCAGTCAGCGTCAAATAACTGCGGGTAATTTTTTCCGGGCGCCGGCAGCAGGAAACTTGAGAAGTCTGTTGGCATGCTTGGGTTTTATTTGACTTATACAAATTCAACAATTAGAATAACAATAGAATTTTTTTGTTTTTTGCGGGTAAGTTTATGGAAGAAAATAGCACTACTTATAAGTTACCGAGATTATTCGGAAAATATTATCTTCTTGAATTGATAAATGTCGGAGGTATGGCCGAAGTCTTCAAAGCGAAGATGTTCGGAGTAGAGGGTTTCGAGAAGATCGTCGCGATAAAAAGGATCCTTCCTGAAGTCGCAGAGGACGCTGAATTTATAAAAATGTTCGTCGATGAGGCGAAGATCGCGGTAAAACTCCAGCATCCCAATGTCGTTCAGATATTCGAGCTCGGAAAGATCGAAGATTCTTATTTCATCGCGATGGAGCTTATCAACGGCAAAGATCTCAAGACTATCAGGAAAAGGCTGAAAAGGGTCGATCTGCTGATGCCGGTCGAACAGAGCGCATACATCATTTCGCAGGTTTGCGACGGTTTGGACTATGCGCACCGCAAGACGGACGAGAAGATGAATCCTCTCAATATCGTCCACCGCGACATTTCACCTCAGAACATGATCGTTTCTTATGAAGGAACGGTAAAACTCATAGATTTCGGTATCGCTAAAGCGAAGAGCAAATCAACGAAGACTCAGGTCGGAATGCTGAAAGGAAAGTTCAGCTATATGTCGCCCGAACAGGTGAGCGGCCAGCCGATAGACAGACGAAGCGACATTTTCTCGCTCGGTGTCGTTTTCTTTGAAATGCTCACGGGAAAACGTCTTTTCCTCGGCAAGAACGATGTCGAAACGCTTGAAAAGATCAGAAAAGCGGAAGTCCTGCCTCCCAGCGTTTTCAACAGCGCGGTGCCGCCGGAACTCGACAGGATAGTCCTGAAGGCCCTTGCAAAAGACAGGGAAGACCGTTACCAGTGGGCAAGTGAATTTTCGGAAGACCTTAAAAAATTCAGTTATTCGAGCGGAAAAAGTTTCTCCCGTCAGGATATGATGAACTTCATGAGCGAGTTCTTCGCAGACGAGCTTGAGGAAGAGACCGCCAAACTCGAGGAATATCACAAAATCAAAAAACCTGCCGAGATGCCGCTCCGCGAGGCGACGCAGCTCGACCGCAGGGATGCGACCTCGGTCGATGACGAAAAATCGGTCATCCACACAGCTTCTTCATCGAAAAAGCTGGCTCTGCTCTTTGCGGCAGTCGTTGTCGCCCTCGGTTTTGTGATCTCGCTTTTCGTTGTGATGAGCGGGAATAAAAAGGAAAAAACTTCGCTTATCGTTGATTCTAACGAGAAAAAAACGATAGTTGTCGTAGACGAGAACACGATGTACCAGAAGCGGTGCGAAACTCCGTGCGTGATCGACGGTCTTCTTGCCGGTCAGCATGAGATCTCGTTTTCGAAGAACGGTTTCGTCGATGTGAAGGAGAGTATTTTTCTGAGCAAAGGCGACAATGTTGAAAAGTTCGTCAAAATGTACCGCATCGGTGAGCAGAAGACTATGATCACAGTGAAGTCTGATCCCGACGGCGCAACTCTTTACATCAACGACAAAAAGGTGCAGGCTGCTACACCAACGATCGTAAACGATATTCCGGTAGGTCTTGACATCGTAGTCAGAGTCGAAAAGCACGGATACTTCCCGTACGAAGAGAATATCGGCAAAGTGCCTGCAAACATGAACAAGGAAGTGAGCGTGATCCTTAAACCCAAAAATTCATCCGCGCAGTCAAAATCGAAAAAATCGGATAAATCGTCAAAGTCATCGGTTGTTGAATCGGGCGATCCGGCATTCCTCACGATAAACAGCATGCCGTGGGCGAATATCTACATTGACGGCAAACTTATCGGTTCCACGCCGATATCAAAGCACAAACTTCCGGCAGGAAGTTACAAGATCCAGTTCAAAAACCCGAAGTCGAAAATCGACAAAACCATTCCTGTCGAACTTAAACCAGGTGAAACAAAAAGACTGATCGAAAAATTCGACTGATTTTCCGCTTTTTTCGCATAAATCGACCAACATTTTTTGTTGTGAAGCAGGGATAAATGTATATAATTATTCCGCTTAATGCTCGTACTAAATGTTTTTGGAGGTTCTACATGACTAAAAAATCATTATTGACTCTTGTTTGGGCAATTTTTCTTGTTTTAATGCTTGCTGCCTGCGGAAACGACAAAAAAGAAGAATCTGAAATCACCGACACCGATAACACGGACACAGTTACAGATACTGCCGATAGTTGTGATACGGAAACTTCCCCGGATGAAGACAACGCAGACTCAACCGATAGCTGCGATACTGAAACGGTCACGGATGATGATAATACCGATGCTGGTTGGGAAACTAAATATCAGAAGGCTGATGAAAGCGCGGAAAAGGTTTCCGAAGATGTCGTAAAGGCAAACAACAGGTTCGGGATGAAGATTTTCAGCCGCTTGGCAAAGGAAGAAGGGGCTAAGAACATAATGATTTCACCGCTTTCAATCTCGATTGCGATGGCCATGACCGCCAACGGCGCGGTTGATGAGGCTCTTTCCGAAATGAAGGAAGTGCTCGGATTCGGCAACATGAATATGCCGGATGTCAACGAACAGTTCGAGCAGCTTATCGCAAGTCTTGTTGAAGCTGACAAATATATGACACTTGAAATCGCCGATTCACTCTGGCTGGATGAGCGGTTTGCTCCTGACGTAAAGGATGATTTCATTTCCGTCCTTGAGGATTACTACAGCGCGGCTCTTTTCACGGAAGACTTTGCAGACCCGGCAACGGCTGATAAAATCAACTCCTGGGTATCGGAAAAGACTCACGAAAAAATAGGCAAAATAATTGGGGAAATAGGCGCAAACACCGTTATGTACATTATCAACGCCGTCTATTTCAAAGCTGGATGGACACATCCTTTTGCAAAAGGTTTAACTTATAGTCAAAAATTTCAGCTTTCAGACGGCAATATCAGGGAAGCTGATTTGATGCATGCGGGAGGAGACACTTATACCTTCAAAATTGTTAAAGAAAACTATTCTGTCGTAAGAATTCCGTACGGCAGAGGTGTTTTTGCATTCTACGCAATAGTGCCTTCCGGCAATGTCGATGATTTTATCGACAAGATTGCTCAAGACGATATCAATTCCTGTTTTGAAAGTCTGCGCGAATCCTTTGATTTCAGTCTGGGACTTCCGAAATTCAGATTTGCTTACGAAAAATCTCTGAAAGACACCTTTAAAACACTCGGAATGGAGCGTATATTTGCAGGAGGACTGGAGAATATATCAAGTAATGTCGAAAATCTGCATATCAGCAATATTTTCCACAAGACTTTTATCGAGGTCGATGAAGAAGGAACAGAGGCTGCCGCTGTCACAGCTGATTCCGCTGATACAGGAGAAGACTATACTCCACCCAGCGTCTTTGCCGATCGTCCGTTTGTTTTCGTAATCCGCGACGAAAGAACTGGATCGATTCTTTTTGTCGGCAAAGTCGAAGATCCGACTGCTGAATAATACTTCCAGAATTTAAATCAGATATTACAGCTTTGCCTTTAGAATTTTTTCCGCTTCTTTCAGAAATTTTTTAGTAAACGAATTTGTCGCGTCTGCCCTGGACCTGATAGTGTTCAACAGCCGCGTTGTGCTCTTTGAGCGTTTTTGAGAAATAGTGGTAGCCTTTTCCTGTCGCGACGAAGTAGAGATAGTTCGTTTTGTCGGGATGGAGAACGCTTTTTATCGCGCCGTCGCCAGGGAAGCAGAGGGGAGTTGCGGGAAATCCGTAGCGTGTGTAAGTGTTCCACGGATGATCTGTCATCAGGTCTTTTTTGGTGATGTTTCCGTTGAATTTTGGCAGAAGGCCGTATATTACAGAAGGGTCTGTCTGCATTTTCATTCCGATCTTCTTCCTGTTGAGGAAAACTGATGCGATTTTGGGCTGTTCGTCCTTTGCGCCGGTCTCTTTTTCAACGATCGATGCCAGTTTTAAGAGATCGTAAACATCCATCTCCGATCTTTCGATTTCGGCTTGATATTTCGCCAGAGTCGCCTTCATCTGCTCAGCCATTTTCTTCATGACGGCGATGATGTCGCTCCCTCTCGGAAAGCTGTAAGTCGAGGGGAAAAGCAGCCCTTCGCAGCTTGTCTTGTTCTTTGCGCCGATGGATCCGAGGAAGTTCCTGTCGTGGCAGACTTCAAGGAATCTGTCGCTTCCGTTCATCCATTCCAGAGTTTTGAAAACAGCTGCGGCATCGTATTTGTTGTAACCTTCAGGAATTGTGAAAGAGTAGAGTTTCACTTTGCCGCTCATTATTCTTTTTGCAGCCTCTTCAGGTGTCGTTTCGCCCGAAAATTCGAATTCGCCCGTTTTCAGCGATTTTCCGAAATCTTTCTCTTTGATCATCCACATGAACTGTTTTGCGTCTGTGATGACTTTTGCCTCGGAAAGTTTTCTTGCCGCGGTGTTCCAGGTGTTCCCTTTTTCGATGACTACAGTTGTTCCGGCGGGGACGTCGACAGCCGTCTCTTTGAAAGACTGGTAACCGCTGTAGACCGAATAACATTTGAAAAATACAATTGCAACCGCGATCAGAAAAACCGCAAGTATGATCTTTTTCATGATTACCCCTTTTTCGGCTTTTTAAAGCTGTGTCTGTAGACTATTTTTACCGGAACTCCTTCGTAAGGGAAGGCTTCATAAAATTTGTTCAGGAGATATCTGTCATAGGAAAAATGGATGTCGTTCGGCGCGCTCACTTTGATGACGACCGTGAGCGGCGAAGTCTGTTCCATCGTTATCCCGTTGAAGTGTATCATCTTGTTGCGTCTCGTAAGAGGCGGCGGATTTTTGGAGAGAACGGCCGAAAGCCACTCTTCCAGAGTTTCATCGTCGATCATTTTGCGGTAGTTTTCATGGACGTAAAGTACCTTTTCGAGCAGTTTCTGCACCCGCATGCCCTGCATCGCCGAGATCGAGATTATCGGCGCGTAGGGGGCGAATTTTATCCTGTCGCGGAGATCCTGCACGATCTTTTCGTAAGTTCCTGTCTCTTTTTCAATGAGATCCCACTTGTTGATGACGATGATTATCCCTTTTCCTTTGTCGTGTGCAAGCCCTAAAATGCGGAGATCCTGGTCTGTCGCCAGTTCCTGAGCATCCATCATGAAAATGACGATGTCTGAACGGTCGACAGAGTGGAAAGCGCGGACGATAGCCGCTTTTTCCATGAGCATTTCGATTTTTTTCTTCCGTCTGATTCCGGCAGTATCGATGAGGCGGAGCGTCTTTCCCATGAATTTTGCAGTTGAATCTATCGGATCCATCGTGGTTCCCGGGATCGGGCTCACGAGCATCTTGTCCTGACCGATGATTTTGTTGACGAGAGTCGATTTTCCTACGTTCGGACGGCCGAAAATCGCAATCTTTATCTCTTCCGGAGCCGGCGGAAGCTTTTCGTTTATCTCTTTTTCTGTCCAGAAATCCTTTGTAATGTCGTCAAGCATGTCGAAAACGCCGTAACCGGTCTTTCCTGAGACAGGATAAACGGTTTCTGCACCTGTTTCGTAAAACTCGGCAGCCGCGATCTCTCTGTTTTCGGAGTCGATCTTAGATACTGCAAGCCACGATCTGAGCCCTTTGACGCGGATAAGATGATAGATCTCCTTGTCGCTACCGGTAAGACCTGCCTCACCGTCGCAAAGCATGAGAACGCCGTCGACCTCGTCGAGAACTTCGTTTATCTGGTCTCTGATCCCTTTTGTTATCGCGTCGGTCTCGTCTTCATCGATATGGAAGCCGCCTGTGTCGATGATTGTGAAGGGTTTGTCGTCGTAAACCAGATCCTGATAGTTCAGATCTCTCGTGACGCCCGGCATATCGTCGACGATAGCCGAGTTTTTGTTCAGTATCTTGTTGAACAGAGTCGATTTTCCGACATTCGGGCGGCCTACTATCGCGATAAGCGGCTTGACGTTGTTGATAATTTTACTCATTTTTTCCTGCGCTGTCTTTTAGACTTGAAAGATATGTTTACTTCAATGTTTTCAAGGACTTCTGCGATAAGTGCCGCTTTGTCTGCTTTGTCGAACTGCGCTTTGATCTCCTTGCGGATCTGTTCCGAAACGGCGTTCGTTATCTCGTTTTTGAGTTTGCTTCCCTGCGCAAGGAGCTGGTTCGATATTTCAGCGGCCAACTGCTTCGTGAAAGTGAGGTCGAAATTCTTGTTCACAGCCTCGATGATCTCGTTTGAGAACGGCACTTTTTCGAGGAATTTGTCAACGATTTTCCCAGCCATAGTCTTCTCCTTCTATTTTGAAAGGGCATAATTTCTCTATTTTCTGACCGACGAAGCGGCTCTGTCCGTTTTCGAGGATCGAATGAAACGCCGATTTTTCCCTGCCGAAGTAATCTGATGTGTCTATGATCTCAAGTGTCGGAAATATCACGAAAAGTCTGTTTTCGGCCTCTTTGTGCGGTATCGAAAGATCGGGCGAATCGAAACTTCCGTTTTCCCAGAAAATGATGTCGAGGTCGATGTTGCGCGGCCCTTTTTCCACGGTCTTGACTCTTCCCATCACGCGTTCGATCTCTTTCAGTTTTTCTAAGAGCGCCTGCGGTTCCAGCGATGTTTCGACAAGCAGCGACATGTTCAGAAAATCGCGCTGGTCAAGATAGTCGACCGGTGTCGAAGCATAGACGCTCGAGCAGTCTTCCACGAAGATGGATCTCTCTTCGAGTCTGCTTATCGCCGTTTTCAGGTTTTCCATCGAATCACCGGTGTTCGAGCCCAAGGAAAGCAGGTATTTCATCCGTCAGAATTTTTGAACAGTTGTTATTTTCCAATGTAAAGATTGTCGATGAGCCTTGTCGTTCCGACATATACAGCCGTGAAGATCCTGGAGTCTGCGGCAAGATCCGCGCTTCTTTTGAGATCTTTCGTGCTGCGGATCTCAAAGTAGTCGATCTTTGATCCGGGAACAAGTTCCGTGATCATTTTTTTTGCCTCGCTTTCGAGAGTTTCGACCGGAACGGTTTCGTTTTTCGAATGCAGAATGGCGGCCTTTTCTTTGATGATATTCATGACTTTGTAAATGTTCGGCGCAACTGCGAGCTCGCTTTCCGAAAGGTAGCGGTTCCTTGAACTTTTTGCAAGGCCGCTCTCTTCTCTGACAGTCGGGACTCCCACGATTTCAAGCGGGAAGTGGAGGTCTGAGACCATTTTGCGGATGATAGTGAGCTGCTGATAGTCCTTTTCTCCGAAGAATGCGAGATCGGGCTGCGCTATATTGAAAAGTATCGAAACGATCTGCGCTACACCGTTGAAATGGATGGGGCGGCTTTTTCCGCAGAGGATGGAAGTCATCTCTTTGTCGACATTCAGCGTGACGAGCGGCTTTTCCGTGCCGTATATCACTTCGTTCGTCGGAAGGAAAACATAGTCTGCGCCTGCTTCCCTGCACTTTTTGAGGTCTTCTTCGACTGTCCGCGGATACTTCTCGTAGTCTTCGTTAGGACCGAACTGCGTCGGGTTTACAAAGATCGAAACCATAGTCTCGCCGCATTTTTCAACACTTTTTCTGATAAGGGTGAGGTGGCCTTCATGGAGCGCACCCATCGTAGGAACGAGACCTAAAGTGGTCTTGCAGCTTTTCCGAGCCTCTCTTACTTCGCTTATTTCATGTAAAACTTTCATAATGAACTCCGATAGTTGATAAAACACAGCCTCTTATACCAAAAATAATTAAGGTTTTAAAGTTTTTGAGGCGGCATTTTGTTGATATTGACATTGTTTTTAGAACAATTAAATTTAACGGTCTATTGATTATTTTAGGAGGGTATTATGAAAAAAATCGTCTTTTTGGCCGTTTTGGCAGCATTTTTTTCCGTTTTCGGAGGTGAAAAGATGAACAACGAAACAACAAAAACCATTTTCAACAGGAAAAGTGTAAGAAACTATGTCGAGACCACTATCTCGCCTGAAACTCTTGAATTTCTGGTCCGCGCCGGAATGGCCGCACCGTCGGCAGTCGACAGAAGACCGTGGGAATTCATTATCATCAATGATAAAAATGTTGTGAAAAAACTCAGTGACGCGCTTCCTAATGCAAAAATGGCGGAAAAGGCGGGATACGCGATAGTTGTTGCGGGTAATATCGAAAAACAGGCTGGCGGCAAAGATTCGACTTTCTGGATCATGGACTGCAGCGCGGCTGTGGAAAACATTCTTCTTGCAGCTGAATCGCTCGGACTCGGAGCTGTCTGGACCGCAGTTTATCCCAATCCTGACAGGCTTAAACCGGTGGTCGAAACGCTAGGCCTTCCTGCAAATATCGTTCCTCTCGCGTTTATTCCGGTCGGAAAGCCGGCAGGGAGCGACAAGCCGAAAGATAAGTTCGATAAAGAAAGGATCCATTGGAATCACTGGTCAAATAAAACCAAACCTGCAAAATAGGAGGAGGAAAAATGAAAAAAATAATCAGCTCACCCAACGCTCCGGCCGCGATAGGTCCTTACAGCCAGGCAGTTGAGGCAAACGGCACGATTTATGTTTCCGGTCAGCTTCCCGTTGATGTGAAGACCGGCAAATTTGTTGAAGGCGGCATCAAAGAACAGACGGAACAGTCACTCAAAAATATCGGAGAGATCCTCAAGGCAGCGGGCTGCGGCTATGAAAATGTCGTGAAAACCACTGTGCTTCTGAGCGATATGAACAATTTCAAGGAGATGAACGAAGTCTACGCGAAATTCTTCACTTCCGACTGTCCGGCAAGGGCTGCTTTTCAGGTGGTCAAACTTCCGCTCGGTGCAATGGTCGAGATCGAGTGCATCGCAGTCAAATGACGGTGATTTCCGTATGAAAAGGATATTTTTCTTTTTTCTTTTAATTCTGCTGCTTGTTTCCTGCTCGACAGTGCCTGTAAAAACGGTGGACGAGAAGGGGACCTACGCGTGGGAGTCTGAAAAATTTGAACTTAATCCGCAGAATCAGGCATTTTCGGCGGAAGGTGCCGTTACTATGTGGATAGACGTCGAGCAGTTCAAAGGCAAGTTCACGGGCGATTACCAGATCCTTTCATCTGATCCCGAAAAGTGGCGCATGATAATAACCGGACCGTTCAATATTTCGGTCGCCACCGTGATAATAAACGGCGGAACAGCGAATATTTTTCATGAGGGGATATGGGACAGTGGTCCGTGGAGCGAAATTTCGAAGCAGCTTTTCAATGCCTCTGTCGACGGAGATCTTTTTTCGGTGATGCTGGGCGGCAGATTCCGCTTCGAAGGAGAGTGCGCGGAACTCGGGACCGGAGAAAAACTGTGCCGGAAAAACGGTATCTACTACAAGATCGCCGGAGGAAAAGTGCTCGAGATCGCAAGCGGCGACCTCTATATCGTTTCGGAAAAGAAAAGACATTTCCCGACCGGGAAAGGGCGTCGCGGAAAAGGTAAAAAACAAGGCGGCGGCACAGTCGAAAACCGGAAACGCTGGATCGGTGTGAACCGCGGAAGACCGGCATTCATTTTTGAGAACAAACATCTCGACACTTCGGCAGAACTTCAAAACTCGCTTTTTGAAGCTCCGAATTCTGACGAACCTGATATTTTTGATGAACTTTAAAAAGGAGGCGTCGGAAAACGCCCCCTGTTTCTACATGAAATCGTCCCAGGAAGTCTTTTTGCCTTTGAGCATCTTCTTGAGTTTGATGACCGCCTTTGCCTCGATCTGTCTGATCCTTTCGCGGGTCACGCCGAATTCCTTTCCGATCTCGTCAAGTGTGAAAGAGTCGGTCTCGCCTATGCCGAAACGCATTCTGATGACCTTCTCCTCTCTCGGTGTGAGACCGTGGAAAAGTTCTCTAATTATTTCGGCCATGTTCTGGCGCGCGGTGTAGTCTTCAGGACTTAAAGTCTTCGGATCTTCGACAAAATCCTGAAGCTGGCTGTCTTCGTCTTCTCCGATCGGAGTCTCAAGCGATATCGTCTCTCTCGCGCTGCGCCAAACTTTACGGATCTTGTCTTCGGGAAGGTTCATCTGTTTCGCGACATCTGCGATAGTAGGTTCAAAGCCGTTTTTGTTTGTGAGTTCCTTTATGGTCTTGTTGATCTTGTTCATCATCTCGATCATGTGGACGGGGATCCTTATTGTCCTGCCCTGATCGGCGATAGCTCTTGTTATCGACTGTCTGATCCACCATGTTGCATAGGTCGAGAATTTGTAGCCTCGGTGATATTCAAACTTGTCGACTGCTTTGATAAGACCTATGTTGCCCTCGCAGATGATGTCTTTGAAATCAAGACCGCGGTTGTTGTATTTCTTGGCGATGCTGACAACGAGCCTGAGATTGGCCTGGATAAGTTTGTTCTTTGCATCGCGGACAGCCTCTTTTGCGATCCTTAGCTTCTTGGAATTTTCCGTGAGTTCGGCTATCGAAAGAGTCGTTTCGGCTTCAAGTTTCTTGATGCTGCGTTTTGTCTGGTTAATGAGGGCATAAGTTTCATTAATGTGCATTTTGTTGGCATCAACGAGCGGGAATTTGTCGGGATCGGCTATTATCTCGCCCATCTGTTCGAAGCTCATGTTTGCGTCGTCTTCCATCATTTTGATGTTGTTCTGGAGCTGTTTCGCCTTGTCGTTGTAAGCTTTGATCTTGTCACAGAGAGAGTTGATGTAAGACTTGTTGAGCCTCATTTCAATGACTGTGTCGATCATTTTGTCGACGATCTCGTTGAGAGCCGCCAGATGTTTTTTCTTGGCATCGGACCTGAGATGCGGTGTTTCGAGCAGTTTCTGGACTTTTATTTTGTCTCTGTTCAGTTTTTTAAGTTCGTCGATGCATTTGATCGTAGCCTCGATAAGCGACTGGTTCCTTTCGCTGTTCTGGATCTCTTTCGGGGTCGGAGCCTTCGGCTGTTTTGCCTTTTTGCCCTGAGCTTCAGGATCTACCGCATCGTCTTCGTCATCGTCATCGATGTCGGCAGCATTTTTTTCAGCTTCGAAATCGTCGTCGTCATCCTCGTCAGACATGTCGTCGGCATCGCCTCCGATCTCTTCGTCCTGCTCTCTGACGATCTCTTTGATGTTGAGCTGCCCGTTGTTGACTTTGTCTGGGATCGTGACGATCTCTTTGAAAGTGATGAAGAAATCAAGGAGAAGGCGTATGATGTCCTTTTCCCCGCTTTCAATCTGTTTTGCGATTGTGACTTCACCCTCTTTGTCGAGGAGCGGAACAGAACCTATGGTGAGCATATACATCCTGAGGGGATCTTTTCTCCCGCGTTCGTGCGAAGTCGCGGAAGTTTTCTTCATTATTTCGGCAACGGTGTCGGCAGAAGGCACTTCAGTCTCGTCCGGAACAGTCGGGGCAATCCCCATCTTTCTGTCGAGATTGAAATCGTCAGGCAGAACATTGAAGAGCATATCCATATCGTCAACATTGAAATCGTCGGGGACCATTTTGTTGAAATCCTGCGGATCGGTGACATTGTCAATGTTCTGCAGAATATTTTTCGCGGTCTGTTCAAGCGATTCCTTCGGGTTTCTTCCTTCCTGCTGAAGCTGTCTCACTCTGTCGGAGATCTGTTCCTCTTTTTTTCTGCGGTTCAAAGCCTCAGAATCTCTTGTGATCGTGTTCCTTTTTTTCATGAAAGGCAGAATCCTGCTCATTTTTCCCTCTCTAATATAAATTATCCGAAGTAATTCTGTTGTCTCTTTCTATTTTTTTAAGTTCTCTGTTTTCTTTAATAATATCAGCTATTTTCTGTTTAGCCTCATCGCTCGGGTCGCTGCACAGGGTTTTGTAGAGCATCTCGTTCTGGGCGATCTTTATCCCGGCGATCTCGCGAGTGAATGATTTTTCGATGTAAGTTTCGCTTTTGCCCTTGAACTCCTCCGCTATATCTCCCGAAGGATCGACATTTTCAAGGATGCTGTCCATCGGCTCTCCTTCGTCATAGGCTTCCGATATCCTGTCTATCAGCGCGCCGTATCCCGAATATGTGAAGTAGTCGCGCACTTCTTCGAGCGGTTTTATGAATTCATTGTGGAGAAGGGCGATAATGACCGGTCTGCGCAAATTTTCGAAACTGTAGCCTTCATACGGATTGTGCTGTCTGACCTCGCTCTCTGCGGCCTTCGCGGTGAGAGTCTTTACCTGCGACAGAGCCGGTCTGAAGATCCTGATCTCTCCGTTCGACCTTTTCTGCACATGATTCGCGTAAGCCTTTGTCTTGTTCGCCGGGATGTTCTTGAAGATATCGCGTATCGCGTGCTCTGTATTGAGCTTTTCCTCGACGTTGTCGAGTGAGTTGAAAATAGAGAGCTGTTCATCAAGAAGTTCCTGGAAAAGAGGATGCGAATTCTCGATCAGCGCGCGTATTTTTTCTTCGCCGCCCTCTTTTTTCAGCATGGAATCGGGATCTTCGCCTTCATCCGGAATGAAAGCGACCCGGAGGTCGAGCTTTTCGGGAACAGTCAGTTTCGCTATCCTTTTTGCAGCTTTGCGGCCGGCACTGTCGCCGTCAAGCATGACGACAAGAGGTTTGTTGAATTTGCTCAGTATCTCGAGATGATCGTCGCTTACGGCTGTTCCGAGAGCAGCAACGGCAGTCTGAAAGCCGTGCTGGTGCATCGCCACGACATCGAAGTAACCTTCACAGAGGACGACATAAGGAAATTCACGGAGCGATTCGCGGACGAAATCTATACCGAAAAGGTTGTGCTTTTTATTGAAGACAGGCGTGTCGGAGGTGTTGAGGTATTTAGGCCCGCTGTTCGTGCCCGACATGACCCTTCCGCCGAACGCTATGACGTTTTTGCGGCTTATTATGGGGAACATCAGACGGTTGAAGAAAAAAGAGCGGACTTTGGAGTTCTCGTCTATTTTGACAAGGCCGGCACGCGCCGCAGTGCTGAGGCTCACGCCGTTTTCCTGCAACTGAGCGATGAAGTCGTCGCCGTCTCCGATGAAACCTATCGCGAAACGACGCTTCATTTCATCCGTTACCCCGCGCTTTTCGAGGTATTCACGCGCCTCGGTGCTGTTCTCGAGGTTCTGCATGAATATCCTGGCGGCTGTTTTGTTGGCCTCGAAGATCTCGTTTCTAAGCTGCTCTGCTTCTCTGTCGATTTTGGGTTCGTCCTTCAGAAGTTCGGGGATATTGAAATCCTCTCCGAGTTTTTTGACTGCGTCAGAATACGAATAACCTTCCTTTTTCATCAAAAAAGTTATTGCGTTTCCCGATATTCCGCAGCCGAAGCAGTAAAAGAAATTCATGTCGGTGTTGATGTGGAAAGAGGGGGTCTTTTCGTTGTGGAAAGGACACAGACACTTGAAGCCTTTTCCGGTCGGCTCCAGCTTGGCATACTTCGAGATCAATTTGTCAAGGGAAATGCGCTCGGAAACGAGCCTGTTGACTTCAGCATACAATGCCAACGCAACTCCTCCAAAAAAAAGGCTGATTATTCTATTATTTAATTTTAAAAAATCAATAGGACATCGAAAAAAATCCCGGATCGTGCCGAATTCTGACGGAAACCCGTGCTTTGCAAAATTCTGTTTCTCCCACTTGCCTTTTTTTACAAAATCTTTAAAATCTTTTGTTCTTTGATTTTTATTGAGGTCTAAAATGAAAAACTCTGTGATTTTCGCGATTTTTCTTTCGTTTTTCTTCTTCGGATGCGGAGAGGAGATGAAACTTGTCAGTTCCGGCAGTTTTGAAGACAACACCGGCGATATTATAGCGCCGGATCTTGACGAAACTCCCGATGAAGACGGCTCGGCTGATGAAACGCCTGACACTGAAAGGCCCGAAAGGGATGATGAATGGGCAAGACCTTCCGATGATGATGAAGGCGGCAGCGGCGGTGACGGCTGGGGAGGCGAGGATGACCCCGATGAAAGACCTGACAGCGACAGCTGGCGTCCCGGCATAGACGATGAGAACGATCCGTGGAGCGATAATGACCCGGTAGACAGAGATTCGGACGGTGACGGAGTTCTTGATAGCGAGGACGGATGTCCGGCAGATCCGAACAAGACTGAGCCGGGATCCTGCGGATGCGGAGCTGTTGACAGCGATTCCGACCTTGACGGCGACGGTGTCATAGACTGTATCGACAACTGCCCGAACGATAAAAACGCGGATCAGGCCGACCTCGACGGCGATGGTCTGGGCGATGCGTGCGATGACGATCTCGACGGCGACGGTGTCAGAAACATGGAAGACAACTGTGTCAAAGTCGCAAATC
>JAEESW010000050.1 GCA_016290135.1 bacterium
CGCAGATTCTCAACCCGAGCCAAGTGACAATGATGCAGACACTGAGCCGACTGACGACGCGGATTCTCAACCCGAGCCAAGTGACAATGATACGGACACTGATCTGACCGATGATGCTGATTCTACGCCGGAACTGAGTGACGACGACGCGGACAGCGATCCGACCGATGACGCAGATTCTATACCGGAACCAAGTGACGATGATGTGGACACCGAGCCAACTGATGACGCGGATTCCCAGCCTGAACCAAGTGACGATGACGTTGATAACGATGCCGACGATTTGCCGGATGCCGATATAGTTGAAGATCCCTGCGCGAAATGCGGAGAAATGGAAAATTCTACCGGAGTCTGCAAACAAACAGCAAGCGGGGAATATTATTGCGAATGCAAAACGAACTATGCATGGAACAGTTTAATATGTGCTCCGAATGCCAAAAGAGTAGACTGCGGCAATCTTCCGCAAAATGCAAAATGGAATATATATACGACAGTCTATCAGACCTGGAACGGTTCGGACTGGTCTCCTTTCGCAGGCGGAACTTACAATGAAGAACCTGATCCTAACGAATGCCGTTTCAAATGCAAAAACGGATATGAGTGGAAAGATTCCCAATGTAAAGAAAAGAGTTTCCCGTATGTAGATGAAACAAGCGGTTTGATCTGGAGTTACAGCATCAAATCCAATAACGGATGGATCTCCGTTATCGGATGGGAAAACGCGCTCATTTTCTGCGACACACTCTCTTACGGCGGATACGATGACTGGCATCTGCCTACTATCGATGAACTAAAGACACTCTTTTTAGAATGCAGCGAATCTATGCCCGGCGGATCATGCGCAGTCTCTAAAGATTGCCTTGAATCAAGCTGCTATTCGCAAGAGACATGCGAATCTTGTCTTTATGCTAAAGGAGAGAATGGCTCCGAATACAACAACAAATTAGGCGAATCTCTATTCCTTTGGTCATCATCTACTCTTTCCGATCATACTGATTATATGTGGGGTGCCAATTTAGGTATCGCCGCCATATATAAAGGTCACAAATCACAAAACTATTCTTTTCATTGCGTAAGACCCAACTGCGAATCAGGCTATTTTTGGAACGGAGAGGGTTGCGAAGCTGCTCCGACGAAAACAACTGAGTGTCAGGGTCTGCCGGAAAATGCTGTCTGGAACTCGGTTGCAAGCATAACACAGACTTGGAACGGCTATTCGTGGACTCCTTCTACTGCGACAGCTTACGATGAAAACGAAAGCTCAAAGTTCTGCCGTTTTAAATGTAAACCTGATTATGAGTGGACAGGAAGTTCCTGTGTGAAAACTGTAACAATGTATCACGATTCAACAACTGGTTTGACATGGTCAAAAAGAACAAAAGTAAATTGGAACAACAACGGTGCGGAATCATATTGTGCAGAACTTTACGAAGGTGGTTACAATGACTGGCGTCTGCCGACAATAAGCGAGCTCAGGACACTCATACAAAACTGTCCGAATACAGTTGCTGACGGCTCATGCAGTGTTACAGACAGCTGCCTTTCATCAACATGTGTTGCAACAAATTCATGCAGTCTTACATATGCCAACACATACCCTACATCAAGTGCATGTCAATCAACCAAATCGTGCAGCTGTTCCCATCAGAATACAAGCGGCGAATACAGCAAACTGGGCGATACAACGGTAATCGGATCATCTTCCGCTCAGGCTGAAAAATCAAAACACAGATGGTATGTTGATTTTTCATCAGGAACAATTGATTCTGCTACGGTTACTTCCATGACGGATGTCCGCTGCGTCAGATCGGATTGCGGAGAAGGCTATTCTTGGAATGGTGAAAGTTGTGAAATCTCACCGACACAAACAACGGAATGTACAGGATTGCCCGAACATGCAACATGGAATGCAACCGAACATGTCATAACTCAGACGTGGAACGGTTATTCATGGATTCCGAGTTCGAAAGGAACTTACAACGAAACAACCAATACCGGACAATGCTGGTTTCAATGCGACAACGGATACAAATGGAGCGGCAATTCCTGTATTGAATGCGGCTCGTCTTATGAATGGGACGGGATTTCCTGCAATCAAATTCCTTATGAAGACACGGAAAGCGGTCTGATCTGGTCTCCGCTGAACAGAATAGAGTATAAATCGGCCTCTTCATACTGCAGCAAACTTTCTCTTAACGGTTATAAATGGCATCTGCCTACCATCAGCGAACTTAGAACACTTATTATAAACAACGATGATACAACAGCCGGCGGATCATGCGGAGTCAGAGATACCTGTCTTTCGGCATCATGTATGAAATCTCTTTGTTATTCCAACCAGAATCCCGATAAACTGTACAGCAAGCTCGGAGATACAGATCAAATCTGGTCTTCATCTATATTCGCCGATTATAATGCTGGAGCATGGACAATTGATTTTAGCAGTGGTTCAGTTTTCTATTATAACTGGTATAGCAATACTCCAGTCTTTGTCCGCTGTGCAGCATCAAATCCTAAACGAACTGAAGAATGCGAAGGACTACCTGAACATGCGAACTGGAGTTATATAACCAGCGTAGAACAGACCTGGAACGGAGAAGAATGGCTTCCGGCAGCGACAACAGGTTACACTGGTTCCGGAGCAAATTGCAGTTTCAAATGCGATTCAGATTATCTGTGGTATGAAACGCAGTGTATTCCTGCACCGTATTATGATTCTGAAAGCGGTCTGATGTGGTCAGAAAAACCATCTGAAACAATGACTTTGGAAGTAGCAGAATCATACTGTGCTGAACTTTCAGAATCAGGATTTTCAGATTGGCGTATGCCGACGATCAGCGAACTAAGGACTCTTATTCAAAATTGCTCAAGCACTGAAAGCGGCGGCTCCGTAGGATTGACGGATGATTGTCTGTTTTTGGGATGTTGGGCACAGGATTCCTGCCCAATCGACTATTACAAAGAATACAGCAAACTCGGTGATAAAAGCGTGTTGTGGTCTTCATCACTTGTACCGGAAAATACAAATAACGCATGGTGTGTCATATTTTCCGGTGCCGAAATCTCCTACAGAAGTACCAACGACAAATATTCCGTCCGTTGTGTCCGCAACGCGGAATAATAAAGTTTTTCATGGGAGAATTTTTTTCAATAAAAATCGAATTTTGTGGTACTAAATATAAGACGAGTTTGTTTTTTTAACTTTATGGAGGCTATTATGAAAAAATCACTTTTATTGGTTGCTGTTTCAGCGGTTTTCATGTTTTTGAGCTGTGGGGGTAGCAACAACGGTTCGGAAAACGAAAACGGTTTCGAAGCTGTCGATGTAGGCGAATGCCGTCAGGCAGAACCGGCTATTTCTTTTAGGGACAGAATTTATACGGAAAAAGAAGATTACTATTCCTGCAACGAGTATGTCGAAGTTACTGAAACAAAAGACAAAACCATTAAATTCAACTGGTTTGGCGAGATGCACTGCGGTTATGACTGGGAATACGGCTACAAAGTCGCTGGAATTGAGGAAAATGTTCTCAAAGTCAACATTCTGGAGCGTGATACCGATCTTGATTTGGCAGCAGGATGTGATGATTGCTGTTATCTTATGCCGATAGAATACACGGTTTCAACCGCAGAAGAAATAGAATCAATCAAAGCAATCGAAATCAATTACGAAGGTAAACACCACAAAGCTTCTTTCGAAATAAAGTAATGGCTGCTCGATGCTTTTCATCTAAACAGGATCAGCCTTCGCATAGAGGGTTTTTCTGCCTGCTCCTATCCGGATCAGGGTCCCGTCGTCAACAAGTTTTTTCAAAGCCGATTCTACCGATGAACTGCCCAGACGCGGGCATCCGGCAAGGACTTCCTGCTTTGAAAACTTTCCTATTTTATCGAGAGCATAAGCCTTTACAATATCGTAAGATGTGCTCTTTGCACCTGAATCATTAACGATTTTAACTCTTTTTTCAAATTCGCGGTAACAAAAGAGAATTACTCCGAGCATATATTTTATAAACGGCTTCGGGTCGTTTTTCCCGTCGTGCCAGCCCTCATCAGCTTTCTGGAGAGCGTCATAGTATGATTCTTTTGTTTCGGCGATAGCTTTTTCGATACTGATATACTGTCCTACAAGATAGCCGCTCCGGTAGAAAAGCAGCAGCGTCAGAAGTCTGCTCATCCTGCCGTTGCCGTCGTTGAAAGGATGTACACAGAGAAAATCCAGAATAAAACATGGAATAAGGATAAGTTCATCCACAATTTCCCTGTCAAGTGCCGACTGATAATTTTCGCATATCATATTTATCGCATCCGGCGTTTCATAGGGTTCAAGCGGCTTGAACAAAACGACCTTTTCGCCGTTTTCAAGCACCATGTCTATCTCGTTTGGCGTGGTCTTGAACTGTCCGCCGTAAGAATAATTCGTGTATTTCAACAAATCTCTGTGCATCTGAAGAATGTAACTGCTCCGAACCGGAATCATATCGTAATTTTCATGGACAAGATTGAGCACATTGCGGTAGCCGAGAATTTCCTCTTCGTTCCTGTTTTTCGGCGTAGTCTTGTCAGTCACAAGCTGCTTCAACCGGCTGTTGGTTGTTATAATTCCTTCGATCCTGTTGGAAGCCTCGGTGCTTTGAATTTTTGCGATTTCTGTCAAACGGTTCAGTTCAACAGGTTTCTGGCGAAGAAACAGATCCTGTTTGCCCTTGTATTCATGGATTTTGGAAATATACGACAGAATTTCGTTATCCCAAGTCCTGTCCGCCAGATAAGTGTAGTCAAATGATCTCATTTTCACACCTCCTTTTCTCCCAATCAACAACAAATTTCTCCCAAAACAGTTGTGAAATTGGGATAAACTATGCGGTTTTTACTGCATTTTAGAAGAAAATCAATCTTTTTCTCCCAAATTTAACGATATTTGTGAGAAATGACATGCGGTCGATGCTCTTCATCTAAATTCCCGAATTTTTTTTAAGAATCAAAAAATATCTAAGATTTTTGCAGTGAAATCTACTTTGCGTCGGGGCGGTTTACTTTCTGGTGGTAATCTTCGGGTTTATACTGATATTCAAGGTTGAAGCAGGCGAAGCAGAAATCTTCGAATTTGTGAAGGATCTTGCCGAAATCGGCGATTTCGATGTGCTTCAGCGAATCGGCGCCTAAATATTCGCAGATCTCGTCGTGGCTTTTTACTGCCGCGATAAGTTCGTTTTTAGTCGGAGTGTCGATACCGTAGTAGCAGCTTCCGATGACTTTCGGAGAACCGATCCTGATGTGGATTTCCTTTGCGCCGGCATTTCTCAGCATTCTCGTGATTTTGCGGAGAGTGGTGCCGCGGACGATCGAATCATCTACGAGGACGACTTTTTTGCCTTCAAAGAAGTCGGGAAGGGGATTGAATTTGTGGCGGACACCTTCGTCGCGCTGTTTCTGGTCGGGTTTCGTGAAAGTTCTGCCGACGTAGTGGTTTCTCAGAAGTCCCATGTCGAAAGAGAGTTTTGCGCTCTGGGCATAACCCAAAGCGACGAAGTTTGACGAGTCGGGAACTGCCATGACTACTGTGTCATCGCCGAATCCCATGTTTTTATCGTAATCTGCAAGCTGTGCGCCGATTTTTTTACGGACATCGTAAACCTTTTCGCCGAAAACTTTGGTATCGGGACGCGAGAAATAGATAAGTTCGAATACGCAGTGCTGTGTTTTGCCCGCGTTGACTGCGACGGTCGTCATCGGTTTTCTTTTTTCGAGCCTGATTATCTCGCCGGGGCGCATTTCTCTTATCATTCTTGCTCCGACAATGCCGAATGCGCAGCTTTCAGAAGCGAGAACGATGCCTTCGGACGGGATCTCGCCGTTCAGATCAGCTTCGTCGTCGAGAGTTCCGATGACGTAAGGCCTGTATCCGTGCGGATCGCGGAATCCGAACATTTTGTCGCGGTAGATGAGTATCGACGAGAAAGCTCCTTTGAGCTGTTTCTGCGCTTCTATTATCGAATCTTCGATCGAAAGTTTTTTGTGGAGAAGGTAGAAAGCGATGAGTCTGCCGATGAGCTCGCCGTCGTTGTCGCTTTTGAATGTGAAACCGTAGTCGTTTTCAAGCCATGTGCGGAGTTCGTAGTAGTTGATGATGTCGCCGTTGCTGCAGATCGCGAGATGCGGCCCTTCCGGAAGCTCGATAACATGCGGCTGGCTGTTGGTCTCGTCGCTTTTTCCCGCAGTCGGGTAGCGGACGTGACCGATGGCGATGTTTCCGCTGTATTTCTTGAGGATCTCTTCCGTCAGAACGTTTTTGACAAGTCCCATTCCTTTGTAGCAGAAGATGTTTCCGCGCTCGTTTCTTGCCGCCAGACCGCAGCTTTCCTGACCTCTGTGCTGGATCGAAAAAAGGAGTTCAGCAACGAGGGTCTCACTGTCTGAAACATTGAAAATACCGGCTATTCCGCACACTTTAACCTCCCAAAAAGAAAAAATTCGCGCCGACTTTACATTTAAAAAAAATTTTTTGCAAGATGCGGGAACAATAAAATGAATTTTTGTTTTTTCTGGTGTTTTAAGTACAATATTCAGTTTTGATTGGTGTAGTAATTTTTTTTATCTTTATAGGAGGGTTAAATGAAAAAATTTATGACGGCAGCAGTTATTTTGATGCTGCTTTTGTTTGTCGCGTGCAGCGGTGGAGGAAAATCGGAAATAGATGAAGATCAGATTGATGACGGAGACACTGATACGGAAAAACCCGAAGGTGACGACGATGACTGCGACACTGTTCCCGATTGTGACGGTGACGACTGCGATGTTCCCGATTGTGACGATGACGACTGTGATGTTCCCGATTGTGACGGTGATGACTGCGACACTGTTCCGGATGAACCCGAGATCGATGCCGAAGATGTTCCTGAAACGGTCCAGTGTGCCGAACTTCCTGCTTTGTCGGGCAAAACCTGCGAAGTTACGGACGGAAACGGTGCCAAACTCATAAAAGGAAACATTCTTTCGGGAAATAAAACCTATATCGGCGGCGAAGTGCTGATCGGTGAAGACGGTTTCATTGTCTGTGCAGGCTGCAACTGTTCGGCAGAAGCTGCCGGTGCGACTGTCATCAACTGCCCGGGCGCGACAGTAACTCCCGCATTGATAAACGGTCATGACCACCTGGGTTACGTCAACAACAAGCCAAGCGACTGGGGAGCTGAGAGATTCGACCACAGACACGAGTGGAGAAAGGGCAAGAACGGTCACACCAACCTGCAGAAAAATATTGCCAGCGGTGCCTCTCCTGTTCAGAAACAGTGGGCTGAGCTGCGTCAGCTTATGTCCGGAACGCTTGCGATTGCAGGAAGCGGCGGCGCGAACGGATTCTTGAGAAATATCGACCAGAATTTCGTAAATACACAGGGTCTGGGCGGGATAAATGTCCATTATCAGACTTTTCCGCTCGGTGATTCAAGCGGAACCATGGTAGAAAGCGGCTGCGATAAATATAAAATGGATACGGCGAACGTCCTGCAGAACGACTGCTATCTTCCGCATGTTTCGGAAGGTATCAACAAGGCTGCAAGAAACGAGATGCTCTGCGTGACCGGAAGACAGGATGGCGGGATCGACCTTGCCAAGGAAAATTCGGCGTTTGTCCATTCGGTCGGAATTATTGCTGAAGACGGAAAAGATCTTGCCGAGAGCAGAACCGCGATAATCTGGTCTGCGAGAACGAATATTTCACTTTACGGAAATACGGCACCCGTCACGATGCTCAAGAATCAGGGCGTCCTTATCGGTCTCGGCACCGACTGGCTCTCAAGCGGCTCGATGCACATTCTGAGAGAACTTGCGTGCGTTGACTATCTCAATAAAAATCACTTTAACAATACTTTCACGGATTATGAAATCTGGAAACTTGCGACAGTCAACAACGCGGCTGCGCTCAGGATCCTCGATGTTACCGGTGCGATCAGACCGGGACTTGTCGGCGATATCGTCGTTTTTGACGCAAAAGATGCTGCAAATCCGTACAGAGCTGTTATTGCAGGACACGAAAAGAAAGTAGCTCTCGTGCGCAGAGGCGGAAAAGTGTTCTACGGCGACGAGAATGTAGTAACGGCGCTTGATAGTGCAAATGAATGCGAAAAACTTTCGGTCTGTGACGTCAATAAAAAAGTTTGCGTAAAGGAGACCGGCAAGACTTTTGCTGAGCTTCAGAGCGCAAACAGCGACCAGTACAAACTTTTCTACTGCGGAACTCCGGATGACGAGCCGACATGTGTTCCGAAACGTACGAGAAGTCAGG
>JAEESW010000005.1 GCA_016290135.1 bacterium
CCGCTGCGCACTGCTCGACAAGATCGGCTACAACTATAGCGAAATGGTGAAAAGCGGTTATGCCTTTCCCGTCACCGACATCAAAGTCAAATACGTGAGACCGCTCAACTTCGGAGAGCACGCTAAAATAGTCTCAAGCCTTGTCGAATACGAGAACATGATCAAAATAAAATACGAAATCTTCAATGAAAAAGGAGAACTCACGACAAAAGCCGAAAGCACCCAGATGGCTTTCAACATCTCGAAAATGGAGTCCGAATTCGTCTGCCCAGGAGTTTTCGTAAACAGAGTCAACGAAATAATCAAAAGCGGGAAGTAATTCGTCTCCGTCATCTTGAACGAATGTGAAAGATCTCTCGGATTCTCGCTTCGCTCCGTATGACGGTTCAAAAACTTGCCTTTCAAGCACATGGTTCTAAAATTCTATGCTTTGTTGTTTTCGTCGTAGCATTTTTTCGATATTCCGACGGACAAAAAACGGCGCAGCGGAACCGGACAACAACGCTTTTATCAACTTTTTTGGAGGTAATACTATGAAAAGATTTTTGGTTTTAACAGTTGTTTTTGCAGCAATGTTTCTTATGATTTCCTGTGGCAGCAGCAGCAATGACGGCATTACACACGACGGCGACAAATTCTGCGGAGAATTCTATGCCGACGGAGAATGTAACGGCCATGATGCCAAAGTCTGCAGCGAAGGCGACAGAACCTGGTATGAAGTCGAAGGAACCGGCAAGAAATTCTACTGCGACAAAGACGGAGAATGCGATAAAGCGGCTCAGGATCTTGTTAATTACTGTTTCTTAGGCGGCGGTGATACAGACTCTGACACCGGGGATTCCGGCAGCGAAGGCGGAGACACAGACACCGATGCCGACACTGGCGATTCCGGCAGCGAAGGCGGCGATACGAATTCTTTTGAATGCGATATGCCAGGTGATTACAAATGCATGAACGGAGACTCATACGTCTGCGAACTTCTTCCGACCGGCGACATGGTATGGTCGTTTAAGGAAGAATGCGCTGACGGCTGCGATTCCGAAACGGGCGCATGCAATGCGATACTCAGAGACTGCAACGAGTCGCACCACGAACTCTGCACTGACGAAGAAACAGGTCTTATGTGGTCAAAAAAATCGGGAGAGAAGCCCTGGACTGAGGCAAACCAGTACTGCGAAAACCTTGAAGAACTCGGATTTGATGACTGGAGACTTCCGACTATCGACGAACTCAGAACACTTATTCTCGAGTGCGAAGGAACAGTTACCGGCGGAGCATGCCCGATCAGCGAGGAAGCCGGCATTCTCAGCGATGAATCATGGAACGATGACTGTTACTGTGAAGAGAATCACATGGGAATTTACACGAAATTCGGCACGGAAGACTGGTATGACTATTTCTGGTCTTCTTCCTCTGTCTCAGGTACAGACGGTTACTGGGCTCTGGACACTTCTGAAGCAAACATTGCAGCACACAATCCTGAAGACTCTATGACCGGGGCACGCTGCGTAAGACTCGCAGAATAATTTATAATCTCAGAAATCATTCCATACTTATACAAAGATTCTCTTCCGGATAAAATTCCTTTAACGCTTCCCCTTCGACAAGTTCCGCAGACATTGCTACAGTCAGACTTGCGACCGTATCAGTGGAATCGAAATCATGTTTTGAATAGTATGAGGACTGAAATTCCCCCACCCTGACGCCGTTTTCGACCTTGTTCCCTGCGAGGATGCAGACATCACATGAGTCGTATGAACAGGAGATTATCTTGTAAACTGTTACCTCCGGTGCATATTTCAGAGTTTTCATCGAAGCTTTCTGGATATCGGAAAGAAGGATCGTAGCCCCGACAAGGACTTCATCACCGGTTACCGAAAGAAGTATCGCAGGTTCGCCTTCAGGATGAGCAGGTGTTACAGCCGTTTCTTTAAAGAAATACGACAAACTTGAACCGGTACCGCTGCTTGAACTTGGACCGATACCATAACCAAGCCCGACAAGCTCTTTCAGATCGACATAGATATCACCTTCACCGACGATACCGGATCCCTCAAAGGCAAAATATTTTTCGGCGTCAATAATGGCTGCAGTTTCGTCAAGATCTCCGTCATCCAGAGAGGCGACTGACGATTCATACATCAGCCTTCCCGCAAATTTGGGATATTTCGGAGCGCATAAAGGTTTGCCGAGTTTTTCCATGAATTTGTCAAACTTCTCAGGTTCGTTGTAAGGAGTGAGGATGTCGAGTTCTCCGCTGACAGCAAGCTTTCCTTCAGACCCCGGAAGCGCTTTAGCAACTTTGACATCAAGCTCGCCGGCACCGAAACCGTCGTAACAGACGATCTCTCCGGCATCTGTAATTTTGCCGAAAAGAAGCTGTCCAACAGAGTCATCGTCAAGCCCGATCCTGACTTTACCCTTTTCAACATTTTCCGGAAGAAACAAAAAAGCGGTAAATCCTCTGAAATCGGATTCGCTGTGATACTGCACTGTTTTAAGAAAATTCTCCTCATCGGATTCTATAAGTCTGGTGTAATAAAACGTAGTGGAAGAGTAGTCGTGATCCGGTTCAGTCGTGACACTTCCGATATATCCCTGGGCGAAATCAGTCCCATTGTAGGCTTCTCTCGGCGGTTCGGAATCGCCTGTTGTGATGATATAGCTGCTCGCCACGCTTACCTTAACTTTTCCGTAAGGTTTCGGGAAACGCTTTGAGCCGTCATCCGGTTTAAGCGAGACTTCGCAACTCTCTGTTTTTTCCTTGCAGTTTTCTTCGGCGCAGGAAACGAAATCATCGTCTAAAACAGAGCCGCCGCACTTTTCAAGCCAGCAGTCATACATTCCGGAAAACTTCTCAGCTTCGCTTTTCTCCCCCTTTTTAATGCATGATTGGAGACACTCCTCAGACCTGCATGATATGTAACAGCTGAAAATTTCATGACATGTTTTTTTGTAAGCAGACTCAGACTCATTTGAATCAGAATCGTTGTCAGGCTTTACTGCATCATCGTCCCCCGGCTCATCGGCATCATCCGGCTCGCTGTCCGTAAGATCTTCGTCCGAAAGATCCTCACCGGAACTATCGTGATCCTGAATTTCATCTGTATCGTTTTTCTTGTCGCCGCTTCCGCCGCCGCACCCGGCAAAAAACAAAATGACTGATAAGCCTAAAAAAACAAGCACTTTTTTCATGATTTAACCTCCCACAGATCCAAAACGTTTTATTTTAAGCAACATTGAAATTAACACAATAAAAATCGGATTTCAAAATTGCATAATCCTTGCAAAATATGCGAGGTTCTATATATTTCCACGGTTTTTTTGAAAGAGTGTTCCGGCATCTCAAGAGGCAGATTTTGGAGGTTTTTATGAGAAAATACACAAAAATATTGGTTCTTTTAGCAGTGATTTTTGTTGTTTACCCTCTCTTCCCTGCTGAAGAACTCACATTCGAGACGATATGCAGGCACCTTGCCGCATACAAAAACACGACAGGCGAATTTACGCAGATAAAGACGAGCGCACTCAAAAAGAGCCTCAAGTCTTCGGGAACTTTCATCCTCACGAGAGACGGTGTCGTCTGGAAAACGCTGAAGCCCGTCCCTTCAAAGATAGCAATAATCGATGCCTACATGATAACTACTGACGCGAAGGGAAAAAAGACTGTGAAAAGCATGCTCAACAGCGACACTTTTCTTAAAGTCAACGACATCGTCTCTTCTCTTTTCGCAGGTAACTCAGCAGAAATAAACAAGAATTTCAAGGTCAATTTCAAAGCGACAAGTGCTGAAAAATGGGAAGCTCTCCTCGTCCCGAAAGACAAGACCATCTCCTACGCGATAAGTTCGATGAATATGAAAGGAACTTTCGTCAAAGGCTCGGTTTCGATCTTCATGGCTGAGATATACTTTGCCGACGGAGGCAGTTTGAGCTACATTTTCGAGCACCAGAAACACCCTGAAAAACTTACGCAAGAGGAACTTGATGAATTCAAAAAAGACTAACCGCGCTTTCCTTCTTTTCTGGCTCATTTTTCACATCGGAGCCGCCGTTTTTTTAGTGATCTCATATAATTACGGAAGTGAAAAATTTTCATTGGATTCAGACCTTTTGAATATGATGCCGAAGCCTTTCGAGGAAGAATCGCTGAAAAAAGCGAATGAAACACTGATGAAAAAACTGAGCAAAGCGGCGATCGTCCTCAGCGCAGACAAAGATTTCGAAAAGGCGAAGGCGGGAGCCGAAAGGATATATGAAAAACTCTCAAAAAGCCCCTACTTCGTTTCGGTCCTCCTGAATACCGACACCGTCGACATCAGAGAAATAGCCGGTTTCTTCCACAAATACCGCTTTGATCTGCTTGACGACGAGACTATAAAAGCGATTGAAAACGGCGGAGCCGAAGACTTTGCGCAGGAAGCGGTATCCAGGATCTACAGCCCCTTCACGATGCTTCCGCTCGATGACCTGAACAGCGACCCCTTCATGCTTGCAGAACATAACTTGCAGAAATATCTGGAAGTTTTAGAACATTCCGGCACCGCTTTAAGGCCGAAGGACGGCGTTCTCGCGGCAGAAAAAAACGGTCTCTGGTATGTCATGATAAAAACGGAGCTTTCGCCTGAAGGTGCGGCACTCGCCTCAAAGGACAACGGAATAACCGAAATTTACGATATATGCGGCAAAATAAAGGCCGAGACAGGGACGCGCTGCGTCGTTTCGGGCGGCACTTTCCACAGCCACAAAAGCTCGAATTCAGCATCGGAAGAAATCAAAATAATATCAATAATTTCAATAACTATCGTTATTTTGATGCTCCTCTTCGTCTTCCGGTCGGCAACCCCGATAATACTTTCTCTCCTCTCTATATTCTTTTCGCTTTTTTCAGCCGCGGCGCTTACTTTCGCAGTCTTCGGAAAAGTACACTTGGTCACACTCGTATTCGGGACATCGCTCATCGGTTCCTCCATCGACTACAGCCTCCACTACTTCGTCCACGCCTCGGGGAACCCCAACCTGAGATCGGGAAGCGAGATCAGATCGAAACTTCTTCCCGGACTCACGATGGCGATAATATCATCCTCAGTCTGCTTTTTAGCCCTCATTTTCGCGCCGTTCAACCTTCTCAAGCAGATGTCGCTCTTTTCAGTCACAGGACTCGTCAGCTCATTCCTCACGACGACCGCAATATTTCCGTATGTTCCGCTTCCTAAAAACAGAGTCGTCAGAGGTGTCACGCTTTTTGAAAAAGGCTTTGCACTTGCCAAAAAGATCAACGGCATTGCGGCGATATGCGTTATGGTTCTTATTTCAGCCGTGCTTATATTCGTTTTCAGAGACAATTTCGGGATAGAGAACGACATCAAAAAGCTCTACAAAGAAGAAGGAGAGCTTCTTGAAAACGAAAAAGAGGCTTATTCCGTCATCTCCTACGCTCCCGTAAACTGGTTCATCGTGAGCGGCAGTGACGAGAACGAGGTCCTCAAAAAGGAAGAAGAATTGCGTGAAAGGCTTAAAACTATTGATAAAAACAGCGACGGCGTAATGTCGGCTTCCGTATTCATCCCGTCAGTTGAAAAGCAGAAAAGATCGCGCGCGACAGTCGAAGAACTACTTCCTTTTACAGAAAAACAGTTCGAAACACTGGAATTTGACGGAAACGAAGCCGAAAACTTCAAAAAAGGCTTTTTCGAAGCTGAAAAAACACTCCTTTCGGTCAACTCAGAGGACTTCCCTTCTTCGATAAAGGAAGCTCTCGCCTCCTACTGGCTCGGCAAAGTGAAAGACAAATATTATTCAATAGTTATCCCGAATTTTCAAGCTGACTACACGACTTTCAGAAGCATAGCCGGAGAAGACGAAAACACCTATTTCGTCCACAAAGTAAAAGACATAAATTCAGATCTCGACAAAGTGACGACTATCGTCCTCGAATTCTTCATGGCCGCATATATACTCATGTTTATAGTCCTCAGATTTTTCTACAACACGCGGCAGTCACTCAAAATCATCTCGATACCTTTCATCGTCATTCTCGCAGCATCGGCCGTTTTTGCAGCGACAGGCACCAGAGCTGAATTTTTCTCGGTCACAGGAATGATACTGGTCTTCGGACTCGGGCTTGACTACATCATCTACACGCAGGAAAACGAAAAGACAAAAGACCCTGTTGAAAAAAGGCTCGAACCTTTCGCTATCTTCCTCTCATTTTTCACGACTATAGTTTCATTCGGCGCACTCGCACTGAGTTCCTTCCAGCCTGTTCATTTAATAGGTTTCTCAATATTTACAGGGCTTTGCGCCGCATACTTAGCCGCACTTTTCTACACTTCGGGAGATAAAAAATGAAAATATACTTGTCACGTCCGGGAGTTTTTTCGGCAGCCGGAAAAAACGCCGAAGAACTCTGGAAATCACTTCTAAACGGAGACCAGAGCGGGATAAAACGCTATGAAACATTCTCAGGAAGCACATTCTTCGCAGCCAGGATCGACGAAAACGCGCTTCAGCCGTCCACCGGCAGATTCGATATGAAAATAATCAGGATCGAAGAAGCGGCACTTGACCAGATCGGCAGCATTATCGAAAAAGCAAAGTCAAAATACGGAGAAAAAAGGATCGCGGTCTGCGTCGGCTCGTGCGACAACGGCACAGAGTTTTCCCTTGCGGGACACCGGAAATACTTCGAAAACGGCGCATTTCCCGAAGATTATTCGATAGAGATGCAGGGTGCGGACTACGTTTCGACTTTCATCGCCGAAAAATACTCTCTCAAAGGTCCTGCATGCACCTTTTCGACAGCATGCTCCTCTAGCGCAGGAGCGATAATAAAAGCGGCAGAACTCATAAGATCGGGCTTGTGCGACGCGGCTGTTGCCGGCGGGATCGACATAGCATCAGACACAACCTTGGACGGTTTTGCCTCTTTGGAAGCGATATCAGACAGGATCACGAACCCTTTCAGCAAAAATAGAAGCGGAATAACTTTAGGCGACGGTGCGGCATTCTTTGTCCTCTCGAAAGAACCGCTTGACGACGAATCTCCCGCTGTCACACTTCTCGGTTACGGCGAATCCTGCGATGCACACCACATGACTTCCCCCGATCCGAGTGGCGTTGGAGCCAAAAAAGCGATGGAAAAAGCACTTTCAAGCGCAAATATAAAGCCGGAAGAAGTCGATTACGTCAACCTCCACGGCACCGGGACAAAGTTCAACGATTCGATGGAAGCAAAGGCAGTCGATGCCGTTTTCGGCGCTTACAAAGTTAAGTGCTCGACCACAAAACCGATTACCGGCCACACTTTGGGAGCTGCCGGAGCGCTTGAGCTCGCGATCTGCTTTGCTGCGGTCACAAACAATGCCCTTCCCCCGCAGATCTGGGACGGAGTTTTCGACGACGAGATGCCAAAACTCAATTTCGTTAATAAAAACGATAACTTATATCAAACAAAAATTTGTCTTTCGAACTCGTTCGCTTTCGGCGGCGCGAATGCGTGCCTTGTCATAAAAAAAGAGGAGTAAATGATAAAAATACTTTTTGTCTGTCACGGCAACATCTGCCGCAGTCCGATGGCTGAATTCGTTATGAAAAAACTCGTCGAAGATGCCGGATTGTCTGATAAATTCGGGATAGAATCTGCCGCAACAAGCACCGAAGAGATCGGGAACCCCGTCTATCCGCCCGCAAAGAGGAAATTAGCAGAGCACGGGATCGGTTGTGCCGGAAAAACAGCACGTCAGATGAACGCAGGCGACTATCAGAAATTCGACCTTCTCATCGGCATGGACAGCGCGAATATCCGCAACATGACACGCATCTGCGGCGGTGACCCTGAAGACAAGATAAAACTTCTTCTCAACTATGCGGGAGTTGACCGCGATGTCGCCGATCCGTGGTACACAGGTGACTTCGATGCGACATGGAACGATGTTTCAAAAGGGTGCGCGGCGCTGCTGGAGAGCCTCATTTAAAGTTGCATTTATTCATTAAATCTTTAACATAAAGCGTTTATGTTTTTTGAACAAAATGAGGTCATCATGAAAAATTTTTCTTATTTTATGATTATCATGCTCCTTTTTTTCACACTTTCTGCAGAAGATCTGATCCTTATCCATGAAAATAGTTATGTTGACAAAAACGGAAACGAAAAAACAGAAGAAAAAGAACAAACTGCAGAAACCGACAAAAGCAATTCCGAGGGCAAAACAGAAAAAACAGTAGATCCTAAAAATGACAAGAACTTTTTTACCCGTTTCAAATTCGGGATCGGAGCCAACTTCAGCGGAACTGCAGGGATGTTTCGCGAATATGAGAACTACGTATTTAAGAACCAATTCGGGGCTTCTTTAGGTTTTGATTTCAACTGGCTCGTATTCAAAAAAGAGAGCGGCAGAGGTGAAGGCAATCTATATCTTGGATTCGGATTCAACTTCCAGTACTGGATGCCGACGACATGGCGCAACAAAGAGAACAGATCTTACGATGATGATTACTATTATGACGAAGATTATCCCGATTTTTATATCATGCTCCACTACATGAGAATTCCGGTGACATTAAATTTAGCCTATGAATTGAAAGCCGGTATCGGGGCTTTGAAAAGTGTCGAACCAAGGGTCTCTCTCGGAATAAACAACAATATATTCAAATTCGGATGGGGTTCTTCCGACAAAGAACTCAATGAGGAATTATCCGAAGACTTGAATGAATTCAACCACAGAATATACAATTATAAAATCAGCGGAACATGGTCTTTAGGATTAAGTTTCGTCTTCGAAAACAACTGGTTTTTCTCAACTTCTATCGGCGGAGATTTCGGAAGCAGCAACTACAGAAGCAATCTTTTTTACGAAAGAGCTTACGAACGTGATGAAGACGGTGACAGGACAGATAAATTGAAAAGTAATAAGTACGGCCGATTTTTATACGGTCACCACGAATTCATGATGTTCGAGACAGGGTACAGGTTCTGACACTGAAGACGTTGAACGTCTTTACACCAGTTTTTTCATATTTTCAGGCATTTCTTTGGAGAAAACGAGTTTTTCCTTCGTGACGGGGTGTTCTATTTCAAGTGAATATGCCCAGAGCGCGATATTTGAGCCGAGTTTCGCGTTTTTGTTATATTTGTGGTCGTTGACTATCGGTAGTCCGCGCGATGAGAGCTGGACCCTGATCTGATGTGCCCTTCCCGTTTCAAGCGTGATTTTTAAAAGCGAGCGGTTTCCTGAAGTTTCAAGAGTTTCATAGAAAAGGCGGGCGAATTTTGCTTTCGGATTTTCTTTTTTCGAGACGTAAACCTCGTTCGTTGCCTCGTTTTTGACAAGATAATCCTCCAGAACGCCGCTTTTATGTTTCGGAATGCCGTCAACGACTGCCAAATAGCACTTTTTCCAGATATTCTGACGGATCTGTTCGCTTAGTCTTGATGCCGCTTTTGAAGTTTTCGCGAAGACCATGACGCCGCCGACGGGCTGATCGAGCCTGTGGACGATGCCTAAAAAAACATTTCCCGGCTTGTCGTATTTCTTTTTGAGATAACTTTTGAGAATGCTCTGAAAGTCGTCATTTGACGAATCAGCTTTCTGGACCGGGATCCCCTGCGGTTTGACGACAACGAGAAGATGGTTGTCTTCGTAAATGATCTCGGGGCAAAAAGAGGAAGCTATTTCCATTCGATCGCTTTCCACTCTTCGTCTGTGAAAAGTTTGCTGGTGTAGTGAACGCCGGAGATAGCGTGATAGGTAGAATCTATGCGGAGCTCTTCGTTGTCAGGCCTCATGCTGAGAGCGCCTCTGACTTTGTCGGGACGTTTTACCCAGTAGGTATCCTCGTCTTTGAACTGAAGTCCGAGAGCGTATCCCATCATTCCGCGCAGAGCTTTGGAATATCTTTCGTAACGTTCCTTATCCCCTACTTCGCGTGCAAGTCTGGTCGCAGCGGAAAGACCTTCCGAGTAAACGCCTGTTCCTGCGAACTGAGTGCTGAGAGCTCCCTGTCTGCCGGGTTCGGCATCGCTGCCGAGCGGTTTGTACTTTTTGAGCATCCAGTCCATAAGCTGGAAAACGAAATCAGCGTATCTTTTGTCTTTAGTCGCGCTGTAAGCTTCCTGGTAAGCACGTGCCTGCCACGGAACGAACGGCCCCTGCTGGTTTTCCTTTTTGTTCCAGAACGCCTGGTAGAAAGGATAAGCCTTCTCCACTGCTTCGAGAGCCGGCTTGTATCCTGTCTTTTTGTAGTAGCGCATGAGCATGAGAAGCGTTTCGCCCGGATAGTAATTCTGGTCGACATCTCTGTGTTTTCCGTTGAAATCGGTAAGAAGTTTTCCGTCGGGCTGCTGCAGTGAGATTATCGCGTCAACCATTTTCTTCATCGTATCTTCATATCCCGGGACTTCGAGTTCTGCCATAGCTGCCATAAGAAAAGCCGTTCCGGCGATGCTGTGGACTTTGCGCTGATAAGGCCAGTCGAGCCATTTTCCGCCATGCCCGTCCTTTATGAATCTTGCGAATGTGTCGATCGCCCTTTTTACGCTTGCGATCTTGACCGGATCCTTCTGGTCTTTCGCGATCTCAGCAAGGACGAATATCGCGTTCAGGTTTCTGAGTCCCCAGTCTTCGGCTGGTTCCAGATCCTTAGAGGGGAAGAATGTGTACATGTATCTTCCAGCTTCCTCGCCTTCGGTGATCTGGTTTCTCAGATACCAGCCCCATGCGTTGTTTACCGCATCAATCAGATCCTGTCTCGTAACATTTTCGACATAGACGCGGCTTCTCGTGAAAGCCTGCTCCTTCGCCTTTTCCATTTTTTCGCTGAGAACGAAATTCTGTGTCATGAAAACTGATATTTTCGCGGTTTTCCAGTCATGTTCCTGAAGTCCGGCATCGACCGCAAGCTGGCGGACGACTCCGACACCGTCCTCGATCTGGTTTCTGACTATGTAAACCGGAAGCATAGCCGCGCTTTTGCCGTCTTTCGAAAGTGTGAATCCCATTCCGGCCCTCTTTTTCGAATTAAGAAGCTGTTCCGACGGATTCCTTAGTTCCATCTGCGAGTGAAGGACAGAAAGTTCGACCGATGCCTTGGCTGAGTCGTCAGGTCTGATCTTTTCGACAAGCTCTTTCATTGCGGAGGAAATAGTTGCGGAAGAAGAGATCACCATGTCTGTTACGACCGCATTTCTGAAAACAGAGACCGCAAGTCCCGTTTTTTTACCGCCAAGTTCCGCGGGAACAGCCGATACAGCCTCTTCAGCAGTGCATTTCTTATCTGCAAAGCAGCGGATCTTGTCGGAGAGGAGCTGAGCCTCTTCGAGAGTTATCTTTTCGCTGTTGAAAGCCTCGATCTGCGCGATGAGCGGAACTTTCGAGCGCTCGCGGACAACTGAAAAAGTCGTTCTGCCGTAAAGTTTGCCGCCTACTCTGACGTCCAAACGCCAGTTTCCGGCAGCCATCGGCTTCGGACCTCTGTAGTAAACAAGGGAACGCTTCCACTCAGGCTTCATCTCCATCTTTTTGGAATATGCGACTTTACCTTCAGGGTTTATCCAAAGATATTCCACGGTATATTCTTTCGAAGCGCCCTTCCAGTAGGCACGGAGCGCGACCCTTTCATCTTCGACCGAAAAAGTATCGGTGATCTCCTTCAGACCGCTCGAATCTGAATTCGGTATCCCGACCATGACGTCCTTAAGAGTGGTTTCCGAAACGACTGCGTCGGATTCCGGAGAGATCGCGCTGCTGCACGAAGCAACAGCGAGAAAGGAACAGATCAGAACAAGACAAACGATTGATTTTTTAGACATTTTAACCTCCGCAAGAAATCACATCATCCTACATAAAAATATTTTCTCAATGTATTTTCGGCCTTACTGTCGGAGAGACATCAAAATCGGGATCTGAAAAATTTCCTCTGAAGAAGTCATCCATTGCAGCGGCTGCGACCATCGCGCCGTTGTCCTGACAGTATTTAAGTTCTGGAAGATAAAGCTCCAGGGCGTATTTTTTCGAGATATTTTCTGCCATCTTTCTGACTGCGCTGTTTGCGCTCACTCCGCCAGCGACGACGAAAGCGGTGTATTTTTTCCTCGAAAGGGCAAGTTTCACCTTTCTTTCGATAAGTTCGACGATCCGGTCCTGGAAAGAAGCCATAAGAGAAGGCATATCGACTTCACCTTCATCCAGAAAGCGTTTCACAGCCGACTTTATTCCGCTGAAAGAAAAGACTATCTCGTCGGCATACTTATTGTTGTTCTTCAATAAATACGGCAGCTTATATTTTGAAGGTTCTCCGTTTTTCGCCATTTTGTCGATTATCGGCCCGCCAGGATAACCGAGATCGGCCATCTTCGCGATCTTGTCGAAAGCCTCTCCTGCGGCATCATCCATCGTTTCGCCGAGCACTGTTCTTTCATCTTCCGATATCTCGATAAGCGAAGTGTGACCGCCCGAAACTACGAGCGCGAGATAAGGAAATTCCGGCCTTTTTTCCCTTTCGAGAAAAGCTGAAGCGATGTGGGCGTTCAGATGGTTGACTGCGATCAGCGGTCTTTTCCAGCCTAAAGCGAGCCCTTTCGCGGCACTGACACCGATGAGCAGGCTTCCGATAAGCCCCGGATAGTTCGTTACAGCTATAGCCGAAATGTCGTTTTTCGTCTTTCCGGCCTCTTTGAGGGCAGCATCGACCGCAGGGATGACCCACGCAAGGTGATTTCTCGAGGCGATCTCCGGAATGACTCCGCCGAAAAGCCTGTGGACACTTGTCTGAGAAACAGTTTTCACCGACAGAACGTGAAAATCCGACGAAACAACAGCGACCGAAGTGTCGTCGCAGCTGCTTTCTATGCCGAGAAGATAGTTTTCACTCATTTTAAGCCGTTATCAGAGAAATTTTTTGAAAAGTGCCAGAATGCCCTGCGCCCATGCGATCCTGTGGGTCGTTCCGGTCCCTTTCGCGATCGAATCCTTGTTGTCGATATACCACTGATAGCTTCTGATAAGAGCCTGCGATTCGTCGTATTTCGGTTCCCAGCCCAAAACTTTTCTCGCCTTGTCGACGGAAACGAAACTGTCTGTGTGCGCCGTTCCGTAAACCCACTTGTAAAGCGGCGAAAGATGAAGTTTTTCAAAGATCGTAAGGGCAGGGATCACGAGCCAGACAGGTGTGTGCATTACTCTCGAGCCGCTTTTCGCGTATTCGCAGAGAGCTCCGACATAGTCGTTTTCAGAGAGATTGCTGACCGCGCCGATGTTGAAAATGTCGTTCGCATCGTCACCAGCGTGCGAAAGTGCGAGATAGACCGCGTCGCAGAGGTCATCGACTTCAAGAAGCTGGTATCTGTTCTTTCCGTTGCCGATGAGCGGTATCTTGTGCCCTTCTTCGACCCAGTTGTAAAGGATCTGGAAAACACCGAGGCGGTATGTTCCGATGAAGGTCTTCGGTCTGATCGTCGAGATGTAGAGCCCTTTTTCGCGGTATTCGTTGCAAATGCCTTCAAGTGCGACCTTGCTTTCGCCGTAGTTGCCGACACCTTCGAGTTTGTCCGTTTCGAAAAGCGGATGATGATCCGGAACGCCGTAAACCGCGGTAGATGAGATCACGGCGACTCTTTTGACTTTGTGTTTGTAGCAGAGACTAAGGACGTTCCTGCTCCCGTCGACGTTTGTCGAGAAGATCTCCTCTCTCGTTGCGAGCGGAAGCGCAGCAGCCGCGTGGATAACCCAGTCGGTCTGGGAGATGAGCTCGTCCATTTTCTTTTCGTCGCGGACATCGCCGTTTACAAGTTTGACCGATTTGTCGTAATCCTCGGCATGGTATTCGGCAATGTCGAGAAGTGTTACATCACAACCCATTTCGACACATTTTTTTGTCATGTGAAGCGCGAAAAATCCCGCGCCGCCGGTGATAAGAACTCTCATTTTTTCCTCCTATTTGAATTCATTCGGATAAAGTTCAGCCTGTTCGGGGAAAAGCTCGGCACTATTTTCTTTAACAACCGTGCAGTCCCACGAAGGATCTATTCTCTTGAAAATAAAAACACTTTCGCTCGGATCAGCCCCGGCCGGAGAAGTCGGCGCGCCGTTTTGAAGGAGCGGGCTGCTCGTCCACATGACGCTCTGAGCTTCGAACCATGTCGCAATGCCGTGGACTTCGCCGTTTTCGTCAAGAACACCGTCCAGGATGGTGCTCACTTTCTGCAGGATCTCCGCATCTGCGTTCAAAGCCCCTTTTGTCATTATTCTAAGACCATTCACTCCCGTTCCGTCGCCATCGAAGACCCTTTCATCGTCTATGTCGGACGGCAGAGGTTCGTTTTCCGGGTCGTCAAGAGTGCAGGAACGCACTTCCCAGAGCTTGTCCTGACGGAACTTGATCTCTCCGTTTTCCCCGTAAGAAAGATAGAATGTTTTATCCACATTCCCAAGACTTTCGGCAAAACTATCCGGGACCACCGCCGAGATCAAAGATGTCCCGACTCCTGTTTTCAAGCGGCACATTTCAGTGTGCGCATTCAGAACGCCATCTTCCTGCGAGTAGATATCGACTTTTGAGACCATTATCGCCCAGGCCGGAAGCGTCGAACCTATTACAGGCACCTTTGACGAGCCTTTGAAAACGGTAAGATTGACCCATGTCCCGGTCATATCAGGATAAGTTTCCACAATCTCACCGTCATCGTCCGGAGTTTCGGCATCAGTTTTCTGAACATCATCGGTCATGTCGTTTTTTTCATCAATTTCGCTGTCGGTCGCATCGTCTTCATCCGCCTCAGCTTCGGCAGTATCGGCGTCAGTCTCGTCAAAATCTTCGTCAATGTCCTCGACACCTTCCCTTTCTTCCGGATCCTGATGTGAATTTTTGAGATTGCACGAACCCAAAATGCAGAGAAAAAGCAAGTAATAGTAAAGAAGGTAGTGATTTTTGAACCTGCGGACAATTTCCAAATCGATCTCCAATCAAATCAACAAGTTATCTATTCATAAAAAACTTTTTCAAATCGTTTTTCTTCAGCTCGGGATAGACCTTCGCCGCAATTTCACAGGCAGTTTTAGCCGAAATTCCCGATTTTGCAATCAAATCGAGCAATTCTTCATCGATTTCAGCCGATCTTTCCCCTTTTTTCAAAGGCTCGGCAACGACTGTGAATTCTCCCTTCTCCTTAACTTCGCCGCCTGTGTAGACGAAGATCTCCTCAAACTGCTTCGTAAGTTCGCGCCCGACGACTATCCTCGAGCACTTTTCTTTGATCATTTCAAGCAGATCCTTTATCCTCGTCGGAGCTTCGTAAAAGACGACGGGAAGCCCGAAAGAGAGGAATCTTTCACATTCCGCGGCCCTTTCAGCCCCTTTTGACGGAAGAAAACCGGCAAAAACGAACGAATTTTCAAGAGAACCGCAGCATGAAAATGCCGAGACCGCGGCACTTGCGCCCGGAACCGGCACGACCGGAATGTTCTCGTCAAGTGCAGCACGGACTAGGAATTTTCCCGGGTCGCTCACGGCAGGAGTCCCGGCATCGCTTATCAGTGCTATGTTCTTGCCGCTTTTGAGCTCTTCGATATGCTGTTCCAAATACTTTTTTTCGGTAAATTTGTGGTATGAAAAAATCGGTTTTTTTATCCCGAGCCGGCTCAGCATGCTGCCGGAAACGCGGCTGTCTTCGGCAAGGACAAGGTCGCAACTCTCAAGCACGGAAACAGCTCTTGAGGTGATGTCCCCCATGTTTCCGATCGGAGTCGCAGTCACGAAAAGAGTTCCCGCCATTTCAGTACCCCGTAGTGTCGAAAGCGGCCTCGATATAGTCGATATCGAAAGTGCCGTCCTCTTTTTTTATGAGCCCTGCCACATCAAAGCGGATATTGAGATCCTGAAAGTGCATCCTTTTGCTCTGAATATAATAAGTGGCTGTTTTTATTATGTGTTTTATTTTCGCAGGATGTATCGTTTCAAGCGGAGTGCCGCCGTCCCAGAACTGACGGTCCCAGCTCCTGACCTCGACGAAAGCAAGCGTGTCGCCCTTTTTCGCAATGATATCAAGTTCTCCGCCTTTCATGAAGAAGTTCCTGTCGAGAATCTCCCAGCCTTTTTTCATAAGCCAGTCTGCCGTAAAAGATTCGGCTTCTGCCCCTGATTCGCGAGTGTTCATTTGTATTTTCCGGTAAATCTTTCGCTGTCTTTCTTAATGTCCTTCTCTTTCAGGTCGTCCTTTCTGTCGAAGGAAGTCTTTCCCCGTGCAAGCCCGATCTCCATCTTCGCCCTGCCGTTTTTGAAATAGATCTCTATCGGCACGACCGTGAAGCCTTTTTCGCGCACTTTTGCATCCCATTTTCTTATCTCGCGCTTGTTGAGAAGCAGCTTTCTGCGCCTGTCGGATGCGTGATTCCAGATGCTTCCTGCATTATAGGGCGCGATGTAGAAGCCTACGAGCCACATTTCGCCGTTTATGATGTCGATAAAGCTGTCTCTGAACGAAATATTGCCGTCACGGATCGATTTTATCTCAGTCCCCTGCAGGACGATCCCTGCTTCGAGTTTATCGAGTATCTCATAAGCCCGAAAGGCTTTTTTGTTTTTTGCGACCGATTTTATTCTGTCCATTTTGACACCAAAAAATCAAAAACGCATTATTTTACGGAAAAACCGGAAAAAGGCAATTGTTTTAGATGATCAGCTGTCCTTTTTCCTTCATGACAGCGGGATTGAACGTCGCGAAATCGGCCTGATGGATGAAGACCCCTTCGATCCTCTGCGGTCTTCCCTCACCTTCCTTCGCATGGCAGATGATGATGTTCTGGATCTCAAGCGGAAGCCCGTGTTTCGCAGCGGCGATAGCACCGCTTATCGGGTGTCTCGCACACTTTCCGGCGTAGCTTTTCCTGTATGCGCCGTCAACTTTCTCTATCTCCATGAGTTTGCCGACATCGTGAAGAAGCCCGCCTGCGATGACCCAGTCCAGATTGATTTCAAACGGCACTTTTTTGTAGGTCGAGATCATCGCTTTGGCTATACCCAGAGCCCCTTTCGTGACTGCGACAGTGTGCTCGATAAGGTTTACCCCGTCAGTCGGAGTGAGAAGCGTGAACGGGATCTTCGTAAGTTCAGTGTAGCTCTTCCAGCCGCCTTCTTTCGCACAGTCCGCCCAGACTTCGACGACCTTTTCAGCCAGAGCCTTGTCCTTCATCTCGGCAAGAAGTTCGCCGAAAGCCTTTTTAAGTTTTTCTTTCATTTGTTCCTCCACAAAAAAAACCGCATTAGTGAGCCTGTCTCGCACAACGAACATAGACTTCAGTCGTGTTCGACTTACTTTTGTTGTACACCTGAGCGGCATTGAAATTTACAATCCACGCAGAATGAATATATTCGGTTGGAACAGAGGAAGACCAGAGCGAGCCGGAGTCGCCTAATTTGCTGTATCTTCCGTCGTAATAATAAGAAGAGTAGTTGCACTCTCCTCCGCCTCCAAGCGTACAATCATGGCAGCAGCTTGAGCATGTCCAGTAATCATTAAAAGACAAATGGTCGTCCGTTTCAGAAACCTTGCATTGGGAATCCCTTCTCCACTTGAGGAGCATCTTTAATTCATCGATTGTCGGCAGATGCCAGTCTGAATACCCGCATTTGTTCGAATCGTTCAACTTTTGTTCACAGTAATTAAGCGCACTCAGCCAATCCATTGTTTCAGCTGTTTTTGGTGACCACCACAGCTTGGCGTCAATTGTTGTGCAGGGTTCATCCGGATCACCGCTGTCAGCGTCTGCATCCTCGTCAGGCTGCGGATCGGCCTCGTCAGTCGGATCCGAAGTGTCAGCGTCGTCGGAATCCGAAGTGCCGGAATCGCTGTCAGAATCTGCATCGTCCGGCTGTTCCGGTGTCGTATCGCCGTCATCGTCAGTTTCTGCCGCATCGCTGTCCGGATCGCTGCTCGCCGGATCTTTGATGCAGATATTGTTTTCCTCATCGCAGACCAGACCTTTGTTGCAGGTCGCATTCGGGTAACATTCGCCGTAAAGTTCGCCCTGCTTTCTGCCTGTTTCTTCATCGTCGGGCTGTTCCGGTGTCGTGTCTGCGGGCTCGCTGTCAGCCGTGCCGGGATCTTCGTCAGTCACGGTCTCACCCGTGTCGGTGTCGTCTTTGTTTTCGCTGCTGCCTGAACTTCCGCATGAAACAGCGAAAAATATTGAGCAAACTGCAAAAAACACAAAAAACTTTTTCATCTGTTCCTCCTACAAAAAAAACGCGAAATTATAGGTGTTTCATACAGATTGGCAAGAATTTAAGCTTTTACCTTAACATGCAGACTGGGGGTCTCGGCAACAAAGATCTTGCGATCTTACGCAAATTTACAGCAAGTCTCAAACTTTACAACGAAATTTCAGAAAGCAGAGCCGATATCTGGTTTGCGAATTTTACAGGATTTTTGGGTGTGATCCCTTCGATAAGAAGTGCCTGATCGTAAAGGACTTCAGCCATGTCCTTGAGTTTCTGCGACTCAGGATCGGCGTTGTAGATCTCTGTCATCTTCTCAAAAATCTTGTGGTCGGGGTTGATCTCCAGGATCTTCATCGCTTTGGGTGAAGGCATTGCCGACATCGATGCTTCCGCCAGGACCTGCTCCATGTTGAGACTGAGTCCCGCGCCGCTGACTAAGCAGACTGCGCTGTTTTTGAGCCTTGAGGAAAGGCGCACTTCGCTGACCTCGTTTCCTAAATATTTTTTGATGGTCTCAAGAAGCGACTTGCTCTCTTCCTCTTTTTCTTTTCTCTTTTCTTCTTTCGCCTTTTTCTCTTCGTCGGTGTCAAGGTTCAAATCTTCAGCCGCGATGTTCTTGAGCGGTTTTTCCTGATAATTTACGAGCATGGTGGACGCAAATTCGTCGATTTTATCAGTGAAATAAAGCACTTCATATCCTTTTTCGGCGACAGCTTCCATCTGCGGTATCCCGGCGATGGATTCTTTGTCCTTTCCTGCCGCGTAGTATATTTCCTTCTGCCCTTCCGGCATCCTTTTTACGTATTCGCCAAGCGTCGTCATTCCTTCGCTCTTTGATGATTCGAAAAGAAGCAGATCCTGCAGCTTTTCCTTGTGTGCGCCGAAATCGGAGTAAACGCCCGCCTTCATCGCTCTGCCGAATTCCTTCCAGAATTTCAGGTATTTTTCACGGTCGTTCTCAAGCATGTATTTAAGCGACGCAAGCACTTTTTTCTCAAGGTTTTTCGATATTATCTTGAGCTGATTGCTGTGCTGGAGCATCTCACGCGAAATATTGAGCGAGAAATCTGGACTGTCGACGACACCTTTCACGAAACCGAGGTATTCCGGAACGAGGTCTTTGCACTTTTCCATGATGAAGACCTGCTTGCTGTAAAGCGCGAGGCCTCTTTCAAACTGTGATGAATAGAAATTGAACGGCGTTTCGGAGGGGATGAAAAGAAGCGCGGTGTATTCGACCTGACCTTCTCCTTTCGCCTGGATCACATCCAGCGGCTCGTCGTAGGAATGGAAAGTGTGCCTGTAAAATTCCTTGTATTCGTCTTCCTTGACATCCGATTTTTCCCTTTTCCAGAGCGGTTTCATCGAGTTTAAAGTCTTGTCTTCGAGAACCGTCTCCTTCTCTTTCGTGACTTTGCCGTCGGCATCCTTTTCTTCGGGGATCTCGTTTTCGACCGTCATTTTGATCGGATAGCGGATGAAGTCGCTGTATTTCGAAACGAGCTCTTCAAGTTCGTATCTGTCGAGAAGCATCATCTCCTTGACTGCATCGTCCTTGAGGTAAAGAGTGATCTCAGTCCCGCATTTTTCAACGCTTGCCTTGTCGATCGTATAGACTCCGTCGCCTTTTGATTCCCAGACAACGCCTTCGGAGGGTTTCGCGCCTGCCGCTCTCGTTCTGATCTTAACTCTGTCTGCGACCATGAAAGCACTGTAGAAACCGACACCGAACTGACCGATGAATTCGGCCGCGTTCTTCTCGCCTTCGCCCTTTTCGGCAGCCATTTTTTCGAAGAATTCCTTTGAGCCGCTGTGGGCGATAGTTCCGATATTCTCGACGACATCGTTGTAAGTCATACCGATCCCGTTATCTGAGATCGTAAGTGTTTTCAGCTCCTTATCCGGTGTTATCCTGATCTCCGGCTCGCCGCACTCTTTCAAAAGATCGGGCTCGGTCAGAGACTTGAATTTGAGTTTGTCTATCGCATCGCTCGCATTTGAAATAAGCTCTCTCAAGAAGATCTCGCGGTTCGTGTAGATCGAATTGATCATAAGGTCAAGCAGTTTCTGGGTCTCGGCCTTGAAACTTTTTTCAGCCATTTTCTCCTCCGAAAAAACAATAATAAAAAAAACCGCGTGGATATATAGGGACGGTTTGAGCAAAGTCAATCCCTTTCAAAATGGATTTTTTCCGAAAAACGACTATAATTTACGGTTTTTTTGATTTTTTAAGATTTAAGAGGAGTTTTATGAAAAGATTTTTTACGATCGCACTTGCAGCAACTGCAATGTTCATGCTGATCTCATGCAGCGACAACAATCTTGATGATCTCATCGACACTGAGACCGGCAACACAGACAGTTCATCGGACACGGTCGACCCGGCTGATACCGTTGATACGGCTGACACCGTTGATACAACTGATCCGACGACTGATCCGACTGATCCGGCTGATACCGTTGATACAACTGACCCGACTACTGATCCGACAACTGATCCGACGGCAGACCCGACGACTGACCCGACTACTGATCCGACAACTGATCCGACGGCAGACCCGACAACAGACCCGACAACTGATACCGATTCTGACGACACCGATGACTCAGACTCTGAGGGATCACCCGACGACGACACTGACAGCAGTGATGATTCTGACTCTAACGAACCGAATGAAGACTCGGATGATACCGAAATATCGGACAGCGATATGACGGACAACGACCCGAACGATCAGGACAATCCCGAAGACCCGGATGAAGACTCGGACGATCCCGAAATGTCGGATGCCGGCATGACAGACAACGACCTGAACGATCAGGACAATCCTGAAGAACCTGACGAAGACGCAGACAGCGGAGAAAGCACTGAAATACCGGAATGTTCAAACTCCTCAGCAACACCGTGCAAAGCAGGCGGCTTGATCTGGTCTTCAAGATCCGCCGCTCCTACAGATTGGGAGCACGCAGGTTCAGGCTGCACGAACTGGAGCGAAGGCAAATTCACAAGCGGCTGGAGACTGCCGAAAATCAACGAACTCAGAAAAGTTATGAGAAACTGCACAACTACTGAAACCGGCGGAAACTGCAGGGTAACGGATGAATGCGCAATTATGGGCACAGATATCAACGGCATCGCATGCTATACAACCCCCGCATGTAAAAAAGTGTTCGGTGACGTATGTTCAACTGATGCAGAACACAGCCCGTTCGGTGAGACAGGAAAATTATGGACAGCATTCAAGACTCAAGATGATCCCGACTGGGCATGGTATGTAAGTTTTTACAACGGCGAGATCGCATGGGCACCGGATTGGACTGACAACGAGATCTATTACCGCTGCGTCCACGCTGACGATTAGCGCGCCCGACAACCGATCCGCCGAGGTCCACATTGTCAACACAAGAAAATTTCGGTAATTCCTACATAATCGACGGCGATCTGCTGAAAAAACTGCCCGAAACGCCCGGAGTCTATCAGTTCAAGAACAGACTCGGCAAAGTGATATACATCGGCAAGGCAAAAAACCTCAAAGCGCGTGTTTCGCAGTATATTCTGGGAACAGACAGCCGCCCTATGATAAGTTCGCTCATGAAAAATGCCGGAAGCGTCGAAATAATCATGACGAATTCGGAATCAGAAGCGCTGATCCTTGAAAATCTCCTCATAAAAAACAGGCAGCCGATGTTCAACATCAACCTGAAAGATGATAAAACTTATCCGTATTTAGCCGTAACGGATGAAGAGTGGCCGCGCCTCATCACGACAAGGCGTCTCACAAAAAAACTGAAGTCTTTCAGAGGCCCTTTCACTCAGGTGAACCTTCTTAATTCGCTGCGTCAGCTGATTCAGACGCTATACCCGCTAAAATACTGCTCAGACAGACATCCGAAAGGGTGCATCAACTCACAGATAGGCCTGTGTCCCGCTCCGTGCAGGAAAGACGCAGACAAAGAGGCATATTCGGAAAACGTAAAAAACACGATAGAAGCGCTTCAGGGGAAAAAATGGAATGAGATCGAAGCGCTGATAAAAGAAAGAATCGATGCAAGCGTGAAAGTCCTTGATTTTGAAAAAGCAGCCAAATTGCGAGACCTGCTGAAACTTCTGCCCGACATCAGGCGGAGATACAGCGTCGAGTTCTCGGGAAGCGGTGCGGAAGACCACTTCTGCTTCAGAAGAGAGGGAGACACCCTTTTTGCAGCTGCGGCGAGATACAGCGAAGGAAAACTGCTCTCGCTTAAATCCTACTCTGCTTCAGGAATATTTGAAGAAATGTCAAGCTGGACAGCGACTTTTCTCACCTCGTTTTACTCAGGACAAGAGACGCCCGACAAAATTTTTCTCTACCCCGAAACGCTCACGAAAGATGAAATTTCGGCGATCCTGCAGCGGAAAATCAGAAAAACAGGCACAGTCAGCGGCGAGATACTCAAAATGCTGCAGACCAATATCGAACAGAACATGAAGGTTTTCTTCAACGACTCCGAAAAGACGAAAAAAGCCCTTTCTGTGATCTCGAAATTCCTCAAAACACCAGTTTCATCGATACAGTGCCTCGATATTTCGACACTTTACGGTGAATATAACGTAGCTGGCGCGGTATGGTGGGAAAACGGAAAATTCAACAGACAGAAATACCGGAAATACAAAATCAAAACCGTCAGCGGAGTCGATGACTTCGGAAGTCTGCGCGAAGTCGCGGCACGTCTTCTCAAACGCTGGCAGGAAAATTCGCTCGAAAAACCGTCATTACTCCTGATTGACGGCGGCGAAGGGCAGGTTTCGTCGGTAAATTCGATGATCCAGGGTTTCGTCCCTGTTGCCGGCATTATCAAAGACCGTCACAACGTGAAAGGAATGGAACTTCTGATCGACGGAAAAGGAAACGAACTCGTGCTGCAGGACGCCGCTTTTGCAATGATACTCAAATCAATACGCAATGAAACTCACCGTTTTTCAATAACTTTCAACCGGGAGCAGCGCAGAGAAAAGCTAGAACTCCCGTTTTCAAGAATCAAAGGGATAGGCAGAGCCCGCGAAAAGGCGCTCCTCGACAGATTCCGCACTCTCTCCGCGATAAAAGAGGCGACTGTTCAGGAAATAGCCGAAATCCCGGGGATCACGAAAGAACTGGCCGAAGAGATACTTAAATCATTCGATTTCTGATTTTCTTTGCATTTTCCTTCACACTAAATAAAATCGCGCGATTCGAGTTTTTTCACTTAATTTAGGAGTTAAAAATGACAGTAAAAGAGACATTCGAGAATTGGAAAGCCGGAAGTTACGGCAAAGCAGTCGCAAAGTTCCCCGAGAGAAAACAGCGCTTCAAAACATCGTTCGGAGAGACTGTAGAACCTCTCTACATCCCTCAAAACGAGGATGAAAAATACTTGGAAACACGCGGCATGCCGGGCGAATATCCCTTCACCAGAGGCGTCCAGCCCACGATGTACCGCGGCAGATTCTGGACGATGCGTCAGTATGCAGGTTTCGGAACGGCTGAAGAATCGAACAAACGTTACAAATACCTTCTCGGCAACGGTCAGACAGGTCTTTCGGTCGCTTTCGACCTTCCGACGCAGATCGGTTACGACTCTGACCATCCGATGAGTGACGGTGAAGTCGGAAAAGTCGGCGTTGCCATCGATTCTCTCAGAGACATGGAGATACTTTTCGGCGGCATTCCGCTGGGCGATGTCTCGACTTCAATGACTATCAACGGAACAGCTTCCGTCCTTCTTTCGATGTATATCGCAGTTGCCGAGCAGCAGGGTTTTTCTGCCGACAAACTCACGGGGACCATTCAGAACGACATTCTCAAAGAATACATTGCGAGAGGCACCTACCGCTTCCCGCCGAAACCTTCGATGAGACTCATCACCGATATTTTCGCATTCTGCGCGCAGAACGTTCCGAAGTGGAACACGATCTCCATTTCTGGTTACCACATCCGCGAAGCCGGATCCAACGCAGTCCAGGAAGTCGCTTTCACCCTTGCTGACGGTATCGCTTACGTCGAAGCCGCTATCAAGGCAGGTCTTGACGTCGATGTTTTCGCGCCGCGCCTTTCCTTCTTCTTCAACGCGAACAACAACCTTCTTGAGGAAGTCGCAAAATTCCGCGCTGCAAGAAGGCTTTGGGCCGAGATCATGAAGTTCCGCTTCAACTCCAAAAGCGCAAAATCGCAGATGCTCCGTTTCCACACTCAGACTGCAGGATGCACTCTCACAGCACAGCAGCCCGACAACAACATCGTCCGTGTTGCTATCCAGACTTTGGCGGCAGTTCTCGGCGGAACACAGTCACTCCACACCAACAGCCGTGACGAAGCGCTTGCACTTCCGACCGAAGACAGCGTTCGTATCGCGCTCAGAACGCAGCAGATCGTTGCTTACGAAAGCGGTGTTGCAGACACGATCGACCCGCTCGCAGGAAGCTACTACATCGAAGCTCTTACCGACAGCATCTACGAAAAGGCGAAAGGATACATCGCTCGCATCGACGAACTCGGCGGAATGGTCGAAGCGATAGAGAAAGGCTTCGTCCAGCAGGAGATCCAGGACAGCGCTTACCACTATCAGCTTGAAGTCGAAAGCGGAGAACAGGTCGTTGTCGGCGTCAACAAGTTCCAGATCAAGGAACCCGCTCCGGCGAACCTTCTTAAAGTCGATCCGTCGATCCAGGTCGCTCAGATCGCAAAAATCAAGGCCGTCAAGGAAGAGCGTGACAACGATGCAGTCAAGAGACACCTCGCCATCATCAAACAGACGGCTCAGACCAGCGACAACCTTATGCCGAAGATCCTCGACGCTGTAAAACAGTATGCGACACTCGGTGAGATCGCAGGCACGCTCGAAGAAGTCTTCGGCGTTCACAAAGAATCTGTAGTCCTTTAAATTTCAACTTGATCTTTTCGGGATCCCGATATTCCGGTGCGGCGTTCGGGATCTCGTGATTCCGTTACATTGGGATATCGATCAAAGATCAGCGACCGGCAAGAATGTCGCAGACTTTTTCCGCGTGTCCTGCCGCTTTGACTTTTTCGAAAACTTCTATGATCTTTCTGTCCGGACCGATGAGATAAGTCGTTCTGACGACACCCATCGACTCTTTTCCGTAAAGTTTTTTGAGCTGCCATGCGCCGTATTTCTGCAAGACTTCTTTGTCGGGGTCGGAAAGAAGAAGGACTTTGAGTCCGTGTTTTTCCTCGAATTTGCGGTGTGATTCGACCGAATCGGGGCTTATTCCGATGATAACGGCATGAAGAGATCTAAATTTATCGGCAAGTTCGGAAAACTCCTTCGCCTCTGTCGTGCAGCCCGAAGTGTTGTCGCGCGGATAGAAGTAAAGAACGACGTTATAACCTGTGAAATCAGTCAGTTTTATCTCCGTTCCATGCGAATCCTGAAGTTTGAATTCGGGAGCGGTGTCACCTTTTTTAAGCATTTTTTTCTCCTACGAAATTTCCTTATTGTTGAAGAACATGACTGCGAGCGAAAGGACGATCACAATGATCAAAAGTGCATAAACCGAAGCGAAACCGAGGCTCAAACCGTCCAGACCGCGGCCGTAAACAAGATTGTCCTTGATGTTGAAGTGCGAAAAATCGGGAAGGACATAACGCAGAGTCATGACAAGATTCTTAACAAATTCGGAAGTCCTGCTCGTTATCGCATAAACAAGGTTGTAGGAAGTCGCCCCGATCAGATAAAACGAGATCGTGAGCATCGCCGCAACTGCCGGCTCTGTGAGAGTCGAACAGAGAACAGCGACAGAAATAACGGTGCAGGTCTGAAGAAAGATCGTGTAAACTGCCGGCATATAGCCGAAAAAGCGCGAAAATCCGCCGAAAACAGTGAGGAGTATCGCAAAAATTATGCACATTACGACTATTTCAACAACGATGAGGAGCACCATACCGAAAAATTTTCCCAAAATGTATTCGGGGCGCGCGATCGGCCGTGCCAGAAGCGGATGGAGAGTCTTAAGCGAAAGTTCCTTGTGAACGAGCGAAATGCCGAGGAAGATCGAAAGGACGGTCGAGAAGATCTCGATAGTTCCAAGGCCGATATCGCTGATGATATCCTGCACGTTGCCTATCGTCATCTGCGTGATTCCGATGCCGAGCGCAAAGATGAAAAGTGCGAAGAAAAGAAGGATGTAGAGCACTTTGCTGCGGACCATTTCGAGAAAAGTGTAGAACGAAACATTTGCAATTCTTTTAATGCTGTCCATTTTCTTCCTCCTTAACCTCCTTGAAAACTATCTCTTCCAGCGAAGGATATGAACCGTTCGCATTCAAAACCGTGTATCCTTTGCCGACAACTTCAGCCAGTTTCATGTTGAAATCACGGATATCTGCACAGTCGAGAACGAATCTGTCAGAAACGATCCTGACACCGTCGAAAAGCGAGAAAACGGCGTCTTTCATGCTCTTGTCGCACGAAAATTCGATCGAATATCTGACGTCTTCCGGGCGGATGATCTCATGCAGAGAGCCGAAACTTTTGAGCTTTCCGTGCTCGATGATGAGGACTCTGTCGGAAAGGTTTTCGATATCACTCAGGATGTGGCTTGAGAAAATGACGCTTTTTCCGTCTCTCTTGAGGCCGCGGATAATGTCTTTGACCTCTTTTCTGCCGATCGGATCAAGGCCGCTCATCGGTTCGTCCATAATGACAAGTTCCGGATCGTGAATTATCGCCTGAGCCAGACCGATTCTCTGAAGCATACCTTTCGAATAACTCGCAAGTTTGCGGTTCCTCTCCTCGAAAAGTCCCACTTTTTTCAGCACGTTTTCAGCTTTATCGGTAAGAATCCTGCCGCTTATTCCCGAAAGTTTTCCGAAATATTTCAGAACTTCCATCGCGGTAAGTTCGGAATAAAAGTAAGGTCTCTCAGGCAGGAAGCCGATTTTGCTCTTAACTTCGCGCTCTCCCGGCTTTTTGCCGAAAACAGAAATTTCGCCGCTTGTAGGCTTGATGAAGCCCATTATCATTTTGATTGTCGTCGTCTTTCCGGCGCCGTTGTGGCCGACGAATCCGATTATTTCACCCTGCTCCATTGAGAAAGAAAGGTCTTTGACCGACTCGATCTTCGTCCAGACCTTCATCGGATGGCTGAAAACCTTCCTGACATTTTTGAGTTCGATAGGTTTCACGCGATTCCTCCCTAAAAATCAAAAAACGAGAGATTATAATGAAAACAAATAAAAGAGCAAAAAAGCCCTGGCGGATTACGACTATACAACAGCCGTAGGATTTGCTGCAAATTTTCCACAGCCATTCGATATTTTTGTGTATATACACACTTTTATCGACTGGGAACCGACTAATTTTTACAACTGTACTTTATTCAGGAGAAAATCATATATGTTAAGAATAAGAATTCCGTCATCATTGCGATAGGTAGGCTGCATACCGCCGACAATCACCACTTTTTGAAAGCTGTCGTCAATATGTTTCAGTGAACGCAGTTCCTGTTCATATTTTTCTTCAGACGGCAATGCGAAAGCTGACTGTATATAAATCCGGTCATATCCTTTATTGCAGACGAAATCGACTTCCAGTTGTCTGCGCTCACTTTTTCCCTCGGCGTTCCTGCCGAACATCGTCAGCTGTCCCACATCAACTGCAAATCCTCTGACACGCAATTCATTGTATATCAAGTTTTCCATTAAATGAGTCTGCTCTGTCTGGCGGAAATTAAGCCTGGCATTCCTAAGTCCAAGATCTCTGAAATAATATTTTGCCGGAGTATCGATATATTTTCTGCCTTTAATATCATAACGAACCGCTTTTTCTATCAAAAAAGCATCCTGCATATAGTCGATGTACGATTTGATAGTATCTAGTGAGATACGGCTCTGTTTGACGCTTCTGAAAGTGTTTTGAATTTTATGCGGATTAGTTAAAGAGCCGATGCCGCTCGCGATCACATCGATCAGCTCATCCAAATCGGCATCCAGTTGAATGGAATACCTTTCTTTAATGTCTTTCAAATAGGTTTGAATGAATAAACTTTTCAGATACTCCTTTTTATCGTTTTCATCGCTCATCGTAACTGTTTTCGGCAACCCGCCGTACTGCATATAATCATAGAGCAGTCTCATATTATAGACATCATGCTGAGGCTGAGCCGACATATATTCTTCAAAATTCAAGGGGTGGACCATAATACTGTGACCCCGCCCCCTGAATTCCGTAATCACATCCTTTGACAGAAATTTTGCATTTGATCCGGTTACAAAGACATCGACATTTTCAATTTGAAGGTAACTGTTCAGTACATCTTCAAATTCTTTAACCATCTGTATCTCGTCAAGCAGAATGTAATATTTGCCGTCATCGACCAACTGCGCATCAATGTATTGCAAAAGATTGTCCGGATCACGCAACTCGCTGTTACGCCTGTCTTCCAGATTTATTTTTATGATATGATCTTCCGGAGTCCCTTCTTTTTCCAAAGCATCGGCAAAAATGTTGAACAGCAAATAGGATTTTCCGCTTCTGCGCATACCGGTAATGACCTTTATCATGCCGTTACCGCGGCTCTTCAGTAATTTCTGCTCGTACAAATCACGTTTTATCCTCATGTTTCACCTCGATATCTTTGTGTCAATACACACTTTTATCAACTGAACAATAGCATGTTTTTTTCAATAGTGCAAGCAGTTCATTCGATATTTTTGTGTACATCCACACTTTTATCGACTGAAAAATCCATTAACCTCCCTCTCATCAGATGCAGATTGGATCATCCGCAGTAGGAGTGTCACAGTTAGGACGGCAGAAGGTGATCCTGCCATCTTTGTCGTAATAAGGGAAGGGAGCTTCACTCAAAGACGGCTGGCATTCGTCTGAATCGGATTTTTCCGTGTCGGAATCCGTATCGACATCCGGCTTTACATCCGAATCATCAACGATTTCAGAATTTTGAGAGTCAGAATCATCATCGATAGTTTCCGTATCACTGCCGTCGGAATCGGCATCCGACAGAATGTCAGAATCGTTTGATGAGTGCGAGGATGAGCAGGAAACCAGGAAAATCAATCCCAAAACAACTAAAAATAGTCTTAAATGGAGCGGCATATTCACCTCCGAAATTGTAAAAAACAGCACCGAATAGTTTATTTTTAAAAACAATGTGTCAAGCGTAAGATCAATACTATGACATCAATTTTGCTTTTCTTCGCAACCGTTTCTTGCATTTTGAACGCTCTTGACTATAAAACTTCCGTTTTTTTGTGCTATAACAAATGAATTTTTATAATTTTGAGGAGATTTTATCATGAAATTATCTTTGAACTGGCTTAACGACTACATAGATCTCAGCGGTATAGCTGCGGAAGAGATCGCGAAACAACTGACGATGAAATCGGCGGAAGTCGAAGATTACGAGTGGCTTTTCAAGCACTTCGACCAGGTCATTACGGCAAAAGTAATGAAAGTCGAGAATCATCCGAATTCCGATCACCTTCATCTGGCAACCGTTTTTGACGGCAAAAAAGAGCAGACAGTTGTCTGCGGCGCACCGAATATCGCTGAAGGCCAGACTGTCGCGTTTGCTCCGCTCGGAACAGTTCTTCCCGGCAATTTCGAGATAAAGCCGGCAAAGATCCGCGGAGTCGAAAGCTGCGGCATGATCTGCGCTGAAGACGAACTCGGGCTCGGCACCGATCATTCGGGCATCATGGTTCTTGATCCGGCGACAGAGATCGGCGTTCCCCTCAAAAAGATATTCAACAGACAGGATTTCGTAATTGAAATCGAAAACAAGACGATAAACCACAGACCGGACCTCTGGGGTCACTACGGAATAGCGCGTGAGATCAGGGCGATATTCGAACTTCCGTGGAAAAAGGAGCTCAAATACACAGGCATCAAAGCCGACAGAGTTGACGAAAAATTCGAAATCGAAATCAAAACTCCGCGCTGCCTCCACTATCTCGGCCTCAAAGTCAGCAACCTCAAAACCGCTCCTTCGCCTGACTGGATGAAGGCGAGACTTGAAAATGTCGGGCTCCGTCCGATAAACAACATCGTCGATATCGCAAACTACGTCATGTATGAAGTCGGTCATCCGCTCCACACCTTCGACAGACGCGACATCGCAGGAAACAAGATCGTCATCCGCGACGCATTCGAAGGGGAAAACTTCACGACTTTGGACAACATTCCGAGAGTTCTCAAAAATACCGATGCAGTGATCGCGGACGAAACGAGAAGCCTTGCGATCGCAGGTGTCATGGGCGGTCTCAACAGCGAAATCAAGGACGATACGACTGAGATCTTCATCGAATCGGCTCTTTTCTCGCCGGCAAGCGTCCGCAGAACGGCGAACAGGCTCGACCTCAGGACCGATGCAGTCAACAGATACGAAAAATCGCTCTGGGTCGAAAACTGCTACCTTGCGATGGAGCGCATCGTCACTCTCATCAAAGAGATAATTCCGGGTGCGGTCATCACTTCGGAACTTGCAACGGCCGATAACAGCGAAGGATACGGATTCAAAGGAAACATCGTCATCACGACTGACAGGATCCGCTCGCTCCTCGGCATTCCCGAAGCTGACCTCAGCGATGAAAAGATCGTTTCGATGCTCACTTACCTCGATTTCGGCGTTAAAAACGACGGAGGAAAACTCACGATCGAAGTTCCTGCTCACAGAAGAAGCAAAGATGTTTCGATCGCTGAAGATATCGTCGAAGAAGTCGGCAGACTTTACGGATTCAACAACATCAAGCCGCAGAGCCCCTACTTTGAAGTCGAGCGTCCGGCACGCAACAAAGATATGGAAAAGACCGAGATTTTGAAAAACCTCCTTGCAAAAGGATTCGGTGCGAACGAAGTTATGAACTACTCTTTCTACGGAGCTAACGACCTCGAACTCGTTCCGTTCCCGAAGGAAAAGATCGTCGAAACGGTCGATGAAAGGGACACGCCTTACCTCAGATATTCGCTCTTCCAGGGCTTAATCAGGAACGTTCACGAAAACCTCAAGAATTTCAAACAGTTCACCCTTTTTGAATTCGGCCGTATCTTCACAGTCGACGACGAGAGGAAGAGGATCGGCATAATCGCAGTCGGAACACCGGAACTCTTTGAATACACGAAGAGGATCATGGTCTCGATAGCAAAAGAGCTCAGAACTCCGCCTCTGCGTTTCGAAAGGATCTCCGGAAACGCCCTCTGCGGAACGGAATTCCTTCACCCGAACAAGTCGGCAGTCGTTCTTGCCGGCAAAGATCCGATCGCGGTCTTCGGCGAAGTCCACCCCGGGATCCTCAAAAAATGCGACATCAACGTTCCGGTTTCATACATCGAGATCGAACAGACTGCGCTTTACGACCTGCCTGAAAGAAACACGAAATTCGAACAACTCCTCAAATTCCCTTCGACGAGTTTCGATGTTTCGGCTATCGTTCCCGAAAGAACCGAAAGTTCGCAGCTTTTGAACGTCATCAAGAAAGCGGTCGATCCGAAGATCTTCATCGAGACGAAACTTGTTGACAAATTCATCGGTTTCCCGATCCTTCCCGGCTTTGCAAGCATCACGATGAGAGTCGTCCTCAACGCGAAAGAGCGCACTCTCACGATCGACGAGATGAAGGAGACCCAGCAGAAAGTTTTCGCGGCTCTCAGAAACGCAGGCTGGAAGATCAGCGGCGACTAAAGATCAAAGACCAACACCGGAGTTTTCATGAAAACACGTATAATCACAGCGGTCATACTTATTGCGGCGGCAGTCGGACTCATCTATTTCGTTCCGGCATATATTTTCAACTATCTCGTTATAATCCTCGCGTTTTTCACCTTCGCGGAATATCTTTCGATGTTCAAAGAGAGGAATCATCCCCTTTTCATAATCGCGGCGATACTCATGCTCAGCATGGCGAATTCGATAATGCGGATGGATGCTATCTTCCTTGCTGCGGCGAACCCGGCAACGGCTTCGATAGTTGAAGTCGGAAAGTCAGGCGAAGCATTCTGGAAACTTTATATGCCTCTCAAGCAGTTTCTCACGGTGCTTTTTGCAGGCGTAGCGCTCATTCCGATGATCGCTCTCACCGGCAAGGACGAAATTGCAGTGAAATTCAGAAGGATGAATGTCTATTTCTTCGGATTTTTCTATTTCGGCATAACTTTCGGGCTCTTCCCGCTCATCAAAAGCTATACTTTCGGATTGGAACCGCTCTTTGAAAAGTTCCCGGACTCGAATCCGCACTGGTTCCTTTTCATGCTCGTGATCCCGTGGGTCTGCGACAGCGCGGCCTACTTCGGCGGAAAAGCGCTCGGCAAGCACAAATTCGCTCCGGCTATAAGCCCCAAAAAAACCTGGGAAGGAGCAGTTTCCGGCGCGATTTTCTCGGTCGTTGCAGGTCTTGTCTTCGCCCTCACTCTCCTTAAAAACGAAAATGTGTGGTTTGTCCTGCTCGTAGCACTTCTTGACGGCATTTTCGCGCAGTTCGGAGACCTGATAGAATCGCTCATCAAACGAGGCGCCAACGTCAAGGATTCAAGCAATCTCATTCCGGGCCACGGCGGCCTTTTCGACCGCACCGATTCGCTTCTCGTTTCGGCAGTTGTTGTTTTCGTTTCTCTCCTTGTAAAAAGCTATGTCGGATAAGATCGTAATTTTCGGCGTTACAGGCTCTATCGGAACGAATACCGAGCGCCTTGTCCGCGCATTTTCCGATAAATTTGAGATAACAGGCTGCTCGGCAGGAAAAAATATCGCCCTTCTCAACGAAATGATCCCGCGTCACAGGTCACTCAAAGCGGTCGCTGTGATGGATGAAGAAGATAAAAATTCCGTCGTTTTTGACGGAAAGATATATTCCGGCGAGGACGGTATGATGCGCCTTCTCGACCTGAATCCGGATAAAATAGTCATGGCCCTCCCCGGTAAATCGGGCTGGAAAATAACTGCCGAAGCTGTGAAAAGAGGGATCAAAGTCTGCCTTGCAAACAAAGAATCGTTAGTTATTTCAGGGTTTTATCTCGGCAGTTCCGTAACTTCAGACAGATCTAAGATAATTCCGATTGACAGCGAGCACGCGGCTTTGATGCAGCTTTTGGAACACAGCCGCAGAAACGACATCGCAAAAGTATATATCACCGCTTCCGGCGGAGCTCTGCGCGACATGAGCGCGGCTGAAATGGAAAACGCTGATGCTGCTGCGGCACTGAACCACCCCGTCTGGAGCATGGGGCAGAAAGTAACGATCGACAGCGCGACGATGCTCAACAAAGGTTTGGAACTCTTCGAAGCGTTCTGGCTTTTCGATCTCGACCCCGAAAAACTCGATGTCCTGGTGCATCCCAGCGTCAACACTCACGCGGCCCTTCTTTTCAAAGACGGCTCCAGTGTGGCGCAGAACGCGGTCGGAAACATGCTTGTCCCAATCGCCGCGGCACTCTCCTACCCTGACATGCTTCCGGTAGTCGAAAAATTTCCCGAAATGGATTTTGAATACTGCGGCAAAAATATGACTTTCCAAAAACCCGACCTCGTGAAATATCCGCTTCTAAAAACTGCGTTCGAACTCCTTAAGAACCGCGATTATTCGGGCATGGTGGCATACGCGATATCGGACGAAACGGCGGTTTCCAAATTCCTCAAAGGAGAGATCAGAGTAAAAGGGATACACTCGATCGTCCAGGCTTCAACAGAAAGATTCAGCTGTCAGAAAGCACCGCAATCGATTGAAGAAATATCCGAATTCATTAAAGAAATCGAAGAATTTGCGATAAACATCAAAATATAGGTCAAAATGGTAAAAAAACGCACTTCTTACGTCTGCAGAAACTGTTCGTATACGACTCCGAAATGGATGGGGAGATGCCCCGAATGCGGAGAGTGGAACACTTTGGAGGAAAAGGACGAAACTGTTGTGACGGAACAGGATCACAGGCTTTTCGCAACTTCTCCCGATGCGGTATACACTCACATTTCCGAGGTCAAAAGCACCGACAGTGAAAGGGTGAAAACGGGTTACAAAGAGTTTGACAGAATTTTGGGCGGAGGTGTCGTCAAAGGAAGCTACAACCTCATCAGCGGCCATCCAGGAATAGGAAAATCGACACTCATGCTCCAGATCGCGCTCGAACTTTCAAAACAGTGCAAAGTCCTCTATCTGTCAGCTGAAGAGAGCATTTCTCAAGTCAAAATAAGGTTTGAAAGGCTCGCCGGGAAGCGTGACTGCGGCAGACTTTACCTTTCGAATGAAAGCAACCTCGACAAGCTCAGGGCAAAACTTGAGGAAGAGGATTTCGACATACTTTTCTGCGATTCGATACAGTCGGTCTACTCCCCTTCCGTCCTCGGTATTCCCGGTTCGGTGAGCCAGATAAAAGAGTGTGCCGTCAGACTTTTAGAAACTGCGAAAAGAAAAAATATAACGGTCTTTGTCGTCGGTCACGTCACCAAAAACGGCGAGATCGCAGGTCCGATGCTGCTTGAGCACATGGTCGATTCAGTCCTTATTTTTGAAGGTGACTCCTCTCTCGGCTACCGCGTTTTGCGCTGCTCGAAAAACCGCTTCGGAGCGACTGACGAGATCGGTATCTTCACGATGACTTCAAACGGTCTGCACGAAGTAGAAAACCCGAGCCAGTTCTTTTTGTCCGACAATCTGGGAACCATCTCAGGCTCGGCACGTGCACTCGTCCTCGAAGGAACGCGCCCGTTCTTAGTCGAAGTCCAGTCGCTCGTCACAAGTTCGAATCTGCCGCAGCCGCGACGCGTCGTAACGGGCATCGACAGCGGAAGGCTCGCAATGATCTGCGCCATTTTAGAAAAAAGATGCGACATCTATTTTTCCAATTTCGACATTTTCGTGAACATCGCCGGCGGACTCAAAATAAAGACTCCGAGCATAGACGTGCCGCTTGCAGCCTCGCTTTTCTCATCGGTATTCAACCTTTCCCTTCCCGTTGACTGGGCTTTTGTGGGAGAGATCGGTCTCGGCGGCGAAGTGCGCGAAGTCCCGGGACTCGACATCATGCTGAAAGAAGGAACAAGACTTGGTTTGAGCAGGATCTTCGCTCCTGTAGAACGCAGCAACAAAGAGAAGAAATATCCGGGTAAAACCGAAATAATCAGGATATCCCACATCGACGAGATCAGGGAACATACCGCTTCGACCAATATTTTCGACAGATAAGCTGAAAGGCGAAATAAAACCTTTATATTCTTTCAGGATTGGATAATATACCCCGCTTTTGGTTTTGCGGTTTTTCACAAACGGATTGGAAATGGCAGACGAAACTGAAAAGAAAGAAATTAAGTGGTACGACCTCAAAGCTCAGGTCCTGAATATCTGGAAAAAACTGATCCATCTCAATGCCGATCCGCACGACATAGCTTTCGGGCTGGCACTCGGGATATTCGTCGGATTTCTCCCGATAATGGGGATCCAGATGGTCGTCGCAGGGCTTGTCTGCCTTCCTTTCAAGCACGCTAACAAACCGGCGGCAGTTGCAGGCGTCTGGATAACGAACCCGCTTACGGTCATTCCGATATACGCTTTCATATATTGGATAGGGACTTTCTTTTATCCTGCAGATCACGTCGTAACCCCGTCAACGATCATGTCGAAAATGACGGATGTCCTCAAACTTGAAGGCTTTGTAGCACAGACAAAGGGCTTTCTCGCGCTCGGAGCCGACATTTTTCTTCCGATGTGCATAGGAGGCGCAGTCGTCGGACTTATTGCCATGATACCGACATACATCATCACAAAAAAATCGATCACCGCTTATCGGAACAAAAAAAGGGCAAAGCAAAATGCAGAATAGAAACGTTACGGTTTTCGACCTTGAAACGACGGGACTTTCGCCCGACTGCGGCGACAGAATAACCGAAATAGGCGCGATAAAACTGTGCGGCAACAAACTCTGCGGCGTTTTTCAGACTCTGGTGAATCCGGGAAGGAAGATCCCCGAAAAAATCGTCGAAATAACCGGAATAACGAACGAAATGGTGGCAGACAAACCGACGATCTCGCAGGTGCTGCCGCTTTTTGCCGACTTTATCGGAGACGACATACTTGCGGCCCACAACGCAAAATTCGACACCTCTTTTCTGCGCTACGAGCTGAAGGAATGCGGCATAAACAAGAATTTCGAGATTTACTGCACCCTTCTCAACTCGCGCAAAGAGGTCAAAACTTCAGCCAATTTCAAGCTCGCCACTTTGAAGAACCACTTCAACTTAAAGCCGATGGGAGCGATGCACCGCGCCCTTTCAGACGCCTACGTCACAGCGCAGCTCTATCTCAAACTCACGAAAAACTGGGGGACTGACACGATGAGCCAGTTTGAAAAAGAGATCGAACTCCTCATGAATTCAATGGATGAAGACGATATCTACATTATTGATCCGAAAATCCTCTGATTAAAGAATATCGTAGTAAGAATTTGATATTTCAGCTAAAAACCGGCTCGGAAGCGCAGTCGAATTGAGTTTTCCGTACATCAGTTTTATCTGCGGATAAGTGAGAAAAAGGCGCGATTTGGCGCGTGAGCAGGCGACATAGAAAAGTCTGCGCTCTTCTTCGAGATCGTCGATTTTTGAGATAGACTTTTCGCCCGGGAAGCTCCCTTCGTTGAGACTTATCACAAAAACGGTGTCCCACTCGAGCCCTTTCGCGCTGTGGATAGTCGAAAGGACCACTTTGTCGCGGTTTTCCGAGGCGTCGGCCGGAATCTTCGACGAACTGAGCTTGGAATCAGGCGGATCAAGGGCGAAATCGGTGAGGAAGTTTTCAAGTCTGCTGTATTTCGATGCAAGCTGGATGAGAGTAGGAAAATCCTTCAGCCTGTCATCAGAGTCGTCTTCAAGATCCTCAAGTATCGGCTTATAAAATTCAATAATTATTTCAAGCACTTTTGTTATTTTAAGTTCATCGTTCGAAGCCGCTTCGAGCATATCGTTAAGACGCACAAGTTCGCCGTAATATTTCTTTTTCGCATGAGCCTCTATCGCCTGAGCACCCTTTTCGGCAAAACTTTCCGCTATTTTTGCGGCAGTTGCGGCGCCGATTCCCGGAACGAGCTTGAAAATACGGTTCAAAGCAACCGAATCTTTCGGATTCTGGATCACTTTTGCATAGCTTAAGACATCCTTGATATGCCGCCTTTCGACAAATTTTATACCGCCGTAGACCGCGAAATCTATGCCGCGCTTAAGAAGAGCGGCCTGAACGAAATTGGCATGGAAACTCGAACGGTAAAGGACAGCGATTTCTTCAGGTTTTATGCCGCTTTCAAGCAGTTTTTCGATTTCCGACGCGACGAATTCCCCTTCATCTTCAGCCGAAAGAAAGCGTTTCACAACAGGTCTCCCCTTCACTCTTTCGATATTCGAGACGAGTGCTTTTTCGTATGAAACGTAAAAATTCCTGATTATCTCGTTCGTGTAGTCAAGAAGCGCCCTTTCTGAGCGGTAGTTCCTGAAAAGCTTGATGAGACGGGCGTCCTCCCACTTCTGCGGAAAACGGAGAATGTTCTCGAAATTGGCACCTCGGAAAGCGTAAATACTCTGAGAATCATCGCCTACGACCATGATGTTGCGGCTTTTCGCAGCAATAAGATCGGCGATCTTCCCCTGAAAAATGTTGGTGTCCTGATACTCGTCAACCATGATATATTCATAGCGGTTCTGTATCTTTTCAAGGGCTTCGGGCGAACTTTCAAGAAGTTCGAGAAACTTTTCGAGAAGGTCGTCGTAGTCGAGCATATTGCGCTCTGCCTTGTATTTTTCGTAACCTTCGGCAATCTTCGTTATCACATCGGAAAACTCGCTGTATTTAGAATAGTAGCCGTCAATAACTTCCGAGACCGGCTTCGCATGGTTGCGGGAACGGCTTATGATCTCGGCGATAGTCCCTTTTTTCGGCATCGCCTTGCCTGTTTTCTTGATATCGAGAGTGTTTTTTATGAGGTCGATCATGTCAGCGGAATCGACAGTATCACATATCGTGAAATTCGGCATTATCCCGATGAAACGCCCGTATTTCCTGAGCTGGATATTTGCAAAACTGTGGAAAGTTCCCGCTGTGATCCTGTCGGCAAGCTCCGATCCGATGAGCCGGTTCACGCGCTCCGTCATCTCTCCTGCGGCGCGCCTCGTGAAAGTGAGAAGCAGGATCGATTCAGGACGGATCCCCTTTTGCAGCATGTAAGCCGTGCGGTAGACGATCGTCCTCGTCTTTCCGCTCCCCGCACCTGCAATGACGAGAACAGGCCCCGTAAGCGCGAAAACAGCGGCACTTTGAGCCGAATTAAGCTGATTTTCATAAATTTTTTCGATCTCACCTTTTTTCAGAGTCAGAACATCCGCCGGACGCTCTTCTATCCCCTTGATGACAGTTCTCAGCTCGCTGTAACGAGCCCGCTCCGCACTGTCGAGTTCAGGAAATTCATACTCCGAAGTATCACTCGTAAACGGAAGATCTTCTTCAAGTTCGCCGTCGTCTGAAACTATGTATCTTGCCATTTTTTCACCCGAAAAATTCAAACAGGCAATATTACAGTTTTTTTTAAATCCGGCAAGCAGATTTTCCTTAAAAATCGTTATTGCAAAGTGATAATGCTAAAATATGAAAACAAGCGGATTTTTATGAAGAAACGATTTGTCAGTGGAAGTTGAGAGCTATCCTTCAGAATCAATAAACCAAGTATTTAGATGAAGAGCAGAGAACAGCCGTCGGATTTGCTTTCTTCTTTGTTTTCTGCAGGTGCTGCGGTGTTGCCGTCAGCCTTATCTGCAGGTGCTGCGCCGGTTGCCGGAGCTTCGGTGTTTGCCGCGTCCGCGTCATCTTCTGAAGTGATCTCATCATCGTGCGGAACAAGTTTAACATGGCAGGTTTCACAGCAGTTGTCGTCTTTGCAGTTTTCAAGACATTCAAGATGAGTTTGATATTCTTTTCTAAGTTCTGACTCTTGACAGCAACCTGGGACTGATCCCGGCATTCCTTGAGCGTGGGCATAATCGTAGTAGTATGACGGTGAATCAAGGATTTCTTCGACATCTTCATCGGTCAACGGTTCATAGCAGCCGGCTGCAAAAGTCTTTACGTAATTGATACATTGATTTAAAATCTCTTGATCTTCACAGACATCTCTTACCGTTGCAGGCTCGGTTCCGCATATTTCGACAAGTCTGTTGCAGTTTTCTTCTTCACTCGTTTCTTCATTGAATTCCGAAGTTCCTTGGTATCCGTCTATAACCCCCTTACACCGGCAAATATATTCGCCGTGCTGTTCTATTATGCACTCACCAGCTTCGTTTTCGCATTTAAATCCGGCATCCTTGCACTTCTTTTCAAGATTGGCAAGACATTCCTCTTCTGTCGGAAGAATCGTCGGCATACTACCATCATTGCCGCCTTCACCTCTGCGGTCACCGTTACGGCAGAGGCATTCTTCTGAGTAAATACCTTTTGAAGTGATTTCATAGGTACATTCACCCATTTTTGATTCACATGACATTGTTTCCGCAAAAAGTGTTGTCGCCGCAATCACAATTGCGACAAAAATCAATGATTTTTTCATAATTGTTTTCTCCGTTTAAAAAGTTAATTTATACTGATAGCTCTCAAACCAATGTAAAGTTTGGACTGGGTGTCTCTAAGCGCGTATTTGGAAACTCTTATTCTGTACACACCAGTGACACTTGGATCGAATGTTACCACTTCATAATTGTTAAATCTTGATGAAGAACAACCGACCAGGGAACCGTTCGGATCATAAACGCACATATCCAAATCTACTCCGATAGGATATGCGGCAGTTTTATGGGCATAGGTGTAAGTTCCTCTGGTTGCCCAAGAGATCGCAATTTTTGTTTTTGATCTGCTCGAATAAATGTAATAGTAGTAGTCCAAGTATCCGTTATTCGGAATCGGATCCGCAGCATCCAATGAATTCCAGTTAGCAACAGTTGCTGAAGATTTCTCCCATTCTTTATAATACGCCCCATCGAATCCGCTTGCATAATCAACACCTCCCTCTCCGACTTTTGTATAATCTCCGCTAACAACATCGGTAGTTGACGCCAGAATGAAAGCCTTTGTAAGGTGCGGTCTGGTAGTCAGATCATTGTAATCGCTCATATAATCAGCAACAATTCCCGCGACATGCGGAGCGGAAAAACTTGTTCCTGAATAAGATCCGGTTCCTGAAGTGATAAAATTCGGAAGAGTCAAATTCGTTCCGGGAGCAACCACTTCGGGTTTCTGATTTCCTGTCTCGGGATTTACATAACTTGAAGTAGAATTAATCGTAGGAAGAAGCGTTACAGGATTACCAAAAAGATAGACGGTTTGCCCCATCACGTAGTTTCCGACTGTAATTGAGTTCAAAGCAGCGGACGGTTCTCCGACATATCCGCTTGCCTCGCCAGTGTTACCCGCAGAATTAACAATTGTAACATTATAGTTGTATATAAATTGATCCCAGTCTCGTGTTTCTGTGGTATATTCGGATGTGTCGTTGGAAAATGATGCGTTTATCACTTTTATTGACGGTTTTCCACTGATGCCGTTTAATTCATTGATTGGAGAAGTTTCAGGCAAAGCCGACCCGTTTCTGCAGTAAAGAAATGACTGAGGAGAAAGCGTTCGGAGAACATACGAAACCTGCTGTGGGTGCTGAGCAGAAAATGTGCTTGTAAATGAATAATAATTTTGTGTTGTCAGCACACCATTATTATATGGCGGACAGTTTGACTCTGTCATATATATTCCGATACCTTGACCTTGACCGCCAAGATCAAACATCCACGGATCGACCCCTGTAGCAAGCATTGCATTTGCCAAATCCTCTTTCGGTTCATGATGAAGTTCCACACCGTCAACCATACCTCGAGCATTTTCAAGCAGTTCAAACATCTCACCTTCTGTCATTTCTGCAACAAAAGAACCTTTTCCACGATTCTGAGCAATCCCGATTGCTTCATCAAGATCGGGGTTGGTATTTCTTTTTCTCAACTCCTGCCAGGCAGCTGACTTTACTGACAACAATTCCGCGAGATATTCATTTTGAATTCGATCATATTCTTCTTGCAGCAACTTGTGTTGGAATTCATCAATCAATTCACCGTCGACATAAATGGAAGTTCTTCCTAATTCATCAGTATAACCTTCTGATGAAAACGAATGTTCTGGATAAAGAACTGTAGGAAAGGAAACCCCTATTAATAGTTTTTGCTTTTTACTCGGATTTTTCTCAAAAGCTTCAAATACTTCATCAGAAATCACTTTTGGTTCCGAAACTGGAATTTCATCCTCTTGAATCTCAACAAAATCGGTGTCGAAAATTTTTGTACCGATGTTACCAAATTCATCGTGGTAAGTCACAAAATGGTAATTTTTTCCTCCCACCATCCGGCTGACCACATTGATTCCTAAAGCCTCAGGCAATAAACCTGAAATTGCCGACTCCGTCGTTTCTGCATAAACAGAAAGAAAATTGAAACAAAGAAAAATCATGCAACAGAGAAATTTTTTCATAACAACCTCCAAAAAAATGATTCATAAAAAAACAACAGCCTTTCTCAATTTGATCAAATATCAAAAAACCGATAGTTACAAGCAAAACGCAATCCAAAGTTTTTTTGCCAATAAAAACAGTCAGTTAAAAAAAAGAACATAATGATGACGGACTAAAAAACTTACAGAAATCATAGCGTAAAAAAAAAAAAAAACAATAGAAAGCATTTTAACTTTGCACCGGCAGGCAGATTTTCCTTAAAAATCGTAATTTCAAAAAATACGGCTATAATGCCCCGCTTTATTTGTGATTATTTGGCCATGTTTAAGATTTTTTAATAATTCAAGAGGTCAAAACAGAAAATGGAGAATACCGGGCAGAAAAAGCTGGGAACTTTTTTAGGAGTATATACTCCGACGATCCTCACTATTTTCGGCGTCATCATGTATATGCGTGCCGGAAATCTTGTCGGAACAATGGGACTCTGGCCGATGGTGTTCATTGTCCTTATATCGAATTCCATAACTCTCATCACGACCCTTTCCTTCTCTTCGATCGCGACAAACAAAAAAGTCGGTGTCGGCGGTGCATATTACATCGTTTCGAGAAGCCTCGGCTTTGAGATCGGCGGTGCAGTAGGCCTTCCTCTGTTTTTGTCACAGGCGCTTTCGATAACGCTCTATTCATTCGGTCTCGCCGAAGTCATAAAGATGCTTTTCGGAACATCTTTCTCGCTTAATCTTGTGACTTTCGGAATAATCGCTGTCGTCGCGGCAGTCTCTTTTGTCGGGGCCGGTTTTGCTATGAAAACTCAGATCCCCGTCATGATCTTTGTGGCCGTTTCGATACTTTTCCTCATCATCGGAGCCTTTATGAAAGGAAGTTTCATCGAATGTTTCAGCACTTTTCCGACAAGTGCGTCTGAAATATTCGCAACCAGAAACGGTCTTTCATTCTTTTCGGCAATGGCGATATTTTTCCCTGCGGTGAGCGGCATCATGGCCGGCCTCGGACTTTCCGGAGATCTTGAAAATCCTCAGAGGTCTATCCCGATAGGCGCGATCGCCGCGACTCTGACAGGTTTTGCCTTTTATGTCACCCTTCCCCTTTTCCTTTCCATGGGAGCAACACCCGAAGAAATGCTCAACGATCAGATGATATGGTCGAGAATATCGCCTGTGAACGGCAATATCGTGATCCTGCCCGGGCTTTTGGGTGCGATATTTTCAAGCGCGGTCGGCTCAATGCTCGGTGCTCCAAGAACTTTTATCGCTATGGCGTGCGACCAGGTCGGAAGCAGAAAGGGACAGAGTTTCCTCAAGTCCAAAAAGGGAGAATACGCCTCATTCGCACTTTCGCTTGCGATCGCGTGCGGCGCTGTTTTTCTGGGCGATCTCAACACTGTTGCGTCGATACTCACCATATTTTTCCTTACAGTATACGGCATCGTCAATCTGACAGCCGCACTTGAGACTCTCAGCAACGAGCCATCATGGCGTCCGCAGTTCAAGATCCCGGCAATAATCAGTCTTGTCGGCGGCATCGCCTGCATAATCGTAATGTTCCTCATAGATCCTCTGCTCAGCATAATCGCAATAATCATAGAGATCGCGCTTTACTTCATCCTCAGGCGTGTTGCGGCGCAGCACTCGGCTGTCGGGGATGCGAGACGCGGTTTTTACGAAAACCTCATCAAAAATTCGCTCCTGCAGCTGAAAGCCCTGAAAATGACTCCCAGAAACTGGAGGCCCTACATCCAGGTCCTGATAAACGAACACGAAAAACAGCAGAATCTGGTCTGTTTCGCATCCAATTTCGGACTCAGCAGCGGGATAGTGACTGTTACGAAGATCCTGATAGGCAAACTCGGCGAAGACAAAATAGAGGTCGACCGCGAAGTCGATTCAATGGAAAAATTTTACAAAGGACAGGCGATCTCCGTCTTCCCGGAAGTCACAGTCGTCGAAAATTTTGAAGAAGGGATCCTTTCGGCAGTTCAGGCAAACGGAATGGCAGGGCTCCGCTCGAACACGATAATGATGTGCTGGCCGGATGAGGTCGGGCGTTATCTGCCGCGCTATCTTTCCATAATGCGCAAATTCTCGTTCCTAAAAAAATCGACGGTCATCGGCAAAGTCTCTCCCGATTTCGATGTCAGGAATTCTGAAAAAACGATCCATGTATGGTGGGGAGGCCTGCAGAGGAACGGAGATCTGATGCTGCTTCTTGCATATCTTCTCACAAAATCTCCGGCGTGGGGCGACGCTGCGATCAAACTTCTGCGAATGGTTTCCGACGTATCGGCGAAAGAGAGTGCCGAAGCTGAACTCAAAAAACTTTCCGAAGATTCGAGGATCGCGGCCGAACCTATGATAATCGTCAAGGAGAAGGACGAACTTTTCGAGCATGTTTTAAAACGGGTCAGCGGCAGTGCGGATGTCGTCTTCCTCGGTCTGAACACGCCGGCAGAAGGCGAAGAAGAAGAATACGCAAAGAAGCTCGAGATTTTCGCAGAACCGCTCAAAGCCGTATTTTTCATAAAAAATTCAGGGATCTTCCAGGGTCAGCTTCTCGAAACGGGAAACGAGAACATAAAGAAACACAATAAGGGCTAATCGCCGTAATTTTCACGCACGAAGTAGTTGTTGCCTATCAGCAGCGCCTCTTTTTTCGCATCTTCTATATCGGCCAGCATCATTTCGCGGGCAAGCTCTTCGACTGTGGTAGAGGCTTTCCAGCCGAGGATCCTCTCCGCTTTTGCCGGATCTCCCAGAAGGATATCGACCTCTGTCGGACGGAAGTAGCGCGGATCGACCGAAATTATCTCCTGCCCTTTTCTCAGATGTGTCTTATCAGTGAATTCAGAGAGTTTTGCTGTATCTATATCGTCAACGACCCCTTTTTCGGAGACCCCGCTGCCGACAAACGCGATCTTTACTCCGACACAGTCGAAAGCCATCCTGACAAAATCGCGGATAGAGGAAGTCCTTCCTGTCGCGATCACGAAATCATCAGGTCTTTCGTGCTGAAGAATGAGCCACATCGCCTTGACATAGTCCTTTGCATGCCCCCAGTCGCGCTTTGCGTCGAGATTCCCGAGATAGAGCGTCTCCTGGAGACCGAGTATTATCCTTGCTGCGGCGCGTGTGATCTTTCTCGTGACGAAAGTCTCGCCTCTGCGCGGCGATTCGTGGTTGAAGAGTATACCGTTGCTTGCACGGATCCCGTATGATTCGCGGTAGTTCACCGTTATCCAGTAGGCATAGATCTTTGCAGCGGCATACGGGCTGCGCGGATAGAACGGGGTCTTTTCGCTCTGCGGGACTTCGGCCGCCTTGCCGAAAAGCTCCGAAGTCGAAGCCTGATAGAACCTTGCCGACTTCTCCATGCCGAGGATCCTGATCCCTTCAAGGAGCCTCAATGTCCCCAAAGCATCTGAATTAGCCGTATATTCGGCTGTCTCGAATGAGACCTTTACATGCGACTGCGCAGCAAGATTGTATATTTCGTCAGGCTGGACCTCCTGCATGATCCTTATCAGGTTCGTCGCATCCGTAAGATCACCGTAATGAAGGGTGAACTTTCTGTTTTTGTCATGGATGTCCTTGTAGATATGATCGATCCTGTCGGTGTTGAAGGAAGAACTTCTCCTTTTTATACCGTGGACTTCGTAACCTTTTTCGAGCAGCAGTTCCGCCAGATAAGAGCCGTCCTGCCCTGTGATACCAGTGATAAGAGCTTTTTTCGCCATACTTTTTCTCCTGAATCGAACAGCAAACATAAAATTTTATTGAGAGAGCGTTTTGAGTCAAATAAAACGAGGGCCGCCCTGCGGACCCGCTCCTGATGTCTAATTGTCCTGCAAAACGATTCCCGAGAATTTTTCAGGCTTCAGCCGCTCGTCTTTGATCTCGATGCCGTGCTCCGCACAGTCTAACTTCCCAATGCCAATAAGGATCAACTATTAAAATGTTTTTAAATATGAAAAATGAAATTGTGATCCACAGCGAACAGGATTTGAAGTCAAAAATTTGCACGATTCGCGGAGTACAAGTAATGCTTGACTTTGACTTGGCTGAAATTTACGGTTATTCAGTGAAAGCATTTAACCAGCAAGTCAAGAATAACATTGAAAAATTCGATGAAGATTTCCGTTTTCAACTGACATGGGAAGAATTGGAAGAAATCTCTTTTTTACGTTCAAGGTCAAAATTTTTGACCTTGAACAATGGACGCGGTAGCAACATCAAATATCTCCCTTATGCCTTCACAGAACAGGGAATTTACATGCTGATGACCGTGCTTCGCGGCGATGTGGCAATTCAACAGAGCAAGATGCTGATCCGGCTTTTCAAGGGAATGAAGGATTTTATTATCGAGCGGGAACATCTGATCGGATATGATGAAGTCGCAAAACTTGCGATTCAGACTTCACAAAACACGAACGATATTGCGTTAATAAAAGAAAATATGGCAACCAAATCAGACATCGCACACATCATTGAAGATTTTACAAATCCTGAAATGAAAAAAGATTTTTTGCTTTTGCACGGCAAGCCCGTTGAAGCTGATCTCGCATATCAGTAGATTTATGCCAGGGCGAAAGAGACAGTTCTTGTGATCGACAACTATATTGATTTAAAAACGCTCGTTCTGCTCAAATCGGCGCGGAAAAATGTTAAGATCACGATATTCACTGACAACAAAGGCAAAGGTCTGCATCAAAAGGAATATGAGGATTTTTCCAAGGAATATCCGGACATTGCAGTCACTTTCAAAACGGCTAACGGAATCTTTCACGACAGATACATTGTCATTGATTTCGGCACGGAAAACGAAACTATTTATCACTGCGGAGCTTCATCGAAAGATGCCGGAAAGAAAGTCAGCGCAATCACAATAATTGCGGATAGTGCAGTTTATAATCCGTTAATCGAAAATATTTTGAAAAATCAGAAAGTTGTATTGTAAATTCTTATGGCTCCGTTTGGTCTCCACCCGTTAAATCGATTACTTTCGGATGTCCGTTCCTTTCTTCAATGAAATGCTTGATGCAAAGTAAAATATCAATTTCATCTTTAAGGTAAAATTGAAACGTAGACTGTCTTGACCCGCCTTCTGATCTTTTTGTATAATTGATACATAAAAGTTCTTTTCCTAAAAGTTTTTCAATTTTTACAAAATTTATTTCTTGCATCATTATTTTAGAAGGCCATTTAGATAATGTATAGTCTGTAGCTAATCCAATATGGTCATCAAAAAGTAGAACATCGCACAATATGGTTGGGCCAACAATTCCTAAATGGGCAGATAACGCATCACTACCGTCAACCAGATTGCATTTAAAAGATTTTATGGATTTTTTTTCTGCCTCAAGCCTTTTTACTTCTTTTTGTCTTTTCTTATTATCCAAAATTACACCTAAAATAACGCCTATAAAAAAAATTAATCCAACAATAAAATCTACCATAGTGGATCCACCTCCGGCTGAACAAACCCAGACTGTTGCCACTTTTCATAAGTCGTTGAATCATAACCGTATTCAGCATTTGCTGGAACATGTGGATTCCTGTAAATCATTGGTCTTCCAGAACCATCGTTCCCATCAAAGAAAATTGCTTTCAACGGATCCTTGTTCACATAGTAGGGATTCACTCTTTCGCTCCGTTTTTCAAAAGCATTTCAATCAATTCCGGTCGTTTTTCTTCTCTCGCGACACTCAAAGGCGTGTTCCCGTCGCAGTCTTTGTAATTGACATCGGCACCCTTCGAAATCAGATAGGCGGCGACATCGCCATGCCATTTTCTTATAGCCGTAATAAGCGCTGTTTCTCCGTTTTCACCGATAAAGAATTCATAACTTTCCGCTTTACGGATACCGCCTTTGAACATTTCATCGATCTTTTTGCGGTTGTTTGCAATTCTCCGCAGCAGGAATTTGTCATATTTTTCGTTCGCCAGATCGACCTTAACTGTCATAAGATACATTGCATTCAGAAAAGAAGCCACGTTCTGAGATATCGGATAGTCGTTTTCTGCGAAAGGATAAAACTCTCTCAGTTTCTTCAAGTACTTATTGTCCGTTTTTTCAAGAATCTCAACAACTTTGTCAAAATTTTCTATATCCTTTTCTTTCAATAAAAGACTGTTGAAACACCCTCGGTTTTCATCCGGTTTGAGCCCTGCTTCTTCGATCAGATATTGAACGGCTTCCAGACGACCTTTAGCTGCTGCGGCATCAAGCGGAGATGTGAAAATCGTGAATGCGGTGCCGTAGTCCTTTTCGATAGTTATAAATCCCTCTTTCTTGACATCTGCACCGTTTTTTATCAGGAAATTTATGATGCCTTCATTACCGTTGTATGCCGCCCACATTATCGGTGTCGCACCGGTTTCATCAGTAAAATTGACGTTTTCGGATGTGACAACCTTCTTAACTTTTCCGAAATCGTCGGCCTTTACGGCTTCTATCAGACGGTTTCCGGAGTATGTTTCCAGATCCAGCGATAAAAGCGGTAGAAAAAGCAAAGCAAAAAAGAGAAAAAGCGCAATATATGCAACATGCTTATACTTCGAAAGCAGTTTCTCCCGCACAACAAGCCCGAAAAGACCGCAAACAGTCCAAAGGACAAAGTAAGCCAAGTCTTCGTATTGCGGAAATGAGTGTGAAACAAAAAATGTGCCGAAATAAGGTAGCGCAATCCCTGCTAAAATACATGATCCAAGCCATGAATATTTTTTTAGCACTTGTTCTATGCAACTTTTTTTACGAGCTATGATAAATCCAGCAAAGAAAATAGCAGCACCGGTAGAGATATTTAAATAATTGTAAAGTGAAGTTTCATCAAACAGACCGAAAAGAGATAAAATCGAAAATATCGCTATAAAAAGCACAAAAAAAGAGGATGTAACAAAAATGTTTCGGAGAGAATATTTAATAAGTTTCAACATAGACACCTCCTAATACCAATAAGGATCTACATTTGTTTGCGGAAAGCCGGATTGCTGAAAGGGAAAGAGAAAACAAAAACAATAAAACAACAGACAACAACTTTTGCACAATGACCTCCAGGAGAGAAATGAATAAAAACATCGGATTATATTCGATTTTTTGGAATAGGCAAATGGAAAGACCTGCATCATCGATCCAAAGAACATCGTTGGAACTCAGTCCTACGGGCCGGAAGGATCAAACGGCGATTCAGGAAAACAAGTCCTGCAAGATCGACAAATTATCGCAATTCGGTGATTCTATGATTTTTATACCTGAAGAATTGCAACGCAGCGGACATATCCGGGATTATCGTAATACGGGCTGCCGCCTGTAATTTCACCTGTCGTGAAGTTGAAAAGATACGGAATAGATTCTGTCTCGTTTGTATCTGAAGCCCAGAAGTGTCCGAAATCACTGAATATAGAATGGCTTTTGAACAACTTTCCGCAGGAACAGTCATAAGTATCTCCTCCATACTCAAGTTCAATGGATTCATAGCATTGAGACGAGCAGTCGGAATCTTCATCTACAAGAATGCGCACATAATCGTAAACCATCGGCAACGCCCATTCCAAACCGGAATCAGCATAATCAGCATACTGTTCATATCCGTATTCCGCTTCGTTAAGGCTGTTGCAGTAAGCCTCCGCCTCACTAAGCGAGTATACAAGTCCCGATTTCTTCGACCACAAAGAATCCTCATATTTATAGGGGAAATCCGTTTCTTCATCCAGTTTGTCAGGATTTTCGAGAGGATCTTCTGTCAGACGGACGCAGCGTGCCTGTATCTCGCTTTCCCAATTATAGAAATGGCTGTACAACTCAATATTATCGTTGTAAACATCGATAAAATCGAGTGTCGTTACACCGCCGCCCATATCGTTAAGATCGCTGCTCAGAAGAACCGCTATATCACTGAAAACAGAGTATTTGCCCGAAAAATCAGGTGTGCAGTTGCCGTCAGCGCAGTCTTTGACAAGAGTGTAGAGCTGTTCCTGAGTCGGTATGCTCCAGTTGTCCGAACCGCCTTCTACAAGTGTTCCGCAGTATTCAACAGCCTCATCCCAAGTGCCTTTCTTTGAAATCGAGGACCATACAAGCCCGTTTTCCGTATCGGTGTAAGGTATAGAAGGAACTGTGATCGAATCGTCAAGAACGCATCTTGCGACAAGATACGGCGCATAGACCGTAGAGACATCTCCCATTCCGCCTGTTGTCATATCTATTACCCATGCGTTCCACTGGTCGCGTTCATACTGAGGATTAGCATTGGAGAGAGTTCCTGCAAGAAGAGTTCCGTAGTCACGAAGCGGAGTTTCATGCCCGAGCAGCGCGTCGGTATTACATCCTTCATAGTAGTCATAACCGTTATGCGCCGCAGTAATTCCGCAGCTTCCGCCTGTCTTAAAGACATCATCCGTGAAAAGAGTCCTGATCTCGTCAATGTTCGGGAGTCTCCACTTTCCGCCTTTCATTTCGCGGCAGTCTCTAGCGACAGTCGCCCAGTGAACGGATTCGTCTTCAAAAGCATCGTAGTAGAGTCTCTGCGACCATGTGATGCTGCCGGCCCTGCAGGGAGCGTAGCCGTCGTCTCCGCATTCCGGGATCCCGTCTTCGGGATAAGGCAGAAGATCGCTTCTTACGCAGATGACCGAGTATTCACCGGATTCACTGGAGCCGGCATTCGTTCCCATCAAACCTGTTTTCATGTCTATGGTAACTTCGCCGAGATTCCTTGTGGAAGTCGATGTTACGAACAGTTCCGCCGTCATTCCGGGGAAAGAAGAAGCCGGATTCGACTTGGAGTAGTCGACCAGTGTCGCAAGCTCGTTCTTATTCGGAAGCCTCCAGTCGTCGTGTCCTGCATATTCAAGACTTTCGCAGTATGCAAGAGCCTCTTTCCACGTTTTGCCGTTTACCGACGTTTTCTGCCAGAAAAGATTGGTCTTTGAGTCAAAAATCATCTCCTGACCGTTTTCATTTTTCGAAGTGTAGTCAGAAGCCGCGACTTCGCCGTATTTCTCGCCTTTGACACAGAGCAGACCGTTGTAGCCTGACTGTTCAGTGCTGCCGATCCTGCCGGTATAGGTGTCGTAGTAGAAATTCTCATTCGAAGTCCAGAATGACTGGGATCCTTCCCAATCCACATTGAAATATAGCGATTTGATCTGTTTGCCGGACTCAAGATTGTTGAAAATATCGTGGTCGGCAATAGTCAGGATCTCGGCAGGTGTCGGCATTCTCCAGCCGCCGCCGCCGTATTCCGCAAGAGTTTCTTCGCAATACGGAGCAATATCATCATAGGACGGCCCGCTTTCCGAAGTAACAAGCCAGGTAAGCCCGGTATTATTGTCTTTTATCTGCTGATACGGCGTAACATCATCTTGTGCCTTTTCAATCTTCTCGAAACTCTTGGGAAGACACGATTTTCTGAAGATGTATACCGCATCCTGACCGCTCATACTGCCGCTTTCAGGGCATTCGCCGAGCAGTTTGCCGTTTTCGTCGAAGCAGGTCCTGAGACCCGTGCAGACGACCTTGGAATAAAGAGGTTCCGGCTCTGGAACGATGTCTTCGTCAGGAGAAGCTGTATCGGTGTCGTCGGTCGGTTCGGGAGTGTCGGTGTCGGTATCGTCCGAAGGCTCGTTGTCATCAGGTTCAACCGGATCATTGTCATCTGCCGGTTTCTGAGGCTCAAGAAGTATGAAAGTATAAGCCGTGAAGTGACCTGTCGTCATCATTATAGGATCGCCCGCAGCAGCCATCATGATCGGATCTCCCGCTGCACTCGCCATTATCGGGTCACCCGCAGCAGCCATCATGATCGGGTCACCGGCTGCATTCTGCATGATAGGATCGCCCGCAGCATTCAGCATGATAGGATCTCCCGCAGCTGTCGTCATGATAGGATCGCCCGCAGCATCTCTGCCTAAAACGGCATACTCGCTGTTTTCGCTGTAGCTCCATTTTCCCTCAACTTCTTTATAGACCGCAGCGACAACAGTTTTGTTCTCGAAAGCATTTTCTGCAGCGATCGTTATCAGGACCGGCTTCTTGAATACCGTGCCGTCCGGTCCGAAGTTGACGACCTTGCTCACAATACTGCTGCTTCCGTCAGAATATTCGGATGCATCATAGACCGTCATCGTGATAGTAGTGTCTTCATCGAGAGCACCTGCGGGAATATCGACCGAAGTCTTTCCGTCGGAACTTTCGACCGTTCCGCCCTCTTCAGCCGAGATCTCTTTCGAGACTTTCTCGAGATAACCGTTCTCGCCGTGCGATTTTTTCTTGCTGCAGGAAACAGCAAAGACCGCTGTAAAAATCATGATCATACAAAAAATGCGTTTCATGCTAACCTCCATAAAAAAGTCCTTATATTATCTGTATAAAGCAGATTTTTTCAAGAAAAAAAATGACGCGGTTCAGCCGTTATTCTTCAGTCTGGAGAGCATCTCCTTAAGCATTTCCGCAGTATCAGCGGGCGGCTTGCCGTATTTTCCGCTGCTGAGATCAGCCTCTCTGACAAAGACCGAAGGTTCAGTGTTTCTGCTCTTGCCTCTGAATGAGACCGTTTCCGGGATCGTGATGACGAGCAGTTTTTTTGCCCTGGTGAAAGCAACGTATGCAAGCCTCCGCTCTTCCTCTATATTCGACTCTTCTATCGCAAGGTGGTTGGGAAATCCCCCCTGATAAAATCCCGGAATGAAAACTCTGTCGAATTCGAGCCCTTTCGCGCTGTGGGCTGTGATTATAGTGACCTTTCCCTCCCTGCTTTCCTCCTCTCCGCTGCCCAAAAGCGAGACATTGTTCACAAAACGGGCAAAAAACGAGCGCGCGGTCCTGTGTTCCGGAAGTGTCGGATCTGTCGAAACAGCATCAAAAAAAGCCGAGATATTGTCGAGTTTTATCCTTGCGACATCTTCGCTTTCGGCACTTTTCCTTATCTCATTCTCGATCCCTATCCGCTTCACCAGAAAGGCTGTGAACTGCATCGGGTCAGCCGATTCGAATTTTTCCCTGAGCTCATGGAGCAGAACTGAAAAACCGCCGAGAGCTGAAGCCTGTTCCGTGCTGAAAAGAGTCCTGTAGATCATGAAATCGTCAACGAGCTGCAATGGGGTAAGTTTCATGGAATCAGAGACGGAAAAAAACTTTTCCATCGTCCCGCTCCCTATCCCTCTGGACGGATAGTTGATTATCCTGCGGAGATCGATATCGTCGTGCGGATTGAGGAGGATCCTGATGTAGGCAAGAATATCCTTGATCTCCTTGTTTTCAAAGAAGCGGCTGCCGCCGACAACGACGAACGGTATGCCAAGCTGCGAAAAAGCCACTTCAAAAAAGCGGGTCTGAAAATTGGCCCGCACTATGACCGCGACATCGTTGTATCTTATCCCTTCGGACGACTTCCATTTCATTATTTCCTGAGCAGTGAAATCGGCTTCATCCTTTTCATTCGGCCTTTTTACGACTTTTATCCCTTCCCCGGCCTCTCCTTTTCTTGACGAAAAGCACCTTTTCGGGCTGCGTTTGCTGTTGTGGGCGATGAGTTTTCCCGCAGTGTCGACGATCTCGCTGATCGATCTGTAGTTCTCTTCAAGTTTCACGATCGTGACATTTTCGAAATCGCGTTCGAAATTGAGGATATTTTCGACATTGGCACCGCGCCAGCTGTAGATGCTCTGGTCATCGTCACCGACAACGCAGATGTTTTTGTGGACCGAAGAGAGAAGTTTCACGAACTCGAACTGTGAAGGGTTTGTGTCCTGATACTCATCAACCATTATATATTTGTATTTTGAAGCATATTTAAGCCGGACAGATTCGTCATTTTTCAGGAGTCCTACCGGGAGCGCTATCAGATCGTCGAAATCAAGCGCGGCACGCACCTTCATCGCCCTGCAGTATGAATCGAAAAGCCTGTTGGCAACGGCGTTTGTGAGGTTGGAAACAAGAAACGAGCTCTTTTCCCTGAGCGTAGGATCGTTCTTTATTTTCGATATCGCAGAAACTATCGCCTGGGCGGAAAAACGGTCGGGAGAGATCCTTTCGTCAGCCATGACACGTTTCATAAGTTCGCACTGCTCGTAAGGAGAATATATCGTAAAATCACCAGGATAGTCTATTTTATCGTACTCTGAACGCAGGATCGAAAGACCGAGCGAATGGAAAGTGCAGATGGTAAGTCCGGAACTCTTTTCGTCCGAATCGAGCAAAGTCTCCAGCCTCTGGCGCATCTCACGAGCCGCCTTGTTCGTGAAAGTCACCGCGAGAATGTTCTCAGACCTGACCCCTTTTCCTTCGACAAGCCAAGCTATCCTGTGCGTTATAACGCGTGTTTTTCCTGAACCTGCTCCGGCAAAGACAAGAACGGCCCCTTCGGTCGTTTTTACCGCTGTTTCCTGCGGTCTGCTCAGATTTTTATCCACTTTATTCAAACTTAGCTCCAATTAACAATAATTAGCGGCTAATCAAGTAAAATATGATAGTTTTTCCACATTTTTTCAACATTATTGAGATTTTTATTCAACTATATGATTTTTCCACAAAAAATCCTTAGTGAGAGCAGACAACACACTGATTTTACTAAGCAAAACAGTTGCACAGTTTTTTGTGCACACAAAGGAAGCCCTTGATATCCTAGCATATTTCGGGCAAAAAAAGGGGGTTTTGCAACACAAATGTGGAAAACTTGCACGAGTGTCGAAAATCGTCAAAAAACGCTGTATTTCCGTCATGTTTCAAATAAGTCTGCGATTAAATGAACGGACGATCACTTTCTTTTCGCCGTTTTCAAGTCTTATGACCGAAAAAACGAGCACTGCGGCCTCCGCTCTCTCCGCCGAAGGGAAAACTTTGAGCTGCGGACGGATGAGTGTCCGCTGAGGTGCGTCAAAATTCCCTGCAAGTATCAGATCGACCCGGCTTTCCTGAATGCCGGAGAAAGCCTCTTCGAGATCTTCAGGCGAAGAATCGGGATCGTTGTAGAGATAGTATATCACAAAATCGCTCTTCGGATCAGGCAATGATGTCTTGAAATGCTGCTGGACCGGCTTGTGGTGCTCTTCGTCTCCGCCCTGCTGTTCATGCGCCATCGGAATATCGTCCGCGCGCTTCTCAGGAATTATCGAAGAGACGAAAAAGGAGATGTTTTCCCGTCTGACTTTCACAGGTTCGGCAAATTTCAGTGCACTCTCCCCTTTAAGAGTATAAAGTATCAATGTGTTGTTTTTATTACACTTTTCAGCATTATCCGCTTCAAGAAAGACTATATCCTCGAAAACGATCCCCTCTTTGAAAGAGTTTAGAAGGACTACACAGCCGTCATCTTCGGAATAGGACGAAAAAGAAAAAAAGAAAACCGCTAAAACAATAAAAGGGATAAAAAGAGGTAAGATTATTAGTTTCTTCACGATATTCAGAACAAAAGTGGTCGGGATGACTGGGTTCGAACCAGCGACTTCTGCGTCCCGAACGCAGCACTCTACCAGGCTGAGCTACATCCCGACCCAAAAAACGGACGCTTTATAGCAAGTTATTTTTAAATAGCAAATTTTTTCTTAGCAAAAATGAGCTGACCCTTTAAAAGTTCCCTTTCGCCCATTCTGAAAGAGCCTCATTCGTCCAGTCTCCGTTGAGCACTTTGCCTTCTTTCAAAACAGTGGTTTCGGAAACCGAGGGTCTCAGCGACTTCACGCTGCCTTCAAGCTTCATCGTGCCGCCGCTCGTTGCGAAAACGACAATGGTCTTGCCTGAAAAATCGTGCTTTTCCAAAAATGCGTTGACGATAGAAGGAGCAGCCCAGCCCCAGATCGGAAAGCCGAGAAAGATCTTGTCGTAACCGGTCAGATCAAGTGCCTTGTCGACGATCTCAGGGCGTTTGTTTTTTCTTGTAGCGACCTCGCGGAAACTGCGTGAAAGCGGGTTCATCCACAGAAGATCGGCCTTCGTGTACTTTTTTACGGGCTCGATCTCGAAAATGTCCGCCTGGATCGCTTCGGCCAGCTGAAGCGCCTTCAGCTTAGTGTGCCCGCCTGCCGAAAAATAGATAACTAAATTTTTGCTCATCTCTCCTCCGTTATCGCTTGTGTTTTATTCCAACTGTTTCCTGTAGACCGAATCTAATGTTTGACCATCTTTGTCTTTCCAGACTAACCAACCGTTGCTACTGCTTCCGAGGCAGAAATCGGCAGCACTGCTCGGGCTGGAGAAGGTTTTATCAGATTCCAGTTCCAATTTATCACCATTCACGAAAGTGTATTCTTTAACCAATTTTTCGCGTTTTTCCTTCCATGTTAACGACGGAACCGATGACTTTGCGATGATGCTTCCTTTCAACACGGTAAAGCCGCCAGCATCATAAAAGCCTTTAGCCTCGCAGCCTCGTCCTTTTATGTAGAAGAGGTGTTTTTCTTTAGTTTTTACGACATCGAAAATATTGCATCCGATGAAAGATGTCAGGAATTTCACATCTTCAAAAAATCCGTCCATATCATCTTTTCTGTACTCAGGAAGATTCGGTGCTTTGGGAGTTTGCTTGTTTTCGTTCAGCACAAAAGTATTGGATGCTTTTGCTTCTGCAATAGCTTTATGTTCCAAGTATTGCACATCTGCTTTTGTCATTGCGGCATCTTTTGCAATGAAAATCAGAGCTTTTTGCCAAAACTCCTTCTTGCTGTCGTGGTCTTTTACACGTTCACGAAAGTTTTCTGTCTCGCCGATATACGCCTTCGGTTTTGTGGATTCGTCTTCTCCCAGCAAAATATAAAATGCCGGAGTCCACAGCTCAGACCGCTCATTCAAAATCGCCAGATTGGAACGCGGGATTATGTACATCTGGCAAATCTTGTTGCTGATGAAAACATACTGAGTTCCTTTCGGATCTCCGTCAATCAGATACGTTGTTACTGTTTTGCCCATGATTATTTTACTTCTTTTATGTTTGTTTCTATTCCATCAAGAATATTGAGAATTTTATCTATAAGCACAGAAAAACCCTCCATATCATTATATGTGTATTTATCCATCTCAATCTTACTACTTAAAGTATCTTTGACATTCTGTCTAAGGTCTTTCGGCAATTTCTTGAAAAAACCACCAGAGTTATTAATCTTTTCGATGGCAATTTTCTTTTTATGCTCTAAAGAAAAATAATCTTCTATGGTAAAGTCAATGTTTGTATGTTCTGCTGTTTTAGGCAACATAATATAATACCAATTACCTTTCTTATATGTGTGGTAATCACACCTGTTTTCAGTACAACCCAATTTACTCATGGCTTCGGCTCCAGAGCTATCTCTATCAAAGACAACAACAACTTTTCTGTGTTCGTTGATGTGAGGAGAAATTTTATCTATGAATTGTTTTGCATTTTCACCAGCCCCTCCCATGAATAAAAAATCCCAAGATATTTTTGAATAATTATCATGATTGGTGCTCAATAAATATATTGCTTTTTTTATATAGTTAATATCCCCAATGCCTTCAACTAAAATTAAAGGGGCGTTTGAGTTTAGAAAAAGACTTCCATTAAAGTAATCGACCAAACCTGATGATAATTCTGTTATTTGTTGAAGTTTTTCCATGTTGTCGAGAACACCTTTTTTCAAAGATCTGATATTTTCTTCTTTAATATCGTTCAGGAAAACAGGAGAATGTGTTGTTACAATGCTATATCTCTTATCTGTATCAATTAGTTCTTTCAAGTCTCTTTGCTTTCCAATGTGTATATGCGCATCTGGTTCATCAAATAGACACAAACTGTCTTCTGTAGATAAAATGTGAATTACGACATTTGCGTTTATTAATTTTTTTTCACCTTCACTTAATCCCTCAAGAGATCCCCTGTTATCGAATTCAATGTTAATCTTTTTGATTATTTGACTGCCACCTTCAGTTCTGCATTTATATAAACAGTAAAATAGAGTACTTGCTTTATCAATAAAGCTGATATCATTAATTGTTTCTCTAAAGGATTCAATATCGTAGGCTGATTTTTCTTTTAACTTATCAATAAAACCTTCAATCTCAGTTCCTTCCCATTTCCGAATATTTGAAGTGTTATAATCAAATGATATTTTGCAAGATGATGTTCCGACAAGTTCTTTTATAAATTTTATAACATCTATATCCTCGGAATATAACAGTGTAAGCAATGATATTTCCCATTCATAACGGCTGAGATAAAACATAAAAGGAGGTTCAAATCCTTGTGTCGCAACCATTTTGCTACAATACTTGTCATAAAGTGGCTTGTAACATTCTTTCCATAATCTTGTGTCTTCGCCACTATATGAAGCTAAAATATTTTTAGGAAGGATGTCCGTAGTTATTTTTCTGCCATCTTTTAAGATTCCATCTGAAATTTCATATAATTGTCCTTTAAAAATATATCGGATTGTGTATTGAAATTTACAAGAGTATTTTTTTAATCCATCTTTTAGTGTCGCAATTTGATATAAACTATAAAAAATCAAACTTATAGCTTCTAAAACATTACTTTTTCCTGAACCATTTAACCCTATAAAGCAGCAGTAATTATTTGTAGGTTCCAAATCAACAGAAAAATTAACGAGGTTTTTATATCCTCTTATTTCTAAATAATATAGTTGGAATTTGTTTGATTTAATTTCGTATTTATAACATAAGGAGGTGTATTGATCTATATAACAATTTATGTAATCTGGATCTGTTAGTAAATTGTTATTGTCAAGCCAATGGTCAATGGTATCACATCTGCCGGATGTTCTTCTTTCAAATCCAAAAGCGTTTAGGAGTTCTCTTGGTGTTATTTTTTTGCTTTGTTTAGTTTCTTGTATTTCTTTGGCCAAATTATTTAAATCTTCTCGGTTCATCCTTACTCAAATATCTCCTTTTCAAATTTTTCCAATGCTTCTTTTCTAAGATTTGCTGCTTTTTGCCGCAATTCTTTGATTTGTGACTTTTGTTTATTGATATGCTCAACTATTGCGTTTTGAATTGAGATCGGTGGAAGTAAAACTTGTATAGTATTGAAAGTTCTCTCATTTATTCTCGGCATTCTTGCTCCTTGGAACGCATTGCTAATTTGTTGTTGAACCGCCGCTGATGACAAATAATACTTAAAATAATAATCATTGATGTCGTGTTTTATTGAGAATACAAAGAACTCCGACGAGCACACAATATTGTCGTTATGATTCTCGTTAAACCAGTATTTATTCAAATAAGGTCTTAATTTTCCATATAAAAAATAATGATAAGGAACTCTTACAGTTTGGCTTTTTATTTCTTTACCTTTAACTTTTTTGTTTTCAACCAATAACCCAGTGCCTTTTTCAACACTCTCCATCCCAATGTATTGGAAATCTTTTTCTGGTAATTTGGATGTTTCTATTCTCAACGAGCAACCTTTTTCATCTTGCATGAAGTTTTCTATGCATTTGTTCATAAATACAGTATTATATTTTCCCATAACACCTTTTGTTTGGGAGTAATATGAAACATCCCACCTTTCTGAGTCCTTAAACTTTATAAATTTCAAATACTTACAATCCTTTTTGAGTTCGTCTTTACCAATATTCGCAGTATTTAGATTTTGCCTAATTCCCAATTCTGTCAGCAAATAATCTTCTATATCTTGTTCTATCTGTTCGGCTTGTTGTTCCATTTTTGCTGCTTTTTGAATTTTGGCATTATACGCATTAACCAACGATTGTTGCTCAGAAACAGTTGGTAATGGGATTTCCAAATGTAACAATGTTTTTAGAGGGAAATGACGTCCATCTGCTCCGATGGCGTTTTTATCCCATATATCAGTTAGTCGTTTTAATTTTAATAGGTTGAGAAAATATTCAGGGATAATTTGTTTATAATCAATATCAAGGTATTGCATATTACTTGATCCATACGAATCTGCATATTGAGGGTAAACTATTCCCCATTGACCTTTAACTGTTCTCACCTTACAATAAAACAAGGTATTAGCTTTAGATTTTTGGTATCGTTTCATGGTAAGTTCTTTTCCATGAACAATTTTATTGATATAAACTCCCTCGCCTTGTGCATGGACACCAAGTATGGGATATTGTTTATCATCTTCGATATTTGTCCAAGTAATATCTGCTTTTGATAATATCTTTCCCAATACTATTGCTGGATACCTGAAAGATTTTGATTCATCACATAAAGATTTTAAATCCCATCTTTCGATTTTTTTGAATCTTACGAATTTCAAATATTTATATTCTGCTTTCAACATATCTTCCTATTCTTTTACGCCGTAAAAAACTTCCGGCTCGGAAACCATTTTGTCTGCTATACGAATACGATAAATATTACCTTCGTCAGGGAGATAATATTGAGTTTCTTTGAAAAGCACATCCCACAATTTCATTTCCTTGCGATAAGGAGTGAATTCTTCGGCAAGCGGAATAAGCTCGTTTTCGATTGCAGCTCCAGTAGTGCTGATTCCCGCTTTTTTCACTTCTGCAATAGGAATTTCGTAATCGAACTTTTCTTTAATGATTTCCTTTATTTCAGCAGCTTTTTGTTCGATAATTTTTTTCTTTTTTGCTGAAAGTTCATTCTTTTGATCTTTTGGCAACCCGCGCTTTGAAAGCTGATTTTCAATTGTTGAAAGTTCTTCCGCATATTTTGTATCGACTGAATTCGTTGCCTCAGCTTTAATGGATTCGTATTCTGCCGCTTCTTTTTCTGTGAATTTTTTGAAGAAAAGCAAACTTGGTTTTACTGTCGCTCCGGATGCAATAAAAACATCTTGGGGAATGGAAACAATAAGTAAAATTTTTGCTCTGCTTTCAACAAATTCACGCACTTTTTGGAGATTTGAATTGTTTAATACTCCTTCGGGCAGGACGATTCCCATTCTGCCACCAGGCTTTAGCAGATTAAGGCAACGTTCGATGAATAATACTTCAGTAAGCCCGTTATCTATTTTGTAAAGGCTCAAAAGCGGTTTGCCAACATTGTCATTCACCTGCTTTAGTGCTTGGATGTATGCTTCCCCGTACCGCTTTTTATAAGCGGCGATTTTGGTTTCGTCTGTAAATTTGTCGGCCTCAGTTATCATCAAGTCCTTTTCTACACGTGAACCAAATGGGGGATTCGTTAAAATTACATCAAAACGATTTTCGAAAATACCGTTTACATTAAGCAATCCGTCATGGTGATGTACTCCGCCGTGACCGTCGCCGTGCATGATCATATTCATTTTTGCAGTTCGAGCCATTCTCGGATTGGCATCTGTGCCGTAAATGCAATCAAATGACAAGGTGCGAAGCCTGCTTTTATCATTGTTTATATTTAATTCCTCGTTCAGGTGAGCAAAAGCTTCTGAAACTTTTGTTTCAATCGCTTGCTTTTTCTTCTCAGACAGTTTGTCGAAATCTACTCCGTAACAATCGCTCTTTATAACCTCCTTTTGTCTCTCGATATCTTTTTCGATGTGTTCTCGAACATATTCAAATGCTTTAATCAAAAAGCCGCCGCTTCCGCAGCACGGATCGCAAATGTATTCGCCTTCCTGCGGGTCAAGAACAGAAACCATAAAGTCAACAATAGTTCTTGGTGTAAAGAATTGACCAAGTTCTCCGCGGAATGTTTTCCCTAAAAATTTTTCAAAAGCGATACCTTTTACATCGTCAGAAGTCGTGGAAAGGTTATATATTTCCAATTCCTTAACTATCTGTTCAAAGCTGTTCTCACGGATTTCGATTTTCGCATTGTCATCGAAAAGATGGTCGTTTGCAAACTGTTCCTTGGTCTTTGTGAACAAAAACTGATAAAATTCTTCTCCCCCTAGAGGTTTATATCTTTCATAACTTTCTTTGTCCTTTTTGAAAGTGTCCAATGAAAATATCTGATTCCCGGTATTGTCGCGCTCAAAACGAATCTTAATAAACAGAATTTTGCTTATCTCGTCAAAACCTGCTTCCGGAGAGAGTTTATCGTTATTGCGAATGATGTTGTGGCATTTGAAAAGCAGCCTTGAAAATTCATCGCGCGTAAAAGCCTTGGTCTGCGTCAACAATTTATCGATTTCTTTTTGGCTGTTGGCTTTTGTTACATCTGGGATATCAACGACTTCTTCAAGTTTGTCAGGAATTTCACCTTTTACCAGTTTGAAAATTCGAGTCTCCTTCAAATTGGTTGTCACAAAAAAGTCTGCATGAGACCATGATGCATAATTCATTCCCTGATAATAGTCTTCTTTGTGGATAGTGACAGATTCAGCCTTGCATTCAACAATGATAAGAGGATATTTGTTCTTCTGCTTATCTTCGGCATTCTTCCAAACTACAATATCAGCACGTGCCATACCTTGCCCACGCTGAGAATTGTTTACCTTCAATTCTTGATCCATTTGCTCAAGGGTAAATCCATAGTTGTTTACCAGTCTGCAAATATATTTTTGCCTTACTTCTTCTTCCGGTTTTTTGACAAGCCATTTGTTTTTTAACGGTGCAAATATTTCATTGCCTCTGATTTGTAGTTCGAGTGCCATATTCTCTCCTTGCTGACATGTAAAAAAACAACCTCGCAATTATCTTGATTTTTGCACTAAAATCAATTCAAAACTTCTATAAAATTCAACATTTTCTGCATTCGGAAAAAATCAACAAATTCAAATGATTTAAATCGTATGTTCCAAAACGGAAGGAACCGGCGAACAGCTTTTTTTGCGGAGTGGGGAAAAACATCTTCGTGGCCTCACGAAAATGATGTGATTGAATCCTTATAATACTTTCCAAAACCCCGATTTGTTGGAGCCTTCCCGTTCTATAACCTGTTTTTTTATGAGAGAAGCTACTATTCTCTGAACAGTCTTTTCCGACTTTCCAATTCTTACAGCCATTTCCGCTTTTGAAATACCTTCATTATTCTGAATTAAATTGAAGATGTTCTGTTCAGCGTCAGTTAGTTCCTTATTTATCTGGACATTTATCTGGACATTTGTCCTGATAAATTCGAAAAAGAAACCGTGAGCCTCTTTTCTGTAATTCCAAGTTACATTCTGCTGTTTGCAAAAATCATTCACTCTTTGGAAGCCGGTGCCGGATTTTTCTACATCTCTGCTCCTGAACAGTATGTCCAGAATAAGCCTGTTTCTCTTGTAAGACGGAAGGTTTCGTGAAATAAAATCAAGAGGCGTGAGATCATCCGGAAATGATCCAGGATTGTATATCTCTATCTTTCCGGGATGAATGCCGATTTCTATTTCTGGAATAGTTGCATAATCAGCATGCGCAAAAGCGTTTACTATGATTTCTCGAAGCGCTCTCTCAGGTATTTCCGGTATTTCTTTTCTTTTTCTGGATCCTATCTCATTTCTCCAGTTGATTCGGTTCAACACATAGTCAAGAGCATCACTGAGAAGATTATAGATGTTTCCCGCAAGCAACTTTAAATCAGTAAAAGTCACTTTGTTGTCAGTAGCATACGAAGCAAGCTTTAAACCGATTCTTGCATTTTTACCAAAAAGCGCATATCCGCCATTGTTTATATATCCGCCATGCATTACTTCTATAGCAGAAAGGAGCTTTTCTTTATCATATTTCTTCATCAACAAACGACCGCACTCTTTTGCAGATTGATAAAAGTCCTTTAATGCCTCGTCATCCAAATCATCAGCTTTATAATTCGTCAATTCCTCTTCCCATTTAGAAGAATAATCACTGTTCTTTATCAATCGTTTCAATTCATCCTGTGACATTTTCCTGTTTTCAGAGCCAGTCCTGATAAGATATTTTCCGTTAACCGCATAAGGTCTGTTGTGACCGGAAAATGACACCTTGATTATTGTCCGCTGTTCTATTGTAAGAACCTCTATAGTCGGTATGATTCTAGGTTCGATGGAATCATTGATGATTCTGGAAATATCCTTTTTAGTGGAATCGCTTACTTGTTGTCCCTTGACAAACCCCGAATCATCGACACCAAAATAAACTGTACCGCGGCAATGCTTATTCAAGATAGCAGCAATAGATTCCATCGCTTCATTTTTTTCTCCTGTTGTAAGTTTAAATTCAACCGTTTCACTCTCAAAACCAATAATCATCTGATCCCCTCCCAGATATTAGCATCGCATTTTGTCCAGATAGATGCATCAAAAGAAAAAGCTAACCAGTGGTTTGCCGATTCCATTGCAGTGTGATGTGCAAAATACCGATTTGAGTTTTTTTACTTCTTCCATTGTGTAACCTCCAAATTATAGCGTGTGATAATAACATAAAATCGTTAAAAGCAAAATCTATTTTTCAAAAAATTTTCTTTTATTTCTAATATATGTTTTTGTAATATTTTATTTTAGTGATTTTTAAATATTAAATCCGAGAATGATGAAAGAAGAAAAAGAAACAGCAGAATTGTTGTCCCAGTGATTCGTATGCTCTTTGTTCACAAAATATTTTACCCGAATATCGCCGTCGTTTTCAGCCACTCTGCGACTGCTTCGGCTTCTTTGTCAAGGGCGCGGTCGTCTTCAACGAATGCACTGATTTTACGGATTTCGGTGTGGATTTTCTGCGTGAATGAGGAGAAATCGTCTTTTCCGGCGAGGTCTACCGCCTGCATTGCGGCGAGAATGTGAGCTGCGAACTGCAAAAACACAAGGTCGATCTGTTCGGCAAGTTTTCGTGCAGAGATGGTTCCCATCGAGACTTTGTCCTGATTGAGGGCCTCTGTCGGCGCACTCGTGATGCTGACGGGGAATGAATATGTCACGACTTCGCCGCGGATCGCGCTTATCGTTATCTGGACTGCCTTGAAACCGAGCCTTAAGCCCGCCCTCGGATGATCTTCCGGCGTGAACGGGATCAGATTTTCGGTGAGTCCGTTGAATTTGCCGTCGATTATGACTTCGGCCTGTTTGTCGGAAAGATCGGCGATATTGGCAAGTGCCGTCCGCAGATAGTCGCATGCAGCGCAGATGTGACCGCCGTAGAAGTTCCCGGTGTTGAAAAGTCTGCCGCTTTCAATATCAACAAGCGGATTGTCGTTGGCTGAATTGAGTTCTTCGGTTATGAGGTCGCGGGCAAAGCGCAGAGTGTCGCGGTAAACACCGGTGATCTGCGGTGCGCAGCGGATGGAATATCTGTCCTGGATCTTGTTCTGCTGCTTGATGAAGCCTTTGTTTTCGATCGAATCGATTTTGTTTTTAAGGAAATCCTCGTATCTGAAAACTCGTTTGGAATCTTTAATAATTTCACGTATATATGCCGCAGAATCGCACTGACCGCGGTGGTTTTTCATTTCGCTCACTTTTTCTGCAAAAGGTGTGTCCTTGCCGCGTGTGATTTCAGAGGTTACAGCCGTGAGAAAGTCTGAAATTTTCGCCAGTCTTTCCGCTTTTTTCCATGCAAGAGAGGCGACCGCAGTCATTACGCTCGTTCCGTTCATAAGTGCCAGGCCCTCTTTTGCCTCGATCGGAAGCGGTTTTATCCCTTCAGATTTAAGCGCTTCAGCCGCCGGAACTATTTTTCCTTTGTAGTAAACATCGCGCTCACCCATGATGACGGCCGCGAGGTAGCTGAGAGGCGTGAGATCGCCCGAAGCACCGACTGAGCCGAGCTGCGGAATGACGGGGATTATGTCTTTATTGAGCAGAGTTACTAACATTTTCGCAAGTTCGGGACGTATCGCCGAGTGACCGCCTTTTACATTGCCGTTGAGACGCGCAAGAACGACTGCCCTGCCGGTGACGCGGTCGAATTTCGGGCCTAGACCGATACCGTGATATGTGCAGATCGTCCGCTGGAGTTCTCCCGCTTTGTCAACGCTTATCTGGTTGTCGCAGCTGTCGCCGAAATCGGTCGTAACGCCGTATACAGGGACTCCTGTTCTGACGTAATCTTCAAGAAATTTCCGCGATTTTTCCAGAGTTTCCCAGAATTCGCGCTCTTCAGGCAGTTTTACATCTTCGTTTCCGCACGCTACGGCGCAGAGATCTTCGATCGTCAAATCGTTTCCGTTTACTGTTTTCATATTGCCTCACTTGTAGTCGTATTTCACTCTTAACGCGGCGGGACCGTAATCGAGAAGGATCTTTTCCGATTTTCCTGTGTTTGTATCCCTTGATTTGAGGTAAGTGTCCGATTTTTCATCGACAAAATAGTAAATTTTTCCTGTAACGGAGCTGTAGTCTATCGGATTTGCCGCAAATGCGTTTATTTTGGAATCTATTTTTGAAATGTTGCCTTCTTTCGGTTTGTAGAGCAGCAGACTGTTGTCGTTGTAGATGATGTTATTTGAGAAAATGATGTAAAAATCACCGTTGTCAGCGATCGAAAGGTCAACAAAATCACCGTCCAGGATGTTGTTTTCCTCCTCGGATTCCCTCAGGACGATCCTGACCTCATAAGTATCTGTATTCACCTGCAGAAGCGCGCCGTCACCCTGTTTCCAGTTGCCTGTCGTCGTGAGATAGATGTGGTTTTTATCGACATTTTTGTTGTATTCTATTTTTCCGGTAGGATTGGTCGTAGGAAGCGGGATACTTTCAACAGAATAATCTTCAAGATCTACGACCGCGAGCTCGCCTTTAGCCGAAAGAGCCTGTTTGTTCAGATTCTGCAGTGCGATAAAAAGTTTTTTGCCGACGACTTTCATTTTTGCAGGACTTGCAGATTCATCTTCGCTTATCTCAAGCATTGAGACCGTCGCTTCAGGCGAGGTCTTTTTAAGAATGAAGATTTTGTTGGAATAATTCTTTTTGTCTTTCGGAGTGTCATAATTGAGGGATGTTATCACAAACTCTTCTTTTAACGAGTTATGTACCATATCCTGCATATTTATGTAAGTATCGGGTTTCACTTGGATTTCATGCTCAAATTCGAAGTTTGGCGTAAAAAAGTAGAGGGAGGAGGAATCGTGCCTTCCTATAACTGCAAAACCGTTTTCCCATGCGGCGACGTTGAGATCAGCGCCGTCAGAACTTCCCATACCGCCTTCAACAGCGATCTCTTTGAGATCATCAAGGTTTTCGTCTTTAGCATAATAAACGTGACCGCTCATCGGGACATCGTAGCCGCCTACAGTCGCGACAATAAGGTGTGACGCGGTTATTTCTGGCTCCGGCTCTTCTTCGTCCGGTGTTTCATCAGGATCCTCATTATCGGGGATCTCGGTTGAGTCGTCATCGGGAACGTTTGCTTCGTCGCTGTCATCTGCCGGTTCGATGCTGTCATCTGCAGGAGTATGGTCTGAATCATCGGTACTTTCTTCATCCCCGATTTCGAAAGCGTCGACATCCATAGACTCGTCCATATCGGGTAGATCGGGAAGTGTGGAATCTTCGCAAGAAACTAAAAACACCAATAAGATCAATAACAAAGCTGGAAAGGCAAACTTTTTCATATTCATTTGACCAAAAAACTTAATAAAACGCGGCATAATATAGGAAGAGGCTCTTTTGTCCAGTTTTAAGACAAATTATCCGGAACACCTGAGTACTTCGCGGAACCGGATGTAAAAAACTTGACTTAAAAGCCTTTTCCCGTGTTAATCCGCAGACTTTTGTGATTGAGGTGGCTAATGGCTGAACTTCTTGCTCCCGCAGGGAATCCTGAAAAACTCGTCTGGGCCGATATTTACGGTGCAGATGCGGTATATTTCGGTGTTGACAGGTTTTCACTGCGCTCTTTTGCCGGAAATTTCTCTTTAGACGATGCCGCAAAAGCTTTGGAAAGGCTCCACAAAAACGGCAAAAAAGGCTACATAACCTTGAATATCTACCCCTACTCCGGCGAATACAAAGACTTGATAGAAACGGCGGGAAACCTTGCCGAATGCAAAGCAGACGCATTCATCGTGAGCGATTTCGGCGTTATCACCTCCCTCAAAAAAGCGGGGCTCAAAGTGCCGCTCCACATCTCTACTCAGGCAAACACCGTTTCGTGGCAGACAATAAACGCATATTACGACTACGGCGCAAAAAGAGTGAACCTTGCTCGCGAACTCTCATTTGAAAAGATAAAGGAGATCGCCGAAAACAAATACAAAGAAGCCGAGATCGAAGTTTTCATCCACGGCGCAGTCTGCTTCAGCATGTCCGGAAGATGCGCGATAAGCGACTGGCTCACAGGCAGAAAGGCAAACCGCGGCGAATGCACGCACCCCTGCCGCTGGAAATACGCAGTAGTCGAGGAAAAGCGCGAAGGCGAATACATGCCGGTCGGTGAAGACGGACGCGGGACCTACATCTTCAACCCGAAGGAACTCGCACTTTTCGACTATGTCCGGCCGCTCAAGGAACTCGGCGTCGACTCATTCAAAATCGAAGGAAGAATGAAGTCGATCCACTATGTCGCATCGGTCGTTTCGCTTTACAGAAGGATCCTCGACGGCGAAAATATCCCGCATGAAGAGATAGTCAGACTTCTCAACCGTATCAAAAACAGAGGATACTCCACAGGTTTCATGAAAGGCGGTGTTACTCCCGATGACTACCAGTTAGGCGGCGACGGCTCCAACTCCGAAGCCGAATTCGTAGCGAATATCACCGAAGAAAAAGAGAACGGAAAATGCGTTGCCGAGGTCAGGAACCACATGGAAGGGGGCGAAACAGTCGAAATACTGGAGCCCGACGGACACACCAGAAACTACAAACTCCCCGATCTCCTCACCTTCACCGACGGAACGCAGGCTTTAACGGCGAACCACTCGAAATTCATCCTGCTCGAAGGCGATTTTGTGCCGTATTCAATTTTGAGGAGGATAGACAATGGCGTGGCATAGGATCATAAAAATGAAGCCGAAAGAGAATTTCTTCTTTCATTTCACTATTGAAAGCTATGAAAATCTGGGACTGATCTCGACTTTGGCGAAAGAAGACGGATATTTGATCTTAGACTGCTTCACGACGATGGAAAGCGCGGCAGAATTTGACCGCGTGATAAATAATATTTTGAAGGAAATGAAGGCACGCCATGAATAGAAAATTTTTCGTTTTTATCTTTATTTTCCTTCTTTTTGCTAACCTTCACGCCGTTCTCAACGACAGGATCGCCGGCAACAAAGTACCTTCCCTTTCGCTCATGGTCTCTCTTGAAGAGTCGAATTTCCTCTACAACGCGCCGCTGATACAGTATCTGAACCTCGATTTCGGCCTCATGGTGAACCGTTTCCAGAATCCGGGACTTAAATTCGGGATCGACTGGCAGTGGCTCGACAGCGAGTATGTCGCAGGACTTCTGAAAATTGACGGGATATTTCTCACGAGCCGCAAATTCAACAGGATATATTTAGGCGGAGAGGCAGGCGCAACGATTTCCGCCGGCATAAAAGTTTCGGGGTTCAGAGGGGAGTTCCTCACGATCGTAACAGCTGATCCGACCGAAACTTCAGACCCGCGCGTCGCTTTGGAACTGCGTCTCGGGGCTTACGTTTCCCCGCACGAGTCGGTCAATATCTACCTCGCTCCGGCTGCCGGAAAATACTTTGTCGAAAGGAAAAATTTTTACTTCAACTTGGTTCTTTCGACCGAAGTTTTCCTCTGGAAATAATTTTTTCGGAATATTTTTCATTTTTCCGCTGTTTATTCCGCGTTGTTCATTTCGGGACTGATTATGGAAGAATTACTGAAAGCCAACCTCGACAAAATTTTCAACTACGCCCTTTTCATCACGGGAAACCGCGACAAGGCGCTCGACCTCATGCAGGATACGATCGTAACAGTTCTTTCGAAAAAGCACCTTTACAGAGAGGAGGAGCATTTCAGATCGTGGATATTCAGGATCTTGAAGAACAACTACATCAACAAAGTAAAGCACGACGCGGTGACCGGCGAGATATCGTATTCCGACCTTGCCAAAGACGACGATTCCGGGATCATCGACTTCCCCGACACCCGCATATCGCCTGAAGAGCTGAGCGATCCGATACTTAAAGAGAGGATCAGGGAAGTTTTCGAGACCATGCCCGCTGAATACCGCGAAGTCATAGTCATGATCCACATCGACGGACTTTCTTACGAAGAGACGGCGCAAACGCTCTCGATCCCTGTCGGAACGGTGATGAGCAGGCTTCACCGCGGCAGGAACTTCCTCAAGAAAGTGCTTGGAAAAGAGGCGGAAGAATTGAATATCGTTACGAAGAAGGAAAGGAAAGATGCCTAAGGAAAACTGTGATTTCAACGAACTTTTTATCGAACAGTTCGCGGACAGGGAACTCGATTACCTCGAAAGCGCGGAAGTAGCGGCACATCTTAAAAGCTGCGAAAAATGCCGCAGAAAATACGAGGCGATAACCGAAACGAAGAAAATCACTTCGGCTTTTGCCGAAAACGAAAAGCTATCACTTATCGAAAAGGAGGGCTTTCTCAGACTGATAGACCAGAAATCGGAGCAAAGACCGACATTTATCGAATCAATAAAAAATCTTTTCCAAAACCGTGCGGCGACTCTCGCCTTTTCGTTTTTCTCCTTTTCGTGCCTCGTATTCGCCTTCATCTTCGCGATCGCGGGGATCGAGAAGGAAAACAACGTCATCATCGATGAGATAATGACAGCCCACAGTCAGGCTCTGCCCGACGAATTCGGCAACAGCGCCGCTGCACAGGAGGAACTGAAAGAAAAATTCAAAACGGTGACATTCTCCGGATTTACGAAAAGACCGAAAATAAGCGGAAGATTCACTTCCATCGCCGCCACTCCGACGGCAAAAATAACCCTCGATTCGAACGAGGACAATATCCGTGGAACGCTCTTCCTTTCAAAGCGCAACGAACAGCTTGAAAAACTTTTTTCCGGCAGCGACTGCCTTGTCAAAAAAGACGACATCTGCAAGGCTCGTCACCGCAGCGACAGCGGAAAAGAGATGATCTACTGGCAGAATTCCGGGAACAACTACCTCATGGTCTCCGACGAAAGCAATGCCGCCGCGAAAATGGTGAAACTCATAAACACCAACTTTTAATTGCAAAAACAGCTCTCCTGCCCTATAAAACAGCGGTTTGTTTTGTAGGAGTTGGCTATGGACGCAAGAACGGCGCAGTATCTCAGGGATTTCATAAAACACGATTCCGAATTTCTCGATGAACTCGAGAAATCGAACAGAAGCAGGAACGACATCCAGCCGATGATCGAGCTTGAAGTGGGAAAATTTCTCGTTTTCCTCATTCAGGCGAAGAAGATAAAATCGGTCTTGGAGCTCGGAACGAGCAACGGATATTCGGCGATCTGGATGGCTTCCGCACTGAGGAAAACTGGCGGAAAGATCATCACGGTCGAAGGCCACGACAGGATCTTCAAGGAAGCTGAAAAAAATATCGCAGCATCAGGATATTCTGACATCATCGAGCTTTATCACGGCAAAGCCGAAGCAAAAGTCGCTGAACTTCTCGAAAAAGGGGAAAAATTCGACCTCATCTTCCAGGACTGCGGCAAATATCTATATCCGATGCTTTTGGATTCGACCGTAAAACTCTGCAAAAAAGGAGGGATCATCGCAGCCGACGATTCGCTTTTCAGAGTGACCGAAACTGTCCGCAGCGGGCTTGGCGACTACACGCACGACTACAACAGAGCCGTTTTCAAACACAAAAAACTTTTCAGCACGATCCTGCCGATAGGCCACGGGCTGACCATCAGCCTTAAAATTTAAATTCGTTTTTCTCGTTCAAGTTCGTTTTTTTCGACGCCGCCTGATTTTGTCGGAATAACGTTATAACGTGATAACGGGATACCGACACAAGGCGGCGAACGATAATAACGATAATAACGTTCTTATCGACACCAGATTTTTTTGATTTTTTCGATCAGAAAACCGAATGCTTCATCCTGATCGTCGAATTTTCTGACTATCTCCCCTTTTTCAAAGTAAAGGGCGCACTCTTTGCCAAGCGCGATACCGAGATCCGCTTCTCTCGCTTCTCCCGGACCGTTCACTTCGCAGCCCATGACGGCAACTTTGAGAGCGGGTCTCATCCACCACTTTTCTTCGTCGAACCACGCTTCGAGGCGGTTGTAGTATTCGATGACCTTTCCGTGCGTCCTGCCGCAGGTCGGGCAGCTTACGATCTCGCCGCCGGTTTTTAAGATCCCGAGCGACTTCAAAATCATGTTCGCAGTCCTCAGTTCCTCTTCGATAGGAGCTGTGAGACTTACTCTGAAAGTATCGACCAGACCTTCGTTCAAAAGTATGGCGATCCCCGCTGTTCCTTTGATTATTCCGTGCTTTCCGCCACCCGCTTCGGTGATACCTACGTGAAGCGGAGCATCACTGTTTTCGCGGATCTTTCTGCAGGCAGCAACTGTCTCGGAAACATTTGAAGCCTTTGCAGAAATTTTGAAGTTGTAGAAACCGAGCTCTTTTTCAAGGAATTCAGCCCAGTAAAGCGAGCTTTCGACCAGTCCTTCCCAAGTCACGCCGCCGTATTTTTTGAGGATGTTTTTATCGAGAGAACCGCCGTTGACGCCGATCCTCACGGCAAGTTCAGGGCGTTTTTTTGCAGCTTCGATTATCGCTCTGACATTCTCCTCGCCGCCGACGTTTCCGGGATTGAAGCGCACTCCGCTTACCCCCGCTTCGACAGCCGCGACAGCAAGTTTGTAGTCGAAATGGATATCGGCAATTATTTCCCCTTTGAAATTTTCGACTAAATACTTCAGTCCGCCGAGCTCATCGATGTGCTTGAAGGCCGTTCTGACAAGCTGACATCCCAGGTCAAGCGCCCGGTCTGCCTCACGCAGAGCCTCATCAGGCCTTGTCAGAGGAGTAGTTATCATAGTCTGGATCACAGGAGGGTTGCCGCCGCCTATCTTCACTTTTCCCAAAGTTATGACTCTTGATTTCTTCATGTTCACCTCAGCCGAAAATTTCAGTAGGATCAAATTCATAAACGCCGTATTTTTTGTCAACACAGTAGCCTGCAATAAATTCGCTCAAAGTGAGCCTCTGCCCTTCAAAAACCGGTCTTAGCGACTGTTTCAGCGCGAATTTCACGCCGTGCGGCATTCCGTCGGAACCGAAAAACATATCTTTTCCAGGAACGAAACCAGCTTTGTCTATAAGCATTCTGAAAGGGTCGTTCCTTTCGGCAAAACCGTCGGGCAGTCTGTCTGTGTAGATCAGCGAATCCTCGGTGAAATTGGGCTGCATCGAAAGAACGATCCCTGCATTTTTCGCCCTTTTCGCCGTCTCAAGATCGATGAACTGGGCATGTTCGAGCCTGATGAACTGATTACTTCCGTGCTTTCTCACAGTTTCGGCGGCTTCGACTACCTGACGCGCCGCAATGTCTCCCAAAGCGTGGATCGCGACACCGTTTGCAGTATCTCCCGCTTCTTCGAGAAGTTCCACAAGTCCGGACAAAGTATGTGTGAGGACGCCTTTGTTTCCGTTTTTGTAAGGCTTGCTCAAAGCCGCCGTACAGGCACCGTTCGCACCGTCCGTAAACAGTTTTATTCCTTTGATCCTTTTCTGCGTTTTTTCGGGCAGAGTGCGGAAAGTTCTGACATCAGCCCAGAACGAAACGCGGTCTTTAAGGGTCGAGCCGTCGATCATTTCGAATATTTCCTGACTCGGAAGGAGCATATCCTCGATCTCGTAAACTCCGCATTCTTTCAGCAGAAAAGCGGCAAAATCCGCCATCGTTTCAGCGGTTGCCGGCATTATCTTCACGAAAAAGAGGAGAAGCTCGGTAACGTGTTTCTCGCACCACTCCTGATTTTCGTAGTTGTCGATTATTTCTTCAAATTCAGGACGGAGCAGCTTTTCAGCTCCTTCGTTCATCACGAAACCGTGAAGCGAAAGGTTGGAGATGATAAGCGGCGGAAATTTGTTCAGTTCCGATCTTTCCAAAGAAAAGGAGCCGCTGTTCCAGCCGTAAGCCGAATTGAGTTTTCCATCTTCAAGTTTTGCAAACAAAGCCATGGCTTCGTCTTTGTTTTTGACATCTTTCAGACATACAGATTTGAACATTCCTGCATAGAGAGTGAAGTGACTGTGGGAATCATGCAGATAAGGAAGTGACATTTTTGAAAGCATTTTCAGACCTCTGATTTGAAAAAATTAAAAGGATCGATCTTATTTGGGTGAAACGCCCGGTTTTTTAGGAGTCGGCAGCCAGGTGAAACCGTCAAGAACGACTGTCGAATCCCATGAATGGTCGGGACCGTAGCCGACTTCGCCCTGTTCCCAAAGAGCCAGTCTCAGTGTGATCTCCTCGTTAGGCTCGACGTTTCCGACAACTCTGAGCCAGCCAGTGCCGCCGTGACCGTCCTGACATGCGATCATGCCGGATTTTCCTTCCGTTCCGAAGCCTGTTCCGTTGAGGAGTTCGTCACCGGTGCAGAAGCCCCATTTGTTGATGCTGTTGGTCATACCGCCGATAAGACCGCCGCCGCCGCAGCCCGGGTTGCATGCCTTGAAAAGCCCTGCCGGAGCAAGGTCTACGCCGACCGGATTGCCGAGTTCGTCTTTCGCAAGGTTCTTGTCGTAAGGATTTTTATATTCTGCGTTCGGGTTTTTGTCGTTGTAGGTCGAATCGAGAAGCGCAATAAAGAAGTCGTTGTAGTTGTTGTCGCTGCAGACCGTGCTCGGATATTCGATCGACATGAAGAAAAGGTTGAATTCAAAAGCTCTTGCGTTTGCCGGGACCTTCATCTTCAAAGTAAGCATGATCGGATCCTGAACAGAGGGGATCTCGCTGCCGGCGCACTGGTTCGTCAGACCGTCCTGCAAAGGCTGTCCGCCGCAGGACGGAGCTTTCGGGATCTCGCAGTTTCTCATCATATTTATCCAGTCTTCGGGGATCTTGCTTGCTGTCTGCATGTCGCCGGCTCCCAAAGTCGCGATACTTGCATTCATCGTCGGGCTGTTCCACTGGCCTGTTGAAAGAATTGCAAGCATATTGCTGCCGTCTTCCGGTTTCATCTGAGTGCCGAACACATTCGTAACCGCAAAAGTCTGGAAATCACTCTCATAGTAAGGCATCTCTCTGCTCATTCTCGATGTCGGATTGTATGAGCAGCCGCCGTCGTTGCTGCATGCGTTCGGGTTCGTGTCGATCATCTCGCTGACAGGCTCTCCTGCAAGTGAAAGTTCCGCGGAGATCAATCCTGCGCAGACACCCATTGCTTTGGCAAGTTTTTCTGCATTGCCGGCATAGTCGCCGATCGAAAGAGAAAGACCTGCATCGCAGTGCTCGACCTCGTCGACCTGACCGTTGCAGTTGTCGTCGAAATAGTTGTCTTTCATTTCGAATGCGCCCGGATTTATCCTCTCGGGTGAGTCGCTTCCGCTGCAGCCTGGTTCCCAGCCGGTTTCGCAGCAGTCGCCGTCACAGTAAGTGTATCCGTCGCCGTCGTAGTCGACAGCGGTTTCAGGCGTCATATCTTCTCCGTCACAGTTTTCGTCTATGCCGTTACTGCAGATCTCCGGGCTCGGAAGGACCTGATCGCGGCATTCGCTCCAGTCGGATCCGTCTTCGACACACTCTTTATAACCAGCCTTGCAGATACCGACGCCGTCAGTTCCGCTCGGACCTTCGTAGCATGGAAGAGTCTCACCGGGCGTACAGGTCACATATATTCCGCTCTGGTTGACCGGCTCCTCATCCGAGTCTGTCAACTCACCGTCACCGCCGGCTTCCCCGCCGCTATGATCGCTGCTTTCGGGAACATCGCTGTCGTCAACGAGCGATTCCCCTTCCTCGTCATCGCTTACACCGCAGGAGACAAAGAAGAGCATCGCAAACAAAACCGTTAATACGATCCAAATTTTTTTCATTTTTACCTCCAAAAAAATCGAAACACCAACGCGGGCATCATTTTACGGAAACTTTGAAATAAAACAAGAGCCGAAATGCGTTCGAAGTAAAATTAAACTGTTATTTTATTTGAATTTCCGTATAATTGCAGGGTTGTGTTTTTTTTGACCGGTTAACAAACAAAGGAGATTTCAATGAAAAAATTTTCATTCCTGCTGATTTTTGTTGTCTTTTTCCTTGCTTCATGCGGAGGCGGATCCAAATCCGGGAACGATGCGGACGGAACAGATCCGCAAAACGACGAAGACGCCGTCAACGATGACGACTCCGAAACTGACGATGAGAATATAGAGCCTATATGCCTGAAACCCGGGAAAGGGCCTTACGCTCTCAAATTCACCGATATTTCCGAAGAGATGGGTGTAAAAAAACTCAATGCACTCGGCACACAGGTGACTGTTGCAGACATCGACGGCGACAGATGGCCCGACATCTACACTTCGCTTGCTTCAAAAACGCGTGAAAACCAAAACGAACCGCAGGGTCTCTACAAACTCCTGAAAAATGTGAAAGGAGCCTCTTTTGAAGATGTCACTTTCTCGAGCGGACTTTTTGCAGGCAAAGACGGGACCAACGGACTCGCATCGACTTACGTCGTTTTCGCCGACATGAACAACGACGGCTTCCAGGATGCCTTCAATGCCGTATATGTTGACAACGACACGCTTTCAAGCGACACTTTTCAGGAAGACTATTCCCGCGTCTATCTCAACAACGGAGACGGGACTTTCAAATATGCCGGAGGAAACTTCATCCTCAACGATATGTATTCGGCAATAGCCGGAGCAGCTTTCCTCGACTATGATCACGACGGCGTGCTCGACCTTTTCATCGGCAGACAGTACAACAGTTACGGAAACCTGACCTCATGCGAACAGGACACTCTGATGAAAGGGCTTGGGAACGGCAAATTCGAAAATATCGTTGACGGAACGAGCGGACTTGAGACCGTAAGAGCTGATGACGACTCTCTTGCAAAAGGGAATTTCAACAAGCCGACATGGGGCGTCAGCGCGTGCGACGTTGACGGCGACGGATTCTCAGACATTCTCACTTCAAGCTACGGCCGCTCATACAACGCGCTTTACAGGAACAAAGGCGACGGCACTTTCGAAGATCTTTCGGTCAGCTCGAATTTCGCGCACGATGACAACGAAAATTACAGTGATGACCAGTTTTTCGCATGTTACTGCGAAGATGAATCAAACAAAGAGACCGATTACTGCTCGTTGTCTCAGGGACCGGTGATCAGCTGTGACGGGATCGGAACGAGCGGCTGGGATCCCGGATTTTCAGATCAGCCGTACCGCCTCGGCGGCAACAGCGCGGGAACTCTCTGCGGCGATTTCGACGGCGACGGCGACATTGACCTTTTTCAGATCGAGCTCGCTCACTGGCATATCGGCGAAGCAAGTGACAAATCGCAGCTTATTCTTAACGACGGATTCCCCGAAAAACCTTTGAGACGCCTCTCTGAAGAAGAAAGCGGTATTTCGAGGAAACGCTCAGGCTCCTGGAACGACGGTGATCTCGGCGGATTTGCGGCAGACTTCGACAACGACGGAAAACTCGACATCTACATTCTGAGTTCAGACTATCCGGGCACAAAATCGATGCTTTTCCAGCAGCTCTCCGACGGAAAATTCAAAGATACCGCGAAAGATGCAGCCGCTCAGATCCCGAGAGCTCACGGCGGTGCATTTGCAGATATCGACCGCGACGGCGACTACGACCTTATCGTAGGGACATCCTTCATGCGCTGGGCTTCAAACGACACCGACGGAAGAAAAAAGCCTGAAAAACAGTGGATAACAGTGCTCCGCAACGACACCGGACAGGATGCGAACAAAGTCATAATCGACATTTCGGGTTCTACTGCAAACCGCGATGCTGTCGGCGCAAAGATCATTGTCAAAGCGGGCGGGAAACAGTTTGTCCGCGAAGTTCAGGGCGCATACGGACTCAACGGTTTCCAGAACGACCATCTCCAGATCATTGGTCTCGGCGATATCTGCGAAGTCGAAGGAATCGAGATCCGCTGGCCCGACAAAGAAAACTCCGTCACGACATACGACAAAGTTTTTGCGAACTATGTTCTTGAAATCAATCAGGAAACAGGTCTTAAGCACCACAAGATCGAAGAATATTTCGTCAAATAGCACTTTATGGAAGAAACTCAAAGCAATTCCGCCTACATCCCCGCTGCAAACAAAAGAACCGCGCGTGAATATTCGCTTCTTTTAGATTCTCTCTCAATCGCAAACAATGCCGTTTTCCGCTGGAATTCGTGGCAGATAGAAGTCGATCTGAGTGACTATGAAAAAGCGAAAGATGAAATCAAAAACTACGAAGCATCAGGCAGGATCGAGAAGATCAGCAATAAATTCGCGCACATACGTTTTCAAAAAGTCGATTGGATCCAGCTTATGCTGACTTTAGCGCTGCTCGCGGCATTTCATGTTTTTATCTATGAATTTGACCATTTGGAACTCATAAAAGCGGGCAGATCGAGTGCCGCCGCGATAACCGAAGGCGAATTTTTCAGAGCCGTCACGGCACTCACCCTGCACGGCGACTACAAGCACCTTTTTTCGAACATCGTTTTCGGCGGGATCGTCCTCTGGGCACTTTCCACCATGACAGGAACCGGTTTTGCGCTTCTTTTTGCCCTCTTTACCGGATTTGCGGGAAATGTCATGAACGCCTTTTTCTACGGCAGCGCGCACAATTCGATAGGGGCTTCGACCTCTGTCTTCGGCGTTATCGGAGTTCTTGCCGGCCTGCAGTTCTTCGACAGTTTCAGAGAAAAAAAGCTCGGCCGCTGGATCCCTTTCGGAGCCGCTCTCGGACTTTTGGCAATGCTCGGCAGCAGCGAAAAAAGCGATGTTCTCGCCCACCTTTTCGGCTTTGTTGCAGGACTTCCGGCCGGAATGATCTTCGGAGCAGCATTCTCGAAGCGAGGCCTTCCCGGAAAAACTGCACAGAATATCTCCGCGGTTCTGTTTATATCGGTGATCTTCGGCTGCTGGATGAAAGCGGTCAGTTAGAAGACCTAAATCACGCCGGTGTGTTTGAGAAGTTTATAAGTATTGAGAATAACTACGAGAACTCCGACAAGACCAAGCATGAGCTTTACCGGGATCTTTTTGCAGAGATACGCTCCGAGCGGAGCCGCTATCATGCCGCCGATGATGAGCCCCAAAATAATCTGTGTATAGTTTTTGAAGTCTCCTATCATTGCGACAAAAGTCGTGGTTTCGGCGATCGTGACGAAAAACTCCGCTGTGTTGACTGTGCCTATCGTCCTCGGGACATCGTGGCCTGAAGCTAAAAGCGTGCTCGTGACTACAGGGCCCCAGCCGCCGCCGCCCATTGCATCGGTAAAACCGCCTGCAAATCCGAGCGGGATAGTGTAGTTGCCGTATTCACGCGGCTTTCCCAACTTTCTGAAAATCTTGGAGAAAATAAATCCGCCCATGATGAGAAGATAGATGTCGATAACGATATCGAGTTCCCTGCTTTCAAAGTTGACAAGGAGATAGGCGCCGACAACTCCGCCTAAAATTCCGGTGAAAAGAAGACGGAAAAAAAGCCCTTTGTGGACATTCTTCATTTTGAGGTGCGAAAGCCCCGAAACGAGAGTCGTGAAGATCTCCGAAACGTGGACGCATGCGCTCGATATCGCGCTCGGAACGCCGGCAGTCCTCAAAAATGTGTTGGAACTTACGCCGTAACCCATGCCGAGCGAGCCGTCTATCATTTCAGCCGCAAAACCGAGAAGAATGTAAATGATGATTTGAGCCGTGAACATTTAAACTCCTGAAAAACTTAAGCTTTTTTTACGCTTCCGATCTTTTTGCAGCCTTCTATGATCATCAAAACAGCGAGAACGACAAGAACGACGGCAACAGTTCCGAGGAAGTAGTTGGGAGCAGTTACAAAGTATTTCCAGATCATCCAGCAGAGCGCGAAAATCGTCATGGCAAGCATGAAAATCGTCGCCCAGAGCGTATATCTGATCGGTTTATTCTTCGAATAGAAGTAAGCCGTGAGAATGATGAAGACAAGTGCCGCAACAAGCTGGTTCGCCGCGCCGAAAAGAGGCCATACGCTTGCCCATGAATCGGTGATACCGAGCAGGAACGCCGGAATTATAGCGACTATCGTGTAGAAATACTTGTTCTGAAGTTTCGCCGGAAGTTTGTCGCCGATCATCTCGTTCGTGAGGAATCTCGCAAGTCTGACACTTGTGTCGAGAGTCGTCATGATGAAGACGTTGACGATAGTAACGCCGATGACAGGACCGACTTCACTGTTGAAAATAAAGGATGTAAGTCTGCCGAAACCTTTCCCGTAAACAGTGAGCGGACCGCCTGATTTAAAAATGTTCTGAAGCTGGCCGTCTCCGGTTCCCCATGTCAGAGCAGCGCCTGCGATGATGACGCAGACTATGCCGATTATAGTTTCCATGAGCATTCCGCCGAAACCGACGAACATCGCGTCTTTCTCCTTGTCAAGCTGTTTGGAAGTCGTTCCCGAAGCGATGATGCTGTGGAAACCGGAAACAGCGCCGCATGCAATGATTATGAAAAGGAACGGAACGAGCGGTCCCTGAGCTGAATCTTTGAATGTTTCTTCAATAATAAAAGGAGCGTTCATGTCGGGATGAACTACAAAGATCCCGATAAACGCCAGTGTTATGCCGATGATGAGGACCCAGCTTGAAATGTAGTCGCGCGGCTGGAGAAGGATCCAGACCGGTGTTACCGAAGCAACGACTCCGTAGATCATAAGAAGCGTGAACCAGATCTGATAAGCGGTCTTTTCCGTGCCGACCGTGATCGGGAACTTGAAGCCGAGCCAGATAAGGAAAATCAGTCCGGCGATCGCGATTATCGTGTTTGCCCAGAGCGGGAGCCATCTGTTTTTATTGATGACACCGAAAAGCATTGCAAGAGGAATGAGCGCGAAAGTCGGGATCACAAGTTCAGCTTTTTTGATAAGCGCTACAGCCGCCATGTTGCCGAAAACCGCGATAACAAGGACGATAGTGAGCCATACAAAAACCAGAAAGAGGAATTTTGCCCGCTTTGAAACATATTTTTCAGCATTATCGGGAATACTTACTCCCTGATGGCGAACTGAGATCATAAGTGAAAGATAATCGTGGACCGCACCGATGAAAACACCTGCGACAAGCAGCCATATCGCGGCAGGACCCCAGCCGAAGAATACTACGGCCGTTATCGGACCGACGATCGGACCTGCGCCTGCGATCGAGGAAAAGTGATGTCCGAAAAGGACGATCGAAGGAGCCGGATAAAAATCGACACCGTCATTCATGGCATGCGACGGAGTCGGATTCTCGTCGACCGGATCGATCAGTTTCTTTTTAATGATGCCGTTGCCGTACCAGAAGTAGGCGACAACGACCCACAAAAGCGAAAAAACAAGAATGTAGATACTGTTCATTTTTCACCTCGAAAAACAAAAAAACCGCGTGATTTTACTCTGAATCGAATTGATTTCAAATTGTTTGACCGTGCCGTCGTTTTTATCGGTCGCGCCGCCGTTTGATCGGTCGCGCCGTCGTGATTACGGAATCCCGTGATCCCGTTATTCCGGCAGGATCCCCGGCGCGTCAGGATTTCCTTTTTGTCTTTTTCTCAGTTTTTCCGAGTCTGTCGAGCAGAAAAAGCCCGATGACGATATAGACGAGCCAGATGAACCAGTTGCCGAATCTCTGATATACGGTATCGACTTTATAAAGCGGGACTTTGCGGTTTATCGTCGTTCTTTCGAGGAATCTCGCAGCGTCTTCGATCGTCCCGTCGGGAAGGATCACTTCACTGATACCGACATTAGCGCTGCGGACGATCGTTCTGCCGGTCTCGACCGCGCGGAAAGGATAGAACATCCCGTGCTGGAAGGTCTCGCTCGAATTGCCGAACCACGCGTCGTTGCTGATGTTGACTAAGATCTCAGCCCCGTTTTCAACAAAACCTGCCACATTTTCGCTGAAAGTCCCGTCGTAGCAGATGAGTATCGACGCTTTGAAAGTGCCGTAATCATAAACCGTGTATTCTGTGCCGCGGACAAAATCACCAAGATTGCCCGGAACAAGTATCGAAAGGCCGATCGAGCGGAGGAATTCGCTGTAAGGGAGGTATTCTCCGAAAGGCGCGAGTTTGATCTTTTTGTAGATCTTACGGATCTTTCCGTCCTGAATGAAGCCTGCGGCATTGAAAAAACTGAGTTCGGAGCGGTCGACCATATCCATTCCGACTATCTGGTTCGGAAAGTTGTATGCCCGCGCAAAGTAGCGGTCCATGACATAGTCAAAATCTTCAAAACCGGTCGGGATCCTGAGCGGCATCGCGGCTTCGTGCCATACAACAAGATCGGTATCGCGGTCGAACGTGTTGAGCTGGTCAATAAAAACACCGAGCATTTCAAATACCGTATCTTCCTTCGCATTGATATCGTACTGGTTTATCGCAGGCTGCATAAGGCCGATCTTTATCTCTTTCGCAGGGATTTCAGACCTGAACGAGATCATCTTGTAAGCCGAATAGGAAAAAAGAAGCGTCAGCACGACTGCAAGAACGATCCCCTCCTTTCTGCTGTGTTTCCCGCGGACCAGCGTGTAGAGATAAAGCGAGATCCATGCGATCATGAACGAAATTATGTAGACTGAACCTAAAGAAGCCCACTGCAGGACGACCTTGTTCGAATACTGCGAGTGTCCTAGCGCCGCCCAGAAGAAATCGACCGGGAAAAAAGTCCTTAAGAATTCGACCCCGAGCCACAGAGCCGCAATGAACCACGGTTTCAGCGGAAGCGGTGAGCCTTCAGGCGCGGTTATCAGATCGGTAAAATCGGAAGTTTTCTCACTTTTTCCGGCAAAAAAACGGCACAGGAGCCAGAAGACAAGCCAGTAAGTCCCGAGTATCAGGAACATGAGGATCAGCGCAAGGACACCTTCGAGAGCGCCGAGACCGCCGTAGATATGGAGCGAATAAAAGATCCAGTAAAAAACAAAGGCGTTTGCCGGCATCGTCACCGCATAGACCGCAAGTATCTGCTTTTTAAGTGTCCTGAACGAGCCGACTACATAGAAAAAAAGCGGCATGACCGGAAAGATCAGAGCCCAGCCTAAAAATTCGTGGATAAAAACGGGCTCCGTCCCGCCCGGGACAACAAAAGGAAAACTGAATGCAAAACAGAAAACGAAAAGAAGCGACGCTGCGAGGAGTTTGATCTTGTCAGGCATGGTTATTCTTCACCGCGCCCTTTCCACTGCGGACAAAGCTGTTTCATCACGACATTTTCAGCACTCCGCATCTCTTCGCGCTCCTTTTTTTTGTGATGGTCGAAACCGAGAAGATGGAGGATCCCGTGGACGACCATGAAGATCATCTCTTCGTCAAAGGTCGTTCCGTATTTTTCGGCGTGAGCAGCAACGACATCAGTGCAGATGAAGATATCTCCGAGAAGAAACGGCGCGTATTCAGCACCTTCACCTTCTGCAAAAGCGAATGAAATGACATCCGTCGACCGGTCTATGTGCCTGTAACCGCTGTTTATCTCACGGATCCTGGCTTCATCGACAAAAATTACCGAGACTTCATAAGGATCTGTCGTTTTGAGACCTTTGCAGCCCAATGCGAGACGTATCGCCTTGCGCATCGCAGCCTTCAGTTCACCGGGTGCATATCCGCACTCTGAAAAAAACGCCGTTCTCATCTGCTCTCCTGCTCAGGCACTTCGGCCGATGCGACAGGAGACTGATCTTTTGCCTTCTCCTGCGGATATTTGACTCTGCCGTGGTAGATCCCCGAAAATGTATTGACTAAAGAATCTTCGATTATCTGGAGGTCTTTTGTCGTTATGTTGCACTTCACGAACTGATTTTCCCTGATCTTTCCAGCAATGATCTCCTGCACCCTTGTCTTAATGCCGTTTTCAGTCTTTTTATCCATCGAGCGCACTGCCGCCTCGCAACTGTCGGCGATCATAAGAAGCGCGGTTTCTTTCGACTGCGGCGAAGGTCCTGCATACTTGAATTCGGCTTCCGAAACATTCGGATCGAGTTCTTTTGCCTTTTTGTAGAAGTATCCCACCAGAGTCGTGCCGTGATGCTCGACTATCGCCGATTCGATCTCTTCTCCGAGATGGTATTTTTTGGCAAGTTCGAGACCGTATTTGACATGGTTCGTGATGATCCTCGCCGACATCGTCGGTCTGTAGCTGTCGTGCGCATTCTTTCTGTCGCGCTGGTTCTCGGTGAAATATTCGGGACGCTCAAGTTTTCCGATGTCGTGGAAATAGGCCATGACCTTGCATTTGAGCGGGTTGAGCTTCAGTTCACGCGCCGCGACTTCGACCAGGGACGCCACTGTGAGCGAGTGCTGGTAAGTTCCGTTCGCATAGACCGACATCTGCTTGATAAGTTCGTTGCTCATCGTCGAATAGCCGACATATTTGATGTTCGTGACATAATCGAGAGTCGATTCGAAAACAGGGATCATTATCGTGAGCAGACCGCCGGAGAGCATCGCCGAAACCAAAGCGCAGACTATCGCGCCGAAAACATGGATCCCGCTATGGTTCAAAGCGGAATCAAGCATCGCTATTATCAGTGCGAGCCCCATTGAAACGAACGAAAATTTGAAAGTGTGCCACATTATCTGGCCTGACGACTCGACATGGAAAATAATAAACATGAAAAGGAGCGATCCGAAGAGGTAGAATACCGGAATGAAGTAGTTTTCCGGGAAGAGCATCGTCAGCGCAGCTGCGAGGACAAAGAGGAAGAAACACGCTGTCTCCGTGTTGATGAGGACCCTCACCGCGGCGACGAAGAAAGGCAGCGGGAAAAAGAAGTATACCGCCCTGTTGTCGTATGCGACTTCCTGGATCCACGGCATCGCATAGCGCAGAAGGAAAAGTGCCGTGAACATGAGCGAAGTCATGAGCATAAGGTCTTTGTTGCGGTATTTGAATTTGCCTATCGAACGGGTGAAAACAAGGAAAACTATCGAAATAAAGATCGCGATGTAGAAAAAATTCCCGAGGAAAAAGAACTCGCCGGAAATATTTTCGGACTGCTCCTGCATGACCTTGAAGACTTCGATGTCGTTTTTCGTGATCACTGACTTGGATGAGATGACACGTTCGCCTCTCGATATCTTCCGCTCAGACTTGGGAGCGTTGTTTTTTGCCTCGATCTTGTTGAACTCGGTGGTCTCGGCATTATAAAAAATCGAGTCCTTCATCGTCCAGCTGCCGACCTCGGCGACTATCTCGAAACCGCGCGGCGTAAAATCGGACATGTTGAGTTTGTCCTTGGTGTGGAGGATCTCCGCTTTCAGGGCAACGGAAGAGATTATCTTTCCAGTCTGGATAAAAAACGAGTTGATCTTCATCGCCTGATTAGGATCATTCTGGCTTTCCTGCAGGTAGGAGTCCTTTTTCCTCACGACGATATGTTTCGGGACATAGTCGGCAGGGATCCCTTCGCGCAGGATGTAGTAGTCGTTCTGGTTGAAATAGTCCGATATTTCCGCTATAGCCTCCGGTATACGCGCCGGAAAGATATTTTCAGCAAGTTCGCGGAAGACATAGTTCGAAAGCGGTGTGCCGATTATCCGCTCGAAATCTCCCCGTTTTTTCATAAAAACAGCAGGAAGACCGGTCTTGAACTCCCTGAGATCGCTGTTGCTGCCTGAAGCTATGACATAATCGGCGAGGATCTCGTGGAATTCCGGCGGGAACGGGAGATTTTTCGCAACTATAGTCTCCTTTATATTCTCTTTTGCCGCTTCGCGCATCATCCTGAAAGCTTCGCTCAAAGCCTCGAGATTCTTCTTCTGATCGACAAAATCGTAGGTGTTCGGGACATCGTTCTGAGCCCTTTCCTGATTTTTCGCAGTCTCTTCCTCGTTGATTATAGTGTAGTCCTTGTCGGCGATTATCGAGTGGTCTATCGTGTGCCCGATGTTCTTTTCGTCCACAGGGTAGCTTTCCTTTCCCGAATCGGGGATCAGTATCCAGGCCAGAAGAAGCGCGAACAGGAAAAATATCACAGAGCGCGATTTTGTGTCGCTTTTTCTCAGCCAGCTGATGTATTTTTCTGAAAATTCATCGAACCTTTCGAGCGTAACGACATAATAGAGGATCGATGAAAATACGAACCAGACCATAAACTGTGGCGAAGAGTCCCGTTTTTTGCGCCATGAATCGTAGATCTTAAACGGCTTTTCGAACTTGCTGAAACGCCAGCGGAAAATATCCTCATCTTCGTTTTCAGATGTTTTTTCAATAATGAATTTCAGCTTTTTAAACTCTTTTACGAGCCTGACATTCAGCTTGTCGTTCGTCTCTTTTAAACTTTCCATTTTTCTCCGCGGACAAAAAACGGCGCATTATGAACCAAAAAGCCTTTCAAGTCAAAAATTGCGGCGGAGTCCCTTCTTGTCTTTTTCTTACTTTTCAATAGAATACTGAGTTTTTTAGTGGAGGTCCTTATGAAAAAATTATCTTTGATCCTTGTTTTTATCATGATTTTCGCTGTCGCATGCAGCAAATCGAAAAAATCCTCTCCCTGCGACGGTGAGACATGCAGCGGACACGGAGTATGCGATGATGCAAGCGGCAGAGCAGTCTGTATGTGCGATGACGGCTATGTTCCGAGCGGAATGCTCGAGTGCGTTCCCTCCGATCCCGCGGATGATTCCTGCGCCGGTATCGAGTGTGACGAATGGGAATACTGCGCTAACGGCACATGCCATGTCAAATCAGGCAGATGTTCCGAAAATTCGGACTGTCAGAGCAACAAATGCAATATGGAAACCCACACCTGCGAATACACCGGTCCGTGCGAAGGCGTGACCTGCAACAACCACGGCGAATGCAAAGAGGGTTCCGGCTACGGAAGCGGTTACGACAGCGGAAGCTCATATCAGAGCGGCGGGATCTACTGCGACTGCGAGGATGGTTACAGGCCTGAAAACGTCGGCGAAACTCCAACATGCGTAAACGAGAACTGCTCGCTTGAATGCGGAGACAACTCATACTGCGACATCGACGGCAGCGGAAACGAATACTGCAAATGCATCGACGGCTTCAACAAAGACGAAAACGGCGACTGCGTTGAAGGTCCCAAACCTGAAACATGCGACCTTGACTGCGGTTTCGGAAGCTGCGTCAACGAAGGCGGAAACAAACAATGCAGCTGCCCCGAAGGCTACCTCAACGAAAACGGCGACAAGACAAAAGCGTGCATCGAGAACAAATGCAGGAACGTCACCTGCGAAGAGTGGGAAGAATGCTCTCAGGCTGACGGAGACTGCATCGTCGTTTACCCGAACTGCAACAATGACGACGACTGCCACAGCGGCGAAGTATGCGACCTTGCTGACCACGAATGCGTTGAAGACAAATGCGAAAGCGTAAGCTGCGGAAACGGCGGCGTATGCACTGTCGAAGGCGGAAACGCGGTATGCAACTGCCCGCACGGTTTCTATGACAGCAACGCAACATGCACGGCGATAACTTCCCAGATACCCGGCTGGGTCGGAGTCCAGTGGCCTTTCACGATCGATAGGAATCAGGGCGACACTGAATCCGATATGGTCTACGGCAGGATTTACGTCGAAGGGATCACAGGCTGTCCGCTCTCAAGCCATCCGCAGCAAAGCAGCTGGAAGGCACAGCTGGGCTACAAAAAAGGCAGCGGCAGTGCGGAATATCCGGTCATCGCAGGAAGCTGGACTTGGATCGATGCGAACTTCAACTCGGGTTACGACTGCGCAGACGGCAACCAGAACCACGAATACATGATCCCCTTCCCGACAGACAAAGCCGGCAGCTTCATCTATATTTTCAGGTTCTCGCTTGATAACGGCGCAACATGGTGGTACGGCGACAAAGGTATCGGCCCTGACAACAACAATCAGCCGGGACCGAGATTCATAGAATCGGCGACGAACTATCCCGGAAAGGCGAATATCGAAGCTATCCCCGAGACTCTGCTTACCCTCGACAGCCATGAAAAAACGGCTGATTCCTATACTTTCACCCTTTCATACCACGGTTCTGCTGCGATCGACTTCGCCGCTTCGACAATCACTCTAAACGGTGTGAAAACAACTGATTACACTTACGACGAGGCGACAAAGACTTTCACCGTTTCGCAAACAGGACTTGAACCGAACAAATACAGCTGGCTCTTCAGACTTGTCGATGAAAACGGCGAGAAGATCGAGCCTTTCTTCGTTCCGCTCTGGATCGGCGCCGGTGTTGACTTCGCCGATTTCGGATGGCGTGACGCATTCGTATATCAGATCATGACAGACCGCTTCTTAAACGGCAAAACGGGCAACGATGTTCCCGCAAGCGAATTTCCGCATGTAACGGAAGACCTTGAAAAGTGGAAAGGCGGAGATTTCGCAGGCATAATCAAAAAGATCGACGACAACTACTTCTCCGATATGGGTGTCAACGCGATCTGGATAAGCACTCCTGTCCTCAATCCTCACTACGAAAGCAAAGGCGGCACTTCATCATCACAGAACAATGTCTACTTCACGAGCTACCACGCTTACCATCCGCTTGCGACGGGATATTCCTTCGACAACGACTACGGATTTGACAACGAAGGTGTCGATGACGCTTTCGGAACGGTCGCAGAACTCCGCGAACTCGTTGAAAAGGCTCACAAGAAAGGGATCAGGGTCATTCCTGATTTCGTCGTAAACCACGTTTACATAGACGCTCCGCTCTATCAGCAGCATAAAAACGACGGCTGGTTCTATTCCGAAAACTCCTGCGCGGATCAGGGCTGGGCTGACCATGTCATCAAAAACTGCTGGTTCACGCCTTACATGCCCGATTTCAACTACAACAACGCCGAGGCGAGAAAGGCTGTAATAAACCACGCGCTCTGGCTCATCGAGAACTTCAACCTTGACGGCTTCCGCGCAGACGCTCTAAAGCACATCGACGATATTTTCGTAAAGGAGCTCAGGCAGGCGATAAAAGCAAAAATCGAAACGACTGTTGAGAACCACGACCTGCCAGACGAAGCCGAGATCTTCTACATGGTCGGAGAATCTCTGGGCGGTGAATGGCCGCGCTATCACACCCGCCCCGACATGGTCCAGGGTCAGGTCAACGAGCAGTTCTACTACAAAGCAAAAGACATAATCCTGCACGGCAGCAGCTACTCGTCTCTTGCATACGAGATCACCGAAGCTTGGGACAAAGCTTACCTCACCTCAAAACCTGCTCAGGGCGGCTCTGGCGGTTTCCCGGGCGCAGTAATGGGCAACTTCTTCGGCAACCACGATCAGGACAGGGCTCTGACCGAGTGCAACGGCAACTACACTCTGCTCAAACACGCGCAGACATTCCTTCTCACTTCCCCGATCAACATCCCGATGCTCTATCAGGGCGACGATATCGGCATGACAGGCAGGGCTGAGAACGGTTTCGACGGCGGAAGACGCGCAGTCATGAAGTTCACAGGGCTTTCAGGCAACGAACAGGCTGCTCTGGATCACGTCAAAAAGCTCGGTAAATTCAGAAAGTCACATCCTGCCTTGAGATACGGAAAACGTGAAAACTGCTCGAGTTCCGACAATGCTTGGGTCTACAAACTCACCTACGAAGGCAAAACCGTAATCGTCGGCATAAACAAAGGAGGCTCGGCATACAACGCGACATGCAGCGGAGTCAGCGGCTCGTTCACTTCCTACGACGGCTCGAACGTCAATGTTTCAAACGGCAGCGTAACAGTTCCGGCACAGGGAAGTTTAGTAATCGGAAACTAGTTTTGAGGAAAAAATGAGATCGAAAATTTTTGTAGCGCTCGATGTCGAGACCAAAGCGAAAGCCCTTGAAATAGTAGGTGATCTTAAAGGTTTAGGAGCGTGCTTCAAAATCGGCAAGCAGCTTTTCACTTCGACAGGCCCTGAACTTGTCCGCGAGATCGTCGGCATGGGCGAAGATGTTTTTTTAGACCTCAAATACCACGACATTCCGAACACCGTCGCAAAGGCAGGTGTTGCGGCGGCAGAGCTAGGAGTCAAGATATTCAACGTCCACGCTTCGGGCGGAAGAAAAATGATGGAAGCGGTCAGAGAAGAAATGAACAAGCTCAAAGACCCGCCTCTCGTGCTTGCCGTCACGATTCTGACAAGCCTCGGTGAAGAGGACATCCGCGAAGTCGGCTTTGACCGCACGATACCGGAGCAGATAGCGCGCCTTGCAAAACTGGCGAAGGATTCGGGAATGGACGGAGTTGTCGCAAGTCCGCTTGAAATCGAACTTATCAGGGAAACCTGCGGGCCTGATTTCAAGATCCTCACCCCAGGGATCCGCCCCGCTTTTGCCGCCGTCAACGACCAGAAGCGCATCGCGACTCCGGCGGAAGCTCTCCGCAAAGGTGCAGATTATCTCGTTATCGGCCGCCCGATCACCGCTGCGGAAGACCGCAGAGAGGCATTCCTCAAAATTTTGGAAGAGTGCAGAAACGCCTGAAACTGACTGCCGGAGGTAAAAAATGAAAACTTTTCTCTTCTCTGCTTTTATGCTTCTTTTATGTCTGACCGAAGTTTCGTGCGGCGGCGCTGAAAGCTACAAGACTCCGTTAGTCTATCCTTCCGATGTAGTGCAGAGCGAGTGCAGGCAGGAAGGAGATGCCGAAGAAAGCTATGATGTGTCGGTATCCGGCAAAGACATAATCGTCCGCCATCATAACATCCAGGCGCCGAAAAACACGACGATGGGGATAGTTGACCGCGAAGGCAACTATTCATACGAGAACAAGTACAACTACTTCTATCTTGAGGCCGGAGAACGCTTCATCTCGTTCCAGGAGGCTTTCCGCTACTCCTCTTCCGAAGAGACATGCTACTACGATCTGGCAACAAGAGTGACCCACATCAGCGGCGGGATATACGATTTTATGATCTTCAACGATAAAAACGAACTCGTCTACTCAAAAGAGGTGCGCATAAGATGAAAGAGAGCAAGATCATCGTGCTGAAATTCGGCGGTTCCTCGCTCAAAGACAACGACTGCATAAAAAAAGTCATCGACATAATCACAAGCCGCATAAACAGCGGTTACAAGACTGTCGTCGTTGTTTCGGCGAGGGGAAAAACAACGGAGTCTCTGCTCAAATCGGCGGCGGAATTCGCACCTGACGGAAATCCGCGTGAAGTCGACATGCTTCTCACAGCAGGAGAAAGAGCAAGTGCGGCGATAGTTGCAATGGCCCTGGCTTCAAAAGGATTTCCATCCATCTCGCTCACCGGTTCGCAGGCAGGGATAATCACCGACGACCACCACACTAACGCACGGATCATCGAGATCCGCCCGAGCCGTGTCCTGAATTCGCTTTCGGAAGGAAAGACCGTTGTCGTATGCGGGTTTCAGGGCGTCAGCTTCAAAAAGGAGATAACCACTTTGGGGCGCGGCGGCTCCGACACCACCGCAGTTGCCTTGGCTGCAGCTCTCGATGCGGAAAGATGCGAGATATTCAGTGATATCGACGGCGTTTACGATGCGGATCCGTCGATCCTTCCTTACGCTGAAAAACTCGACTCCCTGACCTACCCCGAAATGCAGGAACTTTCAGAGGCAGGGGCAAAAGTCCTTCACTCGAGGGCTGTCGAATTTGCAAAAGCGCACAACATCGCAATTTACTGCAAAAGCACTTTCGAGCCGGAAAATCCGGGAACTGTCATCCACGGTTTCGAAAACAGGGGAAAAATCAGGAAGACCGCCGTCGCCTACGAAAAAAACGTTCTGCTCTTCCACACTTACGAGCCTGAATCGGAGAATCTCTCCACAATAGCAAACGTCCTTTCCTTCTGCGATGAAAAAAATATCTCCGTAAAGCAGATCTCTTTCCACCGCGGCTACAAAAACAGCATGACAGGAAGTTTCATCATCTCGAAGAAGGAAAACTATTCCATAGATTCTTTTCTATCTGAGATAAAGGCGAAATTCAGCAGTTCAGTCGAAGTTTTCGACGGCCTTTCGACTGTCTCGATAATCGGAGACGGGATCACCGACAAACCCGACATCCTGCTTGAGATAACCTCGCTTTTCAGAAAAAACGACATCCGCATAGCGGGATTCCACACAAGTTCATTCAGGATAAGCCTTCTTGTGCAGACCGATCTTTTTGAAAAGGCACTTGCTCTTCTGCACAAATATTCAAAAGAAAGCGATTGATTCAATCAAGTTATAAAACCGTGATCACGTCATCACGGCAAGATCTCCGCCTCGACTGAATCAAGCATCAGGCAGGAGTTCCCGCTTTTGGGAACGATCTTGAAAACGTGGTTTCCTTTCGAAAAGCGGTGTCTCACCGGGAAGACCCGTCTTTCCTGGAACTGCGATCTTGTCTGGAAAGTTCCTGCATCCTCACCGTCAATAAAGAGTGTCGCGTCCGTTCCGCATTTGTCCGCGACATAAAAGAGATCGAATTCATACTCCCCTTCTTCGATTATCGGATGCGTGAAGTCATAGTAGCTTTTTTCGGTCAGCCCGTCGAACCGCATCGCGAAGACCGCTTCGTTCGAAGCAAAGACCGAAAGTTCCTTCACCGGATAGAATTTTTTGTCCTCCTCTTCGCTCATCGAGAAGTTCACGCCGTAATCAGGCTCTCCGGTCACAGGCAGACGTTTGTTCTCAAATTCGAAGACCATTTTGCCGCGTGTCGCCTCAAAAAGCGGTGTGACCGAAGTTTTATCCTCAAGTTTCGGGTAGTAGTCGATGAGATACGCGCCGTCGAACTGCCTTTTATCCATGAAATAGGCTGCAGCAAAGAAGTTTTCTTCGCCGAGATCGAGCAGGATCAGATTTCCCCGGTCATCATAAGGCGGCCTCTTCATCAGATTCAGAAAAACACTCCCGTAAGCCGCCGGGACGAACACCACGCTGTTTTCGATCCCTTCACGCTCTATCGCCCGCTCCACTTCCCTGTCGGTCGACCAGAAGGCATCGGAAAAACTGCTGAGAAAAGCGGGCATGATCGTTGTGGCAAGAAAAAGGAATATCGCCGTCGGAAGCGCTATAATAAACGGTCTGAGCCACTTGCCGGCCGATTCAGCCATCGAGAAGAACGCGAATCCGCTCGGAATGAGGAGAAGAGACGCCACTTCGGAAAAATATCTCGGCCCGAAAAGGTTCCCTGAAAGATAGAAAAAGAAGTATCCGACGAAAAATATCAAGAAAAATACTGACATTTCAAGACTTTTCCTGAACGAATAGAAAAACGACGCCATCAGGAACACGAAGATGAGCGGATGCCCCACCAGATTAAAGTTGAGCAGAGTGAGCCTTGCAAAAGAGACCCAGAACGCATACTGCGGAGTGAGCCCCTCGGCCGGCAGGAAGTCGCCTTCGGTATTGGGGCATCCCTTTCCGAAGCCCATTCTGTGGCAGAATTTATAAGGTTCGCGGATGAAAAAATAGACATCCTGCGGGAAAAGCATCGGATTTCCCGTATAGAACCAGTTGTAGAACATGAGCAGAAAGCCGATAAAAATGAACGGAAGCGTGAAGAAGACCGCACTTCTGAACTTCATTTTTCTCGAGAACATGAGGATAAGCACGCCGATATAGACAAAAAAGGCGTTCTGCGGACGGATAAAAAGCGTCCACGCACTCGCGAGTCCCGCCAGAATGAGGAAGGACTTTCTGTTTTCCGACACCATCACAAGATAGATAGTGAGCAGCGTGAGCATCAGGTTCAGCGGGTGGGTCATGTAGGAAGCACCCATAAAAAGGTAGAAAGAGCTGAAAAGAGCAAAGAACATAGCAAAAAACGAAGTACGCGCGTTGAATTGTCTGTCAGCTATTTTTCCCAGTAAAAACACGGCGATGCCATTGCAAAGCGGAGTGAAGAACTGCGATATCCCGAGCAGTTCAAACGGGGCGATAAGTATCGAGAATCCAGGAAGGAAAAGTGAGAAAAACCGCCCGTTTATATGAACGTTGAAAGTGTTCTGATAGTATTCGTAAAGTTCACTTTCGGGAAGATGGAACGTCCCGGTCTCGAGAAAAACGCGCGCCGTCCACAAAAAATGCGACGCATCGATGACATGCGGGATCGAATCAAAGACGAACACCGCGATGAGAGCCGGAAAAAGAAATCCGAGAAAAGGAAATATCAGATAGCGTTTTTCAACAATAAAATCAAAGACTTTCAGCGACCTGCCGCATGCGGGCCCTGCAAGAAGGAAAAAAACGGCCGCCGAAACGATAAAGATCATGTGGAAACGGGGATAGAAAGCGGTGAACACAGTCCAGAACTTTCCGCGCGTCCCCCAGAAAAAAAACATGAGGAGAAAGAGGAGTGCAGGAAAAACAGCAAGGATCTTCTTATTTTTCATTCCGCAAAAACACCTTTGATCTCAAACCCCATCTCTACTGCAGCTTTGACGACGCCGCTCTCAGCCATCTCCTTTTTCCGCCGTTCGATATCCTCCATCCGGCGGAGCTCGTTCTCGGTGAATATCGATGAGTTCCCGCCCTTTTCAAAGCTGACAGAAAGCTTCTTGCGCCCTTTTGTAAAGCTGTCGAACAATGATGTCAGACGCTTTGAGAACTCATCTCCGTTATCTGAATCGAGAGTCGTATTTATCGTGACCGAGACACTTGCAGCGTCCTCGCGGTAAGGCAGGCTCATCAGTCTGCCGTATAAAAACATATCGCTTTTTTTGAAAGTTCCGGCGAAATCGCGCCAAAGACCGTCTTCAGAACCGTTTTCGGAAGTTTCGGCCGCGGCTTTCTCGTTTTTTTCAGGCATTTCAGCCGGTTTTTGAGGGATCTCAGGCTGTTTCGGGGCGGTTTTCACAGGTCCATCAGTTTTTTTTTCAGCAACCTGCCCGTTCTGGGGCAGCGCCGTGACCGCCGATGAGATATTTTTCGCAAAAGATTTGAAATCGCTCATCGTCGGGAAGGAACACGCCGTGATGACCGCGACTTCAAAAAGCATGAGATCGAAATCGGAACTTTTTATCCCTTCGTATTCACCGTTCCAGAAGCGGAAAAGCCGCGTCCAGTCAGGTGTCGAAGCAAGCTGAGAGCACTCTTCCATCCATTTTATCTCTTCAGCCGGGGCTTCGATGAAGCTGCCGTCCCCGAGCTCGCTGAAAAGAAGTATCCCGTGCAGCAGCGAAAGGATGTCGCGCGCCGCCTTTTTTATCGATTTTCCGCTTTTGTAGATCTCTCTCGCAAAAGTTACGGCCGCCGTCGGATCGTGCTTCGCGATAGATTCGATTATCCCGCGGAGCTGCTCTTTGTCGGAGGCGCCGAGACTCATCGCGATCTCTTTTTCGGTCACCTTTCCGCCGCCGAAAGTGACGAGCTGCTCAAGGATAGTCTGGCTGTCGCGCATGCTCCCCTCGCCTTCGCGGGCGATATCGTAGAGCGCATCCTTCTCATATTCGCGATGCTCGGCGTCCAGGATCTTTGCAAGCTGATTGACCACATCGTCCACCGAAAGACGCTTGAGATCGTATCTCTGGCAGCGGCTGAGAACAGTAGTCGGGATCTTCTGCGGATCTGTCGTCGCAAGGATGAAGACACTGTGCGCCGGCGGCTCTTCAAGCGTCTTGAGAAGCGCGTTGAAAGCCGATTTGCTCAGCATGTGGACTTCGTCGATGATATAGACTTTGAATTTCGATTTTATCGGTGAATAGGAAATATTCTCCTTGATGTCGCGGACATCGTCGACAGAGTTGTTCGAAGCTCCGTCGATCTCGACGACGTCGGGACTCTTTCCTTCAGAGATCTCCATGCAGCACTCGCACTTGTTGCACGGCTCCCCGTCAGGCTGAAGATCGGTGCAGTTGAGAGCCTTTACCAGGATCCTCGCCAGAGTCGTCTTGCCAGTCCCTCGGATACCGGTGAAAAGGTAGACAGGCGCTGTTCTTTTATTAAGGATCGCGTATTTTAAAGTCGAAGTGACATGATCCTGTCCGACGACCTCGTCGAAACGCTGCGGACGCCACTTCCTTGCAACAACCTGATAAGCCATATTCACCTCCCAAAAGCGCAGAATTATACAGATTAAAAAAAAGAATGCAAACCTCTCGGGCGCACAGAATATCTTATCGTAATATCGTAATCACGTGATTACGTAATAACGACGGCGCGCAACGGAATAACAATAGCGGTGAAAAAAACCAGCTTAAGCCAGGAATTCCTTTTCGATCACGTTTATAGCTTTTATCTTCTGCTCAGCGCTCGCATGCTGGTAGATCTCGTGCACCATGGCCGACCTGTGACCGACAAGTTCCATCACGACATTCATCGGAATACCGTTCGCCGCGCATAGCGAGACAAAACTGTGTCTGAAACTGTGGAATCCGTAGACTGTGCTTTTTCTTGTAACACCGTCTCTCACTATCATCGTCTCGATCCCCGCTTTCTGAAAAAACGCCTGGACCGTCAGCGAGAGCGATGCCGGGTTCGTCATATATTTTTCCGCCATCACGGGCAGGACATAGATCTCATCCTTTTGCAAGAGCGCCTTCAGGCGCAGAAGTTCGCTCCTGAGCCCACCCAGAAGCGGGATCTCCACATTTTTTCTGAGTTTTTTCGTTTTGTTCGGAAGCCTCGAAATGACGGAGTTCTCAAAATCGATCTCGTCCCACTTCAAAGTCGCCGCATCTCCGAGCCTGAGCCCGGTATAAAGCCCGATCATGCAGAGAGTGCGCATCTCGCCCTCCGCGATCCTGAAAATCGCATCGATCTGGCTTTTCGAGAAAGGACGTTTCGAAATATGCCCCTCCGTCATCTTGTCGACCTGATGCCACACGTTTTTCCGAAGTCCGGCCTCTTCGGCCAAAGCGGAAAAAATCGTTCTGAATTTCGTGATCCTTTCGTTGTAGGTCCGCTCCGTGATCCCCTTCTCCCACTCAGAATAGAGATACTTTTCGGCCATAGCCCGCGTTATATCGCTCAGATACTTCGCCTCAGGATAGTTTTTGCGGATGAACTCAGTGAATTTCTCCCACAGACTCTGATAGACAACGTAACTCCTCTTCGAAATGCTCCGTTTCCGCGGTTTTTTGCTGAAAAGTCCGAATGTCTCCTCAAGCGTGACATTCTTCACGATGATACTGTTTAATTCCTCGATCGAACGTTTCAGCGCCTCATCTCTCTCTTCAGGTGACATCAATCCCAACATCTTGATCGCTTTTTCGAGATAGAAGTAATAATTCAGATTCAATTTCAGTTCCATGCACCTTTCTTCAGCTCTTTTGGCAGCGTCTTTCAGATTACTCATCCTCGTAGATTCAACGATACGTTTTCCATTTAGCATAATTTGGAAATAGTAATTCCTGCTGCCGGTTTTCTTGAACAACCGTACCACGTTTTCATTCTCCTTCTGATTCAAATTCAAGTATGTCATTGCACCAAATCTTACACCACAAAAGAAATTATCTCCCTATTCTAATGGACAAAAGAACAAAAATCAAAATATTTTTAGCAGATTGTTCCAAAAAAAAATTTTTTTCGATACTGTTGGCAATACAGGAACTTGTGTGGTCACGATCGGAGCAAACGAGGTATGCGATGACGGAGCCAACAACGGCCACTACAAATCCTCAGGCACGACGTCTTACTGCAAAAATGACTGTTCCGGCAGGATCGCAGGCGGCACTGAATATTTCTGTGGTGACAAAATCGTTCAGCTCAAACAGGGTGATGACAGATGCTATGACTCGCAGTGCAAGTATGCAATCCCGGCAAATTATCCTGGTGCGATAATCACCGATCTCACTGCATCGGAGCAGTGCGACAGCGCCGATGTCAGCACGGATCATTTGTGTGACATCTACATGGAACTGAATGGCAAATCAATTGCTCCCGCTAAGTCTGGAAGCAGATATTACAACAGCGGTTCAATCAGCTGCAACGCCTGCAAGATCTCTACATCAGATAACCCGTGCGGCTACTGCGGCGACGGTGTTTATCAGAGCGGTAAAGAAACCTGCGAGAATACTGCGGCAGGCATTCAATACGGAGCAGCATCAACCGATGTTTTTGATCAAAAAGATTTTACCTATTCCAGCACATCATCGGGAAATTGGACTGTCAAAATCAGCGGTATTTACAAAATACAGATCGAAGGCGGTAAAGGAGGTCAAGGCGGTAATGGCAGAGCAGGAGAGTACTCTGACCAGGAGACTGGTTCTGTCGGAAGCAGTGGATCTGTTGTAGCACGTCAGTATTTCCTACAATCCGGAACTATTCTTTCATTTACAGCCGGCACAAATGGAAATACCGGAACTGGTGGCGGATCAGGAAGAAGTGGTGCTACACCTGGCGGGAGCGGCGGAAGTCTGAACGGTCAAACAGGCAATGGCGGTTCCGATGGGGAAGAACATAGCATCTGCGGCGATGCCGGTGGCGGCGGTGCCGGCGGCGGCGGTGGTGGTGCTGCTTACTTAAAAATAGGTTCCGATCTTATTTTGACTGCAAACGGCGGTGCTGGCGGTCAAGGCGGAAAAGGCGGCGGTGGAAAAGGTGGACTATTTTGTGCGGGTGGAAACCAACACGATGGCGGATCAGGCGGTTCCGGCGGAACAGGTGGTGTTTATGACAGCAGTCATTCCAATTGGGCAAGTACTTCATCGGGAACCGGATGGAAATATGATGGGACTGCATCTTCGGATTCGGCATCCGGTAGTTCCAAGTTCACAGTTAAACTGGTAAAATACGCACCGTGCAAAAGCGACTGCACATTTGAGACAAACGCTTCTAATTTTATCAATATCAAAAAGAGGACTGTAAACTGCACTGGATTACCAGCAAATGCTGAGTGGAATACGGCCTCGAGCATAACTCAGAACTTTGGTTCAACATGGACACCTCAAGAAACTGGTACTCACAACGAAACTCCAAGCACGACTGAGTGCAGATACAAATGCAAGAGCGGCTACAATTGGAATGGTTCAGCCTGCGTCAACACGAGAGTCGTTGACTGTCCGCTTGCAGGAAGACCTACCGAAAATCCTGAAGACGGAAACTGGGAATGGAACACCGTTGCCGAAATCACGCAGAATTGGGACGGCTCGGGCTGGACTCCGGCGGACACGGTTTCATACAGCGATACGCCGACCACAAGTGAATGCCGCTTCAGATGTAAAGAAGGCTTCACCTATCAGCAGAATGACTATACTTATACGCAGAACGGCACGACTACTACGGTCGAAGGCAACCACTGCAAGAACGAGAGGATCGTAAACTGCACAGGCCTGCCTGCTCATGCTACATGGTGGGGTGAAACAGAGAAACACGGAACTCCGGCTGAACATACGATAACGCAGCACTGGACTCAGGCAAACGGCTGGCAGAATACGACAACCGGAAGCTACAGTGCAAGCAATGTTGCCGGCGAATGCCGTTTCCACTGCAACAAAAACTACACATGGAGCAACGGACAGTGCGTTGCAAATAAGAGAACAACTGTTGCCTGCGGCACAAAACCGGGCAACACCGACTGGAACGACAGCGGCAAAAACGGCAAATTCGAGCAGACTTGGAGTGATACCGGTTTGGGCAGCGAAACCTGCAATGCTGCTCAGTGGGCTAATAACGACTGCTGGTTCCCGAGAAGCAAGAGTGCGACCTACCAGCCGACGACTGCGGCAGAATGCGGATACAAGTGCTCTGCTGATTTCCACACCGAAAACAGCGGCGCGACCTGCATCTCTGACTACATGGATCCGAATGATCCTTCGTCGGAATGTAATGCCGGCGGTACAGACAGATGCAAATGCGAATATCTGCCTACCGGCGGAATTGCAAACACGGCAACAAGGATCGCACGTCATTGGGATGGCACTAAATGGTTGCCGGTAAACAGCTATGCCAACAACTACAGTACTACGCCGAGAACTGATATCTGTGCTTACCAGTGCTGGGCAGATGCTACACACCACTTTGAGTGGAACGGTTCGGCTTGTGTCGGACAGGATACCACGGAAACCTGCACCGGTCTTCCGGAGCATGCAACATGGTGGGCAAAAACTGAGCATCACGGAAATCCTGATGCGCATACAATAACGCAGACATGGACAAATGTAAGCGGCACTTGGAAGTGGATGCCTGTTAAAGAGGGCGCATACAGCGCAAGCAACCCGAATAAGCCTAACGAGTGCTGGTTCCACTGCAACAAGAACTACACTTGGAGCAACGGACAGTGCGTTGCAAATAAGCGGACGACAGTTGCCTGCGGATACGGCAAACCTGCTCATTCGACCTGGAACGACGGCGGCAAGAACGGCAAATTCGAGCAGACTTGGAATGAACTTGCTTCCGCTGATTGCAATGCTTCTCAGTGGGCGGCTGATAACTGCTGGTTCCCGAGAAGCAAGAACTCGAACCACAATGCGACAGCAGGCGAGTGTATCTATAAGTGCAACACAAACTACACGTGGAACAACAGTCAGTCCAGTTCGGCTTGTAATGCAAATACGAATACCTACACATGCACAGGCAAAACCGACGGCACTGAATGGAACAGCGTATCTTCATACACGCAGACTTGGGATGAAGATCATGCCGGCTGCAATCCTTCTGTAACTGATCCTGCTGACACGAACAGCTGCTGGTATCCTCAAGCAACAAGTGCAACTTACAACACGACTGCAAGCACGACTGAGTGCCGTTACAAATGTGATTCGACACACACTCGTTACAACAATGCTTGCGTCAACTCAAGGAGCGGTCAGTCCTGCACTGGCAATCCGGCAAACACACGCTGGTCATCGAACAACTCTACGAGCAAGACCATAACGCAGACCTGGACTCCGGCAAACGGCTGGCAGCCGTCACTGACAGGAACCCACAATACTGCTACGGATGCAAACCAGTGCTACTTCCAGTGCGAAGGTGAAACTTTAGCTACACCTCACTATGACTGGAACGGCACGAGTTGTGATGCGCACCAGTTGAAAGACCGGAACTGCACAGGTCTGCCTGCTCACAACTCAGCCTTCTGGCAGCCAAAGATCACGCAGACTTGGAACGGCTCAACTTTTGCGCCGACGCTGTCAGCAACTTACAGCGCATCTCAGGTTCTTAACGAATGTCATTTCAAGTGTATCAACGGTTATGGCCCAAATACTGCTCAAACAGACTGTCAGTATTGTAACGACGGTGCTATAAATGGATCGGAAACCTGCGACGGATCAAACTTTACGCACTCGTACACTCTTTGTCTTAAAGGCAGTGTAACTCGTGGAAGCAGTAACAGTTGTGATGGTGGTTGCAGTTCAGATTATAAGCCGTATATCTGGACAGAATGCTCAAGAAATTCTTGTGCTACCACGGGCACAAACGCTTGCAAAGAAACATGGTCTTGCACAACAAAGACATCGTGTAACGACAATTCACCAAGTCAGGCTTGCCATACAGGTGTTTAATTCTCAAGGTTAATATATGACCCAGCTTGCTTTATTGGCATATTTTGCTCTCTTTTTGATTCTGCTCAAAACTTGTTCGATTAAACTCTCTAGGATTTGGTTTTTTCCGCTTTTTGCAATTTATGTCGGTTTAATATTGGCAACATTGTTAGCTATATTCTTGAACGGAGCAGATTCATCACTATCAGAGAATGATGCTTTTTTAAGCATTATGGTTGATGCTCTGAATCCTCTGAACGGCAGAGGAAAAGTGATGTACGGTGGATATTTCGGTCTGATTGTCGGATATTTGATTCTGAATTTTGTCACAAGACGAAAATCATTACCGCTATTCCTAGATATTTCGGTAATCTGCACATCGCTTTTGTTCGCTATCTGGCGAATCAATTGTTTTTTGAGCGGCTGCTGTTTCGGAATGCCGACCAAAATTCTGGGAATTTCGTTTCCAAACAGTTCACATGCTTTTCGTTATTTAGAAGGAACTGATTTAGTTGTCGGCAAGTCAACAGTTCCTCTTCTTCCGACACAACTTATTTCCTGTGCAGGTGATTTTGCCATCTTCCTGTTTTTATTGATCCTTTTCTTGAAAAGGAAAACCACGTATCCCTATTTTTATTTATTCGCACACGCTCTTTTATACGGCATCGGCAGATTTACGATCGAATTTTTCAGGATCGATCCGCGTGAATTCTGGGGGCTGCTTTCGATGTCGCAGTGGATCTCTCTCGTTTTGATTGCGGCAGCTCTGGTTTTCTTTATCAAAAACAGAAAGGAAATCGCGGAATCGTTCAGAAATCCGGCAACCAATCGTAGAGACGTTTCATGAAACGTCTCAGGATCTCAATAAATTCCAGATATTTTCTTACGATTTCCTACATTTTTATGCTGATTTACAAGATTCTTCTTGCAGGTCAGTATTTATGTTTTGTGTCGAACCATCATCCGATCCTGTTTTTTCCGCCGTTTTCAGTGATTTTGTCGGCAGCAGATTTTATTTTTCTTTTCATATTTTTCAGAATCTGCGATTTCTTTAGTAAATCCAAATTGTTGAATTGGTTTTACTCACTTCTTTTCTTATCATCGGTAATTTTCTTTTTTTATGATGTCGCCCTTTTTCAATATTTCAGGGCATTCAACAACTACGGTCTGACAAAATTTCTGGCTTACAGTTCCGGTGAAATATCAAGATATGTTGTTTATTCGATGAACGTATTTTTTGTCGGAATCATTTTATCTTATTTTATTGCGCTTGCATTGATGCTGATTTCTGCAATAAAAAAGAACCCTTGCCTTATCAAACCTTTTTCCGACCGCGTTGTTCATATTCTTTTGTCTGTGAATATCGTTTTCTGCATTGTGACAGCGTTTCTGCCGTTTGAAGAAACAGTCGGGCTCGAAAAAAGCCCGCTTTTTGAATATTTCTCAACACATGTTTTGAGTTCTTATTATCTTGACGTGAACAAAGAAGTTGAGCCGGCTGAATATCCCGGAATTAGTACAGAAAAAGAAAATTTTCCTAAAGTTGATTTCGATTTCAGCGCAACAAAAGGAAAAAATGTGATTGTTGTCATTATTGAAAGCACCGCTTTTGAAAAAACACCGCTCGGCGGCGACAGCAGAAGCAATCTTTTGTTTTTGACAGATTTGTCAAAGAAATCAATAAGTTTTATTTCGCACAGAACGGTTTTCCCAGCGACCACAAGATCAATCCTTGCGCTTTTCTGCTCGAATAATCCGGGAACAGATTATGAGTCAGTTACAAGAATCACAGATTCATTCGACTGCGTTTCGATTTTCGATGTTTTTGAAAAAAACGGATATGTTGCTTCCTTCTTTTCGCCCGTTCTCCTTGATTTCGACAGTTTCGAAAATTTGAAAGCGATTAAGAGGCTTGATCATGTTTTCGAGCCTTCAAAAGTGATTGAAAGCGGTACTTTCAAGAGACAGTTCGGCACTGAGACAGCGATTGAGGAAGAAATAGTTCAGGACGATTTTTTCAACTACATTCAAACTGTAAAGTCTAGGAAAAAACCCTTTTTTGCCTTATATTTTCCGTATTGGACTCACGCTCCTTACGAAGTTCCGTTCGAGGATACTTCAAAACTTGGTCATCTGGAGCGTTATTACAAGTCTCAGGAATACATGAATGTGAAAATGGAAGAGTTTTTGGATAAACTCGAAGAAGAAAATATCCTTGAAAATTCAATAGTTGTGTTCACAAGCGATCATGGAGAAGGATTCGGACGAAAAGTAGGGAACTTCATCCATCCGAACTATCTCTGGGATGAAAATCTCCATGTTCCCTTCCTGATCTACGCGAAAGGGATCACGGACGCACAGCCGCAAACGATCACGAATCCGACGACTGTTCTCGATGTTGCGCCGACACTCGCCAAGTTGGCAGGGATCGAGCCTGAAAAATCGTGGATCGGCAATAATATGTTTGACGGAATCACGAAGCCTGTTTTCATCTACACCAGAGCGATGAATCTCCACAGCGGAATTCTTGACGGGAACCGCAAATTCTTCTTCAACCACGTCACAGGCAAAAATTATTATTTCGACCTCAGAAACGACCCGCTTGAGGAACACAATCTTGTTGATACTCTTGACAAGGAAAGGTTGGAAAATCTAATAAAATTCATAAATTACAAAAATTTTGAAATCAACCGTGCTGTGAAAACATCTCATTGATTTCCTCCCCCCGCAATTCCCAAAAAATCTAATTTGTAACATAAGACCGGTTACAGCAGCGGCGTCATGTAAAGCGGAAGATACAGTATCCCGTCCTTTTCCTGAAGGTCTGCCGTGTGCAGCACATACTGTGTCGAAAGCTGCTCCGCATATTTAGCGGCGAATTTTCCGAGCGAGGAAGTCGTGTATCTCGTGGTCGATTTGACTTCTATCGGAGAGATGTTGTGGCGGTTCGTGAGATCGGGTTTCTGCACGAGGAAATCGATCTCCATGCGGTCTGACGCATCTGTTTTTGAATATGACGAATAGAAATAAAGTTTGTGTCCTGCAGCGCAGAGCATCTGGGCGACTATATTTTCAACGAGCATCCCCTTGTTTATCTCGAGTTTGTCGAGCAGAAGGCGGTTGTAGAGCTTTTCTTTTGCGATTATCTGTTCGTCGAAAGTGTGGGAGATCAGAAGTCCTGTGTCGGCCATGTAGCACTTCAGCGAAGTGTTGTCGGCACGCATTTTCAGCCCGACTGTCGGTTCTGTCACTGCATAGCAGATGTTCACGATCTTTGCATCGGAGAGCCAGAAAAACGAGCTTTCGTAGCTGCGGTAACGAGCGCTTTCCGACAGATCAGCCAGCTTGAAACGCTTTTCGTGGCGTTGAAGTTCAGCGGGAATCAAGTCGAAAATGTTTTTGACTTTGCTTTCGTAACCTACGGCGTATTTCTCTATGTCGGCGCGATATAAGGCGAGGATCTCGCGTTTTGCGGCATCAGTCTCGTCAAAATCCCTGTTTTCACGGAAGGCAAGGACGGCCTGCGGCATCCCTCCGACGATCATATACTGGCGGAAAAGATCCATTGTTCTGCGGTGCACCGGGCCGAGCGGCAGTTTGTGTTCATAACAGTGCCTGATGAACGGCATCGCCGTTTCGTCGCCAAGCGCCCAGAGGAATTCCTCAAAATCCATCGGATACATCGGGATCCTGTGTTCTTCTGAAGGAATGACGATGTCCTTGACATTCCGGTTTATGCTGACGAGCGAGCCCGTTTCGATATAGTCGTAACGTCTGTCTGCGACAAGGTATTTGATCGCCGCCCTCGCCCTGGGATAGAGCTGCACTTCGTCAAAAATTATGAGTGAATCCCGTTCGTAAAGCTTGACGCCGTAATAAGTCGAAATCTGCATGAAAAACATGTCAAGGTCATGAAGATAATTGTCGAAAATCTCGAACAATTGTTTGTCAGCGTGGTTGAAATCAACGAGAATATAGGATCTATATTCGTTTTCAGCAAACTGCTGCACGATGTAACTTTTGCCGATACGCCTTGCCCCGTCGATCATTATTGCCGTTTTTCCTTGCCGTTTGAGTTTCCAATCAAGCAACTCATTGTAAATCTTACGTTTCATAACTGCCTCCGCACGATTCCAAGCGATAAAACGAGCTGATTTTGCACGATTCCAAGGTTTTGTCAAGCAATATTTTGCACAATTCCAAGACATAATCTGGTGAATATTTCACAAAAGTATTTATATCCTGTAGCCGTTTGCCGCTCTAACTAGTGTAAAAACTAGTGTAAAAACTGGTGCAAAACAGTTGCCGCAATTGTTTAATATGATATACACAAATTGACTTTTTTTGATTCAAAAGCCGTTTTTTGTCCCTGATTCTGGCCGGAAATCGTTTCTTTTGAGGTATATAAGATAAATAAAACAAAAACAAAATTGTATGTTTTTCAAAAATATTGATGGCAATACAACATGCGTGATTACTCTCGGAGTAAATGAGGTATGCGATGACGGAGACAACAACGGACACTACAAATCCTCAGGCGCACCG
>JAEESW010000051.1 GCA_016290135.1 bacterium
CGGTTTGTCTGCGAGGACGGCCGACATGAGTGCCGTTCTTTTTTTGTTGTCCATAAGATTGACGTTCGCACCGTGCTTGATGAGTGTGTTCGCGACTTCTTTCTTGTCGTTTTCGACTGCCCACATGAGGACTGTCTTGCCGTTGCTGTCCTTGATGTTCATGTTTGCCTTGCCTTCAGCCAGGACATCGATCATGTCACGGTTGTTGGTGAAAGCCGCGATCCAAAGTGCGCTGAGACCGTCGCTGAACTTTGTGTTTACATTGACGCCTGTCTCGATGAGCGCTCTGACAAGTTCTCCGTCACCGATGACGAGACCTCTCTGCAGAAGGAACACCGCTTCTTTTGTCTTAAGCTGCGCGCCGTGTTTCTTGAGCAGTTTGGCCATTTCGTATTTGCGCCTTTCCATGCAGTAGGTGATGAGGTTCTTTCCGGTCTTGTCGTTCGTTTCGACTTTCGCTCCGGCTTCGATAAGGAGTTCTGCGATGTCGGTCCTTTCCTTGACGGCGGCATACCAAAGCAGTGTGAGCCCGTCTTCGTAAACTTTGTTCGTGTTGACTTTGAGGAAGGTGAGGGATCTCACTTTGTCGATATCCTCGCTTATAACTGCCTGTTTCAGCATTTTATCGGCATCCGGAGATGAAAAGCGGACTCCCGATTTTATAAGTCTGTCTATCACTTCGGTGTTTCCTGTTTCTATCGCCCAAACAAGGATCGACTGGCCTGCTGCGTCCTTGATCCCGACATTGACACCGCCTTTGAGATATTCGTCGAAAGCGTTCCAAGCCTTCTTTTCTGCGGCAAGCCAGAGGATCGTCCTGCCGTTTTCAAATGTGAGGTTCAGCATACTTTTCTGTTTCGTGACGATCGAGGCGAGCCATGGATCGTCTTTGTCGACCGAGACCCTCATCAGGGCTGAACTTTCAGTCGATGAAAGGAGCGCGCCTCTGCCGGTGAAGTATCCCGCCATTATTTTCTGACCGCCCAGGACTGCGGCAAGAAGCGGAGAAAGGCCCGATTTGTCATGATAATTTATGCTCGCACCTTTGGCAAGGAGCTCTTTCGCATGTTCGAAATCGCCCGATCTTGCGGCGGCGACAAGTTCGTTGTTGACCTCTTCAAGGCTTTTGATGACAGGAACGAGAGTGATCTTTTTCTCGGCCTTCTTTCCTGACTGGATCTCGATGGCCTCGTCTTTCGTGGTGTGTCCTGCAAGTTCGAACCTGACTGTGTGGGTACCCGGTTCGATGTCGTTTATCGTGCATGGAGCGGTGCAGCTTTTCGGTGAAGTCCCCGAAACATCGAGCGTGACTTTGATCCCCTGCTTTTCGGAAGAGAATGCTGCAGAGCCGGGAAGGATGACTACCGGAGCCGGTGCCGGAGCGGCCGGTTCATCGGGAACGACATACTCTTTCGGAGCCGTTTCCTTGAAATTCTCGGCCTTGTATTTTTCAAGCTCCTTGTTTTCTTCAACGAATACCGGAGTCTCCGTTTTTTTGCCGTGGATCATGGATACGACCGCTTCGAGAGCGTTCTTCATCCCGGCCGCCGTTCCGTTGAAGTCTGTCGCGCCTGCTTCGGTCTTTCTCTTGCCGTCGACATAGATATAGTTTACGGTGAGAGTGAAGATGCCCGCAAAATATTCAACTGACGGAAGGACGACGATATCGGCTTTCAGAGCTTTTCCTATCTCGACCTGGCATTCCATCTGGCTGCACTTTGACCATTCAGGCGAGCGCTTTTTGACATCATTGAGAGCGCTGTCTGAAATAATCGTGTATTTTCCGATGCTTTTAAGAAGCTGGGTGATGTACTCTTTCGAGCCTTTGACGACATCCGGATGTATCCTGCCGGTGTTGTCAGAAGTGTCCATGACAACGAGCGTTTCGGCAAAAAGTCCAGAAGTTGCAATAAAAACAAGGAATAAGATTCCGAACAGTCTTTTCATTTAAATCCTCCACACACAAAGACACGGGACTATACCTTAAAAGAATTTTTTTTGAAGAAAAATCGGCGGCGCAAAAAATACCGGAATTACGGGATCCTGGCAGGAGCGGCGGCGGCTAAAGTTTTTCGATCAGATCTTCCAGTTCCTGACCGTTTCCGCTGCGGTGCATGATTTTGGAAACATATTTTCCGAGGATGTCGAATTCAAGATTGACTTCCGCGCCTGTTTTGAGTGCTTTGGCAAATGTCGTCCTTTTCAGAGTTTCCGGGATGAGCGAGATTTTGAGAGTGTTCCCGTCGAGTTCCGCTATCGTAAGGCTCACTCCGTTGACTGTGACGGAACCTCGCGGCACGGTGAGGCCGGCAAAATTTTTATCAAAAGCTATTTTTATTTCTGTTCCATCTCCGATTTTCCTGATATCTGCGACTTTTCCGCACGAATCGACATGACCCTGCACGATGTGTCCGTCGAATCTGCCGTCTACCGGCATGGCACGTTCCATGTTTACTGCCGATCCTGCTTTGTAGCCTCCCGCTATCGTTTTGTCGAGCGTCGATTTTGAAACAAAAAATGAGATGTTTTCGGGGGAGAATGTCTCGACTGTGAGGCATACGCCGTCGACCGCTATCGAATCTCCGGTCTTTATTTCGTTTCCGAACGGATTTTTAACATAGAGACGGCATTCCGAACCGCTTCTTTCAACTCGCGTTATCTCCGAAACAGCTTCGATTATTCCCGTGAACATTTTTACCTCCAAAAATCAAAAAGCGTTCAACTTTAGGAATATGCGGCGAAAAAGCAAGTGAAAGCTGTTGTATTGCTCTGCAAAGTTAAATGCCTGCACCGAATTTCCGGCGCAGCTCTTTTATGATTTTCGGGGTATAGCGGTGCAAAAAAACTGGACAGAGGTCGAAACGTAAATAGATTGACCTTTGTATTAGGAGAGTTGTCTTAAAATGGATAAAAGACCCCTGATTTACATGAGCCGCTGTTTCGGTTTCGACAAATGCAGATACGATGCGAAGGATTTTTTCTGCGGTTTTGCCGAAGACCTCAAAAAGCATGCCGATATCGTTCACTGGTGTCCTGAGATCGCGATCGGTCTCGGGTGTCCGCGCGAAAAGATCAGAGTCGTCAGGATCGACGGAAAGGATCAGCTTTTTCAGCCGGAAACGGGAAGATTCTTTACTGAAAAGATGATCGGAACTTCGCTTAACTATTTGAAAACATTGAAAGATGTTGACGGGTTCTTTCTTAAGGCGAAAAGTCCGAGCTGCGGAGTAAAAAACACTAAACTCTACCGAGGAAAGAGCGATAAACTCATATCGACCGATGCAAGCGGATTTTTTGCAGTACAAGTCATGAAACTTTTTCCGAATGTGCCGATCCTCACCGAAGAAGACCTGAAGGACAAGGCAAAAACAAAAGATTTTCTTAAAAAAGTTTTCCTGAAATACGGCAGGATCCCCGCCTGTTTTTCAGAATTTTTCAGCTGATCTTGAGTCCGGGAAGGGCTTCTTTCAATATCTCGACGCACTCTTTGACAAATTTCACTTCGATCCCGTCTCTTATTTCGTCAGGGATCTCGCTGTAGTCTCCGCGGTTTTCCTCGGGAATGAAAAGTTTGGTGATCCCTGCCTGTTTCGCCGCCATGACTTTGGCTTTGAGACCGCCTATTTTCGTTATCTTTCCTTTGAGCGAGACTTCGCCGGTCATCGCGATTTTAGGCTGAACAGGAATACCCGACATCAGCGAAGCGATGGCAAGCGAGATCGCACCGCCTGCTGACGGACCGTCTTTCGGTGTCGCGCCGTCCGGAAAGTGGATGTGGAGAATGGTCTTGTCCCAGATCTCATCTTCAATGATCTTGTTTTCAGAGAAGAGTGCGCGGATGTAACTGCCTGCGATCTTTACGGATTCCTTCATAACTTCACCCAGGCTTCCGGTAACTTCGAAACCGCCTTTCCCCGGATATTTTATCGCTTCGACCTGAAGGACTGTGCCGCCGAAAGGAGTCCAAGCCAAACCGTTGACGACACCGATCTCAGGCTCTTTTCCGATAGTGTCTTCGGAATATTTTTCGACTCCGAGGAATTTCTGCAGGTTTTCTTCAGTTATCGTAGCTTCCGTTTCCTTTCCTTCGGCTTTGGCGAGCGCGGTCTTCCTGCAAATGGACGCGATCTTTCTTTCAAGTTCGCGCACCCCGGCCTCGCAAGTGTAGGATTTTATCAATAGATCTAATGCCTTATCGGTAAAATCCAAGTTGGTGTCCTCGATCCCGTTGAGTTTCTTCTCTTTCGGAATGAGGTGCTTTTTTGCGATATTTTTCTTCTCGAAAGTCGTGTATCCGTCGATGTCGATGACTTCCATCCTGTCTTTCAGGGCAACCGGAATTTTGTTCTTGTCGTTTGCGGTCGCGACAAAAAGGACATTGCTGAGGTCGAATTCCAGATCGAGAAAGTGATCTGTGAAAGTCTTGTTCTGTTCCGGGTCAAGGACTTCAAGCAGCGCCGATGAAGGATCTCCTTTGTAATCGGCACCGAGCTTGTCGATCTCGTCCAGCAGAAACAGAGGGTTGTTCACTTTGACTTTTTGAAGCGAAAGGATGATCTTGCCGGGCATTGCGGCGAGATATGTGCGTCTGTGTCCTCTGATTTCGGCTTCGTCTCTGACTCCGCCCAGAGAGTGGCGGACAAATTTTCTTCCGGTGGCTGCCGCAAGAGATGATGCGATGCTTGTTTTTCCGACTCCTGGAGGGCCTGCAAGGCAGATTATCGGAGCTTTGAGATTGCCCGAAAGTTTGAGGACCGCAAGATATTCAAGTATGCGTTCCTTGACTTCCTCAAGACCGTAATGGTCGTCGTCAAGCTGCTTTCTCGCACGGTCGATATCTATCTCTGTCTTTGTCGATTCCTCCCACGGAAGCGACTGGATCGTCTCGATGTAGTTCCTGATGACCTCCTGTTCGGGTGTGAACGGAGGGATCCTTGCCGATTTTGTGAGCTCGGTTTTCAGGCGTTCCTTGACATAGGCCGGAGCTTTGAACGAATCAAGGTCGAAATTCATGCCTTTGCCCGGATCGGTGCCGCCGACCGGCTCATCCTGAAAGCTTTCACCGTTGAGTTCTTCGTTAATGACGCGGATCTTTTCCCTTAAAAACTGCTCGCGCTGGCTTTTTTCAAAGCGGTCATGGACCTCGTCATCTATTTCGTTCTCAAGATTTACGATATTCGTTTCGGCAACGAGGATGTCGACCAGCATGAATATCCTTTTGCTGATGTCGGTCTCCTCGAAAACCTTGCGGAACCCCTCAGGATCAATGGACTGATCGAGAGATGAAGCGCAGCAGTCGGCAAAATCCTCCAAATCTTCCTCTTCGATTATCTGATTCGCCTTTTCCGGGGGAAATCCTGCGATATCGAAGTATCTTCTGAGGGAGTCTTCCAAAACTCTCCTTGCGATTATCGGGTCCTTGTCTTTCGGATACACAGTCTTGAATTCTTTGATCTTTACCGTGAAAAGCTGGGTACGCGGGTTTCTTTCGTACGACTGGAAAACGACACGTTTCGCGCCGGCGAGAACGATTTTGTATTTGCCGGGATCCATTTCTTCGATGTGGATGACGTCGCACAGTGTGGCGACCGGTAAAAAGATGCTTTTTTCGGGATCGTCCGGAAGTTTTCTGAACGCCGCAACGACGATCTGTTCCTCTTTGCTGAAGGCTTTGCGGAAGACTTCGTACTCATGCGGATCTTCAACGGAAATGGTGAAAGAATAATAGGGGAATATTACAGTTTCGTTATAGAGGAACAATGGGAAAGTATTTTTGGAAATCATTAAAACTACGCTCCTTTGACGGAAATTTCGGATTTGTATTTTTTCAAGGGTCCCTGGCCCGATTCGATGACTTCGGGCGTGATGATTATTTCTTTGACCTTTCCTTTCTCCTCAGGCGCGGCATACATGATGTCGAGCATCGCCGTTTCGAGGATCCTTCTGAGCCCTCTGGCGCCTGTTTTGAGAAGTTCGGTCTTTTTGACGATCGAATCCAAAGCGGCATCGGAGAATGAAAGCTCTATGCCGTCAAGTTTGAAAAGCTCTTTATACTGCGAGATGAGCGCGTCTTTCGGCTCGGTAAGGATCCTGCGCAGATCAGCAGCGGAAAGTTCCTGAAGATAAGCTGTCATCGGAAGTCTGCCGATAAGTTCCGGAATGAGTCCGAAACGGAGCAGGTCGACCGGCTGGATCTCTGCCAGGATATTGCTTTCATCGGTCTTTTTAGCGAGCTGCGCGCCGAAACCGACTTTTTTTCTGCCGATCCTGCGTGCGATGATCTTGTCGATCCCCTCAAATGCGCCGCCGACAATGAAAAGGATATTCGATGTGTCGATTTTTATATATTCCTGCTGCGGGTGCTTTCTTCCGCCGGTCGGAGGGACATTCGCGACTGTTCCCTCGACGATTTTGAGCAGAGCCTGCTGCACTCCTTCGCCGCTGACATCGCGGGTTATGGAACGGTTCTCTGATTTTCTCGCTATTTTGTCGATCTCATCGATGTAAATGATGCCTCTCTCGGCTTTCTCGATGTTGTAGTCGGCTGCCTGGATCAGTGAAAGAAGGACGTTTTCGACATCTTCACCGACATATCCCGCTTCCGTCAGAGTCGTTGCGTCAGCAATGGAGAAGGGGACATCGAGGAATTTCGCAAGAGTCCTTGCAAGCAGGGTCTTTCCTGATCCTGTCGGCCCGAGAAGAAGTATGTTGCTCTTTTGCAGGCTGCCTTTCTCTGAGGAATTCACTCTTTTGTAGTGGTTGTAGACTGCGACGGAAAGGACTTTTTTCGCGTAATCCTGCCCGATAACGAACTGATCGAGATGGTTCTTTATCTGCATCGGAGTCACGGAAATAGTGCGGGGGATCCGGCTTTTGGCTTTACCGCTTTCCGGAACTTCGGGCTGTTCGTTCAAAAGTTCCGAGCACATTTCAACGCATTCATTGCAGATATATGCGTTCCTTCCGTAGATTATCCTTCCTACTTCCGTCTGCGGCCTTCCGCAGAAGGAGCAGTGTATATCCTGTTTGTTCCGCTGTGCCATTTTGACCTATCTTTTTGTTACTACGCTGTCGATAAGACCGTATTTGAGCGCTTCGTCGGCCGACATGAAGAAATCTCGTTCCATATCGGCGTGCAGAGTCTCGGGATCCTTGCCTGTGTGGGTGTGGAGGATCTGAAGAAGACGGTCTTTGATGAAAAGTATCTCTTTTGCCTGGATCTCGATATCCGTAGCCTGACCGCGGAAGCCGCCGAGAGGCTGGTGGATCATGATTCGCGAGTTAGGGAGAGAGAAGCGTTTTCCCTTCGTCCCGCTGGCAAGAAGTACAGCCGCCATGCTTGCAGCCTGACCGACGCATATCGTCGAAACATCGGGTTTGATGTACTGGATCGTGTCGTAGATCGCAAGTCCTGCCGTTACCGATCCGCCCGGGCTGTTGACATAGATGTATATATCCTGTTCGCTGTCCTGTCCTTCAAGAAGAAGAAGCTGTGCGACAACGGCGTTTGCGAGGTCATCAGTGATCTCGTCGCCGATAAAAATTATCCTGTCTTTGAGGAGACGCGAATAGATGTCGTAAGCTCTTTCTCCGCCGCCCTCTTTTTCAACGACCATAGGAACAAGCTCTGCCTGCGGTCTCGTGATTTTCTGCATGTCGTTCTCCTTTGAAACAATCAAAACCGTCCTATTTATCACTTTTTATTTTTTTTGCAACCCTCTAAAAAATTTTTTCATTGCTTTAAAATAATAACTTATTATCATATCCGCCGTTTTGTTTTGGTACTTTTTTAGTTTGGAGGCAAAGATGAAGAAATTTACAACTTTAGTTCTTGCGGTGATGTTCATGATGTTCGTGACATCCTGCGGAGATGAGAAAAAAACGGACGATCAGCTTCCGGATGAAGAGGTAACGGATGAGGATGTCGTAGAACCGACCGACGATCCGACCTCGGACCCAACGGATCCGGAAGAAACTTCTCCTGAGTGCGGCAACAAAAATCTTGATGACGGCGAAGTCTGCGACGGCGGCACAAAAGAATGCACCGAGATCAGCTCTGATTATTCAGGCGGATACGCTTTCTGCAAAGATGACTGCAGCGGCGGGGATGAAAGCTCATGCAGGACTC
>JAEESW010000025.1 GCA_016290135.1 bacterium
CTCGTGCGCCTTCTCGATCTCGTCAAGCAGAACGATGGAGTAGGGTTTTCTCCTGACCGCTTCGGTGAGCTGTCCCCCTTCGTCGTAGCCGACGTATCCTGGAGGCGCGCCGATAAGTCTCGAAACGGAGAATTTCTCCATGTATTCGCTCATATCGATACGAACCATGTTGTCAGCCGTGTCGAAAAGCTGTTCCGCCAGTTTTTTGGCAAGTTCTGTTTTGCCGACACCCGTGGGGCCTACGAAAATGAAGGAACCGAGCGGCCTGTTCGGGTTGGTAAGACCTGCACGCGATCTCAGGATCGCCCTCGTGATACTTTCGATTGCTTCGTTCTGACCGATTATCTCCTCTTTCAGCCTGTTCGAAAGATTGAGGATCCTCTCTTTTTCGGTCTGGGTCATGCTCGAAACCGGAATGCCTGTCCACTTGCTGACGACTTCTGCGATCTGCTTTTCGGTAAGGACTTCGGTAACCATGACATTTTCGTTTTTGGTGATCTCCTGAGCCTCTTTCAGCTTTGCTTCAAGCGTTCTCAGCTTTCCGTACTGGAGTTCGCCCACTTTGTTGAAGTCGCCTTCGCTCTGAGCCCTTTCGATCATGGTCTTGACCTCGTCGATCTCTTTTTTGAGTTTTTTGACCTCTTCGATCGAAGCCTTTTCCTTCTGCCAGATCTTGTACTGTTTGTCGTACTCGTCAGTTGTCTCTTTCAGACGTTCCTCGACGTTTCTGATTTCCTCTTTTGTCGCACCCGAATCCTTTCTGCGGAAACCTTCGAACTCGATCTGGAGCTGAAGTTTCTTACGCTTGAGGTCGTCAAGCTCTGCCGGCATGCTGTCGTTGTCTGTCCTGAGCATTGCGCACGCTTCATCGATAAGGTCTATCGCCTTGTCGGGCTGGAAACGGTCTGAAATGTAACGGTTCGAAAGTTTTACCGCCGCCACGATCGCTCCTTCAGAAATCGTGATACCGTGGTGGATCTCGAAACGCTCACGAAGACCACGCAGAATTGATATCGTCTCGTCTTCATCCGGCGGCTGGACGATAAGAGGCTGGAACCTTCTTTCAAGGGCGGCATCCTTTTCGATGTACTTCCTGTATTCGTCGAGAGTCGTAGCTCCGATGCAGTGCAACTCGCCTCGTGCCAGCATAGGTTTGAGCATATTCGCCGCATCCATGCTGCCGTCGGTTTTGCCCGCTCCGACGATCGTGTGAAGTTCATCGATGAAAAGGATGATTTTTCCTTCCGATTCCTTGACCGCTTTAAGGACGTCTTTCAGCCTTTCCTCGAATTCGCCGCGGTATTTCGCTCCCGATATAAGGGCACCCATATCGAGCTCGAAGATCTCTTTGTTCTGAAGGCTTACAGGCACGTCGCCGCGGACGATCCTCCGTGCCAGACCTTCAACGATCGCCGTCTTGCCGACACCGGGCTGACCGATGATGACCGGGTTGTTTTTGGTCCTTCTCGAAAGGATCCTGATGATCCTTCTGATTTCACCGTCACGCCCGATCACAGGGTCGAGTTTCCCCGCTTTGGCAAGATCGACAATGTTTCTTCCGTAGTTTTTCCACGAATCTTTGTTCGTTTCATTCTCGTTCACATTGTAATCCATAGCAACCTCCATTTAAAATCCGGCATCTGTTATAAACAACTTTTCGCGGTTTCAAGGGGGAAAGCCGGAAGATTTTTTTTGATTCCCGAAAATACTTGCTTTCCCTAAATTATAAGTCTACATTAGGCCGTTGTTTGTTTTATTAACCTAATTATCGGAGGAAATCATGTATTCAAATCTTGACAGTTATTTTTCAGACATGTCCAAAAGGGCGAAAAAATCGGCTATCAGAGAGTTGCTTAAACTTACGAAGGAACCCGGAATCATTTCTTTTGCAGGCGGTCTTCCGGCTCCGGAAACTTTCCCGGTAGAGGAACTTCGCGAAGTTACCGAAGAAGTTCTTAAGAACGAAGCTGCTTTCGCACTGCAGTACGGCACGACCGAAGGTGACGACCTTCTGAGAGAACAGCTTGTAAAACGCTACCGTGAGATGGGTCTCGACATCACGAAGGAAAATCTTGTCATCACGACCGCAAGCCAGCAGTCGCTCGACTTCCTCGGCAGAGTTTTCATCAACAAGGGCGACAAAGTCATCGTTGAGTTCCCGAGCTACCTCGGCGCACTTCAGGCTTTCAACGCTTTCGGCGCAAGCCCCATCGGAATTCCTTCCGACGAACACGGTATGGATCCGAAACTTCTCGAAGCAAAACTTGCAGAGCTTCAGGCTAAAGGCGAGCAGGTAAAATTCATGTACATCATCCCCGATTTCCAGAACCCGTCGGGTGTCACGATGCCGGAATTCAGAAGAAAAGAGATCATAGAGATCGCTCACAAATACCACGTTCTCATCGTTGAGGACAGCCCCTACAGAGAACTTCGTTTCGAAGGCGAGGCTCAGCCCACGATCTATCAGCTCGACAAGGAAGGAACGACCATCACGCTCGGAACTTTCTCGAAGATCTTTGTTCCGGGATTCAGGATCGGCTGGGTAATCGCAGATCCGAAGATCATTGACAAGTTCGTCACCACGAAACAGTCAGTCGACCTCTGCACACCGCCTTTCGTTCAGAGAATTGCTGGCAGATACATGGAAAAAGGCCTTTTCTCGACCAAACTCGGCGACATCATCAAACTTTACAAACACAAAAAAGACCTCATGATGGACTGCTTCGAAAAATACCTTCCGGAAGGGGTAAAATGGACGAACCCGGAAGGCGGTCTCTTCCTTTTCGTTTACCTTCCTGAGCACATGGATGCTGAGAAACTTTTCAAGATCGCGATCGCAAACAAGGTCGCATTCGTTCTCGGAACGGTCTTCTACTGCGACGGCAGCGGAAAGAACACCCTCAGGATCAACTTCTCCTACTGCAAAGACGAGCAGATCATCGAGGGCGTAAAGAGACTCGGTCAGGCTATCAGAGAATACAAAGACTAATTAAATCAGTCAGTTATTCTTTTTACGGGCTTCCTTCGGGAAGCCCTTTTTTTCTACTGCCTCTTTGTGCGGGCCTTTTTTAGCCGGTCTATTATTAAAAAACTACTTTTGACTAAATTATTTCTTTGGTATATAAAACCGCGTCTGAATTTTTGGAGGTTTCAAAATGAAAAGAAATTTTTTGGTTTTCCTCTTTGTCTGCGGTCTCAGTTTTTCGCTTTTCGCGGAGCCGAGACTCCTCACGATCCTTTTTACAAACGATTCTCACGGTATGGCATGGGCGTTTGACGCTCCCGACAGTCCGAAAACAGGCGGTCTCGCGGCGCAGAAAACTCTTGTCGAGCAGATCAGGAACGAAGTCCAGCTCACGAACGGCGATGTTGTCGTCCTCAGCAGCGGAAACGTGACGATGGGCGATCCCAGAAGCAATGTCTGCGAAAACCTGCCGATGATCTCGGGTATGAACCTGATCGGTTACGACGGGATGCTTATCGGAAGCCACGAATTCGACTTCGGGATGAAAACTTTCGAAAAAATGCAGAAAGAGGCGAGATTCCCGTTCATGTCTGCCAATCTTTTCTACAAAAATAACAAGCAGGTCGGCAAATCGTTCATCCAGAAAGAGATGATAAACGGCGTGAAAGTCGCTTTCGTCGGTATCACGACTCCTGAACTTGAGAAGATCTCCAACGCCGGCGTCGAGGGTCTCGTAAAGGTCCAGGATCCGATCGAAGCTGCGAAAAAAGCAGTCGAAGAACTCAAGAAAAACAATGATTTCGTAGTCGTTCTTTCGAACCTCGGCTATTCAGACAAGGAAGTCGATGCTGACGGCTATCCGAGCGACATCAAACTTGCAAAAGAAGTTCCCGGGATCGATCTCATCATCGGAGGAAGGACGAAAGTCCAGATGAATGAGCCTGTTTACGTCAACAATGTTCCGATAATCCAGACAGAAGGGCTCGGAAAATGGGTCGGCAGATTCGACTTCTACTTCGAAGGCAAGGAGCTCGTCCAGAAGAATTTCAAGCTTTACCCGATAAACATCAAGGAAAAGATAGTTAAAAGCAACGGAAGCGTAACCTACGAAAACCGCGGCAAAGACCTTGTTGAAAATGAGGCTATGCTGAAAATGCTCAACGATTTCAACTGTGAATTTTCGACTCAGGTCGTAGGCGAACTTGCAGACTCTTTCAACGGCGAAAGGAATTTCGTACGCAACAATCCTTCGACTCTCGGCGTTTTCATCGCATCTGTCATGAAGGAAAGAGCAAATGTCGACATCGCTTTTGCAAACGGCGGCGCGATCAGGCAGGGGCTCAACCGCGGCATAGTCAACGAGATGGATATCTACAGCGTTTTCCCGTTCGAAGACACGATCGTCACAGGTTCGATCAGCGGCTCGCAGCTTGAGGAAGTCATCAACCTTTCGCTCAAAAACAAAGGGCAGGGCGGTTTCCTCCACTTCTACGGCGTTGAATTCTCCGTTTCCGGCGGAAAAGCATCGAACATCAAAGTAAACGGTGCCGCTCTCGATGCAGGCAAGACCTATACTTTCGCAGTAAATTCCTTCGTTGCGGGCGGCGGCGACGGCTTCGAAATGATGCCGAAACTCAAACTCAACGACACAAAGATCTCCGTTCCTGCGGCAGTCATCGAATACATCAAACGCGAAAAATACATCGAACCCCCGAAAGTTTCTGGCAAATAGGTCAATTTAATTATTTCAGTAAATAGTTCAGGTATTGTCATGAACATGTTTCAGGCTGTAAAAAGTGTTTTTTTAAAGTATTTTGAGTTCAAAGGGCGCGCAGGCAGAAGCGAGTACTGGTATTTCGTTTTGTTTAACCTCATTGTTTTCGGGATACTTATCGCTATCGGAGGATTCCCGGGCAAAGGTCACCGGAATATCCTGTTGAGCATATACTGTCTGGCAACTCTCTGTCCCTCTATGGCTCTGAGGTGGCGGCGCCTTCACGATATCGGGAAATCAGGGCTCTGGTGGTTCGTTTCTCTGATCCCGGGAATAGGAAGCTGGATCTTTCTGTATTGGGCTGCCCAGCCCGGCGAGATCGGGCCGAATCCATACGGTCCCGATCCGGAAATTCCGGATCAGAGAGAGGATATTATCGGATAACCGGTAGTTGCTGGCGATCGCCCTCTTTTTAAGTAGTCATTTTAATTTAAATATTGCATTTAGGTTGATAATGCCTATAATTCTGCGTTTTTTTCGGGTTTTGTGACGATGAAAGCAGGGTTGACAAACAAACAAACCTCTTCTACTTTAATACTACAGAAAAACCGTCGTTTTTCAAGGAAATTCTTAATAAAATTCAGTAATTATACAAATTTTTATAAAAATATTCTGTCAACTTTTTAAGGAGGAAAAAATGAAAAGATTTGCTCTGTTACTTTTTGCCGCTTTTGCTTTGGTTTCATGCGGCGGTACTGAAGAAACTCTAGAAGATAACCCAACTTCTGATTGGTCAAAAAGGGCTTTGGAAGTTATGACGTGGGAAGATGCACAAAAATATTGTGATAAACTTTCGGAAAACGGCTACGACGATTGGCGTTTTCCTACAATAGATGAACTCCGAAGTTTAATTATAAACTGTAAAGAAACGGAAGTTGATGGAGAGTGTCCGATTTCAGAGAAAAACAATGAGCTTCCTTTCGGTACTGCAACGGAGATCTCAGAGCACTGCAAAGGCTGTGAAGACGGCAAAAATCACAGCAAATTTGGAGATAAAGGATGGTATTGGTCTTCTTCGGAAAGATCGGAAGATGCAACGGTCGCTTTCCGGGTAAATTTCGATACAGGAGAGGTCGTAAATTACAATAAAGACCATAAATACAACGTCCGCTGTGTCAGAACCGCTGATTAGCGTACGGGCTCACAAAACAAGAGCTTGATTTTCAACAAGTTTTCCCTGAATTTTTATCTGTTAGCAGTCGTTGTTCAGCGACATTTTCAAGTATTTGCATCTGCTGAATGGCGATTTTGTTGAGTTTTTCTATACGCTCGGACTGCGGAAACCCGTCATTTATGAAAACTGCGTTCAAATTTTCCATATTTGAAAGGCAGATCAGCTGATTTATCGTGGCATAATCGCGGATATTGCCGGAAAGTTCCGGATTGCTATCGCGCCACTCTTTTGCAGTCATTCCAAAGAGCGCGACATTAAGCATATCGGCTTCATCGGCATAGACAAAAGACTTTTGAGCCGCTGTAAGTTCAGGCGGGATCAGGTTACGGCTGACTGCGCTCGTGTGAATGTGATAGTTTATCTTCGCAAGTTCGCGTTTTGCGCTCCAGCCGAGCTGTTTCTGTTCTTCTGCTTTAAGACGCTGAAAATCTTTGACCATATATATCTTGAATTCCGGGCTGATCCACATCGCAAATTCAAAGGCTATGTCTTTGTGAGCGTAAGTGCCGCCGTAACGCCCCGCCTTTGCCTGCAGACTTACAGCGTGTGTCCGTTCCACAAACTCTTTTACGCTTATCTTGAAACTGTTCAGACCTGACCGGCTTTTAATTGTGGCGAATTCGCTATAATTAAAATTTGGATTGTAAACTTCCTCCCAAATACCGATATACTCCAAAGTGTTTCTATTTCTAAGCCAGTCGCTGACAAAAAAATCACCGTCTTTTGCTTTCAGCATATCAGTCAGACAAAGATAATCCTCGTTGTTCACACGAATTACCGAAATAGTCTCACCTTTCACTGTTAACTTTTGCATTTGAACCTCCAAAGATATCAAAGAAAATTTTCTGATAAATAGAATAGAAATTTTGACAGACAAGTCAAATTTTATCATATAAAATTTATCATAAATTCTAATTGTTTAGTGATTCGTCTCTTTTTCAAAGGTATTTACTTCAATTTTCAAAAAATATTGCTAAGATACTTCGCTTTTGCGTTTTTGTGCTTATATGGAGTCGCAAGCTCTTTTATGTGTGAAATTTTTGGGAGAAATATATGAGATTCAATTACAGGACTTTGATCGTTTGGCTTTTTATCGCAGTTCTCGCTTTTGTGGCCATAAGTCTTTCAAGAATGACGGAATCGGCTCCGGTCAGCGAAATCAACATGACCGAGTTCAGGCAGAAAGTTAAAAATCAGGAGATCAAAGAGGTTTTTATCGACGGGATCGAGTTCAGCGGCGTTCTCAACGACGGAAAAGACACCAAATTCACTGTTATCGGCCCGAGCGGAGAAAGGATGTCGGAATTTCTGGCAGAAAACAATGTCCCGGCGACCTACAAGAAGCCGGAAGACGATTCGCTTTGGAAGACTCTCCTCATTTCGTGGCTTCCGATGATCGTTTTCGTCGCGATCTTCATCTTTTTCCTGCGTCAGATGAACGGCGGAAACAACAAGGCTTTCTCTTTCGGGAAAAGCAAGCACAGAATGATCTCGAAGGACCAGAACCAGATCCGTTTCAAGGATGTTGCGGGAGTGGATGAGGCGAAAGAAGAGCTCGAAGAAGTCGTTGATTTCCTCAAAAAACCGTCGGTTTACACAAAGATCGGCGCGAAGATCCCGCACGGAGTCCTTCTTGTGGGGCCTCCCGGAACAGGCAAGACTTTGCTTGCAAAAGCAGTTGCGGGGGAAGCTGATGTTCCTTTCTTCATCATAAGCGGTTCCGATTTCGTCGAAATGTTCGTCGGTGTCGGTGCAAGCAGAGTCAGAGATTTGTTTGAAAGCGCGAAGGCAAAGGCTCCGTGCATAATTTTTGTCGATGAGATCGATGCGGTAGGGCGGCAGCGCGGAGCAGGTCTTGGCGGCGGAAACGACGAGAGAGAACAGACTTTGAACCAGCTTTTAGTCGAAATGGACGGTTTCGGAAGCGATCTCGGAATAATCGTTATCGCAGCTACCAACAGGCCTGACGTCCTCGATCCGGCGCTTCTTCGTCCCGGCAGATTCGACAGACAGGTCTACGTGCCGCTTCCTGACATCAAAGGGCGCGAACTCATTCTCAAAGTCCATGCTGAAAAGATAAAAACCGCACCTGATATCAATTTTGCAGATATAGCGAAAGGAACTCCGGGGCTTTCGGGCGCCGATCTCGCCAACCTTCTCAACGAAGCGGCCCTGATCGCGGCTTCACGATCTGAAAACGAAGTGACGATGGCCGATATCGAAGACGCGAAAGACAAGATATTCATGGGAAAAGCGCGCAAAACGATGGTTCAGACTCCCGAAGAAAAGAAGGATACCGCTTACCACGAGGCGGGTCATGTCGTCGTCGGGCTCTATTCGAAATATGCCGATCCGGTGCACAAAGTTTCGATCGTGCCGCGCGGAAGGGCTTTGGGCGTAACGCAGCAGCTTCCCGAAAAGGACAAGTATTCCTATCACAGAGCCGAGCTCATCGACAGGATCAAAGTCCTCATGGGCGGAAGAGCGGCGGAAGAAGTCTTCATCGGCAGGATCACGACCGGTGCAGGAAACGATATCGAACGCGCGACGCAGATCGCCCGTAATATGGTCATGCAGTGGGGCATGGGCGAGGATCTTGGTCCTATCAGCTACGGTGAAAAGGAAGAACAGGTCTTCTTAGGCCGCGAGCTCGGAAAGAGGACGCAGGTGAGCGAAGCGACCTCGCAGAAAATCGATGAGGAAGTCCAGAAGATCATCGAAACAGCCTATGCTGATGCTAAAAACATGCTTGAGACCCACAGAGACGGCGTTGAAAGGCTCGTAGCCGCGCTTATCGAGAAAGAGACTCTGGAGCGCGATGAAATAATGGAAGCGGTTGAGCCAAAATCGCAGACGGAAGCAGCCGAAGAGGAGAAAACGGAATAAATAATGCGCCTGGCGGTATTTTTTCTGACAATTTTTTCTTTTTTTCTGATTTTTGCCGACACGGTGAAAATATACTACCTTTACGAGCCGCTTTCAGACCGTTACACATTCACGAATCAGTGTTCCGATCTCAGGTCCTGCAAGCCGCTTTATGTGACGAAAGGCGAAGTTAAGCACAAAGCTGGCTACAAGATAAATCCCGGGAAGGAAAATCAGTATGACGCGATCATCAGACGAGCTTCGGAAAAGCACGGAGTCGATTTTTTCCTCATTAAAAGCGTGATAAAGGCTGAATCGCTTTTTGATCCGAAAGCAGTCTCAAGCGCCGGTGCGAAAGGGCTCATGCAGCTTATGCCCGATACGGCTGCTGAAGTCGGAGTGAAGAACGTTTTCGATGCCGAGCAGAACATCATGGGCGGCACGAAATATCTCAAAAAAATGCTGAAAAAATTCAAAAACAACGCCAAAAGCGCAGTTGCCGGATACAACGCCGGACCTGCTGCTGTCGTTTATTACGACGGAGTGCCTCCTTTTGACGAAACGATGGATTATGTCGATAAGATACACGGTTTTTATAAAGTTTATACGGGGAAAGAGCCATGGTAAAGAAAGCTAAAAATGCAGGAAAACGTAAAATTATGGATAAGCTGCGCAACTTCAAGAAAGACATTCTGACATTCCCCAATCTTTTGACTTCGATCAGAATAATCCTTGTTCCTGTCGTTCTTCTTTTCATCTGGCTCAATACGCCGGTAATGCGTCTCTGGTCGTGGATCTTCTACACGATAGCGACTGTCACCGACTTTTTTGACGGCTATCTTGCGCGTAAATCAGGCACGGTTTCTGTCTCAGGCAAGCTGCTTGACCCGCTTGCAGACAAGTTCATCGTCAATCTGACACTGGTTCTCCTCGTTTCGATGCAGGAGATCTCGGCCTGGCCGGTCATTATAATTCTGGGAAGAGAATTTTATATTTTCGGCATCCGCTCGCTTGCAATGGAGCACGATTTAGTCATCGCGGCCGATATCTGGGGCAAGACAAAGACCATGCTTCAGATGTTCGCTCTTCCTTTTTTCATGATAAACCAGAAAACGCTGCTTGCTCTTGTAAATATCGACTGGGATCCGACAGGAGTAGGTTACTTCCTCATCTGGTCGTCGATAGTTTTCAGTCTTATCAGCGCATTCACCTATACCCGTGACGTCAAGAGGAAAATATTCGGATGATTGACAATTGAACCTACATCTTTAGAATATTCCGCTTATGTTTTTTTGAGGAGAAAAATATGGGAAAAACAATCATTGAAAAGATTTTTTACAACCATCTGATCGACAAAAACGAGCCTGTTACTCCGGGTTCGATCGTTTGGATCAATATCGACTACAAAAGTGCGAGGGATTTCGGCGGAGCAAACGTCGTCAACAACCTCGAAAGCAGTTTTTCCGGCTCTTTGATAGCTGACAGAGAGCGCACGATGTTCACTTTCGACTGCGTTGCCCCTGCAAAAACGATACCTTATGCCGTAAACCAGCAGAGATGCAGGGTCTTTGCGAGAAAGGAAGGACTCAAGGTATACGATGTCGATTCGGGGATCGGTTCACACATCCTCATCGACGAATACGCAAAGCCGGGAATGACGATCGTCAGCACCGACAGCCACTTCAACATCATGGGTGCAATAAGCTGCTTCGGCCAGGGAATGGGCGATGTCGATATTTCCTACATCTGGAAGACGGGCAGGACCTGGTTCGAAGTGCCGGAAAGTGTGAAACTCACTCTCAAAGGCAGACGCAAAGCCGGCATCAAAGCGAAAGACATCGTTCTTTTCATGCTCAAAAAGTTCGGTTCGCGCACTTTCTTAGGTCAGGTCGTCGAGCTTTATGGCGCTGAAGCTGAAAAACTCACTCTTGACGAGAGAGTCACGATCGCGAGCATGGGGACGGAGATGGGTGTTATTTCGATAATGATCCCGACGACAGGGCTTGAAGGTCTTGAAGAGATCAAGGCCGATCCTGACGCGAAATATGCTGCTGAATACGAGCTCGATCTTGATGCGCTCACGGAGCCTTTAGTTGCTGCTCCGCCGCATCCGCACAATGTCCATAATGTCAGCGAATTCGCAGGAAAGGCGGTTGATACAGTCTTTATCGGAAGTTGCACGAACGGCAGGATATCCGATTTTGAAGATGTCGCGGCGATCGTAAAAGGCAAGAAGATCAAGACGAACGGATATATTGTTCCTTCCTCGCGCAGGATCTACGGCGAACTTATGAAATCGGGCGTTCTCGAAACGCTCTTCGATGCAGGTTTTGTAATCGCAAATCCTGGTTGCGGCGGCTGTGCTTCAGGCCAGATCGGCATGACGGGCGACGGTGAAGTCATTGTTTCGACTTCGAACCGCAATTTCAAAGGCAAACAGGGGAACGGTGAAGTTCATCTGGCCAGCCCTGCAACGGCAGCATATTCTGCTTTGAAAGGGGAGATCTGTGGATTCTGAGAATTTACTGTCGGTCCTTTTTGTTCTGGATTCGTCTCCTCAGAGCGGCGCCTCACTGGCGTTTTTCAACAGTTTTGTCGAGCAGCTTGCCGACTGTATGTCCGAAAAGGCGGCTCTGACTCTCTTTTATCCCGAATTTTCAGATAAGGAAGAACATTTTTCGCTAAGCATAACGCAGTCGCCAAAATACCGCAGGATGGTGACGTACATTCCTACCAGGCTCGATTCTTTCAGCGAGACTTACCTGAACGAAAAAATGGATGACATCTTCAGTTTTATTCTGAAAGACGCCCACTTCGACGCGATCCACATCTGGAGTCTCAAAAACCATTCATTCAACTATCCGGCAATCGCTAAGGAACGCGGTATACCGGTGGTTTACACTTTCTGTGACGGATTTCTTTTTTCAAATTCTCTTTTTGAAAAAGGACTTGGAGAAAGTATGGAAAAAGTGAGAGTCTCCAATTTCGTGAATTCATCGATAACTTCTTTTGTGCGCAGACTGATCTCAGCCGTAAAGCCTAAGTCGCGCTCTTACTGGTTTGAAAATATCGGCAGGTTCAGCAGATACTACAACCGTGTTTCTGAAAGCGGGATCGATCCGGCAGTGTTCGGTGAGCGCGCCGAAATGGCTGACGAAGTCATATCTTTCTGCGACAAGTTCGTGTTTTTTTCGGAACTTGAATACAACCTTTTCTACCGTCCGCTGATCGCTGAAAACAAGGCGGTCTTTATGGAACAGGGGATCATGAGGGAACTCGATTTTTGGAACCGGCCTTTTGAGATCGAGGGTGCCGTGAAATTCTGCTTTATGGGCGAGATTCTGCCGGAAGAAGGGATCCTTGAGCTTGTCGAAGCGTTCAATATCCTTTATGAGGAAGGTTATCGCAACGAGCTGCATATCTACGGCGAGACGCATGAAAATTCGCCTTATTTCAACAGGCTTAAACAGCGTGTCAAAAGTCCGGACATATTTTTTCACGGTCTGATCCAGGGCGGAAGGATGAATGCAGTCCTCAACACGGCCGATGTCCTGATAATTCCGGCAAAATGGCCGCGCAACGACACTTTTCTGGTGAACAATGCCGTTTCCGAAAGAAAGGCTCTGATCGTTTCCAGCAAAAACGCTATTGCGGAAAAAGTAAGAAGGTCAGGAAGAGGGATCGTGCTCGATGAGATCACACCGAGGGCGATAGCTGAGGCTGTTTCGGAACTTGAGCGCAACAGAAAGAGGCTCTACTACTTCATGCGCGTAACCGATGATTTCAGAGTCCCGGATATAAGCGAAAACTGCGGATCCCTGCTTTCTCTTTACAGCGAGATCGCAGGAAATTATAAAGAGGCGGATCCGCTTCTGCTCGCAAAAAGACTTAACAGAAGAAGAAAAGAGAGGCAGCGTGGATAAATGAAGAACAACGGCGATTTTACTCCGGCTTTGATAGTAAAACTTATACTCGTTCTGGTCTTTCTCCTTACAGCCGCATTCGTAAGCGGTGTCGTGATAGGAAAAAACGGCCGCCGCAATGTCGACAGGACCAGCTCTGATGAAGAGGGGATCAACGAGAAACTCTCTGTCTGCATCTTCAATTCTGACGAACTTCGCGGAAAATATCTTAAACTCAGAGACGCGGCGCGCCAGAAAGGGCTGATGGATGAAAACGATGTTATAAATATGGACATCGTTTGTTCGGATAACGTATCAGCATCTGCCGAAAGACCTGGATCTGTAGAAAAAAGCGACGATCCCGGACGACCCGCGGAGACCTCCCCTGAGACATCCGTACAGGAACCAGAAAAACCTGAAAAAGCTGAAAAAGTTGAAAAGGATGATGATCTTAAACCCGCACAGAAACCGGCCGAAAACGTAGAGACGTTTCATGAAACGTCTCTGCAGGAAAAACCTGAACCAGCCGAACCGAAACCTGCCGGACCGAAACCTGCCGAAAACAAAACGATAGACGATATTTTGAAAGAAAAAAGTGCGGCTTTGAAACAGGAGAAGGCTGCAAAATGCCGTTTCTCGATACAGATCGCCTCTCTGGACAGCGCTGAACAGGCCGCTGCGTCAAAAAAACAGTTCAGATCTTTGGATCCGAGGGTCGTAGAGAGTGAGAGCAAAGGTAAAAAATTGTTTAAAATCAGGACCGGATGTTTCGATTCCCGCGAAGCTGCAGAAGCCGAACTTCCAAAAGTCAGAAATTTAAAAAAGGATGCGTTCATAGTCTCTGAATAATAATTTTTAAGGAGGAATCCATGGCAATCATCAAAGGAAAAGTTTTTGTTTACGGACACGATGTGAACACCGATGTCATTTTTCCCGGAAAATACACCTATACGGTCACCGATCCGAAAGAGATCGCATCTCATGCTCTTGAGGATGAAGACCCTGATTTTATCAAGGAAGTGAAACCGGGAGATATTATTATCGCCGGCAAAAATTTCGGCTGCGGTTCTTCGAGAGAGCAGGCTGCATTCTGCTTCAAATACCTTGGAATGGGGGCGGTCATCGCTGAATCATACAGCAGGATCTACTTCAGGAACTGCATCAATGCCGGACTTCCTGCGCTTGAGATCAAAAACCTTCTCGGCAAAGTAAAAAGGGGAGATACAGTTGAGATAAACACTGAGACAGGCACCGTTATTCTTCCTGACGGTTCTACCGTGTCGTTCCCTCCGCTTCCTCCCGAAGTCGACGAGATCATGCAGAAAGGCGGCCTCGACGAATACATCAAAGCAAAACTCGCTGCGAAGAATCAATAATTAAATCAAAAAAACAGCCGCTGAATAACGGTCGCCGCTCTCGAAATATCGGAATATCGAAATTACGAAATATCGACACAAATTGGCGGCGGAAATTTACAGGCTCAAAGATTTTCTCGGTTTTTCAGGTCTCGGATTGTCTGAAGTTGCGGTGAAATCGAAATTGATCTCGACTTCGTCATCACTGTCGCCTTTAGGAAAAATGGTGTCCTCGAGTTTTTCAACAGCGCAGTTTATCACATATTTATCGGTGAAAGTGTTGTTTCTCAGTTTGATGTCATAGACTTCGCCGTCTTCTGAAAGCATGAATTTAAGGGTGAATTTCCCCTGGAGTTTCGGATTCTTCGCCCTGCGTGCATCAAAACAGTCTTTAAATTTCTTCATTTTTGCAAGAGAGGCTATCGTCTGCGAACGAAGGTCGTTCATGCGGCCGTGTTTTTCGCTGCGTTTCACCTTTTCCTTCGTGACACGGTAGGAGAGACTGAACTGGACGCGGCGCGGATTTCCGGGCCTGACACCGATCATCTCCATCTCCTTTTTGATGCATTTGGCGATCTTCATTTCTTTTTTTGACTTCATTTTCGCTATTTCGATCATTTCGAAGAATCCGTCGCTGTCGACTTCGATATCAAAGTCTATATTGACGTTTTCAGCTTCGCCGATCTTTACGGAATCCTGATAACATTCGAAGAAATCCTCCTCGAGCAGCTTCATTTTGCGTGCTACTTCCTTGTCTCTCGAGTATCCTGAGACTTTCAGCGTCTCGCCGCCTTCGATCTCGACCAGACCTATTTCTGAATCGTCGCTTTTTTTCGGACCTTTTGAAGATCCGCCTTTTCCCGAGGAGCAGGAAACCGCAAACGATATGCAGATCATGGAAAAAATAATGAATAAATTCTTCAAATCAACCTCTTATTTTTATAAGTTCGCTTATGGAATTGAAGACCGGAGCACCAGTGTTCCTCAAGATTTCAGCAGTGTTGTGTCCGCGTGAAACCAGAGCGATGTCGCATCCTATGGCCTTCGCCGTTTCGTAATCGTGACAGGTGTCGCCGACAAAGAGGAGCTCTTTTTCGGAATATCCCGATTTTTCGAGGATCTTTTTGCAGAGATGGGTCTTTCCTTCGGCGTAGTGGTTTTCTATTCCTTCGATGAAGCGGAAATATTGTGAGATACGCAGCATTTCGACATGTCTGTTGAGGGTATTGTGCTCCATTGCCGAGAAGATCCCCGCTTCTATGCCTGCTTTCCTGAGTTCTTCAAGCGAGGGGATCACATCGGGGAAAAGTTTTACCTTCTCGATGCCGGACATATAGAGATTTCCGAATTCTTTTGCGATATCATCCCATTCTTTCAGGTCGAGTCCGAGTTCTTTATAGAAAATTGAGACTGGAAAACAAAAATTTTCCTTGTAATATTCGATTGTTATCGGTTTGATGCCGCGCTTTTCCAAAACGCCGTTTATCGCGTTCAGATTGAGCCAGACATCGTCGATCAGAGTGCCGTTCCAATCGAAAATTATCATTTTTTTAGTCATTTCCTACTCCACGGCATAACTTACAAGTTCTGTCGTCGTCTGCGGTATCATCTTGTTTTCACGGACATCCTCGAGAACTGTAACTATCTTGACGATGCCGACTTTGAGCGCGAAATAGTGGTATGAGTGAAGCACTTTTTTACCGGGAAGTTCGACCTGAGTGTGGACTTTGATCGTTCCTTCGAATGTTCCTGCCGGGACGGTTACAGTCTCATCAACTCCTTCAGTTTTTCTGATCTCACGGGTATTCCGCTTGATTATCGTGATCCAGGACTCTCTCTGGAGCGGGAACATCAGGATATATCTCTCCGCGTCGCGTATTCCGTGCCTGTCGGTTTTGAGCCTGCCGCCTTTGTTGTCAAGGAACCAGTCTCCGTCAGTTCCGACGATGCTGATCTCCTGCTCTCCGCTCTGACCGAAGTAGTTGACCTTGTATTTCCAACTGTTGCCCACTGCGAGCGGAAGGTAGCGCATAGCAGATTCCTTGTAGTCGGAAAGATGGTATTTTTCATCTTTCTTTTTGTCCGCGCTGCCGCATGAAACCGCGAAAACCGCAACTAAAACCATAAAAACCAGAAGTGCTTTTTTCATAATTGCCCTCATTTTTTTAAACTCCCAAAAAATGCCGCGGAATTATAGTGATTTATCTGAAAAGAGCAAAAGAAACGCGATTTTTTTAGGTAAAGAGGAAAATCAGGCCTCTGAAACTCTTTATTTGACTTAAAAACCGCCGCAAATAAACTTTCCCGTTTTTTTGTTTTTATTTAACTTTGGAGGGAAAAATGAAAGATCCGAGAATCGCAAAGGTCGCGAAAAACCTTATTCGTTACAGCACTCACATTCAACCCGGTGAAAACATTCTCATCGAGCTCAGAGACCACTGGCCGCTTCCTTTGGTGCACGCTCTGATCGAAGAAGTCAAAGCTGCCGGCGGCAGAGCTTTCGTAAACTACACCGACTATCAGCTTCAGAGGAAACTCCTTCTCAATGCGGACGACGAATGGTTCGATACGATGTGCGAAGTCGACCTTCTCAGAATGAAAAAGATGCAGGCTTACATTTCGATCAACGGCAGAAACAACAGCTACGAACTTTCTGATGTTCCGGCTGAGATCCAGAAGAAAAACGGCGAAAAATACCTTATTCCGGTCCACTTCAAACAGAGAGTAAACCACACGAAGTGGTGCATCCTCGCATACCCGAACCCGAGCTACGCACAGGCTTCATCGATGAGCACGGAAGCTTTCGAGGACTTCTATTTCGATGTCTGCTCGCTCGACTATGCAAAGATGGACAAAGCGATGGATCCTTTGAAGGAACTTATGGACAAGACTGACAAAGTCCGCCTGCTCGGACCCGGAAGGACAGACCTCACGTTCTCGATCAAAGGGCTTCCCGGCATCAAATGCTCCGGTCAGTGCAACATTCCTGACGGCGAAGTCTACTCGGCTCCGGTCAAGGATTCGGTAAACGGCGTCATCGAATACAACACCCCGACAGTTTACCAGGGCTCGAAGTTCGACAAAGTCATCCTCACTTTCGAAAAGGGCAGGATCGTCAAGATCGAAGGCAGCGATGTTCCGAAACTTGAAAAAATCTTCAACACCGACGAAGGCGCAAGGTATGTCGGCGAGTTCGCTATCGGCGTAAACCCGTATGTCACGAAGCCGATGGTCGACATCCTCTTCGACGAAAAGATCTGCGGATCGATCCACTTCACTCCGGGCGAATGCTACGAAGACTGCAACAACGGCAACCAGTCTGCGATCCACTGGGATCTCGTCATGATCCAGACTCCGGAATACGGCGGCGGCGAGATCTATTTCGATGACGTCCTCATCAGAAAGGACGGCCGCTTCGTTCTGCCCGAACTTGAAGCTTTGAATCCTGAAAACCTCAAGTAATTTCCGGCCGCCGCTGAATTTTGTCGATATTACGGTATCTCGGTATAACGATATCCCGGCGGCGGCATCAAGAACCGGAATCCCGTGCGGCGGCTATGCAAAAAAATTGATAAAATTTATTCTTTTGTTTATAAAGCACCGTTTTTTTGTGTTTAACTATTTTTTGGAGTCAGAAATGAAAAAATTTTTCATGCTTATGATTTGCCTGCTTTCAATGATCGCATGCGGAAACGGTCACGATGTGATGATGCAGAAAATGGAAGAGGCGGCTGAAAGAAACAAAGCCTATAAAGAGGCTGAAGAGGCTAAAAAGAAAGAAAAACCGAAATTCGTAGACGATGAGATCAAAGAAGAGCTTCCGGCGATCATCGAGGCTGCGACAAAAGGTGATCTGGCTGCAGTAAAAGCTGAGATCGGCAAAGGAACTCTCGTCGATACCAAAGACGGACGCAGCAGAACTCCGCTTTATATGGCTGCTTCTGAAGGCAAAAAAGACCTTGTCGACTACCTCATCGAAGAAGGTGCCAATGTCAACACGAAGCGCGACGACGGCGACACTCCGCTTATGGCTGCGGCAAGAAAGGGCGACAAAGCTGTCGTTGAAGCGCTTATCAACGCAAAAGCCGACATCGCTCAGGCGGACAACTTCGGCAGAACTCCTCTTATGATGGCGGCTCAAAGCGGTTCGAAAGAACTCGTTGACTATATGCTTGCAAACGGTGCAGACCTCAACGCGACCGACAAATACGAGCTTTCGGCCCTTATTTTCGCGATGAAGGCCCACAAAATGGACCTTGCAAAATATCTCCTCGGCAAAGGTGCGAAAGTCTGGAAACAGAAACCTCTCGTTATCAAGGAAAAGCCCCTTGTACTCAAGATCGAAGGCAAAGTTCAGCCCGGAATGGAAGAAGTTATCGAGAATCTTGATAAAAAAGACGTTCATCTCCGTCAGAAGACTGAGCTTTTCTACGCTGTCGAAACCGGTGACCTTGATCTCGTAAAACTCCTCGTCCAGAAAGGTTCGCCTGTTCTCGTTGATGATGTCGAGCAGAGCCGTGAAACGATAATCTATGAATTCGGCCAGGGCAAGGAAGAAGAACGCGATATGCTTTTCCAGAGAAAAGTTACGAGAACTTCCTACGACCGCGACCAGAAGAACCTTCTTCACTACGCTGCTGAAGGCGGATACGTCGACATCATGAAGTTCCTCATCTCCAAAGGCGCAAGACTTGAAGAGACCGACGGCGAAAATGTCAGAGGTCCGCTTTTCTATGTCGTTGCTCAGGAAGTCGACCCGAAAGATCCGGGCAAAGAGGCAAGACTTGTCGCAACTGCAGACTACATCATCGAAGAGGGCAAAAAGACCTGGACGAAGAGAGTCAGACTCACCAAAAAAGAGCTCGACAAGATGAGAGAACAGGAAAAATCGAAAAACTGGTGGGAAAAGAACCCGTTCGACACCGAGTGGAAAGACGTTACGGCTCCGAAAGTCGATATCGAAGAATATGACTACGAAGGCTGGCACGTTCTTGCACTTGCTGCGAAATACGGTCACACCGACCTTGTGAAACTTCTCATCAACAAAGGTGCCAACATCAATCACAAAGAGAGAAAGATGGGCAACACCGCGCTTATTTACTCGAGAGTCGGCAAATTCAAAGAGATGGAGCAGTTCCTTCTTGCAAACTGTGCAAAAGAAGGGATCAACTTCGATCACGAAGAGCTTGCAAAACAGGGCTGGAAATGCGTTGACGGAAAGGAAGTCTTCGAAAAACCGGCTGAATAACTATCTTTTTTCTTGATTTTTAATCAAAAACAGAGGCTTTTATGAAAAAAACGATCATTCTTCTTTTTGCGCTTTTTTTGATTGTTTCATGCGGAGACGACCCTGTCACTGAAGCCGAAACCGGCACTTTGGGCGGAAACTGCTATCCGAACAGGACTTGCAACGACGGCCTGGAGTGTTCCGCGGCCGGTGTCTGCATTGATAAGGCGGCTCAAAACGACAGTCCCGATGATGACGGCTCTGACGGCGGTACTGCTGACGATACGGATAGTGCCGCTGACGATACGGATAGTGCTGCTGACAGCGATACGACTGACACTTCCGATACTGTTCCCGACGACGATCCTGCCGGAGAAGACGGTGCAAAGTGCGGCAACGGCACTGTTGAAGACGGTGAGATCTGCGAGATAGGGGATACGAGACCTTGTTCTGAAATCGACAGTTCATATAAAAGCGGCAATGTCGAGTGCAACGACCACTGCAACGGCTGGCTCACGGTAAACTGCATGGCTTCTGAACTCGAACCGCTTGCGACTTTCCCGGCAAGAACACACAAACTCGACTACCTTTACAACGGATTCGATGCCTTCCAGGAAAGCAGCAATCAATTGGATGAACTCTGGACGGCGGCGCTGTTCAATGCATCGATAACCATGAACGGCGAAACATATTCGATCCCGCATCCGCAGGCCAACACGCACTGGATCGCTGCTTACTACGACTCTTCTTCTTTATCTTTCTACCAGAATTCATATTCCTGTGACGATGAGATGGAGTGTCAGTATACGACTCCGGCGGTCATGTTCGGTGCCGCTTTATCCTCTCTGAAGGCAGGAAACGAGCTTTCGATCGGCATTTCTGATGAAAATCAGGTCAACATGATCATTGAAGACTTTGTCGGGGAAGATGACTGTGTAATGCTTGTCGGATACGGCACGCTCAAAGTTGATTCTGCAAACATCTCCGCAGGCAGTGCCGGAAACTTCAAGTTCACGACTTCGAAAATAGGGCTTTATCTTCCGGCGGCGACTCCGGAAGGCGACATGAGCGGAGAACTTGAGATAGCGGGGTTCAAAATATGCAAATAAAATCTAAAACATCAATAATATTCATGCTTTTTGTTTGTCTGACCTTTGTCGTTTCGTGCGGCGGATCATCGAAGAAGGATGAAGGATCCGGCAATGATGCGGACAATGCGGAGATCAGGGATGACGAGGAAACAGGCGATGCTGAGGAAGCGGAAACGGCGGATGATGCCGAAGCTGAGAGCGGCGATGCAAGCGTTTCTTCGATAAAGTTCACGGTTCCCGAAGAGGCTTCGACAGTCGCCGAATTTTCGGGCCATTTTGCGTTTCCCGATGTAGTAAGGCTCCAAAACGGAAAGCTCATGGCGGTCTACAGGAACGGCAGCACGCACGCCGACAAAAGCGGAGCGATAGTCTATTCCATGTCTGATGACGGTATAAACTGGGAAGAAGCCGATATCCTGCTGGATGACACTTCGATCGATGACAGAGATCCTTCGATCACCGTTTTGTCTGACGGAAAAGTGGCGATGAACTGGTTCAAATACCGCTATCCCGCTGATTATTCCGAGCCGTGGGTGCATCATCTCTTCTTTGCGGTATCTGACAAAAGCGGGCTCAATTTCGGCGAAGAGATCCAGGTCGACAGCGGCGTTTTCGACTATTCTGAAACGGCGGAGATGAATGAAGCAGGGATCTGGCTTGATGAAAACGGCAGCGAAGTCACTGTGGCGGCATCTTCAAGTTCCGCTGTTGAACACGAAGGAAAGATAATAATTCCGGGCTATTTCGGCAATGCGCTCAACTGGCAGTCGATGTCGAAGACACCGAAGACGAAAGTCGTTCTTTATGAAAGTTCCGACGGCGGCGCGACCTGGACCCCGAACGAAGTCGATGCTGAGATCGATGAAAAGACATGGCTCCAGGAACCGGCACTGCTCAAAGTTACCGACAAACGCTGGATCATCCATGCGAGAACAGGTGTCGGTGCAAGCCCGAGCAATAAAGGCGATCTTGTGCAAAGTGTCTCGGAAGACGGCGGCAAAACGTGGTCGGCGTATAAAAGTCTGGGGTTCGTAGCTCATGCGCCTGAACTGCTGAAACTTGAGAACGGCGTTCTTGTAAGCTCTTTCCGCTGGCTCGACTGGGGCACGAGTGTAAACAGGGAAGCGGTTTCGATGGTATATTCGCTTGACGGCGGGAAAACATGGTCGGATGTCATCGAGATCCTTGACTGCGGCAAGGTGGAATGCGGTTATCCCGGCATGGTCGAACTCCCTGGCAACAAGATCCTTGTCGTTTACTACACCCCGGGCGCCACAGGGATCGAATCCAAGATCATCACTTTCGAAGCTGAATAAATTGCTTTATAAATTTTTATAATTATAATAATTTGTTCATGTTTTTTGTAACTTTAATTTACGGAGTCAAAAATGAAAAAAATTTTGTCAGTCATGCTGATTTGTTCGCTGGTCTTCGTTTTCGCATGCGGCAGCAGCGAGAAAAAAGACGGGAAAACATCCCTTATCGAAAAAAAGATCGAAATGGTAAAGAATGACAATCAGAACAAACCGGTAAAACAGATGGTAGAGATCCTCAAACTCAAAGGCGAGAACGAGGAAGCTGTCAAAAAAGCGGTTATGAAGATCTATTCCGAAGTGACTGAGAAAGTCGCTCCGCACCAGCTCGCAGAGTTCAAGGAATCTCCGAACAGAAACATTCAGGTCCCCGGAAACATTTCGAGGATCCACATCAAAAGCGACTATATCTCCAGCGCGAACGTAATGCTTTTCCTCATGAAGGGCAAAGAACCTGTCATTTGGGACGAGCTTGAGTTCAACACCGAGAAAAAATACGATTTCGCTCCGGGCAGCTACGATTTCATCATGATCGTTGACAGACCGGACAACGGAAATGTCTATGTTTTCAAGTATGACCGCAACTTCAAAGGCGGCGAGCTTTACCTCGGCGAATTCAAGATCATCGGAAAATACAGCAACTCCGGCGAATGCGCGAAAGGTTATCTCCGTGACGACGCAGAGACCTGCATTGCTCCTTCGTTCAAAATTTTCGACAACTGCGATGCCGGAACACATCTTGTTGAGCACCTCTGCTGCGAAGAAGGATTCAACTTCATCATGGAAGGACAGTGCTCGAGATACAGCGACACGGTCGAAAACGTTATCTGCCCGGCAGGCTACCACGAGGCAGGAAAGGGAAGATGCTGCCCGACAGGCCAGCTTTTCATCGACAACAAATGCCAGGTCCCGCCGAAAGAAGAGCCTGCAAAATAACTTGATCCCTTATGGTTCAGAAACTTTTCCCCGAAATAGAAATCTTTAAAGAGCGTTTTCGTGAATTTTTTGAAAACGAAGCCGCCCTCAACGGAAAACTGCTCGTTCGTGAGCTTATTTACCGCTTTGCCATGGTGCAGTTCCGCGATACGCACGGTTTCACGGCAGGAAAAGTCGAATACATTGCCAAGGTCTTTGACGAGGCTCAGGCGGAGTTGGGGAACATTTTCGAAGAGTTCGCTGTTTTCTGCATTGAAAACGGTTTGGACGAGACTTTTGTAAACTCAGAGATGAAGCGATGGCTGACCGGGATTTCGGAAGAAATGGAGCTCGAAAAGGCGGAAGGCTGATCCTTTTCATTCTGCTTTCTGTGCTTCTTCACGGGCTGGTCTTCCTGATAAAGATCGATCTTTCGACCGATAAAAGCGAAGAGGAGAGCCTTGTCTCGATAAAGTATTACGATGATTCGGCCGCGAAACTCCCGGCAGCTCCGGTTCTGCCGCCGAAACCCGAGAAGAAGAAAGAGGATACTAAGCCGAAAGGACAGGTCGTGGACATTGCCAAGCCGAGTATCGAGAAAAAGCCTTCAAAAAGCCGTTTCCTTTCTGAATTCGACAGCTCGGTCGAGAATGAGACCGCAGCAAAGGAGCATGACGACAACATCAATGTCCGCGGCGAAAAACTGAAAAGGCAGCTTTCAAAAAAAGCTGAAAATGTGAACGCCGAGTCCGATGAAAACATGGTCGTGCCGCTTCAGGCCAGCAGCAATGAGAAAAATGAACCTGCCAAAGAGCAGAAGATAAAAAAAGGAGAATTTAAAGGTTTTGAAGGCGAAGACGGGAACTATGCGGCGGGAAAGGACAAAGAGATCGCCGGAAAGCTCGATGCAAAGGACGATAAGGACGAGGAAGGACGCGTGAATGTCGGAGGAAGGTGGATCCCGAAAAAGCTTCTGCCTTATCTCAACGGCTCAGACGCTGTCCTTATGAGCCCTTCAAACGACTTTCTTGAAGATGTCAAAAAGGGGAATGAGACTTATCTCAATACGCAGAAATTCGCTTATGCGGCATACTTCAACAAGATCAAGCAGGCGATATCGAGAAACTGGAGTCCCAATACTGCGATGATAGTGAACGATCCTACCGGCAGGATGTATCCGAGAAAGACCAGATTCACGAGGCTCAAGGTCTTTATTTCCGACAAAGGAAAACTGGTCAAAGCCAAAGTCATCGTCAGCAGCGGAGTCGATTTCCTCGACAGAGAGGCGATAAACGCGTTCAAAATGGCTGCTCCCTTTGCTCCGCCGCCCGAGATCCTTCTCAACGAAGACAGACAGCTGGAAATACGGTTCGGATTTATTTTGGAGGTAAATGAATAATTCAAGAAAAGCGGTCGTCCTGTTCAGCGGCGGCCTTGATTCGACAACGGTCCTTGTTTATGCGCTGAAGCATGGTTACGATGTCTGGCCGCTCACTTTTTCTTATGGTCAGAGACACGCAATTGAGATAAAACAGTCAGAAAGGACGCTCGAAAAATACGGTCTTCTGAACAGGCAGACGGTGTTTTCGATCGATCTGACGCCGTTCGTCAACTGTTCGCTCATCAACAAGAATTTAGAAGTGCCCGAATTTGCCGAAAACAGGATCCCGTCGACTTACGTGCCTTCGAGAAACATAATCTTTCTATCGATCGCATCCGGTTTTGCCGAGACTTTAGGCGCGGAAAAGATCTTTATCGGCGTCAATTCTGTCGATTATTCCGGTTATCCAGACTGCCGCCCTGAATTTGTCGAAGCATTCAATAAAACTATCGCCGTCGGCACGAAACAGGGGGTCGAAAGCGGGATAAAGGTCGAAGCGCCGATCCTCAACATGTCGAAGAAAGAGATAATCGAACTCGGAATGTCGCTCGGAGTCGATTATTCGCTCACGCACAGCTGCTATAATCCGACTCCTGACGGGCTTTCATGCGGCGTCTGCGACAGCTGCCGCCTTCGTCTTGAGGGTTTCAGACAGGCAGGATACCAGGATCCGCTGAACTATGCGGCGCGCCGGTAACTCATCGATATTTTGCCCTGACAGCGTTACCTGAAAAGATTTTTGATTTTTTTCCAAAGAAAACTAAAATCCCCCCCGGTGTTGACCTTTTTTAGGAGGAAAAAATGAAAAAAATTTGGTTGGCTATTTTAACAATTGCATGTCTCTTAGTGCTTTCAAGCTGCGGCGGTGACGACAAAAAACCGGCGAAAGCGGAAGATCCGGATTCAGAACAGGAAGAGACCTCGGACGCTGAGCCGGCTGAAGATCCGACTGACACGGAAGAAGAACCGGCTGAACAGCCTGATGAAAACACGACTCCCGAGAATTTCAATCCTGAAAATCCGGGTTACTTCGTTGAATTTATGATCATTGACGTAAACATGGCAAACCAGCCTCAGACGATGGCGATAGGCTATTTCATGAAGGCTGCCCGCGAAGATCTCAATCCGCACAGTTTTGATGAATCGACGCTTGATACCTGCACTTTCGGGGAGGCTGTCGAAAGCGTTCCTCAGTGTGCTTCCAAAGATGACTGTGCTCCGGAACAGGATTGTGTTCCTGAATACGACGACAACGGCAATGCGTATCCGAATTCAGAGCACTGCGAAACACTCGGCAGAGAATCGCTTGATGTCGGTCCTGTTATGATCTCAGGCTTCAACGGCGGTCCCTATCAGTTTGCTTTCGAGCCCGGTGATCAGGCTTACAAACTTAACGGAACGGGAGACGGTTCCATTCCGGGCGACATGATCGCTTACGGTGTCGACTACACGATCACCGGTGAAAACATGCTTCCTGAGGATCTTACTTCTCTTTCGGCGACCTTCACGATGCCGCCTTCATTTGCTATTTCGGAACCTGCTCCGCAGACGAATACGGCCGGCGGTTTCGGTGATATCATCAACGTTACTCCGGGTGAGCCCCTTACGATCAAATGGGCCGGAAACAACGGATTCGGATATATCGATGTCAATTTTGTCGTAATGAAGAGCCTTATGGAGCAGGTATCGATCACCTGCAGAATGATTGATGACGGCGAATTTACGGTTCCTGCTGAGTTTACAAGCGAAATGCAGCTTTCACAGGGCGGCGATTCAGGCAACCCGTTCGGCGATATGCTCGGTATGATGAATATGATTACTGTAAACCGCCATGTCGAGTCTCCGATCACCGGCAAAGGGATCACGGCTGGATCATTCTCGGCTGAGCAGATGGTCCTTTACACACTCGGCAACAACTAATGCTTTCGGTCAGATAACGTCTTTTAATCACTGAATATTTTCTCAAAACATCATGAAAACTGAAATCTTAAGGATCTCGGAAGATCTCTATCTGAAGTCGCTTGAACTCGATGATGCGGAACACATTTTCAAAGCGGTCGATTCGCAGCGTGAATATTTGGGGGAGTGGCTTCCGTTCGTCGAATTTACAAAGAGCGTCAAAGATTCCCTCGATTACGTCAATTCAGTCGTGACGATGCCGGAAGAGTGCAGGGAATGGCAGTTCGCTGTTTTCTGCGGCGGCTGTTTTGCGGGACTTGCCGGATTCAAAGGAACAGACAGACTCAACCGGAAAAGCGAGATCGGTTACTGGCTCCGTGAAGAGTTTCAGGGCCGCGGCATAATGACTGAATCGGTGCGCGCTTTGATAAATTTCGGCTTTTCGGAGATCGGTCTCAACAGGATCCAGATAAAATGCGCTCCCGAAAATCTCAAAAGCAACAGGATCCCGCAAAGACTCGGATTTACCCTTGAAGGGATCGAACGCGACAGCGAATTTGTGCGTGAAGGCGTTTTTCGTGACGCCAATGTCTGGAGTCTTCTGAAAAAAGACGTCACGCCGTGACGTTAATTCGTAACGTCGTTACGTCGTGCCGTCGTCACGTTTTCAATCATATTCTGGTGGATCTCTTTTGCATTGAAGGAGCTTCTGACGAATCTGCCTGAATAAACTTCTTTGAAACCGATAGAAAGTCCGTAGTCGCGAAGTGCGTCAAATTCAGCCTGAGTGTAGTCCTTTTCGACCGGGATGTGCTGCAATGACGGGCGGAAATACTGCCCGATCGTCATTATGTCGCATCCGACATCGCGGAGATCGCGCATCAGAGCATGCACTTCATCGACTGTTTCGCCGACACCGAGCATTATGCCAGACTTCGTGATGAAACCTTTGCGCTTCATGTAGCAGAGAACGTCAAGCGAACGTTTGTAGTCAGCCTGCGGACGAACTTTCGGATAGAGTGAGCAGATCGTCTCGACATTGTGGTTGAAGACGTCTATCGGCGAGTCTGCAACGATATCGAGATTCTCCTTTATTCCGAGAAAATCGGGAGTGAGAACTTCTACCAGCGTGTCTGGAGACAACTCTTTGACCTTTTTGACTGTTTCGGCAAAGTGCGCCGCTCCGCAGTCGGGCAGATCGTCTCTTGTTACCGATGTTATGACGGTGTAAAGCAGGCCTAGATCTCTTACGGCAAGCGCAAGGTTCATCGGCTCGTCCGGGTCTGGAAGGGGAATGTTTTCATTGTGGACGATATTGCAGAAGCGGCAGTTGCGTGTGCAGCTGTTTCCTAAGATCAGGAAAGTTGCCGTTTTTTTCTTAAAGCAGTCGCCGATATTCGGACAGTGCGCCGATTCGCAGACCGAATGAAGGTGATGCAGACGCAGGATCTTTTTCATTTCGGCAACGAACGGAGATTTGAAAGTCGATTTTTTAAGCATTTCTTCAGCCATGACAAGCTCCTTTTCGATTTATCTTTGTTCTTTCGGCACAACTGCGCCGCTGCCTTTGTATATTGAATTTTCGGGGATCACTCCGCGGACATTCGAAAGAGGGTAGACTACAGAATTTCTTCCGATCACAGTCCCGGGATTGAGGACGGAGTTGCAGCCGACTTCAGCGTTATCACCGAGTATGGCCGAAAATTTGCGAAGACCTGTCTCGATCGTTTCTGTGCCGCAGTGGATCTTTACGTTCCCCGGGATCGAGCGGACATTAGAAAGTATCACGCCGGCACCGATGTGGGCATGAAAACCTAAAACAGAGTCTCCGACATAGTTGAAATGAGGGGTCTGGACTTTGTTGAAGAGAAAGCTGTTCTTGATCTCGGTCGAATTTCCGATGACGGAGCCGTCGCCGATGACAGCGTTTCCGCGGATGAATGCGCTCTGTCTGATCTCGACGTTGCGTCCGATTATCGCAGGGCCTTTGATGAAGGCTGTTTCCGCGATTTCGGTTCCGGCCCCGACCCAGACGTTCTCCTTTATCATTTTATAGTCGCTCCCTAAAGCCGGACCCTTTTTCAAAATGTAGTCCTTGATGAGCGGCAGTATCTCGTGCGGATATTCGAGACCTTCAAAAATATCGGCAAATTCGGTCTGCGTTAAGTCCAAAAGTTCGTTGATCCTGATTTTTTCCATGATTCACCTAACCAAAAAATATTAAATTCGGAAGATAGAGAAAAAGCTTGAGTATAAGCCGTGCAGGGATAAGCAGCACGCTGAAGGCTCCCGTGACGACTAAAGCCATGATTATCAAAAAACCGTATCTTTCAAGCGTTATGAAGATCCTGTCGTATTCCCGCGGCAGAAAACCCATCAGGATCCTGCTGCCGTCAAGCGGAGGTATCGGAACGAGGTTGAAGAAGCAAAGGAGGATGTTGAACATAAGCGAGATCTCGAAAAATGTTATAACGATCTCGTTGGGGAAAAACCGGTATGCCGCGACATAAAGAAAAGCGCTTATAAGTGCGAGTGCAAGGTTGCTGAGCGGGCCGGCAGCCGCGACGATCATCATTCCGCGTCTCATCTCGATATGCTGGTAAAAGCGGTAGGGATTGACAGGAACGGGTTTCGCGCCGCCGAAGAAAACTCCTGCGAGAAAATAGCTTAAAAGCGGAACTACGACCGACATCATCGGGTCGAGGTGCGCGATCGGATTGAGTGTCAGTCTTCCGGCGTCCTTTGCAGTCGAGTCGCCGAGTTTCAGCGCAGCGAATCCGTGTGCGACTTCGTGGACGACCATTGAGAAGAGGAGCGGGATTATACCGATCGCAATGTAGAATATCTTATTTTTTATCATGTTTTTCTCCTATTTTTCCAAAAATCCAAGTTCCTGCAGTTTTTCTACCACTTCGCAGACCGGAAGCCCCACGACATTCGAATAAGAGCCGTTTATCCGTTTCACCATGAACGATGCTTTGCCCTGGATAGCATAAGCTCCTGCTTTGTCGTAAGGTTCGTCGGTATCGCAGTATGAGTCGATCTCCCGTTTTGAGAGAGTTTTGAACTCGACATCGGTCTTTACCGAAAAAACGGAAGTTTCGCCGCGGTAAAAAATCGCGACGCCGGTGTAGACCTGATGGATACGTCCGCTCAGTCCGGAAAGGATCTTTTCCGCGTCGTTCCGGTCTTTCGGTTTGCCGATGACTTTGCTGCCCAATGCCACAACAGTGTCTGCGGCTATGACTGGTGTGTTAGTGCAACCGATTGAATTTATTACGGCTTTGCATTTCTGTTCTGCTAAAGACTCAACAGTCTCTGAAGGGCTCAAGCCTTCTTGGACCACTTCTTCGCACTCAGGTCTGACCACTTCAGGAGCAAAACCGGCGGCCGAAAGCAGTTCGAACCTTCTCGGCGATGATGATGCAAGGACTATTTTCATTTTTTCTCCTGTCGTCTCTGGAAAGAAAGATCTATAACACGCGCATTTCTTTAAGGATCTTCATTGCAGCATCCTGCTCGGCAGCTTTTTTGTTCCTCCCGAAACCTTTTGACGTGAAGCCCATGGAAGAACATTCTATGACAAAAACGAGGTCGTGTTCCGGCCCCAGTCTGTCGATGACCGTGTATGTCGGAACGGGAAGGGCGAGCTCCTGTGCTATTTCCTGCAGACGCGATTTGTAGTCGCGGTTGATATGGTCCAAAAGGTCGATTATATCTGGAGAAGCGTCAATGAGCGGGGTGAAGATCCCTGTGATTATGCGGAGAACTGTCATCCAGCCGGCCTCAAGAAATATCACCGCCATGAGCGATTCGAAAACATCGGAAAGGATGGATTCTTTTTCTCTTCCGTACATTTTTTCTTCGCCTTTCCCCAAAATTATCAGATCTCCGAGCTCAAGCCCTTTCGCATTGTAGGCCAGCCCCTGTTCGTCGATCAGGTTGCTGCGGGCTTTGGAGAGTTTGCCTTCTTCGGCATCGGGGAACGTGAGATAGAGCAGACGCGATACGGCGAGTCCCACAACTTCGTCTCCCAAAAATTCAAGTCTTTGATAATTCTTGCCTTTTTCAACAGTTTCAGCACTCGGATGTGTGAAGGCAGTTTCGAGGAGTTCAAGATCTGAGAATTTGTAATTGAGCTTCTTTTCGAGTTCTATAACTTTGTTTCTGTCAAGCAGCGAAGTCATTGTTGTCCTCCTAAAGCATACATCGCGATACTTGCGGCAACTGAAGCGTTGAGTGAGTTTATTTTGCCGAACTGCCTTATCGAAACAACGAAATCAGCGCAGTTCAGAATATACTGACCGACAGATTTGTCCTCTCCGCCGATGACGAGGAGTATTTTTTCCGGATCCGCCGCTGCGACATCTTCAAATGAACTTTTGCCGGCACCGTCAAGAGCTATTACCGTATATCCGTGTTTTTCCTGAAGATTTTTGACATAAACATTCGAACTTGATTCCCTTACGATATTCAGGTGCTCGCTCGCTCCGGCACTCACTTTGATGACGGAAGGATAAATTTCGGGAACGCCGCGCACAGGCATGAGGATCGAATCGAAGCCGAATATCTCGGCACTTCTAAGGATCGCGCCGACATTGTGCGGATCTTCGACATTGTCGAAAAGAAGTATGCGCTTTTTGCCGATGATCTCTTCAAGTTCTGCGTATTTGTAGACCGAAGCGCGGATGACTGCGCCCTGATTGTCGGTCGAGCCCGAAAGCTGATTGAGCCGCTCGCGGGAGACCCATTCAAGTTTTATCTCTTTTTTCTCAATAAATTCGGCAAGTTTTTTGATACGCGGATTGTTCGACGATTTTTCGTTGAGGTAAGCCTGATAGATTTTTCTTTTTCCTCCGCGGATGACTTCAAAGCACGAATTTATGCCGTAGACATATTCGATAGATGATTTTGCCATAAAAACCTTCCAAAAATAACTTTTCCCGCGCGATTCTAATAGTGTAAAGGCGATAGTCAAAAAAAATGACCAATTCGGCGGCGGAGTTTTTAATTTGCCTGCCCTGATCCTGCGCTTTCGGAGAGTTTTCTCATGAAGAATTTGCCGAAACAGAAGAGCGTTACCGGCGTGAGAAGTGCCATCGCACCTATCCAGAACCAGATCATCGCATGGTCCGGAGAAGCGGGAAGGGGATGTCCGTTCTCAAACGGAGTGTAGATCTTGATGAGTAGTCCCGACATCGGACCTACGAAGAATTTAGCCGCAAACCACGGGAGGATCGAAAGGGCGATGTAGGTCCCTTCCTTTCCTTTCGGCGCGATCTCTGCTGTAAACTGCATGAGTCTGGGCGACCAGATCGATTCGCCGATCGTGAATACGAAGATGAAGAATATCATCGGCCAGTATTCAGCAACAGCTGTTATCCCCGACATTTTTTCAGGAGAATCGACAAGCCCCAGCCACTTTATGAAGACGAGTTCTCCGAGCGGAGTATTCGTCAGACCCTCGAAAAATGAGGGCGGGATGACTGCGATGAAGCATGCGAGCGAGGAAACAACAGAACCGATGATCATCATTTTGTAGGATGAAGTCTTCTTCGTGATGTAGGAGACTATCGGAACCGCGAAAATGATGAGGACTGAGTTCAGAAAGCCGTAGATGTTGCCGATCGGAGCGCCTTCGCCCAGAACACTGATGCCGTATTTCGGGAAAGTGTAGGAGAAGTGGAAGAATACGCAGCGGACGAAAAGGGTGAGGGCGAGGATCCCGATGTAGATCCAGAAAGTCTTTTCGACAACGACGTTTTTGAGCATCGTCGCTACGTCGATCGCCGAGTTCTTGACCGATTCGAGACCGCTTCCGAGCTCTTTTTTAGGCGTTTTGACGACTTCACCTTCATCGTTGAGCTCGATATTTCCGCGGATGAAGAATGCGACTATCAGACTTATGATCGTAAAGCCGAAACCGATGACGAAGACCATCTGGTAAGTCGTGAAATGCAATCCTAAAAACATCGTCCCGGCGTTCTCGTTTACAGCTCCGGCAGCGTCAGTGACAGAGAAAAAGCCTCTGATCTTGTCAAAAAGCATGGAACCTATCGCGTATCCTAAGTTCATGAGAACGTAGAAAAGGCCGAATCCCATCGCAGCCGTGTCCTTCGTCGTGTATTTTTTTATCGCGATCGAAACGAGCGGGCCGACAACGGCGAAACCTATCGCCATCGGGATGAAACCGAGGACGAAAATAAGTGCCGGATTTGTGACGAACGACATGAAAAAGCGCGAGAAAAGGAGGAAGAAAATGCTGATAAGAAGCGTTTTTCTTATGCCGATCGTGTCAACGACGGCGCCTGTCAGCATGCCTATGATCGAAAGGAGTATCGACCACACCATGATGTATGAGCCTGCTCCGAGGTCGCTGATCCCGCAGTCTGCCGTGAGCCAGAGCGTCAGAGTGAGGTTCATCGCCATGTAGGCGGTGTATTCGATTATGTTGTAGATGAAAAGAAGCCACATGTCGCGCGGACTTTTGCGCAGACCTTTCGCGTAGCTCCAGATGATCCCGCCGAAAGCCAAAACTGCTCCGACGATAAGCGAATAGGTAATGATCTCAGTGACTTGCATTTATTCTCCTGAATTTCTGACGCACATTACATTGTTCTTGCCGGTTTTTGCCGAAGGAGCCGTAAGACCTGTTTTTGTCGCTATTTTCCATGCGCTTGTTGAAGTGCCTGTCTCATTTTTCGGGGTTTTGGAAGTCGAACTCCAGAGAGAAATGTTGTCAATGTCGGGGAAAACAGTTGCAGGATTATATTTTGTGTAATCCATAATGGAAATGAGTTCATTTATATTCGGAAGTCTCCAGTCGGTATTGCCGCCGAAAGTGAGGTTTTCGCAGTACTCAAGAGCTTCGAGCCATGTTTTTCCGGTCACATTCGATTTTGTCCACTGAAGTCCGCTTGCCGTATCTGTTACGACGATTCCCCCGTCAAGCTGTTCTGACTCAAAAAGGATCATTCCTTTTCTGAAAACGTCGCCTCTGACGCATACTGCGTAATTGGTTTTTGTTTCCGCATAGTTGTAGATTCCCGTCGAATTGGTCGGAGAGAAGTTTATTCCGAGACGGGAGACTGTGCTCGAACCCGAAGCATAGAGGGTGTTAGACCAGAAAGCGCCGCTCGTCGGGAAATCCGGGAAAACTGAATCATCGACAAAATAGTAGAAAGAAAAATCTATGATCGTTGCAAGTTCATGGATTTCCGGAAGTCTCCAGTCATCATGACCGCCGTATTCGAGATTTTCACAGTAATTTACAGCTTCTTCAATCGTTGCAAGCGTGCCGTTATAAGTTCGCTGCCATTCAAGACCGGTGTTTGCATCAATGTTGGTCGGGTTGCTATCGGTACCGCCTGTCGTGAAATTTCTTGCCGCGCAGGAGCTGCTATGCTGTGCATCCTGTCCGAAATATCCCGATTCAGGGTCTGAGTCGCACTCTTCGAGCGGCTTGTTGTCTGTTCCGTAACAGAGTGCCTGACCGGTGCAGGAAAGAGTGTAGGGTTCCTGAATCACTTCGGGTTCCTCTGTCGGTTCTTCGGTAGGTTCCTCTGTCGGATCGTCAGTCGGTTCTTCCGTAGGTTCCCCGGTAGGTTCATCCGTAGGTTCTTCCGTCGGCTCGTTGGTCGGGTCTTCGGTCGGTTCTATCGGAGCAGTGCCGGTTTCAACGAGTATGAAAGCGTAACTTGAGAAGTGTCCTGCGTTCATCATGATCGGGTCTCCTGCCATGATCGGGTCGCCTCCCATGATCGGGTCTCCGGCCATGATCGGGTCTCCTGCCATTATCGGATCTCCGCCCATGATCGGGTCTCCGCCTGCTTCGCGGTGAGACCACTTCGTCCCTGCGAGGAATGCCGGAACTACGGCCATGCCTTCAGGAACAGCCGTATATTCCGAATCGACTGTCAGAGTGATCGTTACGTCCTTGTTGAAGACAAGTCCCGAAGGCTCGAAAGTTACTACTTTTGAAACGAGTTTTCCTTCATCCGGAAAGCCTTTCTTTTCATAAAGAGTCATCGTGATCTCTGTATCTTCCTCGAGAGCTCCGGCCGGTATCTCTATCTTAGCGGAGCCGTCGTCTGTTGAGATCGTGCCGCCTTCACTTGCAGACACAGCCATTTTGGCGGTAGCGATCTGCTGCTTTGTGCCGTTGTTTTCCGGCTCTTTTTCCTTTTTGCTTCCGCCGCATGCAGAGAGTGTAAGAATCAAAACCATGAAAATTGAGATCAGAAACTTCTTCATTTTTGCCTCCATTAAAAAAATGACGGAAAATTATATTGAGAAAAGAGTTTAAATCAAGAAGTGCGCTTTGTGAAAGTATAGGAGACGAGAGGATCAAAGAACGAAGTCGTTCCCGGATACAACGACGTTTTCAAAGTTTTGTTCGGGTAGATTCCTTACTCAATATTCCTGACACATTTGACTAAACCGACATCTTTCTTTATATCGCGGAAATCCAGGACATAGTTATCTCTGTAAAGTATTATAACTTTTTCAGGATCATCTGATTTCAAAGAGGATGACCATAAATCCGTGTGGTAATAACTATATTCGCTTACTCCGGATTCAAAGGTAAGAGAAAGGCTTGCGCATTTACACTGAGAGATGCATTCTGCCGAAAGACATCCGTTTTTTTCACTCGCTTCACATGATTCTTTAGGCAGATTATCGCATGATTTCGCGAAAGTCCAGAGGTCCTCGACCTTCGGAAGTCGCCAGTCGGTGTATCCGGCTTCTTCAAGATCTTCACAGTGTTTTTTTGCGTCTTTCCATTCAATTGTATGCTCGAAAGTGGAAGACCACATTATGCCGGCGACATCGTTGACACACGCATTGTCGGTATAATCGATGAAGCAGTCGTTCGAATTGACGGCAATGCATTTGTTCGATTTGAGATAGTATCCTTTTTTGCATCCGCATGTGAAGCTGGAAGCGCCTGTCGGAACACAAG
>JAEESW010000006.1 GCA_016290135.1 bacterium
CCGGTCCCATGATGTTGCTGTCGTCAAGCGGGTTGCCGATCTTTACCTGTTTGTATGCGTTGATGAGCGATTTTACGAATTTCGCCTTTACAGATTTCTGGATGATGACTCTTCTCGTTGTGGTGCATCTCTGCCCTGCAGTGCCGACAGAACCGAAAACGACAGCTCTGAGAGCCATGTCGAGGTCAGCCGTTTCGTCGATGACTACAGCGTTGTTGCCGCCGAGCTCAAGAAGCGATCTTCCGAATCTCTTTGCAACTGCTTCGCCGATCTGACGACCCATCTTCGTGCTTCCCGTCATGCTGATGAGCGGGATGCGCGGGTCGTTTACGAGCGTGTCGCCGACATCGCTGCCTTTGCCGATAACGAGCCAGAAAATGCCGTCGATATCGTCTTTGTCAACGATCGGAGCGATGATGTTCTGAACTGCGATTGCGGTGAGAGGAGTCTTTGAACTCGGTTTCCAGATTACAGCATCGCCGCATACTGCTGCAAGAAGAGAGTTCCATGACCAAACTGCTACCGGGAAATTGTAAGCGGTGATAACGCCGACAACACCAAGCGGATGATACTGGTCGTACATTCTGTGGTTTTCCCTTTCGCTGTGCATCGTGTAGCCGTAAAGCTGGCGGCTGAGGCCCAGAGCGAAATCGGAAACGTCGATCATTTCCTGAACTTCGCCTTTTCCTTCAACGGCGATCTTTCCCATTTCGAGAGTAACGAGAGCACCGAGGTCGCTCTTGTACTTTCTCAAAGCGTCACCGATCTCGCGAACGATAAGTCCGCGTTTCGGAGCGGGCATCATTTTGAATTTCTCGAACGCAGCCTTGGCTTTCGCGGCAACTTTCTCGTAATCTTTTTTCGTCGCCTGAACGACAGTTGCGATCACTTTGCCGTCGATCGGGGAAATACTGTCGAGTTCTTTTCCCGTCGTTTTGAGCCAGCCCTTCGAGGAACCGGTCGTAGCACCGTAGTTTTTCTTCTTGATACCGAGCCTTTTCAAAAGCTCCTGAACATTGACTGATTTCATGTCTCCTCCTTGCGAAACCGCAGATCGAACATTATAAAACAATCTCCTTCCCGCGAAAATCCGCGGAAAAGATTTGAACCGTCTGAGATCAAACACAAAAAAACGGTGTTGAGTAGCACAAAATGAAAAAAAAGTAAATTTGTTAGAGGTTTTTAAACAGATTTTTTAGAAGCTTAGAAGATTTTTTTTCTGAGGAGAGCGAAACCGAGCATTGCAGCCGCCGAAAGAACCGCTGCTATAACGATGATGTTCGTGTTGTCGGGTTCGACTTCAAGCACTGCACAGCCGCCGCTCTTCTTCTTTGTTTCGCAGTTTGCGTCGCCTTCCTGGCAAGCGTAGGTATAGGTCTTTGAATTGAGCGGAAGTTCGTAGAAACTCGACTCTTCATTAAGTTTAAGACCGCCCTTCGGGATCTGGATCTTTCCTGCCATCGCCGGATCAGCCTTTGCCATGTTGAAATCGACATTGATGACGAAATATTTTTCTTCACCGGCAATGTAGTTTACAGGCTGGCTGAAGGAATTTAACGTTACGGTCGTTGATTCGCCCGATTCAAAAGAGGTCTTTTCTGCAAGTTTGATGTCGCCGATACCGTCGTTGTTCGTATCGAGCCAGAGCGAAATGCCTTTGATGCCGTTTTTGTCGCCGAAATTGACATATTTGCTTGCAGGAACTTTGACTTTGAACTGCGAGATCGAATTTTCCTTGGAGATCGATTTCGTTCTGATCTGCATGACCGGAATGTTGTTGTTGATCTCGGAAATAGGCGGAACAGCCGGATCGTGCGCGCCTATCGTAACGATGAAGAAATCGCCTGTCGGCTCAAGATAGAAAGTTGCGAAATCGAGTTTTTCGTTGGAGACAGTCGCCGTCGTCGTGCCGTCGTCAGCGAAGTTGACACGGACATCACCCTCTTCAAGGTAGAAGAAGAAAGAAGTGTTTGCTGCGATCTCTTCGCCTTTGTAGTCGACTTTCGCCCTTACGATGAAGTAGTTGAGCGATTTGCCGAGATATTTTTTGAGGTTCTTCTTGAGCGGGAAGAAAACATATCCGGTATTGAGCTGAGTGTTGTCGGTATCGTTGATTATCGAATCGAACGCTTCATCGTAGACACCGTTGCCGTCGGAATCGTAAATAAGCTCGAAATCGGAGAATTTGAAGTTCGAATCAGACTTCGTGTTGAAGTGGACGCCCAGCGCATCGAAGTTGAAGACCGATTCATCCGCGCAGTTTGAAGCCTGAAGCGTGAACTGACCTACGACCAGAGGCTGTCCGCCGTTGTCCTTGGAAATGATGATCGCGTTGTCGGACTGAGGCGAGTTCTTGCCGAGAGCAAGCTCTACCGCGGCATCGTTGCACATAAGATCGGGGTTATCCTTGCATTTGTTGTTTTCACATACATATCCGGTCGGGCAGTCAGGAAGTCCTGATTCTCCGCACTCTTTGTCGCTGTTGATCTTTATTCCGCCGCACATTTCGGGGGTCGGAGAAGAACATGCCGAATCGGGAACACAGCTTCCCGGTTTCAGTTTGAGAGGATACGATTTATTCGTCTTGTAGGGATCGTCGCTCTTCGAGTCCTTGATCTCGGCGGTGTTGTTGAAGACATAGTTCTTCGCGATGCCCTGTTTCGGACGGACTTTGTATCTGACAAGGATCTTGTCCTTGCATGAAGATTTGTCGCACTTGAGCATTTTGTCGCTGAGTTTGACGCCGCCCTCTTTTGAAAGCGGGAATTTTCCGCCTTCATCGTCAGGAATAGGTTCCCAGTCGTCGCAGGTGTCGCCTCTCTTGGTCTCGTCGCTGCTTGTTGCAGCTCTGCAGTTCGTAGCATACTCGGTCGTTCCCTTTACATAGTCGAGCTGAGGATCGAGCTTGTCGAAGATCGTTACCGTGCCGGTCTCGTCTTCGCCCCAGTTCTGGACTCTGACGAGGTAGTAGAACTCTCTGGACCTGTTGGAATACGGACAGTAGTAATCCTTTACGCCGTTGTTGTCCGAAGCCGGGCACGCACAGAAATATTTTTCATCTTCGAACTCATCGGGAATATCGAAGTTCGCCCCTTTGATATCGACCGAAAGGACCATGAAGTTGGTGAAGATAGCGTCCTGGTTGACAGAAAGCTGTATCGCCATTTCGGTGTTTCCCTTTTCGAGATGATCCTGAAGGTTGATGTCTTTCTCGCTGTTGAGAAGGAAAGTATCGACATCCATACCGTAATAGTATTTTATGCCTTTATCCTCGACACCGCCCTGGATGCACTGGATCTGATCGTCGCCTTCCGCATTCGGATCCCAGTTTACGATCGAGGATACCGAGTTGTAGACTTCGATATGTCCGTCAGGCGCGAAGTCGTTGCATTTGTTTCTGAATTTATAGATACCCTCAGCATTCTGCCCGTGAAGGAAGATACCTTCATCAGGAAGCGATTCCTTCGTAAGGCTCGGGTCGCCTTCCGCGATCATCGTGGTAACACGGACCGTCGGATAGAGCGGAAGCTCGAAACCGGAAACATTCGAAGTCGAAACTTCGCCGCTGACGAAAGAAAGACCGTTGTAGAAATAGATCTTTTTCGGTTTGATGTTCTTCGATCTGTAGAGGATGAAGAGCGACCAGCCGCTGACCATCGTCGTGTTGCATCTGTAAGCGTCGTGCTCCGTGCAGTCGAGACCGCTGAAAGTGTAGGTGCCGTAGTATTCTCCGTTTCCTTCCTCGTTTCCGGCCTTGCTGTTTTCCTCGGAGATCTTGTTGAAGAAATCGGTGACTTCGACACGGTAAGTGAAGAAACCGACTTCGAAATCGGATGCCGAATTGCCGCTCGAAGTTTCCGAACAGCCGAGAGTGACGCCGTTTTTGAACCTTATACCTTCGAAATCGAAAGAGGGCGCGTCAGTGAGCTTTTTGCCTGTTTCGCCGGCCTTGATGTCAGCTTCGTATTTGACATTTTTGTCCTTTTCCTGAACAAAAGCGAGATGGACTTCGTTGTCGGTAGGCGCATTCAGTTTCTCAGGATCGACAGCTCCCATCCATACGAGGTAAGCCTTCTCGATGATGGCGTCATCGGGAACGTGGAATTTGTCGAGAGTGAAGGAGCTTGCGTCTATACAGGTATCGCCCTGCGGGTTGTCGTCCTTGTCGTCATAAAGTTTGATCTTGTCGTCGATGTTCGAGTTGAACATTACGAAGAAATCCTGACCGCCGTCTTCCCAGCTCATCGCGGGTGCACCGCCGATCATCTTGCCTCTGTTGTCCTGCGGGACCACCGGGTCCTCGTCCGGAATTTCCGCCTGATCCTCGTCCGCGATCTCAGTATCGGGTGTGTCAGAATCGGGTTCTTCCTGCGCAAAAAGCGCAAAAGAAATGAAAACGGTCAAAAAAAGCATTAAAATTTTTGCGTTTTTCATAATACCTCCAATCAAATTAAAATGAGAACCAACAAAAAATTGGATTATTTTATTACAAAATATTTAAAAGGCAATTTTATCTCTCTCTTTCTCTTTACAGGCTGGACCTCGCTTTTCGCGGAAGCGCGCGGCTATACAAAATGGATTCTTCGGGCAAAAGGAGTATAGTTAGAGGCAAATTTTGATTTTTGGAGATTGAAAAATGAAGAAGAACCTGGCTATCTCACTGTTTTTTTTACTTGTTTTCTCTATTGTTTCATGCGGCGGCGGCAAAAAGGATCCTGACACTGCGGACTCTGCGCCCGACGGCGGCACTGACACGGACGATACCGGTCCAGACACGGTTTCAGACGCTGATCCAGACAGCGGCAGCGATGACGATGCCGATACCAGTCCGGTGAATGACGGAGACCACTCCCCTGCCCCGGACGGATCTGAAAAAAATGATGAAGGCTGCTATATTTTCACTGTCGACGGTTCAACTTTCAGCAGATATTACCGGGACACCTATCTCGGTTATGTCAAAGACAATATTTTAGGCGACAAAACGGTCGAGGACAAGTTCGAAATCGACATTTTTCAGTCAAGAGACGCGGCTTCCTCAGCCGAAATCGCCTCGCATCCTGGAACTTACGACCTCGGGAGCGGCAGCAACAAAAGTCTTCTCAACTGCACCGAATGTGTGAAAGTGTTTCAGGACCACGACGGAAAACGGGCGAAAAAGAACTTCCTTCAGGAAAGCGGGACTCTCGTGATCGAACAAGTCGATGCCGACAATGACATAAAAGGGAGAATCACTGCGAAACTCGTTGAAATAACTATCGATCCCGATACGAAAGAGGCGGAAAGAGTTGAAGGCGGAGACTGTGTCGCGATCGAAAACTGGGCTTTCGACACCGGCGTCTGCATTCCTGACTGCAACGGCAAAGTGTGCGGAGGCGACGGCTGCGGCGGACAGTGCGGAGAAGGATGCAGCGGAGACCTTACCTGCTCGAAAGACCAGAGATCGTGCGTTCCGTTTGAATGCGGGAAGATCACTTTCGATGAAATGAAAACGCACATAAACGAATTCGACGACTACTATTATCAGGCATCCGTTTCAGGCAACGTCATCGGAAGCACGGAACTTGAGGACATCATGACGCTTCATTTCTACGGCGAGCCCTACACTCTCAAGGAGGGAGCCATAGACCTCGGGAACGGCGGCAACGCGAACTACGAGACATGCACGGAATGCCTGATGCTCTACGAAGACGTCGATTTCTTCAACAACGAATACGGCAGGATATTTTTCCAGCAGAGCGGCGAACTCGTCTTTGAAGAGGTCAAGGAAGGCTCGTTCGAATCGAGGGGTCACGCCTCTTTCAGGCTTGTCGAAGTCGAGATAGACGACTACACCGGTGAATCTTTCCCGGTCCCGGGAGGCGGGTGCTACGAAGTCGAAAACATGACTTGGGATACGATCTGCATCCCTCAGTGCGAAGGTAAGATCTGCGGAAATGACGGCTGCGGCGGCGAGTGCGGAGAAAACGGCGAAGGATGCGGCAAAGACCTGGCCTGCAGCGCGGATCAGCGGTCGTGCGTCGAGTGGAACTGCGAAAAAATAGCACTGGGAGATCTCACCGAAGAAGATGTCAGCATCTATCCTATTGACGGGATCTACAATTATATGTATCCGATCACGCCGAACATAGGCGACCCTGAGAAGGCCGAAACCCTGCAGCTCGATCTGCGCGGCAACATTCAGGAAAAGAGACCCTACAGGCTTTACGGGACGAACTTCAGAAGCAGCGATGTCAGTTTCGTTCTTTATGAAGACGGAACGACGCTCTATTTCCAGCACAGCGGCACAGTCACATTCGACCCGATGGATCTTAACACCGGAGCTTTTGAAGCGACCCTCGATTCGATCAGACTTGTCCAGGTCACTCTTGATGAAGATCTGACCTCGACACCGGTCCCCGGCGGAAAATGCATTGAGATAACCGACACCGGGACCTCCTACCCCGCTTCGGAATAGTTCTCTGAAAAACTTTCTTTTAATTAGGATCTCACTATAATTTTTCGTTTTGTTTTTTAAATTTTGGAGGCTTTTATGAAAAAGTTTTTTGCCATCACAGTGATTCTTCTTTCGATGATGACTTTCGTCGCATGCGGCGGCAGCAAGAAAGAAAAAGTTGATCCGACGGAAGAACCGACCTCTGAAGAACCGACCTCTGAAGAACCGACTTCGGAAGAACCAGCAGACCCGACCGAGCCCAGTGAAGACGGAGACGGCTGCACAGGCATTTCTATCGACTTCAGCTCTCTCACGATGTACTATGAAGGGAGTTTCTACTATGCCGGTGAAGATCCTATGCTTTACCTTGAGTTCTATCAGGAAGGAAACGACAACGGATTCGATGTAACGGAAGGAACTTACGATCTCGGAAACGAGGCTAACTCGAACTATTCGACATGTACCGAATGTATAAGCATTTTAAAAGGCTACGTCGAAGATGAAGAAGGCTCAGGCAGTTACGAAAAACGCTTCTTCCAGAAGAGCGGATCTCTGACTGTCGAAGTTATCGACGCAAACGGTGAAATCAAAGGGACCATTGCCGCAAAACTTATCGAAGTCACTATCAATTCAGAGACCTTCGAATCGACTCCGGTAGAAGGCGGCGCATGTTTTGAGATCGAAACGGCGGCATTCGACAGCGGTATATGCATTCCCCAGTGCGACGGCAAACAGTGCGGAAACGACGGCTGCGGCGGATCTTGCGGAATTTGCGAAGGAAAGGCCTGCAGCGCTGATTTCCAGTGCGTTCCCTTCAACTGCGACAAACTTGGAGAAGTCAGCGAATTTGAATTGGTCGCTGAAGATTCATGGTTCGGCACGAACTACTACTATGACGCATATACGACAGGAAACGGGATCGGCAGCGCATCTGTTCCCGACCTGCTCGAAATCGGCTTGATAGCAGAGGAACTCAAAGAGGGAAAGGTCACTCTCACCAGCGATATCGACAACATAACCGACGCTTATGTTCTGCTTTATGAAGACTATGATCTGGAAAACCAGTCCATCGGAAAATACTACTTCCAGGAAAGCGGAACGCTTGAGTTCACCGAAGTCAAGGAAGGAACTCTTGAATCGAAAGGAAAAGGCTCTTTCAGACTTGTTGAAATCGATACCGACTATATTCCTGTTGCAGGCGGAAAATGCTTCGAAGTCGAAAATATCACTTGGGATACGATCTGCGTTCCCCAGTGCGACGGCAAGATCTGCGGAGACGACGGATGCGGCGGAACATGCGGCGAAGGCTGCGGCGAAGACCTGACCTGCAATGCAACTCAGACAGAATGCGTTCCTTATGAATGCGAAACGATCGCTCTGAGCAACGATGATGCAGACAAGACTTTCGACAACACCTATAAAAGTTACAGAACCACCTACACTCCGAATACCGGTGACGCTGAACTCGACGACTTGTTCTCGATGCAGCTCTTCTACGTAGATCCGGTCCTCGGCGAACACGACCTTGCAGGAACGAACTACAAGGATGATGCGGGAATATTCATCCTCGTATGGGAAGACGAGAATGCAAAATCCTACTTCCAGCAGAAAGGAAAGGTCAATATCACCGCTTACGACGAAACGACCGGGGCTATCACGGTTTCCTTCAAGGATCTCCGGGTAGAAGAAGTCAGCATCAACAGCTCGACGTATGAAACGAGACCTGTCGCTGGCGGAAAGTGCTACGAAGTAACCGACACGACTCTCACCTACGCCGGCGAATAAAATTCTTCTGAAAATCTGATTTTTTCTTAAAAACTTTCTTTAAACAAGTGTTTTCTTAAAATCTGACGCTTTTGTTTGTTCACATTTTGGAGATTACTATGAAAAAATGTCTTACAGCCGCGCTTATTGCGCTGTTTATGTCAGCTGTTTACGGAAAAGAATGTCAAAAACTCACTTTTGATGAAGTCTATCTTGATTACGGTTCCTATTTCGCCTATGTGACCGGTAACACGGCAGGCGACACATCGATCCCCGATCTGCTTCAGATCGACTTCTGGAACGGCAGCGGAGAAGCTCTCAGCAAACTTGAAACCGGGTCATATACGCTTACCGACTGGGAAAGCTGCGACACCTGCATAACTCTCTACGAAGATCTTGACGAAAACACCTACTCTTCCGAAAAACTATACGCTCAGTCAAGCGGCATCTTCAACATCACGGAAGTCAAGGAAGGAACAAAAGAGTCAAAAGGTAACGCATCCTTCAACCTTGCCGAAGTCGATATGTTCTATCAGCCTGTTGTGGGTGGAAAATGCTACGATGTCGAGAATCTGACCTGGGACACGATCTGCATTCCCGACTGCACAGGCAAAGTATGCGGAAGCGACGGATGCAGCAGTGTCTGCGGAGTATGCGGCAAAAACCAGGGATGCACCCACGACCAGAAAAAGTGCATTCCGCTCGATGTTTCGGAATGCACCGGAATATCAATCGATTTCAGCACATTGAAAAGATACTACCGGAACACTTTCGACACGAGCAGCGAAGGCGGTATCCCGTATGTCCACATCGCGTTTCTGCTCAACAACGACGAAATAGACATAAAACCGGGGACTTATGACCTCGGAAGCGAAAAAAATCTGAGCTACAGCACCTGCAACGAGGCTGTAAAACTTTATTCCGGCTATGACGAAGAACTCGGAGACTATACGAAAATGTATTTTCAGCACGGCGGAACTTTGATCGTGGAATCGGTCGAAGCAATAAACCAGATCAAAGGAACGATCAATGTCAAACTTGTCGAAGCCGATATAGCCGAGGACAACACTACGACTTTCTTCGCTGACAGCCCGTGCCTTGAAATCGAAACTGCGGCATTCGACACGATCTCTTCCCACGATCCGACAGATCCTATAGAACCTGCCGAGTGTTCCGAAGGTATGGGAGAATGCGTCAGCAACACGGACTGCGATGCGGGATATTACTGCGGCAGCGACTGCTGGTGCTATATCGCAAATCCGGACGACACAGATACAGATTCGGGTTCCGAAAGTCAGAAAGAATGCGATACCAACGCCGACTGCGACCCGGGTTATGGCTGCGAAGACGGTAAGTGTTCAGAGTGTTATGGAGAGAACTGGGACTGCCGTAGTGACAGCGATTGTGACTTCGGTACCCGTTGTATCGGCTGCTGGTGTGAATTCGACAATCTTGGTGATACCGATACGGATAATTCCGGCTCAAACGACTCTTCCGACAGCGGTTCAAACGACTCTTCAGACAGCGGTTCGTCAGATCCTGACAACGGCGGAAAAGAGAAAGGATCAGATGAATCCGGCAAAAAATCGGGCGGATGCTCGACAATTGCGATCTAATTATTGATTTAAATCTTTTTTTCACTAAAATACTGCGATTTTTGTTTATCAATGTTTTTGGGAGTTTTTTTATGAAAAGACTTTTAACTTTCACATTTGCAGCAGTTGCAGCATTCATGCTGGTTTCCTGCAGCGGCAACAATCTTGATGATCTCATCGACACTGAGGCCGATACGACTGATATGACTGATCCGACAGATACGACAGATACGACTACCGACCCGACCACAGATCCGGCAGCAGACCCGACAACTGATCCGGCTGATACGACAGACACGGCTGATACCGCTGACACCGCTGACACCGCTGACACCGCTGACACCGCTGACACAGCTGATACCGCTGATACAGCTGACACGGCCGACACCGCTGATACGGCTGATACCGCTGATACGGCTGATACCGCTGACACGGCTGATACCGCTGATACCGCTGACACCGCTGACACCGCTGATACGGCTGATACCGCTGACACGGCAGACACCGCTGATACGGCTGACACCGCTGACACGGCAGACACCGCTGATACGGCTGACACGGCTGATACCTCACGGGAATGCACCGAAATCACTCTTACTTCCACAGAACTCAGCTACTATAAGCATTCTCACGGCTCGGAAAAATATGACATATTCAAAACGACCTACACTCCGAACACCGGTTCTGCAACGACAGATACTTTCTATCTGAAATTTTACGGTCTCTCCGAGTATGATTATACAGGCACTCACGTACTTGCGGGAACAAACTTGAAAGATGACAGAGGACTTTTCTTATATGTCAACGAAGACGAATACTGCGATTCCTACACCGGAAGCTGCAGCCACGCCAGGACCTACTTTCAAAGTGAAGGAACTGTCAATGTAGTAAGCGCTGAATTTAATTTCACAGGCTCACAGATAAACCTGCTTTCCGCAAAACTTAACGGCGTAATACTTGAAGAAGTCACAGTCAACAGTAGCACCGGAGAATCGACTCCTGTTGACAAGGGTACATGTCTTAAGATCAAGAACGATCCGACTGTAGAATATCATGAGTATTATTAAATAGTTAAACCTTCAGGAGTTTTTTATGAAAAGATTTTTAACTTTCACATTTGCAGCAATTGCAGCTTTCATGCTGATTTCATGCAGCGGCAACAATCTTGACGATCTCATCGACACGGAGGCCGACACGAACGATACGACAGATACAACTGACACGACCGATACGACAGATACAACTGACACGACCGACACGACCGATCCGACCGATACGACCGACACAACTGACACGACAGACACGACTGACACGACAGACACGACTGACACGACTGATACGACAGACACGACCGACACGACTGATACGGCAGACACGGCTGACACGACAGACACGACCGATACGACTGATACGGCTGACACGGCAGACACCGCTGACACGGCAGACACGGCTGACACGACAGACACGACCGATACGACTGATACGGCTGACACCGCTGATACCGCTGACACGGCTGATACCGCTGATACCGCTGACACGGCTGATACCGCTGATACGGCAGACACAGCTGACACGGCTGACACCGCTGACACGGCTGACACCGCTGACACCGCTGACACAGCTGACACAGCTGACACGGCTGACACCGCTGACACGGCAGACACCGCTGATACAGCTGACACGGCTGATACCGCTGATACGGCAGACACCGCTGACACGGCTGATACGGCTGATACAGCTGATACGGCAGACACCGCTGATACCGCTGATACTGAATCCGACTGCATCGGGATTTCGATCGACTGGGATACTTTCACCCTTTACGAAGGCACTTTCTCTGCCGGGATCGAAATGGGAGATCCTGACAAAACCGATGATCTCACGATAGCATTTTATCACTACGACAGCGATAGAGTCGATCCGGGGACTTACGATCTTGGCAGCAGCAAAAACAAAAACTACCAGACATGCACCGAGTGCATCTCTGCTGCGAGAGACTGTGACCTGCTTTACGGATACTACCTTGACAACTGCACATACTACTTTCAGGAAAGCGGAACTCTGACAGTCTCCAGCGTGGATCTTGACGGCAACATCCAGGGATCGGTCTCCGCAAGACTCGTGCAGGCCGCTGAACAGGGCTTGGCTGAAGATTACACCTTGATCCCGATAACTGACGGAGAGTGCGTCGAGATCGAGACAGGATTTTTCCAGAGCACGAAAGACTGCATCGAACTCACCCCTGACGCAGCGAATTTCACCTACAACTCAAGCGACAAGAGATACATAACGACATCATCTCCGAGCACCGGGGACTTTTTTGCGGATGACTATTTCACAATGAAGCTCCGCAATATCAGCACCGGCGAATACACTCTCGAAGGAACGAATTTCAGCAATGCGAACGGCATTTTCCTTGTTGTCTACGAAGACGGCGGCAGCGGAAAAAAATTCTTCCAGAAATCGGGAACGGTAAACATCAAAAGCTACAACTCTTCAAACAACAGGATCACGGCAGAATTCAAAGACGTAGTGCTTGAGGAAGTCACGATCAGCGGCAGCACCAACGCATCTTCAAAAGTTCCCTACGGATCCTGCCGCAAGATCAAAAATATGACTCTTTCATACTAAAAATCAGCAGAAAATATTCGCGTCATCACACAGGGAACGCACCTTTGTTCCTGCAATTTTTCAATAAAATCAGATGTTAAAGAAATAAAAATTGTCTTAATTTCTTTTTTTAGTAAAATATGATGTTTCGCTTATTTAAATTGGAGGCGGCTATGAAGAAATTTTTTATGATCGCGCTGTTGATTTTTGCGGCGCTCCTTCTTTCATCCTGTGTCGAAGATGAAGATTTCGATTTCTCCGACACCGACAGTTACAACCAGAATACAGAAGGCAATAACGGCCCTGAAGGCAGTAGTAACGGCGGCTCGGACTACAACGATCCGGGCAGCAGCCAGGGCGACGATCTTCCGGAACCCGGGCACAACGAAGATCCAGGCGATGATCTTCCTGAACCGGTATCCAACGAAGATCCGACGACTGACCAGACCACAGATCCGGAAACTGATCCGACGACTGACCAGACCACAGATCCGAAAACTGATCCGACGACCGATCCGACCACTGACCCGACGACCGATCCGACAACAGACCCGACGACCGATCCGACAACAGACCCGACGACCGATCCGACGACCGACCCGACCACTGATCCGACGACCGATCCGACGACCGATCCTCAGGAAGAAGGATGCACCGAGATCACTCTCAATACCAATCTCAACTTCAATATTGCCTCCTACTACGACAACTACTACCAAGACTACTACGACTACGAATATTTCTATACGAACTACACCCCGAATACCGGCTCGTCATCGACAGACACTTTCTACATGCAATTCTTCGACCTCACCTACGACCAATATACGAACACATTCCCTCTTGCCGGACAAAACTACAGCGCTCAGTTAGGGCTTTACCTTTTGATCCACGAAGACGGCGGCAGCAAAAAATACTACCAGAAAGAGGGAACTGTCAGTGTGACCTATGACTATGAACACGGCTGGGGATTCTGCATAATAGCAAGCTGTTATGACGATCTCAGAGCGACACTCACGAACGTAGTGCTTGAGGAAGTCACGATCGACAGCAGCACATCCCAGACGACACCTGTTCCTAACGGTTCGTGCATCAAGATAAAGAATACGACTCTCAGATACTATTTCGACGAGTATTGATCTCTGAAGGATCACCGGTCCCGCGACTCATTCCAATACAAAAAAACCGAAAAAACTTTCTTTAATATATTATTTCAATAAAATTTCACCTCTCGTTTTTTGACATTTTTTTGTGACATTTTTTTGGAGTTCTGAAATGAAAAAGTTTTTAGCACTTGTTTCTCTTATCCTTGCGGTCTTCTTCTTCGTTTCCTGCGCAAGTGATGATGATGATCTTACCGATTCCGATTCCGCTGCCGGCAAAAGTTGCGAGACCTCTTCCGACTGCCCTATCGGCTCTATTTGTGACCTCGGGAAAAAGCTCTGCGTCAACGAACCGACTGACACGGGAGACACCGATCCGTCAGATCCTACGACAGATCCGACCACTGATCCGACAACGGACCCGACTGCTGAACCGACGGCCGAACCGACAGATCCGACAACGGATCCTACGACTGACCCGACGACCGATCCGACCACTGATCCGACGACACCTGCACCTGCAGCATGCGAGATCAGCAACACTTTCAAAGTATCGGCATACAAAGACGGCGAACACTACCTCTTCTCAGGTTCGGGCATAGTTTCCGACGGCAACGGCACCCCCACCGTGACGAAAGAGGGCACTCACACATCGCTTTACACAGAGGACATCAGCAGCTATAATCCTGAAATGACCGCCTCGTTCATCACATTGAACTCGGTCCAGGGAGAAAATGCGGTCGTAGTCAACACGCTCATATACGACGAAGTGACAAAGAAACCTGCCTATCAGGTCGAGACTGTTGTCTGGAACGACTATCTGCAGGATACCGAAGCAGGAGAGACCGCGGCATACACTCCCGATGTCAGGATAACATCTATCGAAAACCATTTCGCGGACGACGGCACGACGATCGATGCCCAGAAAATCTGCATAGTCGCATACAGCGTCATTTCTCCGGCCGAGAACGAGGGAGATCCTGAACTTGCTGAAGGAAGATTCCAGTACTGCAACGGCGACAACGGCACTATGAACATCGGTCAGACCGTAAAATTCGGGATCGATGCGAAAATCACGAGCGATCCCGAAGTGATCCAGGCGCTCTTTAATGTCGCTGGTCCGGAAGATCTCTGCTGGTGCCAGCCCTACAAAACGGGTGCGACCTGCGACTGAAGCAGAGAGACACATACTGAATTTTACGATAAATCTTAAATGAGGCTGTTATGAAAAAATCCTTATTGTTTTTTGCTCTGATCCTTTCATCATTTATTGTTATCTCCTGCGTTGAAGACGAGTGGGACGAAGATCTCACCGACACGGCTTCTGCCGACACTCAACCTTCCGGCGACACTGCACCGGCAGATCCTTCCGATACAGGTGATACGGTACCGGCAGATCCGACAACGGACCCGACTGATCCGACGACTGATCCGACAAATCCGACGACCGATCCGACGAATCCGACAACGGACCCGACGACCGATCCGACCACTGATCCGACGGATCCCACGACCGATCCGACGACTGACCCGACAAATCCTGCTCCTGTTGAATGCACCGGGTTTTCGATCGTTCCTGAATCTTTCACCTACGATCCGCTCACATACACATACCATGCCGACATATCCGACATTTTGGGCGACGAACAGCTGAAAGACGAGCTGAGATTCGAATTTCCGGCAAGCGATCCCGTTGTAAAAAGCTACGATCTGGATTCCTACAACAACCAGAATTACCACACCTGCACTGAATGCGTCAGAGTCTTCCAGGATATCCAGAACGGAACGCCGAAAAAGCAGTATTTTCAGAAAGGCGGCACTCTGAATATCGAAGAGACTGACAGTATACACGGGATCAAAGGTTCTCTTACAGCCGATCTCATGGAAGTGACGATAAAGAGTGACAACGAAGGCGATCATTCAGTTCCCGTCACCAACGGAGCGTGCTTTAAGATCGAAACTCTTCTCTTCGACAATCTCTGCGTTCCCGACTGCGAAGGCAAGATCTGCGGTCCGGACGGCTGCGGCGGCACCTGCGGCGGATGCCAGGGCGAGAACGAAGGCTGCAGTGCAGACCAGACTGAGTGTGTAACATACGAATGTGCACAAACTACGATCAACTCTCTTTCCTTTGCCGGCACAAAGTCGCAGCTTAACATCAACAAATTTTTCTACAATTCTTCATTCAAGAAAGGTGATTCCGGCAACATCAACTATTTCTGGCTGAGGATCGACGGTCTTTCGATGGTAAAAGAGACAGATCTTGCCACAATGAAGTTTCTGGAGAACTGCAAAGGCACCACTTCTCAGGGAGACATAACACCGGGATTTCCTGAATCCGACAGCGTCTGCTTCTACATTGAAGACAAATCTGACGGCAACAGATTCTACTTCCCTAACCAGGGGACCATAAACATCTCAGAGATCACTAAAGTTGCAGACAACAAGGCAAATATCTCCGCAACACTAAGCGGCATCAGACTCGTTGAAACCGACACAGCCACGGGGATCGCTGTCGCAGGCGGAAAATGTCTTGAAATAACAAACGAAACCCTCTCCTACACTGCCGAATAATGTCCTGATATTTTTTTTCTAAACCTATTTATTTTTAAATTATTATGAGTATAATATTGTAATTTTTGGTTGCGGAGTTTCTTAATGAAAAAGTTTTTGGCTAATAACAAATGCAATATTTAGCTACAACAATCAGGAGGAAAAAATGAAAAACTTTATCTCTATGCTTGCAATTCTTGCAATTGCAACTTTCGTTTCATGTTCCAAAATAGCGGATGCGAACTGGTATGGCGACTATCCGGATGACGCTGAAGCTCAAAACGACTCAGATACGGCTGACTCTGAAACTCAGGACGACTCTGAGACAGACGATGCTGACATCATCGACACAGAAAGCCCGGATACTGCTGACACGACCGATACGACTGACACGACTGACACGACCGATACGACTGACACGACCGATACGACTGATACGACTGACACGACTGACACGACCGATACGACCGACACGACTGACACGACCGATACGACTGATACGACTGACACGACTGATACGACCGACACGACTGACACGACCGATACGACCGACACGACTGACACGACCGATACGGCTGACACGACTGATACGGCTGACACCGCAGATACCGCTGATACCGCTGATACGGCAGACACCGCAGACACCGCTGATACGGCAGACACAGCTGATACAGCTGATACGGTATGCACTCCGAACTGCGAAGGCAAACTGTGCGGTGATGCTGATGGCTGCGGCGGAAAATGCGACGAATGCGAAGAAGGTAAATTCTGCAGCTATGAATACCAGTGCATTCCGACTGAGTGTGCTACGGTCACAGAGATCGAACTGAAAACCAGTCTGGATCTGGACAGCGTCGACACACATTCGTCAGAATCCGCTATATTCAAGACGAACTACACCCCCAACACCGGTGCGGCCGCGGCGGATACTTTCTTTATCAAGTTTTCAAACCTCGAAGGTTATAAAGGAACATTTTACCTGGAAAATAAAAACTGGGGCGACGACAGCGGATTTTTCCTTTATGTCAAGGAAGACGGCGGCGTCAAGACCTACTTCCAGAAGAACGGGACCGTAGAAACGGATTACAACGATTACGACGACGGATGGTGGGAAACGGAAACGATCACCGTAAAACTTACAGGCGTAATGCTTGAAGAAGTCACTATCAGCAACAACCATTCGACACCTGTTCCCGGCGGCGCATGCCTTCAAGTCAAGAATACGACACTTGAATTCGAGGACTCGGATAGGACCTACAGCTGGCTGTATGATTTACTGGAACTCTTGTTTGGAGACGGGTGGAACTAAAACCCGCTGAATACAACAACGTTTTTTTCAGGAGAAAATGATGAAGAACTTCTCTATTCTGCTTGCCCTTCTTGCGATTGCAACTTCTGTCTCATGCTCGAAACTTGATGATGAAGACTGGTATGACGGATACCTTGACACCGACACTCCGGCTGACACTGAAGCATCAGACACGAACTCAGACACGACAGACCCGACAACTGATCCTGCAACTGATCCGACGACGGACCCGGCAACGGACCCGACAACGGACCCGACGACTGATCCGACAACAGATCCGACAACGGACCCGACGACAGATCCTACAGCTGATCCGACAACGGACCCGACGACCGATCCGACAACGGACCCGACGACCGATCCGACTGACCCGACGACCGATCCGACTGATCCGACGACCGATCCGACAACGGACCCGACGACCGATCCGACGACCGACCCGACGACCGATCCGACGACCGACCCGACGACCGATCCGACGACCGATCCGACAACGGACCCGACAACGGACCCGACAACGGACCCGACAACTGATCCGACGACCGATCCGACGACTGATCCGACTGACCCGACCGTTCCGAATTGTGTTCCGGACTGCGAAGGCAAAGTATGCGGCCCAGACGGCTGCGGCGGCATCTGCGTGACAGACTGCGGTCTTAGCGCGGCCTGCAACGAAACACAGACAGAGTGCGTTCCCTACAACTGCCGGCAGGTAACAGTCAACACGCTCAAAGAAAGGGGAACTCTGCCTATAAACGGAAACAAGTATATGTATCTTGCCAAATATACAGAATCAGGCACGACTTCTGCCGAAGAAGATTTCAAATTCCAGATAAACTACAACGAATCCCTTCCTGCAGTCGTCAACCTTTCCAACTTCCAGAAATACAACAGCTGCTTGTATGGCTCCGGAAGCGTCTGCCTCTACATCCAGAACTCGGACGAGCTCTATTTCCAGCAAAGCGGCACTATCGACATCAGCTCCCTCAACACAGGCAACGGGAGCATTTCCGCGGCACTCACCGGTGTCAGACTCGTTGAAACAGGCTTCATCCTTGATACGGGCGTGACTTACGAGATCCCCGGCGGAGAGTGCATCGATATCGTGAACGAGACTCTTGCTTTCACTTCTTCGAAATAGTTTTTGAATTTTTGAATTAAAATTTAGGAGATCCATCATGAAAAAACTTATGACTGTTTTATCTTTGATTTTTGCAACGCTTCTTTTTGTTTCATGCGTTGAAGACGACGATCTTGAAGACGCTCTTACCGGCGACACGACTCCGGCCGGCGACACAGTTCCGGCAGATCAGACTGACACGGCGGCCCCGACAGATCCGGCAGACACCGGAGACACAAATCCGGCAGACCCGACCAATCCGAATGATCCGACAGATCCGGCAACAGAACCGGGCAACGATCCTACGAATCCGACGAGTGACCCGACAAGCGATCCTACGAATCCTAATCCCGGCACACCCTGCAGCTGCGGCGGCAAAGAGTGCGGTGATGACGGCTGCGGCAATCCATGCGGAGACTACAACGGCGGATGCCCTGACAACCACACCTGCAACATTTCGACAAACCTCTGCATGTGCACTCCGAGCTGCGCGGGCAAACTCTGCACGGACGATGACGGCTGCGGCGGAACATGCGGCTGCAAATCGAACGAGAAATGCATCGAGGAGACCGGTGTTTGCGAATGTATCCCCAACTGCGAAGGCAGACAGTGCGGAGACGACGGCTGCGGCGGAACATGCGGCGGATGCGCTGAAGATGAAGTCTGCATCGAATCGACTCACACCTGCAAAGGCTGCACGACTGTGACGCTTTCGCCTGTTGCCGAATCGGTAAACAACAACGGATATATCTACTTCAGAACGACATCCAGCGCATACACTCCTAACACCGGCGACACTACCCAGGACGACAAATACGCCCTTACCTTCAAATCCGGCGCTGCTACGGCAGGTTCGACAGTAGACCTTTCGACAAGTATCGAACACTGTGACGGAAAAAGCGCTCTTGACAACCAGCTTCTCTGCTTCTACATAAATGAGGACCACAAAGTTTCCAACGATTTCAAAAGATTCCTGCCGAAAGAAGGCACCATAACCGTAAACTCGATCAACAACGGAAGTTCCTTTACAGGCAGCGGTGCAAAGATCAACGCCGACGTCAGCGGAGTAAAAATGTATGAAATGAGAGAATACATCGACAACAGCGGGATCATTGCAAAAACGAAGTATGAATTCGTTCCGAACGGCGACTGCATCGTTGTTGAAGACACGACTCTCAGCTACGAATAGAGGCTGACATGAAAAAGTTTTTGTCTATTTTGCCGCTGATATTGGCGATGTTTATCTTCGTTTCATGCGTCAGTGACGACGATGACACCGAAGAGACCGCAGATACCGGATCAGGTACTTCCGATGAGAGCGGAAATGAAGGCGGCACCGATACCACTGCCGATACTGCGCCCTCAGATCCGACAGGCGATCATGAAAATCCGACAGATCCGTCAGATCCTACGGCTCCTTCGGATCCAGGCGATCCCAACTGCAGGCCCGACTGCGCAGGAAAACAGTGCGGAAGCGACGGCTGCGGCGGAGTCTGCGGAACGTGCGGAGCCAACGAAACATGCAATATAAACACATTTACATGCAAGTGCGAACCTAAATGCGACGGCAAGACATGCGGCGACGACGGCTGCGGCGGAAAATGCACATGCCAGAATACCCTTGACACCTGCAACGAGACGACGAAAGTCTGTGAATGTCTCGCAAGCTGCGGCGACATAGAATGCGGCACCGACTCATGCGGCAATTCATGCGGCTCGTGCACGAGCGGACTTGTCTGCGATGCCGGCAAATGCATTCCGTCGACCTGCGTGGATTCATCATGCGAAGGCAAAGTCTGCGGCGTAAACGGCTGCGGAGAATCCTGCGGAGACTGCGGCTACAAACAAATATGCAGTATCGACCAGACTCAGTGCCTCTCCTGTTCATGCGACGGAAGAGAATGCGGAACTGACGGCTGCGGCGGCATCTGCGGGACCGGCACCTGCCCTGAAGGACAAGGCTGTACTCTTGACGGCAAATGCGTCGCATGTTCCTGCGAAGGCAAAGTCTGCGGTAAAAACGAGTGCGGCAAAGAGTGCGGCGCGGGCTGCGGATACGACCAGATGTGCAACGAAGACCAGACGGGATGCAACACATGCACAACGATAACGCTCAAAGACCTTGTGCAGACTTCATCTTCCGATCCTGCAAACAGATTCTTTGACTACACGGCGGAATACTCTCCGAACGGCGGTAGCAGCAAGAACCACTTCTCCTTCAGAATGTACAACCCGCCCTACGATTACATCAAATTTGACGAGCTGCCCTTCAACACCTGCACGCTTGACAAGCCGAACAACGCCAACAACGCCTGCGCTTTTATAAAAGAGTATGAAGGCGACATCATCACAAAACTCTACTATCCGCAGAAAGGCATTATAACTATAATGCTCAATTCAAACGGTTCATTCACCGCCCCTGTTGACCAGCAGCCGATACTTGTCGAGATCGACAAGGTCACCGGAGAAGTGATTCCCGGCGGCAAATGCTTCAGGATCACAAACAATCCGATAAACGCGAAAGGAAAATAGCTTTTCACGCTCACATAATTGACTAAAATCCTCTTTTTTGTATCATCTCCCGCTTTTGATTTTTTTGAGGTAGTTTAATGAAAAAATCTATTTACTATGCAATTTTCCTTCTTTCTCTCGCGGGACTTGCACTTGAAAACAGCCTGACTCGTATTTTCAGCATAACCATGTGGTATCATTACGCTTTCATGGCGATATCAGTTGCCATGCTCGGAATGAGCACCGGAGCGGTCAAGGTCTATCTCGCCGGCTTCGCGTCAAAAACGGACGATGAGCTTGAGATCCTGATTTCGAAATACAGCCGTCTCTTTGCGTTTTCACTTATCTTTTCACTGCTGACGCTCCTTTCGATCCCCTTTGTCCCCCGCCCCACCGGCATCGGATACTTCACGACCGCGCTGATATACGCCGTTGCAGCCGTTCCTTTCTATTTCGAAGGGGTCGCAGTCTCTTTGATCCTTGCCACGAAATATATAAAACAGGCAAACAGGCTCTATGCGGCCGATCTTGCCGGGGCGGCAGCCGGTTCGCTTGCGTTTTTCGCTCTCCTTTCGGTCACAGATGCGGTAAGCGCGATCATCTTCATTTCAAGTCTGGGACTTTTTTCAGCCTACGCCGTCTCAAAGAAAAAGGCGGATATGATCCTGGCTGTCTGCATCATAGTTTTCTCGCTTTTCAACCACGCCGGAAAGATCTTCAGGATCGAGTGGACAAAAGTTGACGAAGGCGTCCTCGAAGCGACAGTCGAACACAATCTGGAATGGGAAAGCTGGACTCCGTTCTCCCGCATCACGGTCGCTCCGCTGATGAACAGCAACGGCTTCGGCTGGGGTATCTCAGGCAAAATGATGTCGCAGTTCCCTGACTACAAGATCGAGCAGAAAAATCTCAAAATAGACTCTGCCGCAGCGACCATAATCACGAAAAACTCCATGCCAGTATCAGGGCTCATACACCTCCGCTACGACATCACCAATTTCGCGCACTACCTTTTCCCGAGGTCAAAAGTCGGTATCATCGGTGTCGGCGGCGGTCGTGACATCCTCTCGGCACTCCACTTCAATCAGAAGGAGATATGGGGGATCGAGATAAACGGCCGCATCATCGAAGCTCTCACAAAAGTCTATGCAGGCTACACTTACGATGTCTCGGCTCTTCCGAACGTCCACATCGTCGAAGACGAAGCCCGCAATTTCTTCGAGAAGAACGACATGCAGTTCGACCTGATCCAGGCAAGCCTCATCGACTCGTGGGCGGCGACCGCTTCAGGCGCTTTTGTCCTCACCGAGAACTCGCTCTACACTCTCGAAGCATGGAAGACTTTCTTCTCGCGCCTTTCGGACAACGGTGCGATAACGATGAGCCGCTGGTACTACCCGAAACGCCCGGGCGAGCTTCTCCGCCTTGTAAACCTCGCATATCAGACACTGCTCGAATCCGGCATAAAGGAACCGGCGAAACACATAATCCTTGTCGGTGTGGACTATGTTCCGGCGGACCAGCCGCTTGAGCATCATTTCGGCTCTGGAACGATCATCGTATCAAAGAAGCCGTTCAAGCCCGAGATCATAGACAGGGCGAAAAGCCTTGCCGATATTTACGGATTTGAAACGCTCCTCGCCGGAGGAGAAGAAAAGGAATCGGTCTTCAAGGCGATCATAACTCCCGGAAAGCGCGAAACATTCATGGCGAACTACTCGCTCGACCTCACCCCGCCGACAGACGACAACCCGTTCTTCTTCAATATGCTCAAGCCTTCAGCTGTCATAAAAGGGATGAATGTCGAATCGGAAGGTCTCCTTTCGACGAACCTTATGGCGATACACAACCTTCTGTGGCTCATCGCAATAGTCATAATCCTTTCGCTTTTCCTCATCATCATCCCGCTTGTCTCAAAGATGAAAACAGGCGTTGCAAAAGCAGTTTTCAACCGTTACACCCTTTATTTCACGGCACTTGGTATCGGTTTCATGCTGATCGAGATTTCGCTTATCCAGAAATTCGCCGTATTTCTGGGGCATCCGACCTACAGCATACTCGTCGTTCTTTTCACGATGCTCCTTTTCAGCGGTCTCGGCAGCTTCTCGAGTAAAAAACTGCGTGAAAAAATCGGCATCAAAGGACTTTTCATACTCCTTATTTTAGTCGTTGCGACTGTAGGATCGGCAAATATGTTCATTCTCCGCTTCTTCAATTCGTGGCCGATCGCACCCCGCATAATCTACAGCTTCTGCACGATGGCGCTTGCCGGATTTTTTATGGGAATGCCCTTCCCGACCGGACTTGCGCTGCTCAACAGGAAAGTCAGCAGTTCAGCTCCGTGGTTCTGGGGCGTAAACGGTGCAGCAAGCGTCGTAAGTTCCGTAGCGGCAACGGCGATATCCATCTTCTACGGCATCTCTGCGACCTTCTTTACAGGTCTTCTCTGCTACCTTGCCGCTTTTGCTGCAGGGATCCTCATAGAAAAAGCTGCGGACAAGTAAAAATATTTCGGGATATAAAATTTGAAAATTAAAAGATCATCTTATGCAGCGGACATAGTATTTTCCTGTCTTGGTGCCGCTGCTGACATGCCCGCCGTATAAACTGACACGTGATGCAGTAAAGCCGTCCTCGTTTTCAGAAGATGTCCAGAACCAGTCATCCAATTTGTTCATACCGCATATATCCTTGATCTTATACAGCGTTATCATTTCATCCAGCGTCGGTACACGCCAGTCGCTGAACCCGCCCTTTATAACTGTTTTTGCATAAAGTATCGCATCCTTCCACGAAAGGAGAAAACCGAAGCAGTTTTTTTCTATCATATTGATATTTCCTATCGGTTTTACCAGTTCAATATAGTCGCCCATATCCTTAAAATTGGACGGAGAATAAACCTCGTGCAGACGGGAAGCCATACCGTTTACAAAAAAAGGATCGTCATCTTCTCCGTCTTCCCATGTCCACTCCATGCTGCGCAGTTCCTTTTTCAACGCGGCACGCTTTTCATCTTCTACCTTGTGAAAAGAATCTTTTTTCTCATCTTTCCGCTGATTCTGCTCTTTTTCCTGCTCATTACCCTTGTCCAACTGCCGATGCATCCATTCATCAAGCTCTTTATTTGCTTCTTTGTCCCTTTCAAGAATCTTTGACAGGCGCCACTTCAACAACATCTGTTCCTCCATCAGTTTCAAGTACAAAAAAAAGAAACAGTGCAATTTATATAAAGAATTTATTTTTGCAACAAAAAAGTTATTTTTTAAACTTGAGATGTTTCACGTTTGGTGATACAGGGAATAAAAGACTGATTTTACGGATGATTTCGGGATCTATTTATTTGAGATTCTTTTTGAAACTGATGATATCGGAAAGACCGGAATAGGTTTTATATGCATCGTTTTCACAAACAACGACCGTAGGAACGCTTCTGATCCCGAATTTTCTAGCCAAGTCCATGTTTTCCGCCGCGTCAAGAACTCTGAGATAAGGCGTTCCTTCCATCTCCTCCTTTGCTTTCGGGCAGTTGGGGCAGGTTTTCTGAGTGAAAAGGTAGACCTGTTTGTCGCTGCACGGTGCCGCTGACATCGAAGCTGCAGGCTGAACGAAGGATTCCGGAGCGACTGTGGTGCCGGCATAAGCTTTTCCGTTGGTCTTACCGCCTTCACCGCCGCCGATATTGACTTCCTTGGCGATGTCGGAAGAGATCTGGTATTCAGTCCTCTTCTCGAATTCCTGTTTCTTGCCGTCGTTCCAGTGTTCGATCGGTCTGTAGTAGCCGGTGATCCTGCTGTAGACTTCTACTTTGCCGCCGCATTTCGGGCAGGAATCGTGTTCACCTGCGCTGTAGCCGCATTTCGGACAGATCGTGTAGGTCGGAGAGATCGTGAAGTAAGGAAGTTTGAACGTGTATGCGATCTTTTTGACAAGTGCCGCAGCCGACTGCCACGAGGGGAGTTTCTCGCCAAGGAAAGTGTGGAAAACTGTTCCGCCTGTGAACTTCGTCTGAAGTTTGTCCTGGATCTCAAGAGCTTCGAAAGGATCTGTCGTGTAGTTTACCGGAAGGTGGCAGCTGTTGGTGTAGAAAGGTTTCTCGTCGTTGTTCGCAGCAGCCGTGATGATGTCGTCCCATCTTGCCTTGTCCATTTTTGCAAGTCTGTATGCGGTCGATTCAGCCGGAGTAGCCTCAAGGTTGTAGAGTCCGCCTGTCTCTTCCTGATAGGTTTTGAGCTTTTCGCGCATGAAATCAAGGACATCCTGCGAGAACTTGAGCCCTTTGTGGCCGGCGATGTTCTCTCTGATCCAGCATGCGTTGAGACACATTTCGTTCATACCGACAAGACCGATCGTCGAGAAGTGGGAATCGAAGTTGCCGAGATATCTTTTCGTGTAGGGATAAAAATTCTCGTTGAGGAGCTTCGTGCAGACTTTTCTTTTGATCTCAAGGCTTCTCTTCGCGATATCCATGAGTTTTTCGAGCTTCGTGTAGAATTCCTGCTCGTTTTTCGAGTTGTATGCGATCCTCGGAAGGTTGATCGTGACTACTCCGATGCTGCCCGTCTTTTCGCCGCTGCCGAAGAGACCGCCGGTCTTCTTGCGGAGTTCCCTTTTGTCAAGCTGGAGTCTGCAGCACATGCTTCTTACATCGCTCGGTTTAAGGTCGCTGTTGATGAAGTTCTGAAAGTAAGGAGTTCCGTATTTTGCGGTCATTTCGAAAAGGAGCTCAACGTTCTCGCCTTCCCATTTAAAATCCTTCGTGATGTTGTAGGTCGGGATCGGATACTGGAATCCGCGTCCTACAGCGTCGCCTTCAAGCATGATCTCGATGAAAGCCTTGTTGATCATATCCATCTCTTTCTGGCATTCGCCGTAGGTGAAATCCATCTCTTTGCCGCCTACGATGGCCGGGATGTTTTTGAGGTCGTCAGGGCATACCCAGTCAAGCGTGATGTTGCTGAACGGAGACTGAGTTCCCCATCTTGACGGAGTGTTTACGCCGAAGACGAAAGCCTGGATAGCCTGCTTTACACCTTTGTAGTCAAGTTCATCGACACGCGCAAACGGAGCAAGGTAGGTGTCGAAGCTCGAGAAAGCCTGAGCGCCTGCCCATTCGTTCTGCATGATGCCCAGGAAGTTGACCATCTGGTTCGCGATCGTGTAGAGGTGGTTTGCCGGAGCGGAAGTAAGTTTGCCGGGAACGCCGCCGAGACCTTCCTGGATGAGCTGTTTGAGCGACCAGCCTGCGCAGTAAGCGGTGAGCATCGAAAGATCGTGAAGGTGGAAGTCGCCGTTTTTGTGGCACTGTGCGATCTCATTGTCATAGATCTCGCTGAGCCAGTAGTTTGCCGTGATCTTTCCGCTGTTGTGGAGGATAAGTCCGCCGATGCTGTAGGTAACTGTCGAATTTTCCTTGACTCTCCAGTCTTCGTTGTTGACGTAGCTGTTGATGGTCTCTTTGTAGTCAAGGATCGTCGATTTCATCTCGCGGAGTTTTTCGCGCTGTTTTCTGTAAAGGATGTAAGCCTTTGCGACTGAGGTGTAGCCCGCTTTCTCAAGCGTGTTCTCAACGCTGTCCTGAACGTCTTCGATCTCGATCACATTGTCATGGATCTTGCTCTGAAAGTCTGCCGTTACTCTGAGCGACAGAATATCAAGAATATCGTCATTAAAAAGCATATCTGCGGCAACGAACGCCTTTTTGATAGCTTCCTTGATTTTGTTGATGTCGAACTCCGCCAAAGCGTTGTTTCTTTTTCTGATTTTGAACATTTGTTTTTCTCCTCCGGGTTAAAAGTTGTAAAACACAAAAAGCCCGGCACTATTGCACAAGAGATTGTGGTTGTCAATAAAAAAATGCACAATATCTTGAGTTTTTTCATAAACACTTGAAAACACAGAGAAATTTTTTTAAAAAAAAGTTTTTTTTGCATGAAAAGATACATTATTTAGGGTGAAAAGTGAAATTTTATGCTGAAAAGATACTAAATTTTGTGGTCGGGGCAAAAATTATTTGAAAACGTGACCGATCCTGTTCAGGCGAAGCTCTTTGATATCGAAAACAGAGCTGCCGAACTGCACTGAGAACCATACGAAAAGCGGCTTGCCCTGAACGTTTCCGCGCGGGACGAAACCCCAGTATCTGCTGTCGAGACTGTCGTCGCGGTTGTCGCCCATGACGAAGTAGTTTCTTTCGGGAACTGTGAACGAGCGGTTGCAGTAAGGGCATCTCGTATTGATCTGTTCGCGGATCTCGTCGGTGAAACTGTCGTTGTATATTACTTTATAGATGTTGCCGCTCTCGTCGGTTTCAGTGTACTGCGTAGTCTCTTCGATCCTGCCGCGTGACGAGTAGTAGCCGACATTGCCGGATTCCTCTCTCTCAAGTTTTTTACCGTTTACGTAAATATTTTTTCCCGTAATGAAGATCGTATCGCCGGGAACGCCTATGACCCTCTTGACAAGCGCTTTTTTGTCAGGCCCGGGTTCGGTGAACGTGATGATGTCGCCGCGTTTCGGGTCTGCGAACTCAACGAACTGGTTCTCCGCAAAAGGCAGCGTCAGACCGTAGTAGAACATCGAAACAAAAAGGTTGTCGCCGATCTCTATCGTGTCGACCATGCTTCCGGTCGGAACGCGGAAAGAGCCGATCACGAAAAATTTGAGGAGAAGCGCGACGAGGACCACGAGCCAGAGTTCGTCAAAAAGCTCCCACAGTGCGTTCTGTCTGTATTTTTTGAAGTAGTGATCCATGTTGTAGTTCGTTTCGCCGAGCGCCTTTTTCACATATTCGACCGTGATCTTCGGATATTTCTCGTCGTAACGCTCTTGGGAAATTTTTTTGCCGTCAGAATCTCTTTTTGCCCGTTCCTTTTCATCAAAAACATCGGAGATCTTTCTGATGTTCTCATCGAGTTTTTTTTCGACCTGCTCCGGCAGATTTTTCCGTTTTTTCTTTATCCACTCAAGCCTGTTGCCCTGGATCGCCAGTTTTTTCAAAAGTTTTCTCAACTTAAGCTTTCTTAGTAGCATGGAACCTCCGTTTTCAAAGCCCGCAAAAGATAGTCAAAAGCGCTCCAAAAGCAAAATTTATCCCTTCAGATCCGCGCGGAAAAATTTCCATATTGCAATTCTCCGGCAAAAAGCATAGTATCGCAGAGTAAAAGGGGTAAACGCCATGGATACAGCGGACAGATTCTTTGATTCAGCATGCAGGCTTCTTGCCGTAAGGGACTACTTCACTGAAGAGCTGCGGCAGAAAATACTCGCCAAAGGCGCAACAGCCGAAGAAACAGAGGCCGTGATAAAAAAGTTGAGCAGATTCAACTACTTGAATGACACAAAGGTCCTCGAAAAATATGTTGCCGAAATAATCTCGAAAGGCAAAGGGATCAACTATTTAAAGCGCAAACTTTTTGAAAAAGGGTGCTCTTCCCTCCTCTCTTCCTGCGATCTGGCCGCGTTCTACCCTTTTGAAGAAGAGTGCGCCGCAGCCGAAAGGACTCTTGCCAGACTCGGGGAATACGAAGAAGAAAAACTCGTATCGAAACTCATTTCGAGAGGATTTTCAACAGCCGCCGCGATAGAGGCAGTGAAAAAAAGGAAAGGATAGCGTTATTCGCCCCAGACAAAGATGTCGTCGAACCAAACTTTTTTCTGTTTTTTGTCCGCCACAAGACAGAGATTCGGAATAGAGATCGAACCAAAATCGTGGACCTGATTATTGACTTTAAGTTCGTCATCGACCCATACGGAAACAGTTTTATTCAGCTGATCGAGTTTCAAACGGATCTTATACCACACATTCGCCTCGTATGAAGGAGCGATCTCGTAAGCATACCATTCAGGGATCTGATAGCGTATCTTTCCGTCGGCGAACTCGACTTTCATGTCATAGTTGCCCCAATTCGAACCGCTTGCCTCATTTTCAAAAGTGCAGAGCGAAAATGAAACATCGTCACCTTCAGTATTCATCTTCATTTCGACATTGATCACATCCGGCACTTCAGGCAGAGCTGTCGTCATGATCGCCGAAAGGTTGCCGTTCTTGCTGCCAAGAAGGTTCATGCTGTTTTCAGCAGAGAAATAGCGCTCGGAAGTAACGATCTGATACTGAGGTCCTGCGCCTCGGTATTTCAGCGTCCAGCCTGAACTTTTAGGCGGAAAAGAGCCGGCCGTGTAAGAATCAAAATTCTCCTTGAAGAAAGCGTTTCTGCACACTTTCGCACCGCCGCAGGCATCAGCCGTAACACAAAGATCGGCTTCGCAGCAGTCGGCATCGGTCTCACACGATGCCCTGAAACAGTTCGATCCGCTGAAAAGCTCGCCGCATACAGGCTTCTCTTCATCCGGCGTCTCATCGACATCCTCGTCAGGGAAAGGATCTTTATCGTTTTCGGCCGGATCATCTTCATTCGGTCCGTTATCGGCCGGTTCCGTGTTTTCCTCATCAGTTGTCACGACCTGGTCATTATCATTGACTGCCGGTCCTCCGGCTTCATCCGGAGTTTCTTCCGCCGGTCCGACAGGATCTGAATCCTGAACCTCAGGATCATCGTTTTCAGTCACGCCCTCATCCGGAGTCTCTTCAGCAACCGGAGTAAGCCGTTTCGCAGCATCACCGCTGCATGAAACAAGAATGAAAGCCAAAAATAAAAAGAAGAATTTCCGCATTTTTATTCTCCATAAAAGACACAAAACAACCTTTCTATTGTAGATCTTTCAGAAATATTATCAACCGATTTTTTTTAGACCGGCGTCGTTTTATTTGAAATTATTGATTTTTCGGATCGAAAGCGAACGGGAAAGTGACTGTTGCGGAACCGCCTGCCGGTTTCGGGAAACGCAATCTGCCGATGACGCCTTTCACACACTTTGCGACTTCGGCATCTTTGAGAGAATCATCGACTACTTCGGTGTTTGAGACCCTTCCCTGCTCGTTTATCGTGATCTTTACAGACATTTTGCCTTTAAGCATCGGATTCGATGTCAGAGCCTTGTCGTAGCATCTTTTTATTGCGGCTTTGCTGACGTTTATAACTTTCGTGACCCCTGCGGAATCTATGTTTGCGCCGTCCGGCTCTCTCAGAGACGGTGTCGGCCTTTCAGGAACACCCTTTTCTTCCCTTTCTATCGGTTTCTTTTCCGCGGGTGCAGCCGCCGGAGCCGGTTTTTCAGCAGGTTTTTCCGTCTTTTCAGCTTTCTCTGCTTTTTCAGGAGCGGGTCTTGCCTCCTGTTTCTCTTTTTTTGCAGGTGCAGGAGCGGGAGCGGGTTCAGCTTTCTGCTCGGGAGCAGCCTCTTCCTTTACTGCTTCAGCAGGAGCGGGCTCTTCGGCTTTGGGAGCCTCTTCAACTGCCGGTGCAGGCTCAGCAACAGGTGCCGGTGCCGGCTGAGACGTTTCAGGTAACGGCTCTACATTTTCACTGCCACGGCTTCTGCTGCATTTGTAGGCTGCAAGCAGGGCGACTATCACAACGATAATGACAACAACAAGAAGTTTTTTCATTTTTCACCTCGTTAATAAAAAGACCTTAATCCAAAAAACGCGTTATTTTAGGAATATCTTGTGAAATTGCCAGAAAAATCGTCAGCTCCGGCAGAAAAGCGGTCGTTTTCACCTTCTCAGGTGGAGCAGTATCGAATGGGCCAAAGAGACCTTCTTACCGTGCTTCGGAGCAGGGAATTTCATCTCTCTCACTCCTGCCGCGATACAGTTTTCGACCGTAAGATTGCCGAAAGTGCTCATATAGACACCGGAATACAAGACCTTGCCTTCAGGAGAGACAATATATTCGACAGTCACCCTTCCGTGTTTCATATCGCTGTCTTCCTGCATTCCTTTGTAAATGCAGAAAGAAAAATCCTTCATCTTATCGTCGAACTGTTTGTTTATATCCTTTTCGCTGATAGGAAAGTTATCCTCTTTGTCAGCTTTCTTCTCTTTTTCATCCTTTTTTTCATCCTTATCAGCTTCCTTTTCATCTTCTTCAAAATAATACCAGTCCGACCTCGCAATGCATCTCGCGTAGAGTTTTGATTCCTTGCTGACACTTCCGATCATTCCGCTGTAAAAAACGGCGCCCCAAGCCTTGTTATCATCATCGGAAAGCGATGATCCCGACCACAGTCCGATGTAATCCGCATCGCCGAACATGCTGTAATGACCTCTGTTTTTCGGCTTTCTTTCGCAAGTACACGAATTTTTAGGAGCCGAGCAGTTCCCGGCAAGGCATCTGCCCTCATCGCTCACGCGGCAGCTTCCGCCAGGCTCGGTCGCCGGACAGTTGCGCATCAGTTCCCTAAGCTCGTCGACATTCGGCAGACGCCATGTTTCGCCCCAGAAATCGAGTTTTCTGCAGTAATCCTGAGCTTCTTTCCATGTCATTTTAGTTAAAGAGCGTGCCGAGAAAATAAAGTTCCCGTCACTCTCGACGATCTCGATCCCTCCTTCCGCCGCGGAATAAGCCTGTGCCGCAGCTGCTTCCTCATCTTCGAGTTCGTTGTCCTTTTTATCCTCTGCAAAAAGGGCAACTATGCCGAAAACTGCGATAAAAAGAAACAAAGGCAAACTTTTTCTCATCATACACCTCTTTTTCTGAACAATCCTTTAACGACCTCAAACGTTTCATCTTTGACAACTGCCGAAATCCCTGCAAAAAACATCATAAAAACCAATGCGAGCAGTGAAAAAGAACACATTTCACTTATTTTGCCGATTTTAAAAAGAGAGTCAAAAAAGTTATAGAACCTGTCTTTCAAGAAAATCAATGGACAAACTGAAACCACTGAAATTATTGAAATTTTAACAAAATAGAGAGCTGTTTTCCCGAATTTCGCACTGTTTTTGAAGTATCTGAGCACTGCGGCAAAAAGGATGACTGCTGCCGCAAGCGACGCAAGCGACGATGCAAGCGCGATGCCGCCTCCGGACAAGGTATCAACGAGAAAATATGCGGCGATGAAGTTCACCGCTATCGAAACAAGTCCTGCGAAAACGGGAAGCGCCGTCCTTTCTAACGCATAGAAGAACGAGTTCAGGATCCTTGAAAGAGCAAGAAAAAAAAGTCCCGTGATCCTGAAATCAAGGGCTGAAGCTGTAAGAGCAACCGATTTGGAATCGAATTTGCCGAAACCGAAAAGAAGCTGAACCATCTCAGTCGAATTGACAAGCGTGAACACAAGCGCAGGGATCGAGACGAATGCCACGAACTTCAAGGCTGAGTCAAGGTTTTCAGTAAGTTTTGAGAAATCCCTGCTTTTCGCGTTCTCAACAAGTTCAGGCAGGATCACTGTGCTCAGAGTCACGACAAAAACACCGATCACGAGTTCCTCGATGCGTGCCGAAAAGCGGAGGCTGCTGACCACACCTTCGCCAGCGCTGTTAGCCATGTTCGTAGTGAGAAGGACGTTCAGCTGGTATGCGCCCGTGCCGAAAAGCGCGGCTAATACCATCTTTCCCGATCTTGCGATATTCGGATCCGCAAACGCTTTTTTAAGGCTCACGAAAGAAAAACGGAAAAGCGTTTTCGCCATGAAAGGAAGCTGCATCGCAAGCTGCATGAAACCTCCTGCGAGAACGCCGACTGACAAAGCACGTGCCGGATTTTCAGTGAAAGGCGCAAGAAGAAAAGCAAGCGTTATGAATGAGATGTTGAAAACTATCGGAGAGGCTCCGCTCGGCCTGAAGATTCCGGAACTGTTGAGAACGCTCTGCGTAAGAGCCGCAAGCGAGATGAAAAAAATGTATGGAAACATGATCCTGGCAAGAAACGCCGCTTCGGCCGCCGAAGTCTCTTCAAGCGAAGGAGCAAGAAGCGCGGTTATGCCGCCTGAAAATAGGATCGAGATAGCCACAAAAACGAATGAAACGAGCGTCACAAGCGTAAAAAGCGCGCTTAGAAATTCGGCAGCCTCTCCCCTTTTGTTCTCACTCACGAGCCCTTTGAAGCGCGGAATGAAAGCCGATGAAATGACGCCGTCTGCAAAAAGCCGCCGCACGACATTGGGGATCGTGAAAGCGACCGCAAAAGCATCGGCAAGAACTCCGGTCCCCAGAAAAGCGGCCGTGACAGACTCCCTCACCAAGCCCAAAACACGCGAAATTACCGTAAGGACCGCCAAGTCCGAACTTTTTTTGAATATCGAAGGAGCTTTTTGAGTCATAAAGGATCGCCTCTGCACATTCACTCTTCCACCTTCTTAAACACAAAAGGATAGTTCACGATAACTATTCCGCCCCCTTTAGGAGCAGGAAATTTGATTTTTTTGATTACTCCGGCAACGCAGTTTTCGACTTCGGCATTGCCCATCGTCGTTCTCTGCACTTTGGCAGAACTCACATCGCCGCTTGCCGAAATAACGAAGTTGATGACGACTCTTCCGGCTAATTTCCTATCTTTCGCAAGTTCATTTTCATAACATTGTCTTATTTTACCGACACTTTTTCTGACATACGAATCGATCGTGCATCTGTTTAAAGCACCCATTATTACCGGAGTCTCATGGGAAACGGATTCTTCTTTTAAATCCACTTCCTTAACGCATCTCGCATAAAATTTTCCGCTTTTTTTGTTGCTGCCGACCATTGCGCTGTAATAAACGATGCCCCACGCACTGTCCGGATTGTCGGAAAGAGTTGATGAAGACCAGAGAGCGATATTGTCTTCATCGCAGTTGGCACTGTAAAAACTCCCTTTTGCGATCCTCTCGCAGCTGCACGAACCTTTCGGGTTTTTGCACTCGGAAGAAAGACAACCGTTTTTCTCGCTCACTCTGCACTCGCCGCCGGACTCGGTTTTCGAACATCCGATTATCCCTTTTCTCAATTCGTCGATATTCGGAAGATGCCAGCCGCCCGAACCTTTTTCCGACAGATTTTTGCAGTAGTTCACAGCATCGTTCCAAGTCATCTTTTCTGGAGAACGGTCGGAAAACAAAACAGTCTTTCTACTCCCACTTGCAGTACTTTCTTCATTTTCAAGTTCATTGTCTTGTTCCGGTGCCGATCCATTCTGCGTCCGGTTTGTATCTTCCGACGCGTTTTTCTCAGTTTTCCCGTCATCAGCAAAGAGTAGTACCGTCAAAAAAGCTGAAATCAAAAGGACTAAAAACAAAAGTTTTTTCATGGTTTCACTCCGTAAGCGCAAAAACACGGAAAAAAATAGAGAAAATGAAAACAGAAAGCAAGAAATCCATTGATAAGCCACAAGTCGGACAAAAAATGCAGACTCCGCAAAAATAATTCGAGTCGAAGTGTAAAAAGCACTGTTGACATCTCAATTTTATGGGATAATATAAGACGTGACTGCGGATTATCCCAAATTTTGCGGATAATGGAGGTGAAAAATGGCTTTTTTTGAACGGCATGCGGAAAAGACTTTAACACGGCTCGAATCTTCATTTCCGGCAGTTCTCGTAACAGGTGCGAGACAGACGGGAAAAACCACACTTTTAAAGAAAATGACCGATGCGAAATCGGTAAGAAGCACCACTTTTGACGACATTGCGGAAGAGCGGTCGGCAAAAACTGATCCGAAAACCTTTCTCGAACTCCATCCGAGTCCGTATATGTTTGATGAAGTCCAGTATGTACCCGATTTTTTCCGTTATCTTAAAATCGAAATCGACAAAAACCGTAAAAACGGCATGTTTTATCTCACCGGAAGCCAGCAGTTCAAACTGATGGAAGCAGCAACCGAAAGCCTTTCTGGAAGGATCGGGATCGTCCAGCTTTATCCGCTTTCGGCGAGAGAGATCCGCCGCGACGGTTTTTCCGACAACTTTATTCCGACAAAAGAGTATATTCTGGAACGGAACAACGCCCTTTCAAACCGCACTTTTTCTACCCAGAAAATCTGGGAGCGCATCTATACCGGCGGTTATCCCGAAGTCGTAAAAGGAAATGTTGATCCGAAAGATTTTTACGCATCATACCTTAAAACCTACATAGAGCGCGACATCAGAAGCCTGACTCAGGTCGCCGACGAAATGCAGTTTTTGCAGTTCATAACGATAGCGGCATCGAGAACGGGCCAGCTTCTGAACTACACTGACATGGCACAGGAATGCGGGATCAGCGAGGGAACTGCAAAAAAATGGATGTCGCTGCTTACGACTTCTGGAATCGTCTATCTCCTGAAGCCATATTCGACAAAAGTTGAAAAGCGGGTCGTAAAAACTCCGAAACTTTACTTCATGGATACCGGACTTGCCGCGTATCTCACCAAGTGGACAAGCCCGCTCGTCATGCAGACAGGTGCGATGGCGGGAGCTTTTTTTGAAACCTACATTGTGAGTGAAATAATCAAATCGTTTGCCAACAACGGCGTTGAAGCTCCGATTTATTTTTACCGCGACAAAGACAAAATCGAAATCGACCTCATCATCGAACAGAACAGCATAATTTATCCCGTTGAAATCAAAAAGACCGCAACGCCTAATTCCGACGACGCGAAAAACTTTTTTATAACAGGCCGCCTGAAAGATGTTCAGATCGGTCAGTCTACAGTCATCTGCTGCACGGACAAAGTCGTTTCCGTCAAAAAAGGTGAAGCATCAGCTTTAGCAATTCCTGCTGATTTTGTGTGAGTTATCCGGCAGTTAAGCAAATTTTGTAGTTTTGTTAAAGTATCGAATCCAATTGTTTTTCAATATCCCGACCATAGTACATAACGCGGATAATCGTCACGATTTTTCGTCTTTTTATCGGATTTTTTCGAAAAAATTTAGGAAGTGCAAATATCGATTAACACATCACTCTTCCTTGTTCTTGAATGTGAAGGGATGGTTCACGAAAACTATGCCACCACCTCTCGGAGCAGGGAATTTGATTTTTTTTATTTGTTCAGCAACACAGTTTTCGACTTCGGCATTGCCAAGCGTAGTCCTCAGCACTTTAGAAGAACTGACGTCGCCGCTTGCAGAAATAATGAAGTTAACGAGGACTCTTCCTGCGAGTTTCGGATCTTTCGCAAGTTCTTTTTCATAACATTTATTTATTTCATCTTCGCTTTTTCTGATATACGAATCGATCGTGCAATTGTCTAAAGCAGCCATTATTACCGCAGTCTCCGGTGGAACGGATTCTTTTTTTAAATCCACTTCCGTCACGCATCTCGCATAAAATTTTCCGCTTTTTTTGTTGCTTCCGACCATCGCGCTGTAAAAAACGACGCCCCACGCGCTGTCCGGGTCGTCGGAAAGAGTTGATGACGACCAAAGAGAGACATTGTGTTCATCGCAGTTGGCACTGTAAAAACTCCCATTTGAGACCCTCTCGCAGCTGCACGAACCTTTCGGGTTTTTGCAATCCGATGAAAGACATCCGTTTTTCTCACAGACTCTGCACTCGCCGCCGGACTCGGTTTTTGAGCATCCGATTATCCCTTTTCTCAATACATCGATATTCGGAAGATGCCAATCGGTCAAACCTTTTTCCGACAGATTTTCGCAGTAGTTCACAGCATCGTTCCAAGTCATTTTTTCTGGAGAACGGTCGGACCAAAGCAGGACTGTTTTATTATTATCCGAAACTTTTTCCTCAACCACCGCGTTTCTGAATACAAAAGAATAATTGTAAACAACAGTACTTGCGTCTTTCGAAACAGGAAATTTGATTTTGCCTACCTGATCTGCGACACACTTTTCGACACCAGAATCATTCATCGTTGTTGACACGACCTTTGATTCACTGACATCTCCCGTTGACTGAATAACGAAGTCGAGAACGATTATTCCGGCGATTTCAGGATGTTTACGAACTCCGTTTTCATAGCAAAATCTGAGCTTTGGCAGAATTTTCCTGACATGCTCCTCTATTACTTTTTTATCAAGGGCTCCATTTACCGTAGCTGTATGCGGGTTTTCTGCAGTTGTCAATCCTCTTGCTACAATTTTGCCGCTGGTTTCTGCTTTTTCTTCCTTCTTTTCACTCTCTGCCGAAGCACAGCCGTAAAGAAACGCCGCAGTTATGAAAAGTAAAAACAGAATTTTTTTCATTGGTTCACCCCTATTCCAAATTCAGCCTGTGTTTCAGTATAAAGTATGTCGCAACGCCGTAAATTGCGGAAAAAGCCAACAAAATTAACGACATAGCACGAGCGTCGTGATATTTAACTATTTTGACGACACTGTCAAATACATCTGCCGAAATCCTGAAAGTCGCGCTCAGAATCATAACGACCGTAACAACCATCGCGATCTTTCTATGTTTTTTTGCAAGATGCCCCACCGCATTCACAAGGTATGCAAACAAAACGACAGTTATGAAAATTGATGCGAGCAGCAGCCAGTTCTCAAACTCATAGTCATATTTTTTTGCTATACCGGCAATAATCATAGACAAAAATCCACACACCAGACAGACAGGGATCCATGCAACAACCGATAAAATCCGTCCCCAGAGATGTTCACCGACCGTAACCGGAAGCATAAGGTTAAGGTAAGCTTCATCTCCCAGAAGACCTGTTTTGAAACGCCGGATAAAAACAGCTGCGGAAACAACTCCGGAAGTAACCAGAATCACAGAGTAAAGTATCATAAAAATCCCGGATATGCTGTCAAAAGCACTGTCCAGTCCCTCAAATCCGTCTAAAAAAAACATCCGGCAGATCAATGCTACAAAAACAGTGGTGACATAGATCGGCAGAAGGATACGCGCCGTATTTTTCATTTCATATTTGAATACCTTCAAAATCCAGGGGAAAGGATTCCTGACCGACTTTGTTTTTTCCATAGAAATCCTCCTTAACTCTGCCTTAACTTGAAATCTTCGCGGAAAAGCGCGTCTATCGACATTCCCGTTTCTGTGCGTATTTTGTCAGTTTCACCCTGACGGATCAGCCGGCCATCATGAAGAAACAGCACATAATTCAAAAACGGTTCGATATCGCTGATAAGATGAGTCGAAATAATTACGGTTGCATCTTTGTCACGGTTGGCAATTATCGTTTCAAGAATGTAATCCCGCGCCGCCGGATCAACGCCGCCGATCGGCTCGTCAAGCATGTAAAGCTTAACATCGCGGCTCATCGTAAGAATCAGCTGCACCTTTTCCTTGTTTCCTTTTGAAAGGCTTTTGAGCTTGCTATCAAGCTCTATATTCAGATCTTTCAGCATTTCATGCGCCCTGTCAGTGCGGAAATCATGATAGAAATCAGACATCATTTTTACAAGGTCGCCGACCGTCATCCAATCGTTCAGATAAACGCGGTCAGGCTGATAGGCAGACGCTTCCTTAGATTCGACTCCGGGATCAAAACCGCATACCGTGATATAACCTTCTGTCGGCTGCAAAAGACCTGCGGCAAGTTTGAGAAGCGTTGTCTTTCCGCTGCCGTTAGGACCGAGCAGACCGACGATCGTACCTTTCGGAACAGAGAGACTGATCCCGTCCAAAGCGGTTTTTGAGAGATACTTTTTTGTCAGATCGAAACACTCTAAAACCGAATCCATCTATCTTCCTCCAAGCAATTTTTTCATGATTTCACCCTTCAAGCAACAATGATTTTAGCAATATAATATGCATCGTTCTTGATGCTATCCATATATTTTCACTCCGTATCTCAAGATTTCATTCAGAAGATCGCTGTTTCCGTTCAGCTGCTGCACATTGAGCAGATCGACATTTTTTTTCAAAGCGTTTTTAAGCTTTTCCACTATGCCGTAAAACTTCAGTCCGCTCACTTCCGATGAAATGAGAAGATCGACATCGCTGGTTTCTGAAGCAGAACCTTTGGCATAAGACCCGAACAGATAGCAGTATTTGACACCGTATTCCGGCAGCACATTGAGACATGCATCACGAATCTCGTCGACATCCAAAACGCCGTGAGTTTCGTCAACAAAAATAAGCTTTTGCAGTTGCTCAACCATGTAGGCATACTTGATTGAAGAAACTTTTTCAGGATCATTTTCGTAAGTTTTGTAGGTCCGAAGCGAAACTTTGAGATAATCAGACGCTTCCTTCTGAGTCATACGACTTTTTAACCTAAGTTCTTTCAAAGAGTTTTCCATTTCACCACCTCGCATAGAAAGAATACTCCACTTTGCACCTTTGTCAAGATAGAAAGTGCAAAAATTCGCATCTTTTTGATGCCTATAGTGCAAAAATTGCACTTTGAAGAAATTTTGAGTGCAAAACTCGCGTTATCCGCCAGTTAAACCGGTAGATTTTGTGATTTTGTGAAAAGTTTACGGGTTAACACCTCCGCAGATTCAGTTTCCCGAACCTGCGGAGGATGTTTGAAGTGTCTGTCTGCCTACACGACCTACCTACCTCACACAACGAACATAGTGATCGTTACCTGTATGATTGCTGGCCACAACCCCGCATTCAAAATCCACGTACCACTTGTAATATTTTTCACCTGATACACCAGAGGAAGACCAAAGTATGATTGCCCCGTCACCTAGTCTGCTGTATCTGCCGTCGCTGTAGTCAGACCCCCAGCCCCCAATCGAACAATATTTATGTTTATCGTTTGGATCCTCCGTGCCTGCCTGTGTGCAAGTCGAACAACTCCAACACTCCAAAGACAAGCAGTTGTTTCTCTCGCTTAACTGGCATCTGTTTGAGACCCTGTCCGCTATCAAAAGTGTTCTCAGTTCATCAATATTCGGCAATCTCCAGTCAGAATAGCCGCCCTCCGTGAGATTTGAGCAATAGCTTTTTGCTGCGCTCCATTTCATTTTACCGGAACGTTTTGACCACTGCAATTCTTTATTTTGAGGTCTTTTATTTAAATCTTTAATTTCTGATTCTGCTTCAAAAGCACACATTCCTTGAGGGAACTGTCTCAGATAATCCTGCCAAACTTCAACAGTTCCTTTCTTTCTTGCATAATCACACGCCTGTTGATCCTGAACATTTTTTGATGTTCGCGCAAAAACAATCAGTGTTGCAAATAAAATTGCAAAAAGCGTTAAAATAACAGATTTTTTCATTACAATTCTCCTATTTTGAAACAATTATCTTACACATCTTACGGTTACAACACAAGTGTTATACAATTCTTCGCAATTTTCCTCGTACTTATAGGCTACAGATATTTCGGCACTTGAGAAAGAGATATACCACGCATAATCAGAATCTTCATCAACATTTGATGATGACCAAAGAATATCGCTATCTCCTAATTTACTGAATCCACCGTATCCGCATCCCATGCATTCTGTGACATAGAGCTGAGATAAAACACCGCCTGCCTCGCTTATCGGGCATTCTCCGCCGGTTTCATTTTCCGGGCAATTTTTGACAAGTGTTCTGAGTTCATCAATATCCGGAACACGCCAGTTACTGAATCCGCCTTTATAAAGTTCAGAACAATAATCAACTGCCGCTTCCCAACTCATGGTATAATAAGCTTTATCCGACCACATGAGTCCGCTTGAAGAATCTTTGCATGGAGCCGAACTTATCGAACTACATTCAGGAATTCCGGAAGAAGGTGTCTGATCTTCATCGTCTGAGCCATTCGGCAATGTTGTGTTGCATTTACCTGTTGATTCGTCACAACCGTATTGATGGCACACATCAACTATATCACACGATTCCATTGAACAATAATATGAATCCCCGTCAATGCATTTATAATACCAGCCAGAGTCGCATTGGTTCGTAGAGGGATTACAGCCGTGTGGACATGATTCCTGTTCCCAGTGGCCATCTACACACCAATAAGCCACACTATCGTCGCAACCGTATTGACCGTGAACACAGTCATTGTAACTCAAACCTTTGCATTTGCCGGTAGACTTATCACAACCGTCGGAACACTTGGCTGATTCCCACCAGACTCCGTCCAAGCAGTAGAAAGATACGTTATCTCCGCATTCGTGTTGAAAATCTGCACACGGACCATTACAGTATCCATCACTGCAACCGTTAGAACAATATTCATCGAACTCCCATTCTCCGGATTCCGAACAAGTGTAAACATGACCTCCATCACATTTGTGGCTACCGGTTTCACAACAACCAACACTCAAAAACATTGCGACACATGTTACGATTAGAATAAAAAGTTTTTTCATTTTTTCTCCTTAAAGCATATTTGTCCTATTTCACATCATCTCACACAGCGGACGAGATTATCCCCTGTCTTGTCATCAGCAACTATTGCCCCATGCTCAAAGTGTACAAGAAATGCTTTTTCATAAAAACCCTGCACAACGGAAGAAGACCATAATTTGTTTTGAGGATCGCCCAATTTACTGTAGTAGCCCAAGATCTCACCATAACCATGACACTTACAATTATCGGGATTCCAACAATTTGCTGCCAAGCAATGTTTTGAGATTTTGCAGGAACCGCCTGGCTCTGTTTGCGGACAATTTTTTATGAGAGTTCGCAATTCATCAATGGTTGGGAGTCTCCAAGTTTTATATCCGTCTTCCGTCAGATTCTGGCAATAATTTACAGCTGCATTCCAATTCATTCTCTCGACCGGCATTTTAGACCAATGTAGACTCCCTATGACTCCTCCAGGCAAACCAGATGCTTTTAATTCTGATTCAGCTTCGAAACGACACATTCCATTGTGAAATTTGTCTAAGTATTCTAACCAGATTTTTGCACTTTTTTTCTTTCTGGCATATTCGCAAGCCTGCTGATCCTGAATGTTTCCTGCCTGCCCGAAAACCGTCAATGCTACAAATAAGATCACAAATAAAAACATAAATTTTTTCATAATAAACCTCCCCAAAAAACCTTATCTAACACAGCGGACATGACACCCGTTAAAGTTTCCGCCGAATGAGCTAATAATAGCGCCGGAAAAACCTACACGCCATGCTTTTTTGTTTAGCGTACAAAGAGAAGATGACCAAAGCCATACATTGTCATCATCACCAAGCTTGCTGTAATAACCGCCGTTGTTGAATTTGCTGTCACAAGAACAGCCTTTGGTTCCGCCACAACTAGGAGACAAACAACGGTCTGACACTCCGCATGAGGAACCACCGGACTGACAGTTCTGTATAGTTGTTTTAAGTTCGCTGATTGTAGGCAGACGCCAGTCGGAGAATCCTCCTTCCGTCAGGTTTTGGCAGTAGCTTTGCGCACTTTCCCAATTCATCTCTTGTGGTGAACGGTCTGACCAATATAAATTTCCAATTCTGTTTGTTTTGCTTTGAAGTTTTTTTACTTCCGATTTTGCTTCGAAAGAACAGATACCGTTCGGGAATTGTTTCAAATAATCCCGCCAGATTTCAGCACTTTTGTTTCTTCTTGCATATTCACAAGCCTGCTGATCCTGAATGCTGGCTGTCTGACCGAAAACAGCCAATGTTGCGAAAAGAGCAACAAACAAAAAAACAACTTTGTTCATGACTAAACCTCCTTTTTAATCCTTTATCTTACGCATCTAACATAGTTTACATATGATGTAGGAGACTTGTTGATCTTTTTCACTCCGCCGTCTACGAAATTAACATACCACGCGTAAATAGTGGTACTGTATGAACACGTAGAAGAAGACCAAAATTTATCCACATCGCCAAATTTACTTATTCTCTCTGCACTCGTCTGACCACATGATTCACAAAACGAATCGTAGCAGTCATAATCTAAACAGCCGTTGGTTGCACTAACTTTGCATTTCCCTCCAAGTTTTGTGTTGGAACAACCGTCTATAAGCGAGCGTAATTCATCAATAGTTGGGAATCTCCAATCGCCGAACTCACCTTCTGAAAGAGTTTCACAATAAGATTTAGCTTTATCCCAAGTCAAAGGTGACGCCGACTTTGCCAACCAAACAAAATTGGTTTCAGGATCTTTACAAGGAGTGATATTCAATGTGCTGCATAAAACTTCACATGATGATTTGTTCCAAGTTAAACCATCTTCACATCCGCATGAATATGTCATTGCATCTACAGCGGTGCAGATTTCTGTCGAGTTGGCCACCCCAACACATGGATTCGATTCACACGGGTTTAAGCAACTGTCTCCGCTCCACAAAAAATCTGGTTCGCATCCACATGAGTGTGTCTTTGCATTTACGGCAGTGCAAATTCCTGTTGAGTGTTCTACACTTTGACATGGGTTAGATTCACACGGATCAAGACATTCTGTGCCACTCCACAAGAAACCTTTCTCACATTCGCAGTAATAACTTAGATTTTCTGTAACACAAATGCCAGTAGAATTACTAAGATTTTTGCAGGGATTACTTACACAAGGATCTATAATGCATTCTGTTCCGTTCCATAAATAATTTTCGATGCATTTGAAACGACATTCTGTTGTACTCGGAGCGTCATAGTGAACAGCGTTCTCACTTGGTTTCCATTCTCTGCCGTCATAAGTCTGAGTTATAATTGAAACGGTATTCCATTCAGCATTTTCCGGCAAGCCTTGGCAATCAGTTGTTCTAGTAACACCTTTAGAGAGAACTGCCCTTACGGGTAGCTGTTTGTTACCATTATTCGATGTAATATGAATATGTGTTGTGTTTTCACCATTTTCGCCGCGTTCCAGAAGGCTGCGGTCAATATAAACAATCACAGCTTGATCCTTTTGAGAGACAAGCTCGCCTGATTCAGGAGTGACGGATGTAATCCACTTGGCTGAAAAAGATATTTCCCATTTAAGTTTTTCTCCACCCGCATTCCAGATGCGAAACTGACGGGAAACGACATCAAGCTTATCTCCAAAATCAAGTTCGGGCATATCATTTCCATTGTCATCAATTACATGCAATTCAGGAGGAAGTTTCTTTAACGGGATATCTCTGCGTACTCTTTCACCTGATGCAAGAGTGACTGAAGTACTCGCTTCAGCATATCCGTCTTTTGTTACCTCAAGAGTATAGTCGTCAGCTAAGATATCATTGAACTCAAATTGACCGTCACTGCCAGTAACTTTTTTGTAAAAACCAAGTTCAACACTGGCATCTTTAAGCGGTTCTCCTGTAACTTTGTCTGTTACGACGCCAAATATAGAAGCTGGCTTACTGGAACCAGAGCCACCGCAACTACTAACAAAAAAAGCAAGAACCGCAAAAACTGCGGCTAAAAACATCGAAAAATTTTTCATGGTTCTGCCTCCTGTATTTTGATTTATTGCCAAACTACTCGAGCCTTACAGTATGCTCTATTGTATGTTTTACTTGTTCGCTCTCGGTTCCCGTGTCAAAATTTTGAACCATTTTATCTATTTCTTCTGAAGAATCAGAATTGTATTCTTCAGGAATCAAGTCAGCAGTCACTTTCTTTAATGCATCGGCAACATCTTTTCTGGGGATTTTAACACCTAAATATATGTTCGACCTGCCATTTTTATCGGCATAATGATCATGCGACACGCAAACTGCATTTGTTCCTTCCAACCCCTTAGGCATATATCCAGTATTTTTCTGATGATCACGCTGCATTATCAATGTTCGCAGAGCTTTCTTGTATTCAACTGCCATCTTGTTACATGTTTCAACATATTTTTTACTGTTAATAAGGAAACTACAGTAGTCCCTAACCAATTCTCTTGCTACATGTTCGACTTTAAATAAACACATTTCCTGTGCCTGCATAAGAGCTTTTTGAAGAGCTTCATCTTCACGAGTTTCAGTAGTTTCAACAATTCCTGTACAGGCAAAAAAGTCCGTGCCAGCATCCGGCATAGAGCAAGGAATGCCGACTAAAGATTCTCCCGGATCCCTCAATCTAGGTTCAGAAACAGTTTGTGGTTGAGCACACGATGAAATTAAGAAAACAAAAATTATCGTGGAAAACAAATGTTTCATCTGAAGACTCCAATATTCCTTTTTCAATCTCTTTTTCTAATAACGATGTCTCGACGCACCTTCTTGTCTTCCACAGTGATGTCAACTCTGTTTGTTAAGTATTCGACCTTGGAAGCAAAAATGGTGTATTGTCCAGGTTCAAGATCATTGAATTCAAACATCCCATCATAATCAGTCAAAGCCGCTTGTTCTCCAGGAACAAGCCTAATCTCGACATTTGGTATAGCTGCACCGTTGTCGAAATCCGTCACATAACCATAAATCCCGCCCGTCTCACCTTCCGATCCACCGCAAGCGACAAAAACCGAGCTAAGAATCAAAACCAAAAACATTGAAATAATTGCTTTTTTCATTATTTTTCCTTGTTTCATGTTGTTCCTCACCTAATCCGCAGTTCTTACACAACGGACATAGAAGGAACTTGACTTATCGTAGCTGCCGTTGACATACCCATCAACGAAACCAACGGGCCACGCGCTATCTGAATGATCTGAACTAGTCGAAGACGACCAAAGCCAAATATTATCATCATCCCCAAGTTTGCTGTAATAACCGCCGTTGTTTTTTCTAATTTCACAATGACATGAACCGGAGGGTTGCCAATCATTAATTGATAAATGTCCGTGTTTCTCACTGACCTTGCACTCTCCGCCGGGCTCTGTTTTAGAGCAGTTTCTGATTGTTGTCCTAAGTTCGTCAATATTCGGCAGTCTCCAGTCGGTAAAACCGCCTTCGGAAAGATTTTCACAGTATTGTTTCGCACTGTTCCAGTTCATTTTGTTTGACGAGCGGTCTGACCAGATCAAGTTACCGATTTTTTTTGCTTTTTTCATATTCACTTTTGCTTCGAAATTGCACTTGCCGTTAGGAAAATTTTTCAAATATTGCTCCCACCCTACAAAACTGTTTTGCTCTCTTGCCTCATTGCAGGCAGTCTGATCTTTTGAGTCCGAATCACTTTGCAATGCTGCCTTTGCTTCAGCAGAACATTCACCGTTCGGAAAGTTTTCAAGGTAGAATTTCCAAGTTTCGACATTAGAGTCTTTCCTCGCAAATTCGCACGCATTAAGGTCATCGTTGCTCTGTGCAGAAAGATTAATGACAAAAACCAACAAAGCACCTGAAACCAGTGAAATCAATAAAACTTTCTTCATTTTTTCCTCCTTATTTATTTAAAATCACTATCTGACACAACGAACATCATGGTTGCCAGTCTTACTGCCATCGCCATAGTTAAGTACCCGTCCGTTTGTGAAAAGCACATACCATGCGTATCGTGTATTGCCCACATAGGTAGATGAAGACCAGAAAGATGAACTCGGCATACCGGGGAAATACGAATAAGAATAACTTGATTCGAAGTTTACCAAAGATGCCACTTCATGTTTATTAGGAAGTCTCCAGTCGGTATATCCGGCAGAATCCAAGTTCTCACAATATTCCAAAGCCTGCTGCCATGTTTTATTTGAAACATAGTCTTTCTGCCACATGAGTCCGGTTCTATTATCTGTAACCGTCAAGCCGTCTGACGATGTCGTAAAATCGTTTGATACCGCAGGTTTCATCTCTTCTCCGCTGACACAAAGAACTTTTTGCGGGGCAGTTTTTGTGCCATAGTCATACCATGACCGACTGTAACAGTAAGCAACGTTTGTGTGACCTTTATATTCGTTGTTTGTCCACAAGCATACACTGTTGTCTGTCGGCATTCCGGTGAAATTCGAGTTTGTTGCAGGATTATATTTGCTGTTGTCAACTATTGTGAGAAATTCAAGCGGATTCGGAACACGCCAGTTGCTCTTTCCTCCGTAATTCGAGATGTTGAGCTCGCTGCAGTGTGTTGCTCGGTTCTCCCAAGTGTATGTTTCTTCCGACGGTGTCGGCTCCCATGTGAGGCCGGTATTGTTATCGACCACAACTTCTTGTGATGAAATTGTTTTAACAGCGAAACTCTGCGTGGTGCATTTGCCAAGGTTCGCATAATATACATCCTGACCAAAGAAATCGGCACTTTCAGATGTTGGACAGGTGATTTCTTCTTCGTTGCTGTAGCATTTTGTCTGGCCAGTGCATATTCTGCCAAGCGTTACCACACACAGTTCTCCATTCCACCAATACCCTGAATTGCATACAAATGTACACGTTCCGGCAGTGCTGTTTTGAGTTGCCGTGTAAACAGGTATCCATGCTGAACCATCCCATGTTTGAGTATAGTTTGTTGTACCATTCCACTGTGCATTTGTCGGAAGTCCTATGCAATCTATAGTTCTTGTTTCTCCGACAAGAAGACACATTGAAGAATCTACGTCGTATTTATATTCGCCGTCGCATTTAAAGTGGCATTCGCTTGTGCTCGGTGTTTCATTGTATTCTGTGATGTTTGATGGCAACCATGCTGTGGTGTGAGGCCAGCCATCATCATCTACTGTGAATGTCTGGGTAATGCTTGAAACCGTGTTGTAGCTTGCATGATCAGTAATCTCTGAACAGTTTACTACTCTGGTATCACCTTCTGTCACACAAAGGCTCATTGAATCATCCCACCAATAGTTATCTATGCATATAAAACGACACTCGCTCTCACTGGCTGTTTCATTGTAACTTCCTATCGTTGATGGCTGCCAGTTCTCACCGTTCCAAGTTTGTTTTATACTGGAAACCGTGTTCCACTTAGCGTTTGCAGGAAGACCTGTACAGTCAGAAGTTTTTGTGTCAGCAATGCATCCATACGAAAATAAGTTATTCTTCCATGTATAATTCGTTTTGCATTTATATCTGCATTCCGTTGTGCTTGCAGTCTCGTTATAGACCCCCGCAGTGTCAGGGAACCATTCCTCGCCGTCATAAGTCTGAGTTATACTTGGAACTGTGTTCCACTCTGCGTTTTCCGCCAGGTCGGTGCAGGCTGCTGTCCGCGTAGGAGCTATAATACACTGGTTCTCGCTCCAGATGTAGCCTGTTGTGCAGATATATTTGCAAGTTCCTGCTGTTTTGCTGTAACTTGACGCATAACTTGTCGGAGTCCATGCAGAACCGTTCCAAGTCTGAGTGAATTTGCCGTTCATATCGTTATCATTCCATATTGTATTTGCCGGTTTTGATGAACAGTTCTCCTCCTTCGTGTCAGCAACACACTTTTGAGTTGAGCTGTTCCAAGTGTAATTCGTTTTGCAATTATACCTGCATTCGCTCTCACTGGCTGTTTCATTGTAACTTCCTTTCGTTGTCGGTTGCCAGCTTGAGCCGTTCCACGTCTGGGTTATTGATGAAGCCGTGTTCCACTGAGCGTTTGAAGGAAGTCCTGTACAGTTTGCAGTTTTTGTGTCCGCAACACACTGCGAGTTCTTCCATGAATAGTTAGTTTTGCATTTATAGCGGCACTCCGTTGTGCTCGCAGTCTCGTTATAGACACCCGTAGTGCCAGGAAACCATTCCTCGCCGTCATAAGTCTGGGTTATACTTGAAACTGTGTTCCACTGCGCATTCGCAATCAATCCAGTACAGCTCGCAGTCTGCGTAGGAGCTGTAACACATTGGTTCTCGCTCCAGACATAGCCTGTGGTGCAAATATATTTGCAGAGTCCTGCTGTTTTGCTGAATTCTGAAACATAAGTCGCTGGAGCCCAGTCTGATCCATCCCAAGTCTGAGTAAATTTACCATCGGCATCGTTGTCATTCCAAACAGTGTTTTCTGGTTTTGATGAACAGTCGGCACTTCTTGTATCGGCTGCGCAAGCACTTCCGTTCCATGTATAGTTTGTTCCGCATACATATTTGCAAGTTCCTGCTGTTTCGCTGTAATCCGAAGCATAAGTTGCAGGGAGCCATGCTGAACCGCTCCATGTCTGCGTAAATTTGCCGTTTGCTCCGTTATCGTTCCAAACGGTGTTTGACGGCTTTTCATCACACGCCGCGTTTCTAGTGTCTGCTACGCACTCCGAATCGTTCCATGTGTAGTTTATTGCACATTTGAATCTACACTCTGTTTCGCTTGATTCTTCATTATACATGCCTTTTGCCGAAGGCGCCCACTCACTTCCGTTCCATGTCTGCTCAATTTCACCGGCTTTGTTCCATTCTGCGTTTTCAGGAAGATCTTCACATTCTTTTGTTCTCGTATCTGGAACACAGTCGTCACCGGAATAATTTTCTTTGCAAACGCAGGAATAACTGCCCTTTTCATTCGCGCAGATGCTCACTGCGTTATTACATTTGTTGAGCGATGGATCTGCACATTCGTCAATGTCAACACATTCGTTGTCGGAATTTAAAGCATAACCGTTTTCGCACTTGCATTTATAATCCTCATCTCCTTCTCCGGTATTTTTGCATTTTCCGTGTATACCGCAGGGATTATCCTTGCATGGATTGAAACACTTTGAACCGTTCCAAAATCCTTCTGTCTTCTCGCATTCTTCTCTGTCGAAAGCCAAAGCTATATTTTCACTGTTGTCTGCAACACTGCTGCAAGAGACAAGAATCAGGCTGAAAATCAAAAACAAAAATGTTACAATCATTGCTTTCATGATTATGCCCCTAAAAATCGAAACTCAGTGAAGCAAAGAATCCTTTTTCAACAGGCACGAAGGAAACACTTTTTATTTTTTTATTCATAAGGTGATTCCTTTTTTTGATTCCGACTATCGTCAGAGTTACACCCGTTATTGCAACCGCTCCTCCGACGACTCCGCTTGTTATAGCAAGATTCCTATAAAGATTTGACTTGTCGCGGTGTTTATCGGCTCTGTTTATGTAAGCAGCTTTATCCTCACCGTTGTTTACAGCATTCTCGATTGCCACAGATGTTGCCATACTGTTATATTTATCATGCTCTCTGTCGGATTCAATGAAAAACCCGGCAAGTCCTCCGGCTGCAATGGCTGTCCCTATTACTATAAGCGATATTCCGCTGTTTTTAATCTCCCTGGCTTGTTTTAGTGCTTTGGCAGCACCAGGTTTTACTTTTAATAACTTTAGAAGATTTTTTGCACTTTCTATATGCTCGTGGTTTTCACTTGGGAATCTGTAAAGATAACTTTCCAAACACTCCTCACTAGGATTGTCAACACATTCGTTATATGCTGATTTCTCTTCTTCAAAATGCTCTGTCGTTCTTTTTATGTATTCATTTTTGTTAAAATCGATTTGAGTTTTTTCTTCATCAGTCAGGAGATCGTTAAATTTATCTGCCAATTTTTGGACGAAATCTCTCTTGGAAATTCTTATTCCGATATAAGCTTCAATATTTCCATTGGAATCGACAGTAGAGAATTCGCTACATTTAACCTCTGCAGCACCTATTTCAGCATCAATAATCTGCTCGCCCGCCTGAGTGATTTTTGTTTCGATATTGTTGCCTGAACTCTGAGAAAAGTCGCTTATCATACCTTTGTATGTATGAAGCATTTTCATGCGGCACTCGTTTTGAGCACTGGCAAGCGCCAAATTCTTAACAGATCCTTTATCAGCTTCCGATCCTTTATAAATTCCATTGCATCCAAAAAATTGTTCATCATCATAAACCCGACACGTGGCTTCAAAGGATTGGGCAAACGAACCTTCTCCAGATTTATGTTGCACGGAGGCACACGATACAATAAAGAAAACAAAAAACAAAAAGAATAAAACTATGATTTTTTTCATTTCTCCAATTTATCCCTCGCACATCAATTTATTTCCTATATATGAATTATTGTTGCGCTCGAATTCTGGTATTGAGGCATGCATTCACCCACAGGAGCACCGATGTAAGTCGGGTCAGAAATAACATATTTTTTGCCGTCTATGTTGAAGTAGCTGCCGTAAACTTCTTCATTCCCGAAATTGACGGCGGTTGCCAGGTGCTGCGGATAGAGAAGCAGCACGACATCGAGGCCGAGAAGTTCTCTTACCAAAATCGCAAACAGAATAGAACGGTCCTCGCAATCAGAATATGGATAATAGAAGATCTCGTCGCCGAAAAGAGGTCTTTCATAGCCGAACTGGTCCCCATCAGTCATGTAATTAAAAGCAGTCTGCACGAAATTGATCAGAATGTTAGCCGCTTCGAGTTTGGTTTTGCCATTGATTTGCGCTCTGAGTACAGGATAAAGAGCATTTTTTATTTCGTCGCTCAAGGAAGTTCTGACATAATCATCCCAATTGCTGCTAACAGGATAATCGTTGAAAAAGTCAATCAGATTTTTATTTGTCAAAACCTGAGCGAAAGTATCCTGATATCTTCTTGACTGGAAGAGTTTCTGAGTTCCAATTTCCTGACCCAGTCTGGGAGTTCCCGGCATTTTCAGCGATGCAGTTTTTTCACGCGGGAAACTCTGCTCCATTATATAGTAGTAACGGCTCTGACCACGCCCCTCTCTGTCAAGGATGTAATATTTTTTGCCGTCACCCAACATGAAGTAGGAATACGTATAAAGATCGGTTCTGAAGGGCACCAACAGAATAAGTTTATCACCGGTTCTGGCAAGGCGGACTTTATATCCCGACTGAGCTAAGATATACATCTGCAAAAGAACAGCTTCATTGCTTTCTTTGCCTAAGAAATGCTCGCTCATGACACGCAGCATATCGATATAACCCCAGTCTCCAAGCCTCAGATCATCTTTCAGATCGAAACAGTCAGACAGAAGCATGTCAAAATCTTCCTCTGACAACTTCTTCCAAACCTCCGAAATAGCAGTTTCCGAAACTTCCGGCAGTGAAAAACGCATCGAATCATAAAAGCTGGCCTTGCAGGTTCTTCCGTGATAAACAAAGTTATACGGCTGCTCAATAGTAATAGTAATTTGCATTTGTCCTGCATCTTCCGACTCCATTATCGGGTCTCCACCGGCATTTCTCTGCATAATCGGATCTCCTCCAGCAACCGGTTTGGCAACAGGTGCAATAGGTGCCGGATTGTCATAATCTCCGTCATTTACAATTTTTGCATAGCTCAATTTGACAGCGGGAGACTGCTTATCATCTTTTTTTACATAAGGTTTTGGCGGCTCTTTTTTCTTTGGAACAGGAATAGCAGCCTTTTTTTCGCGCTTCGTCCACTGCTTTTTCAACATTTCCGCGAACTTTTCGTTCACGGAACGCCTGTAGGCATCAAATTCCTGCTGCTTTTTTGTTTTGAACTTTTTGTATTTTTCCAGCTGCTTCTGCTCATAATTTTTTCTTTTCTGAGCTTCCTCTTTCTTAAATGCTTCCAGTTCTTTGGCCTGTTTTGTCTGAAAGTCTTTAAAACCATCGGAATAAATCGGACTGATTAAAAAACTTGCGCAAATTGCGAATAAAATGACTTTTTTCATGACATTTCCTTAGTAGTTCAATTTATAAAATTTTTCTCTTTTTGTAGCATTTTTTCTAATTTAACTGCTTCATAAAATCTTCGGCTTCCTTATCAAGTTCTTTCTTTTTCTTATCTTTCATGTTTGATGGATTATTAGAAGGATCTTTTGCAAGCTTATCATCCAGATCTTTTTTGTCTTTATCCATTTGTTTCTTCAGATCTTCGATTTCTTCTTTTGTCATCGGTTTGTCAGCAGGCTCTTTTACTGGTTCAGGTTTCGGTTCACTCTTGATATCAGGCTTGCTGTTTTGACCTGCATTGTTTGTATTCTTACCTGATGCTTTTGGAGCAGGTTTAACTGTTTTTTTCGGTTCTGTTTTTGGTTCAACAGCAGGTTTTTCCGACTCGACAGGCACTTGTTTCACATCTTCAGGCGCAGGCTTGGCGGCAACTTCCTTAACCGATTCTGATGTCGCTTTACTTTTAATGTCCACTTTTGATTTTGTTGCCGGTGCAAGTTCATCCAATGCATCAGCATCGTTCTTTTCATCAACAACCACGTGCTCTGATTCCGGCTCACCACCTACACAGGCTTTAAAAAATCCAAACAATGTTGTTCCTGTTATAGCGCAGATATACATTATCATCTGCAGAGAATCCTTGATTTTTGAAATAAAAGATGTTCCCGATTCCGAACTCATTTTAAATTCCTCCCGTAATTATTGATTAAGTAATTGATTTGATATCGGTTAAAAAAATTTGATTGAATAATTTGCCTCACTCTCAATTTCCCCTAATTTGCGGTTCTTACACAACGGACATAAAAGGAATTTTCGTTATCAGATTTGGTGACACTCCCATCCGTGAAACTTACTAAATATGAGTTGTAACCGTTCCAAGTAGAAGAAGACCAATATCTGCCTTCAACAAAATTGCCTATCGAATTTTTATTATTATAAACAGTTAGCAATTCATCTTTTGTCGGAAGATGCCAATCGGTAAATTCTGCCAGTGTGTAGTTGTTGCACATATCAATTGCATCATACCAGTTCACTTTTCCTGCATCTTTTTTTGCCACAACAAGGCCTCCCGATAATGTAACATACTCATCAATTTTAAGAGTTGAAAAACTCTTGGTCTCACCGTAAACCGTTTTGGTATCGTTTTTTGCATAAGCACGATAATAATAAGTTCGTGATTCTCCTAAATCTGAAACCGCATTACCGAAACTTCCGAGCTGAACAGAAGAATTGCTCACTGTCATTGCATCATTGTCAAATGAAGGGGTAGCCATTCCGCCATAGACAAAACCAGTTTCCGTATATTCTTCATCGTTGACAATAAGTTCGCCGTTGAGTGTGGCGGAAGTTGTCTTAATCCTTGTCGCATCAAGTGTAACGACATCAGAATTGGTAGCCTTTATTCTAAGCTGTTTGTTGCCGTTATTGGAAGTTATGTGAAGCTGCGTAATGTTTTCCCCTTCACGCAGCAAGCTACGGTCTATTACGACTATGATTCCAAGCGTTTTGCCAGCTTTAAGTTCACCCGATTCTTCACTTATTGATTTTATCCAGTCAGCAGTCTTAGTAATCTTCCAATCAAGGGAATCAAGACTATCATTGAAAATATTGAATGAACGGGAAACATCATCAAGCCTTGCACCAAAATCAAGTTCAGGATCTGGAATATCGTTTCCTTCATCATCTACTATCCGTAATGCAGCTGAAGCCTTTTCAAGCTGGACATCTCCACGAGCCGATTTACCTGATTCAACAACAATCGTGCTGCTTTTGGTTTCACCGTAACCGGTTTTTGTCACAAATAGATTATAATACCCAGCAGAGATATCCAAAAACTCAAAAGAACCATCCGAGCCTGTGACAGTCTTCAGACCAACCGGAAAAAGCTCGACTCCGGCACTTTTAAGCGGCTCACCTGTAGCCTTGTCTGTTACAATGCCATAAATCGAACCGGTTCCACCGCCGGATTCGCCGGAATCATTTGAACCGTCAGGCGAACCGCCGCCGCAGGCAACGAAAAGCAAACTAAAAAAGAACGAAGCAAAAACCATTAAAATAATCGAATTTTTCATTTAACGCCTATCCTAAAAACAACAAGCCTTAAATAAAAAACTTCCGCCGCCTTTGACAGCGGCGGAAAAACCAAGAAATGGGAAATAATTCATTTTTTCCAACATAAAAAAACTGATAATTGCAGTTTTCTTCTACTTTTACTCAGTTTCTTTTTTGTCATCATCATTTTTTTTCAAGTCTATAGTGACATAAATAAAATCTCCGGCAACTGTTGTTACATCAACATGATTGGTTTGGTAACCCGCTTTTTTAGCGTAAACAGAATAACTTCGAACTTTTATATTTTGAAGTTCAAAATTACCGTTGGAATCCGTATTAGTAGTTGTACTGTTCGGAGTTGTGAAGACATATACATCACTAAGCGGTTCACGAGAATCTAAATCCTTAACCATCCCTGCAATACTTGATAAATGGTCAGAATTAACTGCAGGCTCGCATGCAACAAAAAAAGATAAGATTGTAAGACAAAAAATAAGTTTTTTCATAGTCGAAACCTCTAAAAATTAAGATTCATAGCTAAACCGACTGAATTGAATGTGGCTGTTGGAGCAAAAACAATTTTTCTACCGTTTCCGTCAAACAAAGCAGATTTCCCGGGCGCCACTATACCATCAATAATGTTTGCGATATACAATGCCGCCGCAGCTCCTACGAAAGCCCAGCCTGCATAACCGGCAGAATTCGCCCGCCTTTCAAAAGCATCTCTTTTGTCTAACTTTAGTGATTTGTCATTACTTCTACTTTTGTAATAGGAACTCATGCCAAAAGATGCAGCAAGTCCGCCAATAAAAAGAATCTCGCCGGCAATAAACAAAGCTCCTTTCACATTCTGATCTTTGTAAATCTGTGCCATCCCCGGAACAAAAACCCTGCCAGAAAAAGGATACTGATCAGAATCATACACCTCGTCATACTCTATTTTTGCAGGTTTTTTAGAGATTTGAACTAAGAGATACACAACATATTCATATGTAGGTCCTTCGCGCGGTATATCTATCACTCTTCTTATTATTACTTTACGCAAAGGAGGGTTCCAAGCCACATGTCTGTTTACAGTTTCATTACAAGTCAGTTTGTCGCCTCCATAAAGACATTCCTTGCTATTATGCTCGACTGCAGCTTGCTCTCTCTTATTATAGGCATTCTTTTCTGCAGCTTGAATATCCCAACCACAACCTTCGACCTTGGTTATAAATGATTTGGATTCAGGTGGGTCCCAAATAAATCCTTTAGTCCATTCAGGAAGAATCCCTCCTTCTTCACAGCCTTCTATACATTCAAATTCAACTGCAGAAAGACTCGCCGTAAAACAGAAAAAACAAAGAAGAAGTAATACTTCTAAGTAAAATTTCATATTCTACTCTTTAACCGGCTCTACATGTTCTTCATTATATTGTGCTTGTTTTTCCGCACTTTCTGTTTGATAGTCTTGCAATTTTTTATCAATTAATTTATTAAATTGATCTTCTTGGAAATCTAATTTTCTTTTTTCTTCTTCAGTAAGCATATTGGGAGTTGCTTTCTTTAATTCACTTGCAATTTTCTGTCTGGAAATTTTAATACCTACATATACACGGTATCTTCCATTATCATCTTCGAATTCGTCTGTTTGCTGACAATTTTCTTTTGTATCGTCCAAGATTTTCTTTATTATATGATCATATCCATCTTGTAATTTGGCTGCAATATCCGTTCCTCGAACCGAAGTATAATTATTTTCATATTCTCGAGCCAATCCTTGAACAGCATGCTGTGCTTTTTGAGCACATTTACTTTGTGCCTGTATAAGAGCTTGTCTCAAAGCCTGCCCTTCCGTAGATTCGGTTGCTTGAACAATTCCGTTGCAAGCAAAAAAATCGGTATCAGCATCAGGTGTAAAACAAACTGTACCTATGGTTGCTCCACGTACACGTTTTTTCTCTTTAGCAGGCTGCCCATCTGCTGATCCAGAAGAAGCCATTTGCTGCGACGCACACGCCATAATAAAAGCAACCAAAACCATCATTGATACAAACAAGAATTTTTTCATTTTTCTCTCCTTTAAAAAAAAATAATAATAAAAAGTCCTTATTGGACAACCTTATCTTCATCTGTTTTATCAGTTTGTTCTGTGTTATCAGTTTCAGATGTTTCTTTCTCACTTTCTTTATTTTCTTCCAAATCCTTGCGGTCTACACATACAAGAACATAAACTGAAAATCTGCCATTTTTATCGACATACTGATCTTGACGCACACCTTTCTCTTTTGTTGCAGGAAGAGAACAACTGAAACTATTTCCTGTAGCTATTAGTCTACAAAGCTGCGATCGCGCATTCATTGTTGCCATTATGACAGCATCTCCTTCTGTATATGGAGTTGTTTTAACTATGCCTACCGCACATATTTCCTCATCAGAAGATTCGCTTTTGATCCACTCTGTGATCCAGTCGGATTCATTGTTACCTTCATTTGGTTCGCCGGATTCACTTGCTTTTGCTTCTTCAGATTTAGAAACAGCATCACCGTCACTTTTCTTATCAGCGCTGCCACACGCCGCAACCATCAAAACTACTGCAAAAATCAAAATTGTTGAGCAAACAAATTTTTTCATATCAGCACCTAATAAAAATCATCAAATAGTTTCAAGACATTGATTTGAGAAAGTTGTAATTTAAGATTTAAATCTTTTTAATTACTCACACTTCAATTCGAATCTATAGGTACCAGGGTTCGGAAGATTACGAAGAACTCTTTCTGCTGTTTTCCTGGCACTGCAACTCAAAGGAACAGCATCAACCATCTGACCAGAGACATAATCATAAACCTCTACAGTAGCTCTTCCCGATGAATTTCCGCATATAATTGAAACTCTAACAATGTTCTCGCCGCCTGTCGATATAGCTCTCTGAGTTGAACTTCCAAGCAATCGTGGACATTCGGCAAAAATCATTGACAAACTGAAAAACACCAAAACAAAAACCAAAAACTTTTTCATCTTTCCCTCCATGGAAAAATTAATTAATAAACCGACCATAACTTTTGCTATAGTCATCTAAAAATTCAACAAGCCAAAATGTTGGGCATACCCAACAATAAAAACATCGCTTTAAACCAAAAATGTCGGATAAAGTCAACAAAAAAAACGGGCATTTTTCAAAATATTTGCGAATCACCTTAAAATACTATGAATTGTAGAAATAAAAGATCCGCCAACCTAAAAAAGCAGGCGGATAACTTCGCTATCGCTGTGCGAAACTATGGTGAATCATGACAGTAAACCGGCTATTCCTTTTATTCTTCAGATTCTTTTTTATACTCTTTCAACTTTTCTTCCATTCTTTTTATGAATTCATGTTCATCGAATTCAATTCTCTCTTTCTCATCAAAGCTGACTTCATTCTTTTTATTTTCACCAAGGATCTTTTCAATTTCACCAAGCATTTTTTCGGCAACTTCTCTCCTTGAAATTTGTATTCCGGCATAAGCTTCAATCATTCCGTCTGCCATGATCCCGGAATATTTCACACATTTAGCCTGAGCATTGTTAGTTACTGTTTCAATAACGCTGATACCTGCATGGCGGATCTTGTCTATAATCTTAACCTCCTTCTTGTTGTCAGCTCTCACAAAACCAAAATCTCTTAACATCCATGCTATTCCAATCCATCTATAAGCAGATCTTACTTTCCACTGCACAAGTTGCTTAGCATCGTAAAGCGCAGATTCCTGAAGTTTTCCTTTCTCATCCATATTTCCTTTAGCAATTCCTGTGGCTGTAAAATAGTCATCGTCATCATACATCTGACACGGAAGTTCCCATGACTCGCCTAAAGCTTGACGGGACTCCGACATACATGCCGAAAGAACTTTCTGCTCATTTTTGGTGTCTCTCGGATTTTCTTTCCGCACTTTGTCTAAATTTTCTTTTTCAACTTGTTTTTCTTCTTTAAACTTTTCAAATTTTTCTTTAACTGCCTTATTAAATGCTTCTTCGACAAAAGCAATTGATTCTTTTTTTTCAGTCTCTTTTGATTCCATATATTTCTGCATTTTTTCTTCGTATTCAGCTGCTTTAAAATCAATTTGAGCTTTTTCTTCTTCACTAAGTTCTTCACTCAGGTTTTTTATGTATTCTTGTGGAATTTGTTCTCTTTTTTCAATTGTAAACACCAGTTCATTTACCATTTTTTCCGCCAGTTCTCTTTTGGAAATTTTTATTCCGACATATACTTCTATTTTTCCCTCTTCCATGGCACCGGAATACTTTACACATTTGGCTTGTGCATTATTAACTACTGTGTCGATAATCCCGTTACCATCCACCTGTTCCAAATCCCAATATTCATGCTTTACATTTTGGCGACAGATATCCTGAGCATTGGCAAGTGCCGTTTTCTGAAGTTCTATTTTCTGTTCCATACTTCCTTTAGCAATTCCAACAGCTGCAAAATACTCATCGTCATCATACATCTGACATGGAAGTTCCCAAGATTCGTTGAAGAGAACCGCCTGCCCTATAGGTTTGCTTCCGGCAGATTTCTGCTGTTCCGATGCACATGCCGTAACAAAGAAAACAAAAAACATCATTAATATAAACATAAGTTTTTTCATTCTTTCCTCCTTAAAACCATTTTATCTCACACAACTAACATTATAATCATAATCTCCAGCCAACTCTTTTTTCGCGGAATTATCCATTGAACATATCGATTGAAAATAGACACTATTTTCGCCGTTTTCATCTCTTTTTAACTGTTGAAATAATTGAGTTTTTCATTTTTTATTTTTCCTATTCCAACTTATTTTTCCTTAATTTGCAATCCTTACACAACGGACAGATAAATTTTCTTTCTTATGTTCACTGAAATAGCTACCATTTGAGAAAATTATTTTCCATGCATAGAATGTATCATGGGCCATAGAGGACCAAAACTTTCCAGTGTCTCCGAACTTGCTTGAACCATTTCCGATAAGACTCTTAAGCAAATTCAAACTTGGAAGTTGCCAATCAGAGAAACCACCTTGATTAAGATTCCTACAATAGTCGATAGCTGCCATCCAAGTCATATCCATAGGGGCCTGCTGAGACCACATATAACCTGTCGTCGAGTCTATGCAAGGGAATTTCCTAGGTGTATTATCGCAACTTCCTTTCTTTTCTGCTTCGGCTTTTTCGCGTTCGGCGCGTTCCTGCTCGGCTTTTATTTTGGTTTCAATTTCGCGTATAGCTACTTTTGCCTCAAATGCACATACTCCATGCGGATAGCTTTCAAGATAGATTTTCCAGACATCGGGACTGTTTTTTTGTCTTGCCATTGCACATGCATTAACATCCTGAGGATTGTTCTTTTCCATCTCACTGGGTGTTTCCTGTTTGTTCGTTTTCATAAAAGATTCAGCTTCAACAGCGCATGATCCATCGGGATAAATTTCTAAATAGTTTTTCCATACATCAACTGTACCGACTTTTCTTGCAAATTTGCATGCCATTTCATCTGAACTTTCTGCAAAAAGCAGTGACGAAACAAAAATCAATGTGAAAGCACTAAATAACTTTTTCATTTTTTATTCCTCCGTTTTTTCAGGCACTTTTTTTTCGTCGTTTTCTTTCTCTTGTTCTTTTTTATAATCTTCTAACTTTTTTTCTAACATCCTTAGAAATTCATCTTCCCTCCAAAGGAGTTGGTTTTTCTCTTCGTCAGTCAGAGTGTTAGGATCTTCCTTTTTTTCTTCGGGTGCTTTTTTATCATTGCATTCCATTTCCTTTTTTTCTTCGGGTCGTTCTTCCAAGATGAAAAATTTCATAAAATCTTCTCTTTTCACCCCATATTTTTCTTCAATTTTTTTAATTAATTCCTCTCCTTTTTCTTCCTGCTGTTTCCAAATCCAGTGATTCAAGATTATGGATAATTCTTCAATAAAATTCTTGTTCTTATCATTATTTATATTATAATTCAGATCATTAAGAACTTGTTCGATTTCTCTCAAAAATTTTAGATATTTATCCAACTCTTCCAAGTTTATGGAATAAAGTTCAGAAATATAAACAAAGTATTCCTTTCTAACTTTTCCGCCTTTAATATCAACAACAGACGGCAGTTCAGCTATTTTGGTAAAAACTTCTTCCATTAAACTTCTCGCTTTTTTAAAAGCTTCATCTATCCTGGGATCCGATAATGATTCAGTAAAGTCATTGTTTAAGATTCCATTGAAGATTACCTCTATTTCAGGATTAGATTCTATTAAATTGATAAGATATTCAAGATCTTTCTCTGACACTTGTTTATCTTTTTCGGAAAGTTCAACACTCTTATCAGCAGTCGTCTGTTCCTGCGTTACCAGTTCACTTTTCTCAACGACAGCACCTTCATTTTTTGCCGGAACACTTCCGCACGCAACCGTCACCACAGCGACAGCCAAAACCAAAATGGTTAAAATAATTGAGTTTTTCATTTTATCCTCCTTAAACTTCAGATTCATCAAAAACATATTGAAGTATTCTTAATTTTCCCTGACACAAACGACGCTTGTGTAATAACCTTTCTGTATAGCAAGAAGGCTGCCATATTCGTCGAATCCCACACCCCAAAGGAATCCCCTATCATCAGAAACTGGCGATTTTGAAATAATAGTTGTTACATATTCACTCGGAAAATAAAGTTTGGAATGTTCCTGCGGATTATTTCCTTCACAAGCATGACAGTATTTTCTCTTATAATCTCTGATATATGAAAGATTGCTGTTGGCTTCCGACACTCTGCATTCGCCACCAAGTTCTGTTCCGAGGCAATTTTTAACAATGCTTCTGAGTTCATCAATTGTCGGCAGTCTCCAGCCACCGTGTCCTCCGTATTGCTTACTGTTTAATTCGGAACAATACTGAGAAGCCTTACCTGCATCGTATTCTCTTTCACTTATCGGAGACCATTGAAGCCTTGCGATTTTTTCAAGTGTAACCTGCGACAGCGGAACTGCAGCACAGCCACATAAAACAGCGAACGATAAAACAAATAGAAAAGAATAAATCTTTTTCATTGCATTTTCCACTCTATAAACACTATAACTTTTACCTCACGCACCTTATATCGCCATAGCTTTTGATTTTATTGTTTTTCCCGTTTTCACCTTTAAAAAATCCGATACAAGATGCCGTATTTGAATCTTCTGATGAGGTCGATGACGACCAGAACCAGAATTCATCAGACCTGTCGATTCCGCAGATTTTCTGTATTTTATAAATTGTTTTGAGTTCTTCGATCGTGGGAATGTGCCAGTCAGTGAAGCCTCCCAATTTCAGATTTTTTGCGTATTCCATTGCATCATGCCAGTTCATCGGGGTTTCGGCACTTCCTTTTTGAATCATCCTGATCGTGCCCAACGGCGGCACCACTTCAATATAGTCGCCTCGGTCGATAAAATTTCTTGAAACTTCCGAACTTGACTTATTTTCGGCTGCACCTTTTTTCCGTGCCAAGGTCTCCCTCCTTAAAAACAGCAGTTTCACTTCAATATCGAAACTGCAAAAGTCGCTTTCATATATCATTCTTGTTGGGTTTATACAACAAAATTTTGTTAAAAAATTCGGTTGACAACATTACAATAATATGACGGTCGATTTGCTTTACACAAGAAGAAGTTCAATTATCTCGAACTCGCGATTTCTTTTGTATTTTTGCGGCGTTATCATGCTGAAACTCTTTGACATCCGGAAACGGATTATTATAATGCCTGCGATTTTTTTGCTTATTGAGGTCAAATATCGTGACAAACACTGAAATCCGCGCCGAATTCGGGAAAAGACTCAAATTTTTGAGAAAATTCAGAAAAATGTCTCAATGGGATCTTTCACGTCTGAGCGGAATCGACAGAGCATATATTTCAGAAGTCGAAAACGGAAGAAGTGCCGCTACGATAGACCTTATCAACCGCATGGCAAGAGCTATGGATCTGTATCCGGCCGAGTTTCTCGTTTTCAGCAGGGAACAGCCGGTACGCTCTTATGAAGGCAAAAATCTTTCAGATTCCGCAACAAAATAATAATAAAAGCAGTTGTTATCCGGCAGTTAAACCGGTAGATTTTGTGATTTTGTGGAAAGTTTACGGGTTAAGTTGAAAAGACTTAGTTTGCAGCCTGGATCGCTGTTGCTGCAACTACGTTTACGATATCGTCAACCGAGCAGCCTCTCGAAAGGTCGTTGACCGGTTTTGCGATTCCCTGAAGGAAAGGACCGACTGCTTCAGCTTTTGCAAGTCTCTGAACGAGTTTGTAGCCGATGTTTCCGCTCTGAAGATCGGGGAAGATGAGTACGTTCGCCTGTCCTGCGATCGGGCTCGTCGGGCATTTCGTCTTGCCTACGCTTGCGACCATAGCTGCGTCAGCCTGGATCTCGCCGTCAGCTGCAAGGTCGGGAGCTGTTTCGTGGACGAGTTTTACTGCTTCGACGACTTTGTCTACGAATTCGTGTTTTGCGCTGCCGTAGGTCGAGAAGCTGAGAAGTGCGACTTTCGGATCCATGTCGCAGAAGGATTTTGCGGTCTGAGCGGTAAGGATCGCGCTCTCTGCAAGTTCTGCCGATGTCGGATTCGGGTTGACTGCGCAGTCGCCGAAGAGGAACATTCCGTTGCTGCCGAGTTCGCAGTTGGGAACTATCATAACGAATGCGCTGGAAACCGATTTGATGCCGGGTTTCGTCTTTATGATCTGGAGTGCCGGACGGATCGTGTCGCCGGTCGAATGGATGGCGCCGCTTACGAGACCGTCTGCAACGTCCTTTTTGACCATCATCGTTGCGAAGTAAACTTCGTCAGCCATCATTTTGCGTGCTTTTTCCATATCGACGCCTTTCGCCTTTCTCATTTCGTAGAATGTGTTGACGAAATCTTCGTAGTATTCGCTGTTTACCGGATCAACTATTCTTGCGCCGTCGATCTTTACGCCGAGTTCCTTTGCAGCTGCATTGATCTTTTCGGGGTTGCCGATGAGGATCGGTTTCGCGATCTTCTTTTCAAGGATGATCTGGGTCGCCTTGAGTGTCCTCGGTTCGGTTCCTTCCGGAAGAACTATCGTTTTCTGTACTTTGATTGCCTTTTCGCGCAAAGTTTCAATAAAATTCATAATTTACTCCTTCTTTTAAAAGTTATTCAAAATCTGCCAGCGCCGCTGCAAGGTTGTCTATTCCTTCGGCGATGTTGTCCATATTCGTTGCATAAGAGAAGCGGATGTATCCCGGCATACCGAAGCTTTCGCCCGGAACGACCGCGACATGCGCTTCGTCAAGCAGGAAGTTCGCAAGTTCGATCGTCGTGTTGATGACGTTGCCGCGTACGCTCTTTCCAAGGTAGTGCTTGAAGTTGCAGAAAATGTAGAAAGCGCCCTGCGGATGGATCGGAACGAGACCCGGGATCTTCTTGAGTTCTTCGTACATGAATTCACGTCTTCTGTCGAAGCGGCGGACCATGTTCTCAACTGAGTTCTGCGGGCCGTTCAATGCTTCGACTGTCGCATACATCGCGATCGAGTTCGCATTTGAAGTGGTGTGAGCCAGGAAGAAAGTCATTCTTTCGGCGATGTCTTTCGGAGCCGCAGCGTAGCCGATACGCCATCCAGTCATCGAATAAGCCTTCGAAACGCCGTTGATGACGATGATGTCCTTTTTGTATTTGTCGGGAACGATGCTTGCAAGGGAAACATGCTGCTTGTGGTCGTAGATGACCTTTTCGTAGATCTCGTCGCTGATGATTATGATGTTCCTTTCGCAGAGATAGTTTGCGATCTCTTCAAGGTCGCTCGCTTCGTAAACTGCGCCGGTCGGGTTGTTCGGCGTGTTGATGATGACGGCTTTCGTGTTCTCGGTGATGACCGGTTTGAGGTCGTCGAGTTTGAGTTTGAAGCCGTTCTCCTCTTTCGTGTAGCAGAAAACAGGTTTGCCGCCCGCAAGTTTGACCATCGTCGTGTAGCTTACCCAGTAGGGAGCCGGGATGATGACTTCTTCGCCGGGGCTTACGATCGCCATGATCGCAGCGTAGATCGCATATTTCGCGCCGCTTGTAACAAGAATGTTGCCTTCGTCGTAGTGAAGGTTGTTTTCTCTCATGAATTTCTGCCTGATCGCCTTTTTGAGCTCTGCGATACCGGTCGTGTCGGTATATTTCGTGTAGCCTTTGTCAAGAGCCTTTTTAGCAGCTTCCTTGATGTTTTCCGGCGTGTCGAAATCGGGCTCGCCTGCCGAGAAGGAGATGACTCTGTCGCCCTGAGCGTTCATTCTCTTCGCCTTTGCCGAGATCTCAAGGGTCGCCGACTTGCGGAGCATCGAAGTTCCTGTGCTGAGTCTCGAATGGGTCTTCGTTTCCTGAACGACCGCTTCCATGATCTTTTCTTTGGTAGCCATTTTTCACCTCTGAAATAAGTTATTAAAAAGATATTTAACAATTAAAAGAACTTTTCGTGCGGCGAGTATAAGACATGAATTTGTTTTAGCAAGGAAAATAAAACGGCAAAATGTAACATTGGTAAAAAATCTTTATTGACTCAATTTTCAAAAAGTCTATAATCCATCGTTTTTTTGTTAAACTTTTCGGAGGAGACAATGAAAAAATTCCTACTGGCTTTTATGTTTTTTATTCCATTTCTGCTTTCTGCGGCAATCGGCGACACTGGGATCTCCGTTGATCCTGACGGCAAACAACTCAAATGGGAAGAAGGTGCATGGGACTTCTTTATCATGCACAAATCCCTGATAGAAAATCTGACGAACTCGGCAAGCACGACTGCAGGAAACCCGCAGGCCGACACATGCATGGATCCGAATGTCGGATCGACCTACAGGCTCACATCCAAACACATTCCGCCGGATGCCGACATCGACAGAGCGTTCCTCGTATGGCTCGCTCCTCAAGATCCCGACAATCTGATGGGCAACACCGACAACTCGGTAACGCTCACATTCACGAACGCGGCTGATCCTTCAATAACGATCACGAAGGATGTCACCGCTTCCGTCCAGGGCAATCTTGCGACAACGCAGCTCGGCAACTTCGAATACGAAGCTCTCAATATGCCCGACTCGTCAACAGGAAACACCGGTGTTTTCACATACCGTGTAGAAGTTTCCGACTTCATGAAAGAGATCATCTCAATGGGCGAAGCAAAAGGCATGAACCCCGGTGAGGCTCTTTACGGCGACTACAATGTCAAGGGTATGGACTGCTCCAACCATCAGAACTACCTCACGACAAGCGGTCTCGTAGGCGGCTGGGCACTTCCTTTCGTCTACACTTCGGCTCACATCAACCCCAAGAAGATCTACTTCTACCATGGTCTTGCAGCATACCGTTTCCAGGCTGCTTTCCTGACTGTTGCAGGCTTCGAGCTTCCGGCTGAAGCAGTCATCAAACTCGGTTTCGTCGTTCACGAAGGCGACCCGGGACTTGCAAGCAGAACAGGCACCAGCGTTTTAGGGCAGGCTGAGCCTGAGGCTATCGGTATCAGCGGCTTCTCCGATCCGGCGAACTACGCTCTTCTTTTCAACAACTGCAACCCGCCGAGACATCAGGACAGCACTGGTCTGGCTTTCGAATACACCGAGATCTACAACTCGATCTCTTCGATCTTCAGCTGGGAAAACAGCGACGAATACTGGTGCATCGGTAATCCGGACAACCCGCTTGACCAGACCAATCCGATAGAATACGCTATCGATGCCGATATTCTGGTCGTCGATGCAGGTCCTACCGGTCCTTTCTACGGTAAATTCAACAAAGGCGATACGCAGTTCGGCCTCAAGATCGGCGCGAACCAGGACCAGGTCTACACCAATTTCCTTATCGTAAGCGTTGATACCAAGGCTCCGAAATTCGATATTCCGAACAACCCGAAGACTCCCGACGGCAGAGAGAAAAACTACTGCTCCTGCTCGACTGACGCAGACGCGGTTTGTGCAGACAGACCTTTCTACTACACGATCAAGATCCAGAACTGGGGCGAGAACCAGGCTGGAAACGTAACGCTTCAGGATACTCTTCCGACACAGGTCGACTATGTTCCCGGAACGACTGAGATCGCGACAAAATTCGATGCTAACGGCCTCGGAATCGACTGGGAAACGGTCGAAGATGTAAACGGCGGCTTCCCGTTCGCTTCAGCAAAGAGCATAGCTGACGTTATGACTGTCCACTGCGACAAGATCAACGAACCCGACTACTGCAGCGAAGGTGCGTGGGTAAGATTCGTCGTAAGACCGAAAGCAAACCTTTCGAAGAACGAAGTCATCAGAAACACCGCGGTCATCTCCGGCGACGGACTTCCCTACAACTCGAACAGCAACATTCCGCTCAGACTCAAACTCGGACAGTGCCCGGCTGTTACGGAATGCGAACTTCCTCCGAAGATGCAGTGCGGCGGTGTCAAGATCGACAACGAAAACTACTGCACAGAGGATAAGGACTGCAAAGACGGCAAAAAATGCGTGAACAACGAGTGTATCCTTGACGCTAACGCTGACCTTGCAAGCAACTCCGAAGTATCCTACGATCTTGGAACGAACTCTCCGAACAGCGGAACGGCTTCGATCATCATCCCCTCGCCGAGCGACAATCTTGTTCTCGGCCAGTTCTACCTTCTTTCCGAAGGTGACAAAGGCAAATTCTACGAGTTCCACACCGCTAAATTCAAACTCAACAAAGAGACCGACGTCATCGCAAAGAACTTCAGACTTTACAAAGATGAAGACGGCGACGGCAAAGTCGGCGAAGGCGATATCCTGATCGCAAGCGAACCGGAACTCAAGAACTCGTATTACATGGATTTCTCGATAACCGATCCGGCAAACAGACTTACAAAATCCGGCATAAAGAACTACTACATCGTAGTTGCAGACCTTAAGCTCAATGAAGGCGGAAGATCCGGCAAGTTCAGTCTTGTGATCGAAGACAGCGGCGCTTTCAAGATCACGGATGCCGGCGAAGCTAAGATAAAAGGCTCCAAAGTCGATTTTGCATCGTTCAGATTCGAACCGGCAGACGGTTTTGTCTTCACCAAAGGCAAAGAGACATCTGTTCCTTCATTCAAAGATTTCAACGGTGACCACGAGATCCTTCATGTCAGAACGAAATCGATCGGCTCCGCTGACGCTATAAGCTCGATCAAAATAAGGATCCCGTCAAGCTACGTTAAATTCGGCGAAGGCATCAAATCGGTATCTCTCTATATCGACAACGACCAGGACGGACTCGCAACATCCAACGACACGCTCATCAAGAAGGTCACCGAGTTCTCCAGCGCAACGAATGTTTCCATCGACGGACTCAAAGAGATCCTCACCTACACTGAGAACGAAGAAAAATACCTCGTTTTCAAAGCTGAATTCAAAATGAATGTCGGCGAAAAGGCGAAATTCCAGATCCCGTCAGGAAACAATGGTGTAAAGATCACGAGCGGCAAAGAGATCGTCGAACTTCCGGTAACGTCGAACGAATTCTCCTACGAATGCGACAAGAACGATCCTACATCCTGCGGCAGCGGAGACGATGACGGCGGCGGCTGTGCAGTATCAGCGCTTCCGGAAACTTCGAACAGCACGCTTTATGTCGTTCTTGCAGCTCTCGCTTCAATGCTTGCGCTTGCAGCAGCAAAACTTTTCGCTTCAAAAAAATAATTCAGCGAACATTCTGAAATCTTTTGATTCCTGAAAAATTTCCCTTTTTCCATCCTTGATTTTTAGTTGATTCTATTTTTTTAAATTCTAAAATAGCGCGTTATTATTTGGTCGATGACATTGTTTTTGATTTATAGAATTGTTTTTGACTCGACTTTAGAAGGAGGATTTCATGAAAAAATTTTTGATTCTTTTCTCGCTTCTGTTTCCGATTTTTCTCTTCGCCGCTATCGGTCAGAACGGCATCTCCATCGCTCCTGACGGAACACTGCTGAAGTGGGATGAAGGCGCTTGGGACTTCTTCATCATGCACAAATCGTCGCTTGAAAGAAGTCCTGAAAACAAAGCCGCGGCAGTTGATGCCAACGGGAACGAGATCGCCGGCAACCCTCAGGCAGACACTCTTGTTGACCAGACTATCGGAACGACCTACAGGCTCACCTCAAAGCACATTCCGCCGGATGCCGATGTTTCCAGAGCTTTCCTTATCTGGCTCGCAGATCAGGATCCGAACGATATAAACGGCAATACCGACAACTCGGTAACGCTCACTTTCACGAATGCAGCCGACCCGTCACTTACTCTTCAGATGGATGTCACCGCTTCGACTCAGGGCAACCTTGCAAAAGACAGCAAGGGGATGTTCGAATACGAGGCTATCAGAGACAGCGTCGCGACCCAGCTCAAGCAGGATCCCTACTGCCCGGGAGAAACCGCAAGCTATACCGGATACTATACCTACAGGGTCGAAGTTTCCGAGTTCATGAAAAAGATCATCCAGATGGGCGAAGAAAGAGGCATGCAGTCAGGAGAAGCGCTTTACGGTGACTACAATGTCAAAGGCATAACTTCATCAGACCACTGCTTCTACATGAAGCAAAGCTCAATGGTCGGCGGCTGGGCGCTTCCTTTCGTTTACACTTCGGCAAACATCCGTGCAAAGAAGATCTATTTTTACCACGGTCTTGAAGCTTACCAGCATCAGGAAGCCCTCATCACTGTCAGCGGTTTCGAGCTTCCGGCAGAAGCTGTGATCAGGCTCGGTCTCGTCGTTTTTGAAGGCGATCCCGGCATGGCAAGGGCAAACGGCAACGGTATCGGGCTTCAGGTCAAGCACGAAGGGCTCGCAATAAGCGGTTTTGCGGATCCGGCAAACTACAGCATCCTCTTCAACAACTGCAACCCGCTGAAAGACAAAGACCAGGCTGGAAACAACTTCCAGTACACCGAGATCTACAACTCGATCTCCTCTATTTTCGGCTGGAGCGACAATGAGGAGACCTGCATAGGCAATCCGGACAATCCGTTGGATCCGTCGAATCCGATCGAATATGCGATCGATGCCGACACTTTCATCGTAGACTCAAGATTCCCGCCTTTCGACACGATGTTCAACAAAGGCGACCCGCAGCTGGGCCTCAAGATCGGCGCAAACCAGGATCAGATCTACACGAATTTCCTCATCGTCAGCGTCGATACACGTCCTCCGCAGTTCGATATCCCGGAAAACAGATTCACACCGAACGGAAGGGAAAAGGACTACTGCTCATGCGCAAAAGACCCTGATTCCTTCTGCGCTGACAGACCTTTCTATTACACGATAAAGATCCAGAACTGGGGCGACGATTCTGCGACAGGCGTCACTCTTCAGGACACACTTCCGGCGCAGGTCGACTACGTTCCGGGAACGACAGAGATCGCGACAAAGATCAACGATCAGGGGCTCGGCACCGACTGGGAAACGGTTCCCGATGTCGACGGCAGATTCCCGTTCGAAACACCGAGAGTCGTCGCTGACGTGCTCGAACACTGCAGGCAGAGCGACTCTGTATGCGACCAAAGCGCGTGGGTAAGATTCGTAGTCAGACCGAAGGCAAACCTTTCGAAGAACGAAGTCATCAAAAACATGGCTGCGATAACTTCAACCGAGACTGCCGGCGGAGCTTTCAACACGAACAGCAATATCCCGCTCAGGCTCAAGATAGGCAACTGCCCCGCGATCACAGAATGCGAGCTTCCTTCAAAAATGGAATGCGGCGGCATAAAGATCGAAGGCAATGAAAACTACTGCACCGAAGACAAGGACTGCGGCAACGGCAAAAAATGCGTCAACAACGAATGCAAGGACGATGTTGCAAGCGACCTTACAAACGGCACCGAAGTAACTTTCGGTGAAGGGACGAACTCTCCGACGAACGACTCGACGATACTTATCCCCTCCCCGAGCGAAGGGATCATTCTGGGTCAGTTCTACCTTTTCGCGGAAGGCAACAAAGACAAATCCTACAACTTCAACGAACTTATGATCAAGTTCAAGGCCGAGACAGACATCCAGGCAAAGAACTTCAGACTTTACAAAGACGTCAACGGTGACGGCAAAGTCGACGGCGGCGACATCGAGATCGCTGTGACAGAGGATGTGAAGAACTCCTATGTCAATCTTGCAGTCTCCGATCCGGCAAACAGACTCACTGCTTCGGGCATCAAGAATCATTTCATCGTAACAGCCGATGCAAAAACGACTTCCGACAGCAAATCCGGCAAATTCAGCATGATCATTGAAGGAGGAGAATCGTTCAAACTCTCCGATGCCGCAAAAATCGATGCGAAAGGCCAGAAGATCGAATTCGTCGAATACAGGTTCGAGCCGAATGAAGGTTTCATCATCACAAAAGGAGATGTAGACCCGAAAGTTCCGTCATACAAAGATTTCAACGGCGAGCACGAAATGCTTCAGGTCAGGACAAAATCGAAAGGGACTGATGATGCGGTATCTTCGATGACGCTCAAAGTCCCGAGGAACTTCGTTGAATTCGGCAAAGGCATCAGATCGGTATCCCTCATTCTCGACAAGGACGGCAACGGACTCCACTCCGCAGGCGATGAAGTCCTTGCAGAGGTAAATGATTTTTCGAACCCGACAACACTCGTTATCGACGGTCTTAAAGATGTTTTAAAATATGAAAAGGATGAAGAGAAATTCCTTCTTTTCAAAGTTGAGTTCAAAATGTCGGTAGGTGAAACGGCAAAGATCCAGGTCTCCAGCGTCAAAGTAAAAAGCGGGAACCCTGTGGTCGAAGTTCCGGTATCATCGAAAGAGTTCACTTACGAATGCGACAAGGACGACCCGAATTCATGCGCTTCGGATGACGACGGAGGCTGCGCTGTAACAGAGCTTCCTGAGACCACCGGCGGCGTTTTCCATCTCCTTCTCGCAGCTCTTGCGGCAATATTTGCACTCGCGGCGGCAAAAGGTCTTTCCTTCAAGAAGTAACATGAAGATTTTCACGTCCCTGGACTCCGTTCCGAAAGAAAAAATATCACTTGCGATAGGAAATTTCGACGGAGTCCATCTCGGGCACGCTGAAATCATAAGACAATGCCGCTCAGACACTTCATGCCGGTCGGCAATACTTACTTTTGACATCCATCCGAGAAAATTCCTCTACCCCGAATTTGCGCCGAGATCCCTCACGCTCCCGTTTGAAAAATACGCGTTCTTCAGGACCCTGGGCATCGATTTCGTGATCGAGCTCCCTTTTGCGGAATACTGCCAGATGGATCCGCTGAGATTTCTCGACACTTTGAAACAGAAACTCGATCTGAAAAATATAACCATCGGATTCAACTTTTTCTTCGGCAAAAACCAGAAAGGAAATTCGGAACTCGCCTTCTGGTGGGGACGCTCGGCGGGAGTAAAGATCAACGTAGTGCAACCGTTTCTCAAAAACGGAACACGGATCAGTTCGACAGCGATCCGTGAACTCATCCTCACCGGGCACATGAAAAACGCGGCATCACTTTTAGTCTATCCGTTCATAATCAGCGGAGAAGTGAAACGCGGCAAGCAGATCGGAAGGACACTGCGCTTCCCTACTCTCAACCTTGAAACTCCGGACAAAATAATGCCGCCGGACGGTGTCTATGTGACGCAGACTGTATTTGACGGCAGGCAGTTCACATCCCTCACGAACATCGGGACGAACCCGACGATCGACGCCGAATCTAAGCTGAAGATCATCGAGACATGGGTCGATTCAGAAGACATCGGTGAACTTTACGGTAAAAAAATATCGGTCTACTTCCTCAAGAAGATCAGAGACGAGATCAGATTTTCATCAAAAGAAAAACTTGTTGAAACGATACAGCGCGACAAAGAATTCTGCCGCAACTTCACAGAATCGAACGATATCGGACAATTACCGGATATTTTTAAAAATCAGGAGTGAGATCTATTCACAAGCCGGATAAGGAAGATATGCAGCTCCGGCCGCAGGATCGAGCAGATCTCCGTTTGCCGTCATAGAAAGGCTGCTGCCGTCGTTTGCAGTAATTTCATAGGTTCCTGCATTGGTCACTGTGCGGACACAGTTGATTTCAAACTTACCGCCCATGATATTGACAGTCATGTCGCCGAAGAAAGCATACATGTTCGCGCCCGCCATATTTCCGGAACCGGCCACTGTATTCTGCGGAACACTGATCCCGAAGACCTGTTTTTGCGCATCACCGGAAATATCGCCGGCACCGAAACCGTCAAGCCATACAATGATGATATTTCCGCTGTTGACCATCGCGAGCGGGAAAAGCGTCCCGACCATCGGAAGAGTTATCTCGTTGAATGTATTCGGCATTCCGTTGTATGTGAAATCAACTTTTCCGTTGCCGCCGCGGCTCTGCATGCTTACACTTGCGTTGACCTGTCCTGTATAGCTGAGATCGAATGTGCCGATCACATCGAATCCGGGATTTACAGGATCGTTGTTCTCATCAGGCTCTTCAACCGTTTCGGGTCCGTCATCAGAGACCGGTTGCTCATCAATGTCATCCTGTTCTTCAACAGGCTCCATATTTTCTTCGTCACCTTGAGTTTCGCCGTCTTCAACGACAGTGTTTCCACCGTCGTCGTCCGAAATTTCATCATCTTCCGGAGAGACCATCTTGGGATCCGATTCCCCGCATCCTATGAAGAGAAATGCAAGAAAAAGAACAAAAACGAGAGAAATTTTTTTCATAACAAACCTCCTAAAATAAAAAAACTGAAAAATAATAACCTTCGGTATTTTTAAATCAATTTAAAACAGAGACCTGTTGTCTCCGGTGTTCGCGCCGACAATGATGAAAATATGGTTGAGTTTTCCCTTTTTGAACAGAGGGATCGCCTCGCCTTTCATGAAAAGGATGTTGCTTTCATCCTCTTTAAGGTTGCCGATTATCGCTATCGGAATATACGGGATCGTGTAGTTTTCACTGAGATTTGCACTCAGCATCTTTTTGCCGTCGGCTTCAGGCGAGTTGCAGAGTTTGTCGAGAAAAAGGACTGAGAGCGACTGCCCGTTTCCCCGCAGGATGGCGGTGCACTCTTCCCTGTTTTCAAGAACTGCCGGGATCGTGAATTCCTTTGAAGTTATAAGCTCGACTTCAGCCCTCGCACCGTGAAAAGATGTGACAAGTCCGACGAGCCCCATACTCGAGACGACTGTCGATTTTTCCGCCATGAGTTTTGCGTACTGCTCCTCAAAACTTATCGATATCCTGTTGGGGTTGAGTTCGGAATAATTGAGGATCTTCGCCGGAATGATCGTGTATTTTCCGTAACTGTCCTTCAGTTTCAGCAGTTTGGAAAGCTCTTCATTCTCTTTTCTGATAGCATCGTTCATCAAAAGTCTGACTTTAAGCTCGGAAACTTCCTGCTCAAGGATCTTATTCTGCTTCCCGACATTCTTAAGATCCACGATTATCTTCAGAGTCTCCCTGAGATCCTGCACCTGACCGTGGATGATCATTTGAATGTCATCGATGAAATAGAAACGCGAGTTATACTCGAGAAAAAACTGCGGAACGATCAGGACAAGAATGAAAGATGCAATGAAAATATATCGGACGACTTTTTTTCTGTTCAATGTCAGTACAAGGATACGGTTTTCAAAAGTGAAATATTTTCAAGTATTTTTCCCGTTCCCATAACAACTGATTTAAGCGGATCCTCAGCGATTATGACGGGGAGATTCGTCTCTTCACGGATAAGAATGTCGAGGTTTTTGAGAAGCGCGCCGCCGCCGGCAAGAACGATGCCTTTGTCAACGATATCGGCTGCAAGTTCCGGAGGCGTGTTCTCGAGAACGACTTTTATCGCCGAAACGATCGCTTTGACGACCTCCGAAAGGCTCTCTCTGATCTCGTCGCTGTGGATCTCTATCGTTTTAGGAACTCCTGCGACAAGGTCAAGTCCTTTGACTTCCATAAATTCTCTGGAGTCGTCGGGATAAGCATTTCCGATAGTCCACTTTATCTGTTCGGCCATCCTTTCGCCTATCGCAAGATTATATTTTTTCTTGATGTAGTCGATGATGCTCTCATCCATTTTGTCGCCGGCCGACTTTACCGATCTCGAATAGACGATCCCGGCAAGAGAAATTACAGCGACCTCTGTCGTTCCGCCGCCGATATCGACGATCATGTTTCCCGTAGGTTCAGTGACAGGCATGTTCGCGCCTACCGCAGCAGCCATCGGCTGTTCGACAAGAAAAACCTCTCTCGCTCCTGCTCCCAAAGCGGCTTCGCGGACCGTCCTTTTTTCAACTTCAGTAATTCCGTAGGGAACGCCTATCGCGATCCTCGGTTTTATGAAACTTCCGCGTTTGTATGCATGCTTTATGAAGTAACGGAGCATCTGGCTCGCGACTTCGAAATCAGCGATGACACCGTCCTTCAAAGGCCTGATAACACTGATGTTTACCGGCGCCTTGCCTATCATTTCCTTAGCCTCACGCCCGACCGCGCGGACTGATTTCGCGCCTCTCGAATCCTTTTCCTGAACAGCCACGACACTCGGCTCGTTCCCGACGATACCTTCGCCTTTGACATATATCAAAGTGTTCGCCGTTCCTAAATCTATCGCTATATCGCTTGTAAAAACTGATAAAACATTATCCAACTGCAACATTTTTCCTTCCTTTCACCCAATAAAACCAAAAACGCGAAAGTATAGTCGCAGATTTTTCAAAGTAAAGAAGTTTCAGAGTTAGTCAGCTAAAATCCAAGGTTTTTTTGGATCGACTCCTCTCCTATGTCAGAAAATGTGCCGCCTGCGGCAGCGGAGCGTGCTGTTTTTGCCAGCAACGACAAAACTTCCGTGGATGTCGCAAGCGTGGAATTATTTTCACTTAACTTTCAGATAAAGATTATCGTAGCCCAGCACCGATTTGTACTGCGCAAGTCTCGACAGATCTATATTGCCCTGTTTTTCAAGAATGATATTGTCTCCGCTCCCGCCGAAATTTATTTTCAGCTGCATTGTCATTTTGAATGCTGTCGGCTCAGAGGAAAAGATCTTCTTCAGCTCTTCTCTGTTTTTCCGGAACTCCTCTTCGCTGCACTCGTAGACCAGCACCGGTTCAAAACTGCCGTCATCCCTTTTGGAGTAAAGCATGAACTGATCGATGGTCTTCACATCCTCTTTGATGTCGTTTATCGAAAAAACGACTTTTTCAAGCGTTTTTTCTTCATCGTCGCCTGTCATGACAGCCCTGCCTCTGACTCTGAAAATAAGCGGGACTTTCGACGCAAGTTTCGCGACATCGGGATTCCCGAGAGGATTTCCTATCTTGTTTATCGAAAATTCGACCGAACTTTCTTCGCTTTCAAGAATACCTTTGAGATAGTAGTCCTTTCCGTCACGGCTTTTCACAGGCTTGATATCCGTTGTGATTATACCGGGGACCCAACTGTCGTTCCTTTGCCCGTAAAAGCGTTTTCCCGACTCCACCTCCTCAACTACACTGTCGATGGAACTCAGTCCCAGATTCTGGAAATCCTTTCTGAAAAAACGCGCCGGATGGTTCGAAAGATAGATCCCGAGCACTTCCCGTTCAAGAGCGAGCGAATCAAAAATATCCAAGGTCTCGTTTGTATCGATCTGCTTCAAAAGTTCCTCGTCACTCATCCCTGAACTGTCGGACTCAGCGGTATCAAGCGCCGCAAAAAGGCTGAGCTGCCCGGAATCTTTGTCTTCAGCCGCCTTTTCTCCCTCTTTCAGCGCATTAGGAAGCATCGCCAGAAGAAGCCCGCGGTTGATCCCGGTAAAATCAAAAGCTCCCGCTTTTATCAGAAATTCCATCGCCCTTGAATTTACTTTCGATTGAGACATCCTGCTTGTAAAATCGATCAGTGATTTGAAGTCTCCGTTTTTTTCACGCTCCTTTATTATCTCATCGACTGCCGCTTCGCCGACATTTTTGACAGCTCCGAAACCGTATCTTATCGCGTTTTCCTCGATACTGAAATTGTTGAAACTCTTGTTTATGTCGGGAAGATAGACCTTGATCCCATGCTCGCGCGCATCGCTGATATACATGAAGACCTTGGTAGCATCTCCGGCTTCGGAAGTAATGAGCGCTGTCAGGAACTCTGTCGGATAGTGCGTCTTCAGATAAGCCGTCTGATACGAAATATAGCCGTAACATGCAGCATGAGACTTGTTGAAACCGTAACTTGCAAACTTCTCCATGTGGTCGAAGATCAGCTGCGCAGTCTCTTCCGGAATCCCGTTGTCCTTGGCTCCCGCGATGAATTTGACCTTTGCCTCAGCCATCTTCGCGGCGATCTTTTTACCCATCGCCTTTCTGAGACCGTCGGCCTGCCCCATCGAAAAACCGGCAAGTTTACGGGAGATCTGCATGACCTGCTCCTGATAGACCATGAGCCCGTAAGTCTCGCTTAAGATCTCGCTCATCCACGGATGTTCGTATTCGATCGGCTCCTTGCCGTGTTTTCTGCGGATGTAGTTCGGAATGATGTCCATAGGTCCGGGACGGTAAAGAGCGACCGCGGCGATCAGATCTTCGATGCGGTCGGGCTTCATCTGGTGGATCATCTTTTCAAAACCGCCGCTTTCCATCTGGAATATCCCTTTCGTACTGTTCTCGCAGATGTATTTATAAGTCGCCGCATCGTCCAGCGGGATCTTTGAGATGTCGAAACCGGGAACTTTGTTCCTTATGAGCATTACGGCGTGATTTATCATCGTGAGCGTTTTGAGCCCGAGGAAGTCGAATTTGACCAGACCGACGAGCTCGACATTCGTTTTTTCATACTGCGTGACACGGTAGTTGTCCTTATCGACGAATATCGGTGAATACTCATAGATCGGCTTCTGACCGATGACAAGGCCGCACGCATGTTTGCCGGGCTGGCGCAGAAGGCCTTCTATCTGCGTGGCGATCCTGATTATCCTCGAGAAGTCTTCGTTGTCGCGGACAACCTGCCTTTCGTTGGCAAAAGCATCGATCGCGGCGGTGAGTGATTTTATCCCGTCGGCATCTTCAGGAGCTGCCCTGAGATTTTCCAGAGCCTTTCTGAGCTTGTCGGGATCGGCTGCCGTATCGCTCGGAACATTGTATTTTTCAATAAGTTTCTTCGTAATATCCTTAGTATTTTTGAGATACTGCGGCGAATACATGTCGGCAAAGTTCTCAGGCACGAGTTTTGCCAGCTTTTCGGCTGTGGAGAGCGGTATATCAAGCGCTCGGGCAACATCCTTTATCGCCGACTTCGCCTTGAGCTGACCGAAAGTGGCGATCTGCGCAACATTGGGTTTTCCGTATTTTTCCTCGACATATTCGATAACCCGCTCGCGGTTGTCCTGACAGAAATCGACATCGAAATCGGGCATCGAAATTCGCTCAGGATTGAGGAATCTTTCAAAAAGGAGCTCGTAACGCAAAGGATCGAGATCGGTGATCCTCGTGCAGTACGCCACAAGCGAACCTGCGCCGCTGCCGCGCCCCGGACCGACCGGGATCCCGTGGTTTTTAGCCCAGCGGATAAAGTCCGAAACTATGAGGAAATATCCCGGGAAATCCATTTTGATAATGACGCTGAGCTCGTATTCAAGCCTCTGGCGGTAAGCCGGCTTCTTCTCTTCCGGCGTGCCGAGTTCAAGGAATCTCTCTTCTAGCCCTTTTTCAGCCATATCGCGGAGAAACTCAGCCGGAGTCTTGTCGCCCGTGTCGAAGATCGGCAGATAGTTGTGGCCGAGATCAAGCGTCACATTGCACCGTTCTGCGATTTTTACCGTATTTTCTATCGCTTCCGTTCCAGCTTCGCCGTAGACGCTGAAAAGAGAACGCATCTCCTCTTCGCTTTTGAGATAAAAAGCGGCGACTTCGTGGTGCATCCTGTCGGTATCCGTCACTTTTTTCTTCTCGTTTATGCAGAAAAGGATGTCCTGCGCCTCGGCGTTTTCCGGGCTTAAATAGTGGACGTCGTTCGTTGCGACAAGCCCGACTCCGAGTTCCCGCGCAAGTTTTATAAGTTTGGGATTGACCTCTTCCTGCTCTTTTATTCCGTTTACCTGAAGTTCGATAAAAAAGTTGTCTTTCCCGAAAAGTTCAATGTATTCAAGGGCTATCCTCTTTGCGTCATCGTCCTTTCCGTCTACAAGCGCTCTCGGTATCTCGCCGCCGAGACAGGCACTCGTCGCGATTATCCCTTCAGCGTGTTCCTTTATCAAAGCCCTGTCGATACGCGGTTTATAGTAAAAACCGTCGACAAAAGCGACAGAAGCCATGTAGCACAGATTTTTGTATCCGGTCTCGTTTTCGGCAAGCAGAAGCAGGTGAAAAGCGTCCTTTGCCACCTTTTCCGTTCTGTCATGTGCCGAAATATAGGCCTCCATGCCGATCACCGGCTTTATCGCCGCGTTTTCGATCTTGTTGTAATTTCCTTTTTCGTCTTTTCCGATCATCGTCGTATAGAAATCGACGACACCGTGCATGTTTCCGTGGTCAGTGATCGCGACTGCGTTCATACCGAGTTTGTTAAGCTTTTTTGCCAGCTCGGCCGGCTTCACAAGACCGTCGAGAAACGAATAGATCGTGTGTAAATGCAGGTGGACAAATGCCATTTTTCACCTATTGTCTATTGATTTTATCATATATTTCCATCATTTGAGTTACATTTTCATTCCAGTCATAGAGCTTGAGGACGCGCTCTCTTCCTGCTGATCCCATTCTTTCACGCAGATCAGCGTCGAGTACGAGTTTTTCCAGCTTTTCAGCAGCCGCTGCGGCATTTTTCTTTTCAACGGCAAAGCCCGTTTTTCCGTCTTCTACGACTTCAGGAAGCCCTCCGACATTCGAAACGACAACAGGTTTTCCGCAACCTTCGGCTTCGACAATCGCAACACCGAAACTTTCGCTGTCAAGAATAGAAAGCGCGGCATAGACATCGATAACCTTGTGAAAATACGGAACTTTTGAATAGTCGGCCATTCCTGCGAAATAAACTTTGTCTTTTATTTCAAGCTTTTCAGCCAAAATCTCAAGGTTTTTCCTCTCGCTGCCATCCCCGACAATGAGAAGTTTGAGCGGAAGTCCGAGATGCTTTTTAGCAACCGTTGAAAAAGCCTCGATCAGATAGTTTATCCCGTATTTTGTCTCAATCAGTTTTATTGTTCCGACAACGATATCGCTTTCGGAAAACGGCGTTGAAGCAGTTCTGTCAGCTTTTTCGGGCTTGAACCGATCAATATCAATGCCGAAAGGAGTGACCTCGATCTCTTTATCGGTGTATTTTTTCGTTTCGGCAGCCATAACATTGCTTGTGGAAAGGATTTTATCGGCCTTTTTCAGATTGTATTCGAGAATTTTTCTGTGAAGGGAACTCTTTTTCGGAAAATCGAAAACATCGCTCCCCCAGACCGAAAGAACAAACGGATGAAAACCGCTCAAAGCCCCGAGCAGACCGTAACTTGTGGCAAAATGAGCATGCATAATGTCAGGTTTGAACTCTCGAATAACTTTTTTGAGTTCCGGCAGCACTTTCAGATAGTTGAGTTTGCTTAAACCTCCAACCCTTTTCTGAAGATCAAAGTCGGTGAAAGTGAAATTATGATCAGGATAATCGGTCTTATTTACAGGTTTTAAACTGAAAAGATGAATCTCAACCCCTCTTTCGGCAATGGAATTGACCCACCTTTTCGTATGGATAGACGAAGCATCCGAAAGGAAAAGTATCTTCATTTTTTTTCTCCGCAAAGCTGCTTTGCCACAAACAAAGCTCTCGCTTCCCAAGTGTTTTCATACCGTTTTTTCAGAACATTCTGCCGTTTTTCTTCAATAAGAGCCCTGTTTTCAGCCAGTTTTTGCAGAAATTCTCCGAAATTTTCCTCTACGACCCAGCCTATACCGTTTGATTCCACAAAATCTGCGACTGCTGTTCCCGGCGATGCAACAACAGGAACGCCGTAGGAAACAGTTTCAAAAAGCTTGAACGGCATAGCGAACTTCAAATATTCGTCAAAAACCCGAAGATTTGCAAAAACATCAGCGTTTTTATAGCTTTCTTTCACAATTTCACCGCTGCCGTGAATAACAGAAATATTCGGCTCGTACTCCATTTTATAGAAATCCTTCATGGAATCGTATTCGTTTTTGCGGCATATAACAGTCAGATTGAGCATTTTTCTGCCGCGCACCGCTTCTATCAGAGGGGTAAGATCATATAAAGGCTGCGTAATGCCGCCTATGTACAGAATATTAAGACCGGAACGGCCGTTTTTTTCAGTAATCTGATCGTAAATTTCACACCCGGAAGGCAGCGGCTGCACATTCGGAATTTTTACCCCGCCGGGAATATACTGAAGCATTTTAAGAGAAGGCAGAAAAAGTGTGTCGACAAATTTGTCGTACTGCTTTAAATCATATTTGTAAAAATGAACCGCAAACACCCTTTTCAACGTGGAAACAGACTTTTTATAAAGGTCAAAAGCCCAATAGACATCCCTGTAAAAAAGCCCGATGGGAATATTGTGCCTTTTCAGCTCTTTAAAGAAACCGAAATCTGTAAACGGATGAAGCGGCAGATGGTGCCTGTCAGTCAGCAGAGTCGGCATCGTCGAAGATTCCGAATAACAGAAGTCATACTTTTCGCCGTTTTTTATTTTATTTATTATTTCCGAGCACTTAGCCTTTCTTTCCGAAGCCGTTCCGCAGACTTTTTCGACATAAAAGCCGGCTTTTTCAAAACCTTTTATCATTTTCAGAGGTCTGATTCCGCTCGCCGACACCGCGTTTTCATCCAAATCGGCCGGAATATGGAAAATCATTTTTCTGCTACTTTGCGGCATGTTTCACCTTCAATCTGATTTATATTCAGTTCTTTCCGATACACACAATAAAGAGCGACGGCAACATTACTCAGCATAAAATAAAGATTCGGAAAAATATTCATAACTCCGCCGGAAAACTGAAGGATGACAAAACTGAGTACAATGAACGAATTTGTAACCAAAAATATATTTTTCAACTTTCCTTCCGGCATTTTTTTTATCATAAAATGAGATCTGACAAAAATCCTACCTATAAAAAAGAGAAAAACGCCAAGCCCTACAAGTCCTGTGGAATAAAGTATTTCTACAATAATATTATGGGGATATTTATATTCAGCAAGATTGCTGAAAGTTCCGAGGCCGTTGCCGAAATACGGTTTTTCCTTTATTTTGCCGAATGCCGCAACTATTTTGACTATTCTGTAACCGATGGTACCGAGATCTTCACTCTCCTTCGCTCTGAGGATATCCTTGTTCTGGCTCAATTTTTCCAGAAGATTCATAGTCTTTTCAATTTTCGAGACCTGATATTCGTTGAGAAACATCGAAATATTTGAAAGCGCGACGGCAAAAAACGCAGCAGCGATCAAAACGACGGCAACCATTTTCAGACCGATCCTGTATTTTGAAACTATGAAATAGACCACCGCGCACATTATCGCCAGAATGAAACTTCTCTGAAATGTTATAGCAACATACAGAAAAGCAATAAAAACCGTTGAATAAATAAATATTTTTTTCCTCGATGAAATCTTTCCGAACATAAGGAAAACAATCGAAACAAGCACAAATTCCATCATAAAAAGCGATGTTCCTATCGGATTGTCGAAACCGTAGAAAAAATCGTCAAAACCGCCGGGGTTCAATATCCTGAAAAACCAGTATGCTATCGAAAATCCCATAAAAATCACTAAGTTCATATAGTAGCTGAGTTCAAGCAGAGAAAGTATATTTTCCTTATTTAAAGGCATAACAACCAGAAAAGATGCAGGGATCACGCCGAAAACAAAAAATTTGACCAGTATCTCCAAAGAATCGTTGCCCGAATATAGAAAACCCGATACCGCTCCGAAAACAATGACGGCGATGATCATATAAAAAGATGAAAAGAGAGCGATCTTTCTTTTGTCTACAGCAAAACTCTTCCGCTGCATGATGAAGATGAAGGCCATAAGCGAGATCATCAGAAGAAACAGTATACCCAGATTATCTATTTCCAGTTTGCCTATCGTCAGCGATACCGGATATGAAACGGCAAAAAATACAGCAAGAAAAAGATACGGTTTTAAAATAACGATAGCCCCGATAAAAAATACCGCGACAAGAGACGTCAAAGCGTACAAAGCAATGTTGCCGCCTATCAGAGAAACTCCGAACATTGCAGAAAGCGCCAATGATATCAATAATTTGACATCATCAGACAAAACGATGTTCTTATTTTTAAAATCTAAAACCGTCATTTTACAATTTCTCTGTACAAAACCGCTTCATCTTTGTTCTCGAATCTCTGATTATGCCAGAGCAGAACGAACTGCCCGTCGAACAAAGCCGTTGTATTCATTAAAGATTTTATAAATTCAAAACTTTTTTCACCTACACCGAGATTCATATATCTTTCATCAATTACGGAACATTCCATAACTATAAGCGGAAGTTCCTTAAGTTCAAGCCTTCTGCCTGACATCAGATCAAAAAGAGGATATTCCCAGCATACTCCGCTTCTGAAACCTGCATGATCGGCGAAAGAGAGCGAAAGATCGCGTTTTATCCCGCATTCTTCCATTATTCTCCAGCTTTCGGGGACCGAGACTCTCAAAAAGTGGTGACGCGCCTCAAAAAGATCAATATTCACAGCGGCTTCAGCACATACTTTACGGAATCTTTCAGCCTCTTTTTTCATTTTTTCGGGATCACTTGCACCGTCATAGCTTACATGCAGTCCGCAGACGTGTCCTCTTTCCTTAATTTTCTTAAATATCTCAACTATTTTTTCATTATCCAAGTCATAGTCGCTGTTCAAAAGTTTTCCATAGTTTTCCGCAATAAAATAGAAGTGGCTTTTCAGTCCGATACTTTCACTGAAGTCCATAATTTTATTGAATGTATTGTACGGATCTCTTTCGACCTTTCCCCTTTTTACGGCAACAAACGAGCCAAGATCGCTGAAAGTCTTTTTCAATGAACGGTGTTTCAGTATATCTGCTGCCAACACCTTCAAAAATCTTTTCGGACTCATGAAGAGAAACTTAAAAGGTTTGTCGACATCGTGCGTGAGAACAATGCTGAATTCATGCTCTTGCCGCACAAGTTCCGGATAAAGCTTTGCGAGTGCAGACCATAGAATTTCGACATATTCGCTGACTATCGGACGAGTCAGAAAACCTTCCTTGAAAGCGAGCGATGCCGCTGCCGGAAAACGGCCGTGCATATCTTTCTTCTCTTTCGAAACGACTTCTTCGTATCTCGTGAGCATGAAAAATGCGCTTCCGAAGATGTCAATTCCTATTTTTATTTCTTTATCTGTTTGATTTATTTCAGGATCTTCTTCACCGTATATTACCGGAATTTCGTCGCTGACAGATTTAAAATCAAACGGGGAATCCTTTTTATTTATCTTTTTGAGCGGAGTTTTAGGCATCGAACCTTCTTTGAGCCAGAGCGATTTTTCCATTGAAAAAAAGGCGTCGCTGAGCGTTACCGAGCCTTTTTCAAGAACGATTTTGACAGCTTCTGCTTCGTCTGAAAACGAAACTTCGTATTCAAGACCTAAAAATTCCGAGAATATCACGTCGAAAATATATTTTCTTTCGTTCTCAAAAGAAGATGGAGATTTTACAAATATTCTTTTACCCAAAATCTACTCCCCAAAATCATCCGGCGGCAACTTGCTCTCTCCGTCGGGAAGCTCGATATATTTTTTGTAGAACATCCTTGCAACGAATAGTGCCTTGCTGAACTTTCCGTGAAGAAGCGACCTTAAAATGAAACCTATCCTTGTGCTGCGGCTGAACTCCCAGTTGAGCTGACATTCGATGCAGAAAGGGTCTCCGCAGTCAAGGAACGAAGGATCTTTTTTCAGAATATCGTATTCGGTCTTCAAAGTGCCGCGCATGGAAGAAAGCATTGAATCGGCATTTCCTACCTTTCCCCTGGCAATTATGTCACCGTTCTTTTCATAGTAAGGAAGAAATTTGTTGAACGATTCTTTGCAGATACCTGCCCAGTCGCGCCTGAAGAAGGTCTTTTGACCATTTTTCATATAGCAGACTCCAAGATACGGACGAAGATTTCTGAGTTTCAGCATTCCTATCGCGACATGAGTCGTTCCGACACCGGGGATCTGTTCGTCGCTTCCGATCTTAAGGTTTTTAGCACCTTTCAGAGCCATGATTCTTAAAATATCGTAAGCATAGGATTCATCGGTATGCTTTTCGCAGAATTCTTTCGCATACTTTCCGATGGCGGCAAATTTCTGCACGGGATGGCGGCTGCGCTCTACTCCGGGATATTTAAGCATCTCGTTGGCGAGGACCCCGCAGTATGAAGCCGATCTTTCATCGACCGGCGGCATTTTTTCCGCAACGGAAGGTTTGTAAACTTTAATGAAGGAATCAGTAACGATCGTTCCTTCCTCGCCTACCGCTTCGAGAAGAGCTGAAATAAGCGTTGCAGCACCGCCTTCGACCTTACCAAGAGATCTCATTGAGCATTTGACGTTCAGAATATCACCGGGCTGCACTCCGAGCTCCTTCAGATCGCTCACAAGCTCGGCTTTAGTTATCGGCTTTACATCCATCTTTCCTTCCTTTGACCGCGATATTAAAACATACGACCAGCATAAGCAGATAATAAGACGCCATAAGGGCGGTATAAAGCATCAGGAATTCTCTCATTTCAAAAGAAAAAATATTGGAAACGACAAATACTGCGACCATCAGCACAAGCTGCAGTAAAGTCAGCATGAGACTTGTTCTCTGCTTTTCGAAAGTACTCATCGTGACCGAAAGAGGTGCCGCCACAAGACGCACCGCGACTAAAACTGATAGAATCTTCGCATAATTTCCGGCAATTCTCCAAGATTCGCCGAAAACAAAGGCGAAAAGCTCTTCTCCGAAGAAAAAAAGAACGAAGAAAACAGGCAGCGCAATAAGTGCAAGATATTTCGCCGACTGGATAAAAGCGTTTTTTGCAGCACCGGTTTCGTTTCTTTCCTGAGCCGCACGCTGAAAATAGGCATCAGAAACCGAAGAGCCGATAAGAGTCAGCGGAACGCTTACTGCCTTGTTAACAAGAGCATACTGACCGAGTACGGCAAGTGAAAAAAGCGAGGTGAGGAAAAAACTGTTGAGATTCAAAGAAAGCGAATTGGAGAGAGCTCCTGGAAGCGAGAATTTCGGGAAATCGGAATATTTTTTCGCCTCTTCCGCCATTTTTGCGCGGCTGACACCGGCAAAGAGCTCTTTTCTTCTGTAAACATTTCTGACAAGAGAGGTGTTTCCGAAAAAATGAGACAATATTTCTCCTGTAACAAGACCGCCCGAAGTAAATCCGATAAAACCGAGACCCAGTTTTATAAAAGCCCCGGCGGAAGACTTCACGGCTCTCGTCACAGCCACATTTTTAAAATCCTTGATGCGTATGCTGAAATATCTGAGAACATTGTAAAGACTCATCATAAAAACGACGAGCGGCACGAAATAAAGCCAGAAGGATATTGATTCATTTCCTAAAAGCGACGCTATTCCCGAATTGAAAACGGCAAAAACTACTTGAAGGAACAGAGCGAAAAAAAGCGAAATCCATATTGAAAGAGCAACAATGTTCACAGCTTCTTCATCTTTTTTCGGAATTACTATCGACAGCTCATAACGCCCCGCAGCAACGACCGAAAGAACCGAACAGATGCTGAAAAACAGTGCCAGAACACCGAAATCGTCAGGTGAATAGAGCCTCGTCAGGATCGGGGAAAGAGCAAACGGAACGATCTGCGCGGCCGTAGTGCCCGTAAGCAGAGTGACTATATTTTTGGCGAAATCGTTCTCTTTGAACTTTCGAAAAAACATCATTTTGTTATTTCAGACTCTCTTTGAGAGATTTGAAAATTTCCTTTGCAAAAACAGCTGCAAAACCGGAAAAAACGGTAAGCATAACGATTATTATCGCAAAGATCCTTACTTTCGGGAAAGAACGGAGAACATTCGGATCCGGGGCGTCGATGACTCTCGCAGGAACGATACCGACATTAGGTGAGACCGAAGATTCGTAAAGTTTGGCTGAAAGCGTGACATAGACTTTTTCGGCAAGTTCGACATCGCGTTTGAGGTTAGCGAAAGTGAAAAGCGTTTCTGGGATCTTCCCCTGCCCGCTCATTATCATGTCAAGAAGATCATTGAGGAGCTTTTCCCCTTTTTCATACTGCGCTATGCTTGTTTTTATAACATTTTTCAGAGCATTCTCGCTCTCTTTTATCTCTTCGTCGGCAGCCACTTTGAGAGGGTGTTCCGCCGTTACGCGCTGGGTAAGTTCGTTATTTTTGAAAAGAAGGGCGTTGTGGTATTTCAACGCCTCCTGCACCGATTCCTCATCGATCGGAACGGTTATCGGCTTACCAGGGTTTTGATCAATATTTTTCAAAGTATTGGCAAGGATCTGGCGTTTGAATTTGAACTCTTCGATCTGTATCTTCAGAGTCTCCTGCTTTTTAAGAAGCTCGGGAACTTCGACTTCAGGCATTATCGTTTTTTCCTGCTGCTGGAAAGCGATCATCTTCTGACTTTTCTCATCGATCCCCAGAGAAAGTTCGTCGAGCATTTTTGTAATATAATCCTTTTTGGAGCGGGCATCATTGTCTTCCCATTCAGTCTTTCTCTGAATAAAACTCCCGGTAATGTTTTCTAAGATCTTTGATGCAAAAACAGGACTTTCGTGCGAGTAAAAAAGTTTTATCATTTCCGACTCATCGGCTTTTTTAATAGTCAGACTGCCGGAAACCCGCTCTCTTGTGTCTATTATCGGCTCGAATATAAACCTATACGAAACCGGAACTGAAAAAGTTCCCAGCTTTTCGATTACAAGAGCGTCCCCTTTAAAAGAGCAGCTGTCATTCCAGCGGCACTCGCTCTTTTCTCCGCCGTATTCTATTGAAAAACCTTCTTCGGAAGCCACAAGATCTCCTTTTTCCTTGGATTTCATAGACTCCGGAATTTTTTTAAAAACTATAAAAGCATCTTCCGGAAGTTCGCCGAAGACCCTGTTCCAGAGATATGAAAACATTGTATTGTTTTTTCTCCAAACATTCATCTGGAGTCCGTTCTCCGCGATGACGGAATCCATAATCGTTCTGCTTTTGAGAAGTTCCAGATCAATGCTTTTGTCGTTAGTCATGCCGCCCCCGCCCATAAGCACAGATATAGCATCGAACGAAAGAGACGGAGCACTCTGCTGGCTTCTTATCTCGAGAGAAGAATTTACATCATAGATAGGCGTCAACAGGAAAAGAAAAACAAAGGAAAGAACGGCAAATGCAACAAAAGAAGAAACAAAAAACAACTTTTTATTGTCACGCAGAATTTTAACAAGGTCTTTCAAAGTTATTTCGACAGTTTCCTTTTTATTTTCAATTTCATTAGTATTTTCAACAATATTATCCATAGAAACTCCATTACGAACAAAATCAAAGCCCATTATTATACTAAAAACCCTTATAAACGCAAATATAAAATAAATGGAAAAATGACTGATTTTCATGTATAAACGCACGGCTTTTATTAACTTGGATTCCAAGGTTAGTATGAAAAACATCAATAATATCAGAAATTTTTCGATCGTAGCCCACATCGATCACGGCAAATCGACTCTTTCCGACCGTCTTCTCGAAATGACGGGGGGCTTAAGCGAGCGCGAGATGACGGAGCAGTTTCTCGATGACATGGAGCTCGAAAAAGAGCGAGGTATCACGATAAAGGCACGTGCTGTAACGGTTTTCCACGAATATAATGGCGAAAAATACGAATTCAATTTCATCGACACTCCGGGACACGTCGATTTTTCCTACGAAGTGAGCCGCGCACTGACAAGCTGCGAAGGTGCTCTTCTCGTAGTTGATGCAACTCAGGGAGTCGAGGCTCAGACTTTAGCCAATGTCTACATGGCGATCGACAACGATCTCGCTATCGTTCCTGTCATCAACAAAATCGACCTTCCGAGCGCCGATGTCGAAAAAACGAAAACAGAGATCGCCGACATCATCGGGATCGACACCGAAGACGCCTCTCTCGTTTCGGCAAAAACCGGTGTCGGAGTTAGAGAGCTTCTTGACAAGATAGTTACCGAAATTCCCGCACCCAAGACAGATCCTTCAATGAAAACAAGGGCTCTTGTGTTCGACAGCTGGTTTGACGCATATGTCGGAGTCAGAATGATGGTGAGGATGTTCGACGGCGAGATCAAAACAGGCGACATCATACATCTCATGCATTCGGATGCCGATTACGAAGTCATAGAAATCGCGAAATATATGCCTTTCCTCAAGAAAGTGGACTCGCTTTCTGCTGGCGAAGTCGGCGTTATTGCTGCCGGAATCAAGACTATCCACGATGTCAGGATCGGCGAAACGATAACTCTTGCAAACGATCCGACGACTACTCCCCTCCCCGGCTTCAAACCGATGAAACAGATGGTTTTCTGCGGAGTTTTCCCGGTAGAAACTTCAAAATACGAAGAAGTCAAACGCGCGGTCGAAAAACTCGCCCTCAACGACTCGAGTTTTTCCTACGAGCCTGAAAATTCAACAGCTTTGGGTTACGGATTCCGCTGCGGATTCTTGGGAATGCTCCACCTTGAGATCGTAAAAGAGCGTCTTGAGCGCGAATTCGGCCTTGAACTCATCACGACGGCTCCGAGCGTTGCATACAAAGTCGTCCTCACTAACGGAGAGGAAGTCATCGTCGAAAACCCGGACAAACTGCCGAAACCGCAGATAATCGCCCACATCGAAGAGCCGATAGTCAAAGCATCGGTCTTCACTCCGGCGGAATTTATCGGCGGACTCGTAAAACTCTGCTTAGACAAGCGCGGAAAGCAGAAAAACATGATCTATCAGGCGGCAGACCGCGTTATTTTGGAATATGAAATGCCCCTCAGCGAGATAGTTTACGACTTTTACGACAAACTGAAATCGATCTCGCGCGGTTTTGCCTCGCTTGACTACGAATTCGACCGCTACGAGAAATCGAACCTCGTCAAAATGGACATCCTCATCAACGGAGAGCCGGTCGATGCGCTTTCGGTCATCGTCCACAAGGACAATTCATACCAGATGGGGCGTTCGCTCGTAATGAAGATGCGCCGCGTCATACCGAGACAGATGTACGATGTCGCGATCCAGGCTGCAATAGGTTCGACCGTAATTTCACGCGAAACCGTCAAGGCCTACAGAAAGGACGTCACCTCGAAATGCTACGGCGGCGACGTATCGCGAAAGAGAAAACTTCTCGAAAAGCAGAAAGAGGGAAAGAAGCGGATGAAACAGCTCGGAAACGTCGAGATCCCGCAGGAAGCCTTTTTGGCAGTCCTTGAAGCAGGAGAAGAAGAATAACGGCGGAAAATATTGGAATATTTTAATATCAGGAGAAAGAAATGGTAAAAAAACAGATCTTCGGAACAGACGGAATCAGAACGACAGCCAATGTTTATCCCCTCACTCCGGAATCAGCCGTAAAAGTAGGAAAAGCGGTGACACGCTGGTTCCAAAAGAAGGATCCTGCAAAAAGGATCGTTGCTGCGATAGGCACAGACACGCGAATCTCATCGGAAATGCTCAGTGCAGCGGTTTCTGCCGGAATAATGAGCGCAGGCGGCAATGTGACCGACCTCAAAGTGGTCTCTACTCCGCTCGTCAGCGACTTCGTAAGAACCAACAAATGCGATTTCGGCATCGTCATTTCGGCGAGCCACAACCCTTTTGAAGACAACGGGATCAAGATCTTCAATTCAAAAGGAGAAAAACTGAACGACTCTCAGGAACTTGAGATCGAAGCGCTGTTTTTTGATGAAAACACTGCGGAAAATCCTGTCGGAGACAAGATCGGGACAGCGAAGATCGCCGAAAATCCTGAATTCGACTACGTTTCAAGGATAGTCAGGGCATTCGAAGCACTCAAAGATTCAGAAATAAAGATCTGCATCGACTGCGCGAACGGAGCGACTGCAAAGATCGCGAAAAAAATATTCTCCGCTTTCCCGAAAATGGAGAAATTCTTCTTTTTTACCGAAGCGAACGGTGTCAACATCAACGACAACTGCGGTGCGCTTCACCCTGAAAACCTCGCTCCGAAGATACTTGAGCACAAATGTTTTGCAGGTTTCGCCTACGACGGCGACGGAGACCGTCTCATCACGATAGACGAGCTCGGCAGAGTCGTTGACGGCGACAAGATCATCGGAATAATAGCAAAATATCTTAATAAAAACGGAAGGTTGGCTAAAAATACGGCCGCTGTCACCGTTATGAGCAACGCAGGGCTTGAAAAGCACCTCAAAAACTGCGGGATAAATCTCGAAAGGACCGATGTCGGCGACAGATACTTAGTTGAAAGGATCAACGAAAAAGGACTCTGCCTCGCCGGAGAAAACAGCGGACACCTCATCATAAAAGAGATAAATCCGACGGGTGACGGCATCGTAGCATCGCTCATGATACTCAAAATTTTAGCCGAGAGCGGCAGAAAACTTTCGGTTCTTGCGGACGAGATCGAACTTTTCCCGCAGATCCAGGCGAAAGTTAAGATCAAAGGTGAAAAGATCCCAATAGAAGAGATCCCGGGACTCTGCGAGCTCATAAAATCGCAGGAAGCTCTGCTTGACGGCGGCAGGATGCTCGTCCGTTACAGCGGAACAGAACCTGTAATGCGCGTCATGGCGGAAGGACCCGACAGTGTGAAAGTTCAGAATGCAGTTGATAAAGTTGCTGATTTTGTTAAAGAATTTAACGGAGGAAAATGATGAAAAAATTCTCTATCCTATTTTTCGCAATGCTTTTCTGCTTTGTATGTTCATGCGGAAGTTCAGGCAGCAAAGAAAAAAACGATTCCGACAAAATTGACGGAAACGACATCGACACAACGGATGATTCAGACAATGCCGATGCTCCCGACACAGACAAGACGAATGATTCGGACACTCAGGAAGCCGCAAGCGACGGCGACACTGAAAATGTCAACGATTCAGACACGGTCGAAAGCGGGATCTGCTCGCCCAATCCGTGCGACACAGAAGAAAACCGCGCTGCGCACAAATCGAGATGCATGCCTGAAAATGAAGGGACTGCCTACTCTTGCGTCTGCGATGTATCCTACTACTCTTACGACGGCATCTGCTGCCCTGCCCATTCATCGAACAAAGGCGGGAAATGCCAGTGCGACAAATATTATGTCGCGACCGAAGAAGATCCGGGAACATGCGTCGCCGAGTGCACCGAAAACACGATCGAAGGCCTTAACGGCTACTGCAAAGACGGCTTGTTCTGCCAGCAGGGAGTCTGCATAAAAGACCGCTGCGCCGGATACACCTGCCCCGAAAACAGCACCTGCACGACAAAAAACGACGAGGCATTCTGCCAGTGCGAAAGCCCGCTGCAGATGAGCAACGGAAAGTGCTGCCCGCAGAATTCGACGAATGTAAACGGGACCTGCAAATGCGACGCCGGTTACGAACTCAGCGGAAACGAATGCAAAATGAGCGCGAACAACCCGTGCAGGACAAAGCCGTGCAGTCAGGCCCACCACTCGGAACCGAACCAGAACAGGTGCGTTCCCGACTCAAGCGAAGCAGGTTACCACTGCGAGTGCAATACAAACTACGCGGCGGATTCCGACGGAAAATGCCAACCGATAGTTTATGATGTCTGCCCCAGCAACATGCAGTGCCTTAGAAAATTCTGCGTTCCGCAGGATCTCAGTAACGAGCAGTGCGTAAAGAACAGCGACTGCCGCGAATTCGGAGGAAATGCGGAATGTAATCCATTGGCTGCAGGAGGTATCTGCAACGGCTGCAATGAAAACAGCGACTGCCCGGGCAACACGCAGTGCAACGAAAATTATCATGCATGCGCCTTGATGTGTAATGACGACAACGACTGCCCCTACGGAAGCTGCCATTCGATAGGTTACTGCGTTCAGAAAAGATGCTCGAATGACGAAGACTGCTTCAACGGGACCATCTGCAACAATTCCACAGGAGACGGCGACGGAATGTGCCAGAGACCTGCCTGCAACGAGACTGCCTGCTCTGACACGAATCCGCACGGAAGCTGCCCGAACGCTGACGAAGCCTGCATAAACGGCGAATGCGTTTCAAGCTGCTCACCGAATCCGTGCAAGGAAACGAACAAGACCTGCGAAATAAAACTCGGAGTTCCCACCTGCGTCTGCGTAGAAGGAACTGTTGAAAAGGACGGAAAGTGCATGCCGAAGACACAGACCTGCCCGACAGGATTCGTCTGCAAAGGCGGCTACTGCGCGAAAACTAACGATCCGACATTCTTCTGTGCCGAAAATTCCGACTGCGGAGGCTCTCTCACCTGCACATCTCCGAACCTTCCGTCAGGCCAGTGCCACGGATGTTCCTACACATCGGATTGTCCGGGAGCAAGCACTGATGAAGCGGTCACATGCGTTAAAGCCGGAACTTCCGGTTACTGCATGAGAAGCTGCCTTGCCGACGAAGAGTGCAGTGAAGGCATGATCTGCAGGACAAGCGGTTTAGGCTCTTTCTGCGGGAGAAAAGAGTGCTCGAAACCGGCAGACTGCCCGGCACACTACACCTGCAAACCATCGGAATCGGGTTCAGAAAGCGGAACATGCTCAAGAATACCTTGTGAATAAAAAGAAAGGAGGAAAAAATGTTCAGAGAATGGGTTGACAAATTCGGGGCGGCAATAACCGTCATGGACACAGAAGGAAACATTTTGGACATGAACGAAGCTGCGATGCAGGCACTTTCGGGCGGCAGGAACATGGTCGGCGAAAATCTTATGAAGTGCCATCATCAGGCATCGATCGACAAAATGCACGACATGATGAAAAACGATCATCCGAACATCTACACCATCGAGAAGAAAGGCAGAAAAAAGATGATCTACCAGGCTCCGTGGTATAAGGAAAACGGCGAGATCGGCGGACTCGTCGAGATCTCCATGGTCATCCCGTTCGAGATGCCGCATTATGTAAGAGACTGATTCTGAAATACGTCTTCTGTTTTTTATTAGAAAATTCCGATTTTTTTTGACTTCAAAGATTTTATGAATATTCTCTCGCGGTTTTTAGGTTGGTTTAACCATTTTTTGTTATTTTATCATTGGAGGTTTTTACTATGAAAAAAATGCTTGTTATTGCAGCGGTTCTCCTCTGCACATGCGGTCTTTTCGCAAAAATCGGCGATCCGAAACCGGCTTACATCCAGCCCACTTTCGGTATCGGTGCTGCTTTTGAACACTGGAATCAGTTTGGCGTAACAGTCGGTGCTGACATTGACTGGAACGTTTGGGAAAAAGCTACAACGAAAGCTCACGACGGCAGCGGTAAAATGTATGCCGGTATCGACCTTGCTTTCGAATACTGGATTCCGACAGGCGATTATCCGGACGGAGCTGCAACTCACATCATGAGACTTCCTATTCAGGGAAATTTCGCTTATGAATTCGACACCTCAAAAATGAACGGCGCTGGTCCTCTTCAGGCAGTAGGTCCCTGGTACTCAATGGGTGTCAGCATTGACTTCGCAGCAAACAGCGACAGCGACATCAACGACCACATGGATCACGTTGATGCAAGTTTCGTTTGGGGTCTTGGTGCAAGCCTTTCCTTCACAGGCAACTGGGCACTCAAAGCTGGATTCGGCGGCAACGCAGGCGACGGCTGGGATGAATCCCACTTCATGGCTGAAGCAGCTTACAGATTCTAAGTTTAATTGTTTTTCCTTTTTATAATTCACAAAAATTTCAAAAATTTTCAAACTGCCCGGCAGTAAAACTGTATTTCGGAGAAAAATGACTGAAAAACATATAGAAATGGATACGAACACCACTTTTGAGGCTTTCGGCTTCAAAAAGGACATCATGGAAGGGATAAGAGAGGCCGGTTTCAAGATACCGAGTCCGATCCAGGAACAGGCCATCCCTTTGATCCTGCAGGGGAAAGACGTCATCGCGCAGTCTCACACAGGAACCGGCAAAACTGCCGCTTTCGGGCTTCCCGTGATGAACAACATGCTGCGGAATGTCGGCATCGAACTTATCGTCATCTCCCCTACCCGCGAGCTCGCCTCGCAGATAAGCGACGAACTTTACCGCCTCGGCAGATTCGCCGGGATAAGGACCTGCTCGATCTTAGGCGGGCACTCCTATTCGCGTCAGCTCAAGCTGCTCGAGAGCGGAACTCAGGTCTTAGCGGCGACTCCCGGGCGTCTTCTCGACATGCTTAAATCGGGAAAGATCGAGATCGTCGAACCGATAACCGTCGTTCTCGATGAGGCCGACGAGATGCTCGACATGGGTTTTTACGAAGACATCATGGCCATTTTCGATTTTCTTCCGCAAAAGCGCCAGACGCTCCTTTTTTCGGCGACGATGCCCGAAGAGATAAAAAAACTTGCGGAAAACATCCTCACCGATCCAGTTTCGATAAAGGCCGAAACTGTCGAGGAATCGACTAACACCGACATAGAGCAGTCTTACTACATCGTTGAGGAAGAGGAGAAAAAGCCCGCTCTGACGCGCCTTATCGAAGAGCAGGATCCCGAAAAGGCGATAGTTTTCTGCCGCACGAAGCTGGAAGTCGACGAACTCAGCACGTTTTTAGTCGCACGCGGCTTCAATGCGAAAGCGCTTCACGGTGACCTTGACCAGTCGCAGAGGAATCAGGTCATGTCCGCTTTCCGCAAAGGGATGATCGACATTCTGGTGGCGACTGACGTTGCGGCACGAGGACTTGACATCGCCGATGTGAGCCATGTTTTCAACTATCACATCCCCTTCAACGCGAAGAGCTATATCCACCGCGTCGGAAGGACAGGTCGCGCCGGAAACAAAGGGATCGCGATAACATTGGTCACTCCGTCGGAATTCAGAAACATCCGCAGGATCGAGAAAAATGTCGGATCTTCCATCGAAGTCAAAGTGATCCCGACACTCCGCGACATCAGAAGCGAGCGTATCAAACGGCTCGCAGCCGAAGTTCTCGAATACACGCCGAACAAAGCGGGGATAGAATTCGTCGAAGGGCTTGAAAGCGAACTTGACACGCGTTCTCTCGCGATGATCCTGGCTTCTATGCTTCTTGAAGACGAGGAAAGCGAGACAGAAGAACCTGACCAGATCGGATTTACCGAAAAAAAGATAAGGCAGCTTCTCAAAAAAGAGGACGACAAATTCTCCAAAACTCATCAGGGACGCGGCAGAACGAACCGCCGTCACGACAATTCCGATGAAAAACACAAGTCACGCAGATCGAACGATCTTCACCGCAAAGATCACAAAGACCGCAAAGAGAAAAAGCGCGGCGGCTACGGCGACGATTTTTCGAACCGCGACAGAAAATTCAAAGAAGACAAGAAAAAACCGAAAAAACGGTAGAGACGTTTCATGAAACGTCTCTACTGCAAAATTGTTTGACACTCTCTTTAAAATTGTGTAATAGTCGCGGGCATTTTTGGAGGAGAAAAAATGACTATTGAAGTGCCGAAATTCATTAGTGAAAACGAGATTGAAGAATATCTGCCTCACCGTGGAAAGATGCTGCTTCTTTCACGTATCACCGATTATGATATGGAAAAACGCATCATTACCGGCGAATACGACATCACAAAAGAGTGCATTTTTTACGAGCGTGAGGGCGACGGGATCCCGAGCTGGGTGAGTTTCGAGCTTATGGCACAGACGATCTGCGCTCTCACCGGTATCGCACACAAACTTTTCGGAAGAAAGATACTTCCAGGAATGATCCTTTCTGTCACGAATTTCAAAACGAAGACCGACTGGCTCAAATGCGGCACGACGGTCAAAATGAAAATGACCGAAGATTACCGCGATGACGAAGATTCGCTTTACAACTACATCGGCGAGCTTTGGACAGCTGAAAACTGCGGTGAACCAGCCGTAACTGCAAAAATTTCAGCAATAGAAATAGAAAGCCTTGAACAATTGAAAGAAATAAGGGGGCGTTATGTCGAATAATTCGGATAAAACGATACTTGTGACCGGCGCAAGCGGCGGGATCGGCAGAGCGATTGCAGTCGAAGCAGCGAAGGCAGGATATTACGTTATCTGCCACTACAACAGCGGCGCTGAAAGGGCTCAGGAGACTCTGGATCTCATCAAAAGTGAGGGCGGAAACGGCGAAATCGTGAAATTCGATGTCAGAAACCGCGAGGAATGCAGAGAAATCCTCAACAAGATCACCGAGGAAAAAGGTCCGCTCTGGGGGATCGTCAGCAATGCCGGGATCACCCGCGACAATGTTTTTGCAGCGATGAAAGGCGATGAATGGGACGATGTCTTGAGAACTGATCTCGACAGTTTCTACAACGTGATCCAGCCGCTTGTCATGCCGATGGCGCGCAGAAGCAACAAGCGCGGCGGCAGAATAATCGTGATCTCATCTATCACAGGGATCATCGGAAACCGCGGACAGGTGAACTACAGCGCTGCAAAAGCCGGAATAATCGGAGCGGCAAAGGCTTTAGCCATGGAGCTTGCATCACGGAAAATCACGGTAAACTGCATCGCACCGGGACTAATCGAAACCGACATGATCAAAGGGATCATCCCTGAAATGTATGAGAAGATCGTTGAAAGCATCCCGATGAACCGTGTCGGAAAACCTGAAGAAATCGCATCTCTTGCGGTATTTTTACTCTCTGAAGAATCGGGATATATCACAAAACAGGTTATCTCTGTAAACGGAGGAATGGAATGAACTTTATAAGACATGACGGCAAACGCCGTGTCGTTGTTACGGGCGGAGGAATGCTCTCATCTCTCGGAAGAAGCTGGGAAGAAGCTTTCACGAACCTCAAAGCGTGTAAAAACAGAATTTCATATATGCCGGAATGGGAGCGTTTCACCAAGATGAATACGCGCCTCGCTTCGCCCTACACCGAAGAACTTCCGGTCTATCCGCGCAAAAAGATCCGCGGAATGGGAAGAGTCGCACTTCTTTCGCTCGTCGCGACTGAAGACGCGCTCAAAGTTGCAGGACTTCTGACAGAAACAGGAGATGTCATCGAAGAGCTCAAAAACGGCCGCACAGGCATTGCATACGGCACCTGCATGGGTTCTCTGGATGCAGTAAACGCGCTTGCCACAATGATGACGACCGGTGACACGTCAAAATTCGACTCCCAGACCTACATCAAGGCGATGCCTCAGACAAACGCATGCAACCTTTCGGTTTTCTACCAGATCCGCGGCAGAATGATAATCACGGACACCGCCTGCACTTCGGGAAGCCAGGCGATAGGATACGGTTACGAGGCGATCGCGGACGGCAGACAGGACATGATGATATGCGGAGGCGCGGAAGAACTTTCGGCCCCGAACGCCGCTATTTTCGATACTTTGGGTCAGGCAAGCTTCAAAAATCAGACTCCGGAGGCGACTCCCCGCTGCTTCGACAAAGACCGCGACGGCCTTGTTATCGGCGAAGGAGCCGGAACTCTGATCTTAGAAGACCTTGAGCACGCAGTCAAACGCGGTGCGAAAATATTCTGCGAAGTCGCCGGTTTCGCCACGAATTCCGACGGTTTTCACATCACGAGCCCCAACTACTACACTCAGGGCATCTGCATGGAAGCGGCTCTCGCAAACGCAAACTTGACCACAGACGATATCGCCTACATCAACGCTCACGGCACCGCGACATACTACGGCGACATCTCCGAAACGACCGCCGTTTACAACGTTTTCAAGCGTCCCGTTCCCGTTTCTTCGACAAAAAGCTACGTCGGCCACCTTCTGGGCGCATGCGGCGCAGTCGAAAGTTGGGTCACTATCAACATGATGAACGAAGGCTGGTTCCACCCCAACGTAAATTTAGACAACCTCGATCCGCAGTGCGCTCCGCTCGGCTACATCACAGGTCAGGGCATGGAAATCAACTGCGACTACGTCATGTCGAACAACTTCGCTTTCGGCGGAATAAACACTTCCCTCATCTTCAAGAAGTGGAAAGAGTAAGATCGAAAACTTGCCTTTAAACCGTATCTCTCTAAAATTCCCCGTTTTTGTTGATTCAATTTGAAGACAAAATGATGTTCAACACAACACAATTATTAAAAAAGCGTAGCACTAATTCACCCGAGTCAATAATTTTCTTAAATATTTTTCGATATTATCAACTTTTTCAGAGGTGACAAAATGAAGAAATTTTTTCTAATTCTGGCTTTATGCGCGGTTTTCGTTTTTATCGGATGCGGCGGCACCGATGATGATTCGGATACCGACAGCACTGCTTCCGAAGATTACGGCAAAGATGATGAAAGCGTTATTCCTGAGTTCGAACATTGCGACGAAATCGGAACATACAGCTGCAGAACAGACCCGGCAGACGGCAAAGAAAAATCATATCTTTGCTGGCCGAGTCACTCCAACTACGGAATATATGAAGAATGCAAGGCCGGATGCGATGCATCAACAGGAAAATGCAACCCGTGGACAGACCCTGAATCCGGAATAACCTGGTCTTCTCTGAAAAGGTATGAAGATGACAAAATAACTGCCGAATGGTTTGAGAAATTGAATGACGCAGAATCTTACTGCAGTGAACTTAAAGAAGACGGTTTTAACGATTGGCGACTGCCCACAATCGATGAACTCAGAACACTTATCCAGAACTGCCCAGCAACAGAAACCGGCGGGAAATGCAAAGTCAGCGAAAAAAATGATTGTCTTGATTATTCATCATGTTACTCACCTGCCGACTGTACATGCCGATTCGATTCAACAGGCAAATACAGCAGACTTGGCGATGCCAACATCTGGCTCTGGTCAAGCTCGAAGTTAGAAAACGGTTCAGTTGTAGCTTTCGGTTATGCCGCAGTCGGCTATCCTGGAAATCAAAAACAAATAGCCGTCCGCTGTGTCCGATAAACCATTGGTAAAAAAATATGATGGGGATAAAAATGAAAAAAATATTACTGTTTTTTGCTCTTCCGTTTTTTATGGTTTCGTGTTTTTCCGAAGCGTTTTCAGGCGAAGAAGAAGATGCCCAGTGCGGAGACGGCACTTTTGTATGCAGGCAGGATGCCGATGGCAGAACCGATTCTTACCTCTGTCATTATGACGAGGATTTTGAACGTGAAAATCTCAATCTTTTTGAGAAATGCAAGGAAGGCTGTAACTCCTCTACGGGAAAATGCAGACCATGGAAAGATCCCGACACGAACATCACATGGTCATCCGTTGCTGACAAACGAACTTATGAGGAAGCAATAGAGTATTGCGAAAACCTCGAAGAAGGAGGATATTCCGACTGGAATCTTCCTACTATCAATGTGTGGAGAACTATTGTTAAAAATTGTCCTGCAACAGAATCTGACGGAGAATGTTATGTACGGGATCCAGATTGCCTCCATAGTTTATGCAGCGAATATAGAGATGGCCAAATGGTAGGGCATGTTTGTAGCTGCAAGAGTAAAAATGAGGAAGGTTATTACAGCAAACTGTGGTATTTAAGAGGTTCATATTTTTGGTCTTCTTCCCCATCATACGGTGGGTTACATGAAAACAGTGCATGGTTTATTTCTTTCGACAATGGAACTCGTGGTGCACTTATCTCCGAGTGGTCCTCAAATAACAGTTCGAACGTCCGTTGTGTGAGATAAGTGCTTCAACAAGCTCAGCAACCGATAGTCTATTTCGGTGAAAATTTTAGAATTGTTCTGCAAAAAACCGGCGTAAAGCGACAAAAGCATCAATAATCATTATACTTGTCAGCACTGCAGTATCACTCTTAAGAACTGAAGCCAGCATAGCCACACCCTGTTCTGTAAAGGCATAGGAAAGATATTTCGAGTGCCGGCCCCTTAAATCTTCATTCGCAATTTCTATGGTCACAAATTGTGACCTTAAAAATTTTTCTGAACAGATTTCCCATACATTTTCATTTTGAGATGGCGAAATGAGACGTGTCAGGTCACGTCTCTACAAATTCATAAATAAATTTTTCAAAACAATATTTTTGTTGACTCAACAATATTTATCATTAAAAACAATCTCAAGTTTTGGCTGGCAAAGATGGATAAAATAGTATTTTGTGTTTACGGAGAAAGACTATGCAAAAATTTTATTCTATTGGAGCCGAAACCGAGCAGATCGAGTTCAAGAAAAGTACCGGAGAACTGAAAGAAGCAGTGATTTCAATAGCATCAATTCTGAACAAACACGGCAGCGGCAAACTTTATTTCGGTGTCAAAAACAACGGAGAAGTAATCGGGCAGGAAATTTCGGAAAATACTCTGCGCGATGTGAGTCAGGCGATATCTTACCACATAAAACCTGCGATATACCCGGAAATAGCTGTGCAAACATATGGGGAACTCAAAGTCATCTGTGTGAAATTTAAGGGAAACCGTGCTCCGTATTTAGCATACAATCCACACGACCGGCGGTTTTCCGAAGGGACATACTCCAGAAGAGTTTTTTGACGGAAAGAAAAAAGCGATCCGCAGAAACAAACGAATTACAGGAGTGCTGTATTATTCCAAAGATATGGAAACTTTTGCTACCGGATTAAAACGAATCAAAAATCTTTGCGATGAAGCCGGATGCAAAGTCGATTTCAGAACTGAAAAAGATGATTTTGTAGTGGTTTTTTACCGGAATTTGAGAGAAACTTGGAATATTGGCGCCAAGAGTGACGCTAATCTTGACGCTAATGGCACTAATTTCGGAGTTAAAAACACAGAAAATTTATTGTCTGAAAAAACGATTGAATTGATTAAGAAAAATCCCAAAATAACACAAGTAGAACTGGCTGCAGAACTCAATGTTTCCAGAAGAACAATCCAACGATTGATGGCAGAATTGGCGCGAAACGGAAAAATTCAAAGAATTGGCGGAACAAGAGGAGAATGGATAGCGAAATGACCATTTTGAGATGGCGAAATGAGACGTGTCAGGTCCCGTCACTACAGAAGAAACCGGCAAAATTTCAATACGCGAAAAACAGAAAAGAGACTATCCACGCAACAAGCGTGATCTGAAGGAATCTATCCTTATAGACTATGTCTGTCGGACTTCCGCTTTTTTTCTCGACAAAAGTGATCTGCATGTATCTGAGAAGGCCGAGAATGACGAAGAATGTGGTGGCGTAGACGTTTTTCGAGCCGTAGTGCGCCTGAACTGCCGGATCGAGTGTGTAAAGCAGGTATGAAACGATGATCACGGCCGACATTATGCTCATGACTCCGTTGATGAATTCAAGGGAATATCCTGAAATCGACTTTCTGACATCAAGCCCGCTCTCAGCAAGGACAAGGTCGTCACGCCTTTTTGCGATCGCAAGGAAAAGGCTCAACAGGAAAGTCATGATTATGATCCAGTGCGAAGGAAGGATCCCTGCGACAGCGCCGTAATCAGTCCCGGAAAGAAGCCTGAGAAGAAATCCGGTCGAAACTGCGAAAATATCGAGGATCGCTATGTTTTTCATTCCCAAGGAGTAAAAAAGGTTTATGCCGAGATAAACGAGAATGATTATCCCCATTTTTGTTCCGGTGAAAAACGCGACGGAAAGTGCAACAGCAAGGAAAATTATGTCGGTGATCATTGCGACCTTTACCGAAACAGCGCCGCTTGCGATAGGTCTGAATTTCTTTTTCGGGTGGACTTTATCTTTTTCTATGTCGCGGATATCGTTGAAGATATAAATCGTGCTCGCCGCAAAGCAGAAAGAAACGAAAGCCATCGCGGCGCTTTGAAGCAGCGTGACATCGGTTATTTTTTTAGCGAAAAAAAGCGGAAAAAACACCAACAGATTTTTGATGTACTGATGCGGTCTAATCATTTTAAAAAATGCAGTCATGATCCTCTCCAAACAAAAAAGCGGAGAATTATAGCAGAAAATGAAGCCGGTGTGGAGAAAAAATTTTATCTCCTCACATAATCCCCGCATCTGAAACGCGAAGCGAATCTGTATTCATCAGCCAGGATCTTTTCTTTGATAAATTCCGCCGCGGGATGCTTGCAGCAGAGATCGTGGAATCTTAAAACGCCGCCGACATGCACGGTCTTATTCAGACAAATAGATTTTCCCGTTCCATCACGACTTCGGTCTCCGGATCGAAATTGGAAACACACATCTCGTTCAGGGTGAAATCGCCCTCGATATCGATAGTTCCGTCTTTATTGAAAGTCTATGTTTCTTCGACAAGAGGTCTTCTTCTGAAACGGCTTTCCGGCGGGCGCATACGGTTATATACCTCGGACAACTCATTGTATTTCCTGACAAATTCGTCAAGATCTTCCTTCGTTTTTCTTCTACAGGACTTCTTTTCAGGTCTTTTCTCCAAGTACTCCACTGCTCTCTTGCCCCCCATCGTCGTTCATCCACTTTTCCAGCTCTTTCAAGGCATCTTCTTTTGTCGCGTTCTCCTCAATAAGTCCGTATTTTTTCATGATTTCTTCCGCTTCATCAGTGTCGATGCCATAATGTTCCCTGATCTCTTTTTCTGTCATTTTTTCCTCCCTGTTTTGTCTTTATTGTTATTTTCCTCTTTTCTTCAGCAATTCCGGCATCTTTCGGCGTTATGACGCAGAACGGAAGTATGCGCGGGAAAGTGCTGAACAAAAATCATTTTGCACTATTATGTTGTTTTTATTTCTATCCTTAGAAATTGCCGTATTATACTGAATTTCTCTGAAAAAAATCAAGAAAAAATCTGCGATTCCCGCCATTTCTTTGCCGGAGCGCGCCTGCCCGCCCGCATTCCCCCGTAGAGACGTCATACTATGGCGTCTCACCTGATGGCGTGTGTCTCTTTTAGCGCAAAAAAAATGATTATTTTACTCATTAACTCAGGCATATAGCGCCTGAGATGGGAAAATCCGCGTGATTTATGAAAGTTTTTGCAAAAAAATGTTCGGTATAAAATTTTTTTCGGAAATTTCGGAAAAAAGGTTGATTATTCCTCACTTATGTGAATATTTTCCGTGCTACTATGAAAGAGGTAAAAATGAAAGCAGCAGATAAAAAAATAGGGACTTCAACGAAGTCCCGGATGCACACTCTGTGCGGCTGGTCAAGCCAGCGATTTGAGTCAAACTTTTATTTGAACTCGCAGTGTAATTCCATAGGGGTCTCAATCCAAGCTGCACTATTCTTTCACGGTTTGCGTGTTTGAGAGCAGTGTTATTTCTTAGGGGTCTACTTATACCGTTGCCAAAATCCCCTTTCTTATTTCAACAGCACAACCATCTAATTTTATTGAATGATTTTTGAAATTTTGATGTTAGACAATGTTGAGTCGGAGAATGAGGAAATGCGTTAAGAAGGAACAATTATAAAACTGCAAAATATCGGATTATAAAACTTGAATAAAATATTTTTCTAATTATAATACTAAAGAACTTTTTTGAGGTGACCGATAATGGATAAAATGCAAATTGTAAAAATTAAAGAAAATTTTGACAAAACCATTCACAATGTAGTAGCAACCATATATTTTAGGGACAAAACATGGAAAATGAAATTTTAACGCCGCAAATAAAAATCGAAGACAAAATCCTGATGATCCGCGGTCAGCACGTGATGATTGACCGTGACCTGGCAGAACTTTACGGGGTCGAGACGAAAAGGCTTAATGAGCAAGTCCGCAGAAACATTGCAAGGTTTCCCGAGCACTTTATGTTCCAACTTACAAAAGAAGAAACTTTGTTGATTGACTCACGTTCAAAGTCGCAAATTGCGACTTTGAACGCAAAAGGAAATCTTCGAGGAACAAATGTCAAAAAACTTCCTTATGCTTTTACAGAGCAGGGTGTAGCAATGCTTTCAGCAGTTCTGAAAAGCGATACAGCCATTCAGACAAGTATCATGATCATGGAAGCTTTTGTCACTCTACGTCATTTTTTACAAAACAATTACAAACTTTTTGCTGCAATCGATTCAATCAAGAAGCATCAGTTGGAACACGACATTCATTTGATCGAATCAGACAAACGCATTGACGAACTTTTCGACAAGATGGACAGATA
>JAEESW010000052.1 GCA_016290135.1 bacterium
GCAAGCCGGAAGGCAGAGGTTCATGTTGTAGCCGCCGAAATTGACTTCAGCACATTTGTTCACCATGTTGTCCTCGTCATCGTTGCATGCATAATCGTCTCTGCACATGATGAGGCATATACCGTCAGGGATCTCTGTGAGACACATCATAGCGTTGTATTTGCAGTCTTCAGTCGTTTCGCACGGTCCCATCGGCTCTGACGGAACGTTTTTGCAGAGTTTTGTCTTGGTGTCGCAGTATGATCTGTTCTCGATGCAGTCTGTGTTGTCCTTGCATTCCGGGAAGCACTTTCCGAGTTTTTCATCGGTGCATGCAAAGCCTTTCGGGCACTCATTGTTTTTGTTGCACTCAAGGAAGCAGTCTTTCCCGTAGTCGTCTGTCGGAGCTGTTCCGTCAGGGCAGGTGAAGGAATCGTTTTTGATCACGCAGTAACCGTCCTTGATGTTGTATTTGCCGACTTCGCCGGAGAGGCAGGATACATCCTTTCCTTTAAAATCGCCGGTTTCGCAGTCTGTGTCAGCCTTGCATTTTGCCGAAACTTTGGAAATGTCTTTTGCAAGACCTTCATCAACGCTGCCGTCGCAGTTGTTGTCAATGTTGTCTGCAGTTTCGTCCGCATCGGCTTCACACATATCGAGACCCATTGCGAGTCTGACAGCCTTGAGAAGATTGAGTCTGCCGTAACCGTATTTTACGCTGTGGCCGTCTTCATCGTAAAAACCTGTTTCGGGATTTACCTTGTCGGCACTTCTGTGGAGAATGTCGACAGCTTCTTCAAGCGTGAGTTCCGGATTTACCGAGAAGATCACGCCGAATGCGCCGGTGATGACCGGGGTCGCCGATGAAGTTCCGCTGAACTGGTTGGTGTAGTCCTTGTCCTTCATGTCGCCGTAACCGGTGAGGTAGCTTGTCGCGATACCGATCGCCGGCTGGATGGAAAGCGAAGGTGCAACTATGTCGAGCATGTCACCGTAGTTGGAGTATGTGACGCGTGTGTCCCAAGCCGAGCTTGCGCCGACTGTGACGACTTTGCTTTTGACTTCCTGGTCGTTGCGTTTGAGTTTGAACTCGTAGGAAAGGATGCCGGTGTAGCTTGCATCGACACCGTCGTTTCCGCTTGCATAGACGATGACGCCGCCTTTTCCGTTTCTTCCTTCCTCCATGAATTTTTTATGGCTCTCGATCTCACCTGATGAAGCGGGGATGTCTCCGAAACCTGCCATCGGGCCGAAAGAGCAGTTGATAGCTACGATCTCAGGGTCTTCAGCATATTTCGTGTAGACTTCCATGAGTTTTTTGTCGCTGGAACTTTCATACGATCCCATGCCGCCTTCCATGTAGGTTACAGGGTAGATGCCGCACCACGGGCAGATGCCGGCGGTTCCGATCTCGTTGCCTTCAGCGGCAGCGACGCCTGCGCAGTTCGTTCCGTGTGAGTATCCGCTTGAACCGTACATCGCATTGTTGGGATCGTTCGGGTCGTATGTTCCCGGGTTGCCTGTTTCACCGGCATGGACCATGTTGAATCCGTCTTCCAGTTTGTTTTTAAGGTCGGGATGTTCGAAATCGACACCGCTGTCCATGATCGCAACTTTGGTCTTTTCGTCGAAACCTTCGAGATTTCCTTCTTCGATCTGATTGTGGAGGAATTCCATAGCCTCTTCGAATCTGACATCGGCGTTTTTGAGGGTCTTGATTGCGGAACCGTATACGCCGATACCTTCGCCTGTGTTTTTAAGCGACCACTGATAACCTTCTTTGTAGTATTTGTCTGCGATCGGGAATTTTACCGGATTGACCGCTTTGAGCTCGTATCTTCTGTAGAGGTTGGGGAATGCGAATCCGTCGCCGTTTTCGACGATCTGCTGAGCGGTTTTTACGCTGTCAGCCGCGCCGCTGAACTCGATAAGATCGTATCCGCTCATGATCTCAGTTGCTTTTACGCCGTATTTTTTCTCAATAAATTCCACGCTTTTCGTGCCGCGATAGAAAAAATTGGAATCTGCTACAACAATGTTCATTCCGACAAGATAGACCGGCAGATTGCCCTTCAGGTCTTTGTCGATAACGATAAATTCGTCACCGGAGACCCATTTCATTTTGTAGTTTTCCGGTGCTTTCAAAGAAACAGCATCGATTTTCGAAGCGAAAACATTGCCGTTTCTTTTCATTTCAAAAAAAGTTCCGTCGCTTCTATAGACCTTTTCCGCGAACAGAGTCATGCAGAAAAGCGTCATGAGCGTAAAAAGCACGAATTTTTTCATAATGCCTCCTAAAAAAGAATAAAAACAATGACTATGCGTCTTTACCACAGCATTTTTTGTATTTTTTCCCGCTTCCGCAGGGGCACGGGTCGTTTCTTCCGATCTTCGGAGTCTCGCGTCTGACCTGTTCCGGCATGATCTGCGTTCCGTCCTCGAAGAACCATTTCCCGTCTATCTTCTTGAACATCGCGTGCTCGTGATGGCACTGCATAACGCCGTCAAGCAGGGAAAACGCCTTGAAATCGACGCTTCCGGTCTCGTCGTTCACGCCGCCCGCTTCAGTCCCGGTGATCTCGAGTTTTTTCCAGTCGGTCTTCTTTGACCATCTTTCGACCGCTTCACGCGACATGTTGCCTGTCTGGTCAGGAACGACCGTGTCCATGATGAAATCTATCTCGTGAGCCGCGAAAGCCGAATATCTCGCACGTATCAACTCTTCAGCTGTTTCCGCGGTTTTTCTGCCTTTTATCACGGGTTCACAGCATTCTTCATAATTTTTTCCGCTTCCGCAGTAGCATTCAGCCATTTTTTCCTCCTACTTCAAAATCCACTTTTTATCTTCTTTCGAAAATTCGAATTCCGCCTTTTCGACGGTAGTCTCTGGTTTTATGTATTGTTTGTCGGCGAGAGGCTTGAAGATTTCATAAAGTTCGCCCTCGCAGAGAGTTTTTACCTGATATTCGGCCGTTGCGTATTTTCCTCTGTTCACGATCCCGGTGAAACGGTCGAAAACAGTGGAGCATACTTCAGCCGTGCAGCGGTTTTTATCGCATTTGAAGATCTTCTTTCCCTCTTCGGTCGCCTCGAACATCGGCATTTTTTTGCCTGCCGCCTCGACATAGACTTCAGGCTGGAATGTGAGATATTTACCGGTCGCGACTGCTTTGTAGACAGGGATATAGCTCGGATCTGTCATCGCGCCCAGATAGAACGAGACGCTGCGCCCCGGCATCTTTGCAAGACGTTCCTTGATGAGCACTTCAGCTGTCTCCGGTTTGAGCGAGTTGTCCTCTCCGCACGAAACAAGCATCAGCAAAACAAAAACGGAAATAAAAAATCTTTTCATAATAAACCTCTAAAAAAAGAGAACCTGCAGTTCGGGGAATCGTATTTGTTTTTTTTCAAATGTCCATTTTTAGAAGAAAGGCTTTCCCAAATTGGTTGCGTGCTTGACTTAAAAACTTTTGTGCCTATACTACCACCGTTTATTTGGCTTTTAGGGCTTTTTAGTTTTTTTTAATTTTGGAGGTTTTAAGATGAAAAAATTTTGGATGCTCTCAATGCTTCTTATCGCAGCTCTTTTCGTAGTAAGCTGCGGTGACGGCGACGATGAAGGCGGCGACGGCGAAGGCAAAGCTGCCTGCACAGAACAGGGCGCTTTCAGATGCAGTGGTGACATGCTTCAGAAATGCGATCAGGAAGAATGGAAGAATTTTGAGAACTGCGCAGGAAAGACCTGCAACGCAGAACAGGGAAAATGTGAAGAAGGAAACGGCGGCAACGAAGGCGGAAACGAAGGCGACAACGGCGGCAGCACGGAACCGACGACCGATCCGACAACTGATCCGACGACTCCCGAAAGCGCTCTTACCTGCAGCGAAATGTATATGTGCATGGTAGACTGCGGTCAGGACGGCGCATGCCAGCAGGGATGCTTCGACAAAGGTGACTCTACGAGCCAGGCTCAGATCAACGCTCTTATCCAGTGCCTCAATACCTGCAGCGAATCTTCTGCAACAGATGACGAGTTCCAGGAATGTGCTAATTCACAGTGTGCAACTGAGATCTCGAACTGCGGTCTCGGCGGCGGCGAAGAACCGGATACCAACTACAATTCTCCCTACGGAAGCGTTTCGCTCAACTTCTCGATCGACCAGATCGCAAACGCATCAGACGGTCAGCAGAGCCAGGTCGGTATTGCTCAGGCTGCATTCGCAACCGGAACTTACGGCAACGGTGCTATGTCTGTTACCCCGGCTGATGCTTACATGATTCAGACCAACGCAAGCTACAATCTCAGCTCGCAGTATGGCAACTCCATTGATATCCAGCAGATCCCTGTTTATGTTCAGGGCAACCAGGGTGTCGGCGGCAACCCGATCGTAGCTCTTTCGATCCCTGAAGAATATGCAGCTGTCGGAACCCTCAATTCTTCTATTTACCAGGGCGCTCAGGCTCAGCTGTTTGTTGCTGATGTAAACTGGAGCACTTCTCAGATCAGCTGCATCCACGCTTTCGGCGAAGGTGATATAAACATTACCAATCTCGGTGATTTCGCAAATCACGGCGGCATCGCTTTGAACGGCAATATCACTCTTTACAGCCCGAAGAACTACAACGGCAACGGTGACATTTCCGCACAGCTTGGTGTTCCGGTTTGCAATCCTGTTCAATAAGTAATTTGAACTGATTTTTTTCAGCCCCTCTCCGGAGGGGCTTTTTTTTGCCTTTGAACTTTTGTGTCTGTGTGGAGTGTTCTTATAACGTTAATGTTATTCCGTTATTCCGTTATTACGGTTCTTATTTTAAGATTGATTGAGCTAAATGAGGTCAAGCGAGCAGCCGCCTTTGCTTTTCAGTGCGGCCTTTCCTTCTTTCATGCAGTATTTCGAGCAGCCGTCGCCGTCTATTCTGTTACCGTCGTCGCATTCTTCGCCGTCATCGAGGAATCCGTTGCCGCAGTTTTCTTTGTCGTCATCGGTGTCTTGTGTGTCAGAAGTGTCGGTCGTATCAGCCGTGTCAGTCGTATCAGTCGTGTCTGACGAGTCAGCTGTGTCGGCCGTGTCTGATGAGTCGGCCGTGTCAGTCGTATCAGTCGTATCAGTCGTGTCAGCCGTGTCTGATGAGTCGGCTGTGTCTGATGAGTCGGCTGTATCGGTCGTGTCGGTCGTATCAGCAGTGTCAGGTTCGTCGGTATCGGTGTCGTCGATCGGACCGGGATTTATGACAGTTCCGCCGCAAGTGACCTGCGAAACGTCTTTTCCGGCCGTTTCAAGGGCCTTTTTTACTGCTTCGCAGGCATTGATCCTGCCGTAACCGTAATAGTTGCTGAAACTGTTCATGTAACTGCCTGCATCGCCGACTTTGTCGGAAGTCTCGACATAGATCTGGTAAATCTCGTCGCGCGAGAGGTCTTTGTTGGCTGCAAGCACAAGTCCTGTGATCCCGGCAGCAAGCGGGCAGGCCGAAGAAGTGCCGCCGAAATCGTTGGTGTAGTTGCCGGTTTTGTCGCCAAGAGAAGATTGCCCGATGTTGTAGCCGTCTCTTCCGGTGTTGTCGATCGTCCAGATGCCGTCGATAAGATCACCGTATCCGTTGTTCGAGTAGTCGCAGCTCGGAGCCATGAAATCAAGTGAGGGACCGAAATCCGAATAGTATGCACGTTTTCCGCCTGCGTTTGTCGCACCTATCGCAAAAACATTCGGGTTGCTCGCAAAACCGTCGGTTTCAATGCTTTCCTCGCCGTTTCCTGCCGCAAAAAGAATGATGATCCCTTTGCCGTTCCTGCCGGTCGATGTGAGGTTTGCGACGAGATTTTTAAGCGTTGTGTTCATATCGACAGCACCTCCCTTGTCCTCAGGGCCCCAGCTGTTCGAGATGATGTCAGCGCCGTGTTCAGCCGCCCATTCAAAACTTTCGATAGCCGCTGAATCGAGAGAGTATGTCATCATGTCCATTCTGATCGGGATGAGTGTGCATTCCGGGCATGCTCCGGCTACACCTTTGCCGTTGTTTGTGGCGGCTCCGGCAACTCCGGCGCAGCATGTCCCGTGCATGTCTGAATAATCGGGATATCTCGGGTTGTTTTCGTAGGTCGGGTCGTCGTCATCGTCCGCAAAATCGTATCCGGCGGTGAATCTGCCTGTAAAATCTTCATGGTCAAGGTCGAATCCGTCGTCAATTATCGCAAGTTTGATCCCTTTGCCGCCCGAATTCCCTTTGAAAGCGCGCAGGACTTCCCACGCTTCAGCGACATGAGCGTGGTCGCTGCCCGAAACGGACGTGTTCGAACCGTCGTTGTGAAGATGCCACTGGTTTTTAAAAAGCGGATCGTTCGGGATGTAGGCTCTCTTCTGAAGAGGGACGAAAAAACTGGGCTCTGCCGCTTCGGCGGTTTTGCTTTCTACAAGTTCAGCCGCCTTTTTTATCGGGTTTCCGTCAAATGAAACCAAATACCAGTCCGGCACGAATTTATACTGTTTTATAAAGTTGAAACCGTGTTTTTCGCACCATTTTTTTGCATTTTCGGCATTGGGTCTGCCGGGGATCTTGACGAAGATCCGGCCGCTGACGTGGACTTTTGCCCCGTCTTTGATGTAAGCGGGGAAAAGGGATCCGTTTTTGACCAGATATTCTTTTGCCGAACTGTCAGCAGTTTCGATTATCGAAATGTTTTTGTGGCTCTTGAGGACCTTGACGCTCTGCGGAAGGACGAGATTCGCCTTCGTCAGCTTTGTCCTGATGAACGAATAACTTGAAAAATCCTCGGTGAGAGTGATCTTTCTGCCCTCGGCGTAGTAGTAGAGCGTTTCAGCGGGGAGAGCAGCTGCAAAGATCAGCACGGAAAAAAAGAAGATCAGTTTTTTCATAACAATACTCCTTGAAATTTATAATTCCTGCCTCGGGAAACCTTTGAACATGCGAAGATGTTCGGTAAGAACGGTCGATTTCGTCTTGAACCGCTCGATCCTTGCATAAGCGTTGTGGGAATGGATGCTTTCCAGATGCAGTGTTTCGACCATGAACCATTTTATTCTTTTGTCAGCCATCATCTTTTCAGAGATGCCCCTGACGATATCTTCTGCAAAAACGGGGTTCGAAAACGCTTTTTCGGTGACGAATTTTTCGTCGGGACGCTTGAGAAGCGGGTAGATCTCGCAGCTCGCGCTCTCTTCGATGACAGAGATCAGCTCTTCTATCCAGATGAACTTCTTGAACTGGACGTAAAGAGTGACGAAGCTCCGCTGGTTGTGGGCCCCGAAAGCGCTTATCTCCTTTGAACAGGGGCAGAGCGTCGTTACAGGTATCCTCAGACCCAGAATGAAGCTGTCGCCGCCGGTCTCATCGCTGAATCCGCTGAAAAGAATGTTTGCGGCAAACATGGAAGTTATTCCCGAAACGGGGGCCTTTTTCTGAATGAAATAAGGAAACCTGAGTGCGATTATCGCCTGCGGAGAATCGAGGTGTTCTCGCGTTTTTCTCAATATTTCCGGGATGTTGTCTATCGTTATCTCGTTGCTGTGACTGTTGAGCACTTCGAGCATTCGGCTCATGTGCGTTCCTTTGAACTCAGGAAGCAGCTGAACGGTAAGGTCTACTTTCGCCACAGTATGCTGGATCTCGTTTTTTCTGTCCTTTACGACTATCGGATTTTCAATGTCCTAGATCCCGACTTGGTCTACG
>JAEESW010000053.1 GCA_016290135.1 bacterium
TGCGCTAAAGCCACTTTTTTCACCATTCCGCCTGAAAGTTCGCCCATTTTCAAAGTGAGGTCTGTGATCCCGAGGCGGGTGAGTATCGCCTTGATCTCCGATTCGTAGCTCCGGACGTTGAGAGCGTCTATTTTTTCTGCAAGTTCAGCCGCGTTTTCAGTCCCGAAACCGCTGCAGGCCATCTCGTAACGCTTGATAAGACTCAGTTTTTCGTCGTTTCCCGAAAATATGTGATCCGCGATCGTGTCGTTGGGATCTACCTCGGGGATCTGGCTCAAAAATGCGATGCCGGCAGACTTGTTTATCGCCACTATTCCGCTTTCAGGCTCTTCAAGTCCCGCGATGATCTTAAGGAGAGTCGATTTTCCGCAGCCGTTGACGCCGATGAGGGCCGCTTTTTCGCCGCTTTCGACCCCGAAAGAGATGTTTTGAAAGAGAACCCGCTCAGCTTTGATGCAGGTGACTCCCGAAACGGAAACTATGTTCGGCATGGTTTCACCTTAAAATAATTATTTTCAGTTGTGATCCAGACGCTGTTCCTTCCGTAAAAAGCGTATCCGTAAGCCTTTCGCCGGATCTTTTTGCCTTATTTCCCTTAAAAATGCAAGTTAAACCTCTCCGCCGGCCTTTGTTTCAAAACCGATATTTTTTGACTTGCATGCACAGCACTTTATAATTTGCGGTTTTGTTGTTTTTAAGGAGTTTTTTATGGATAGAAAATCTGGACTTTATGCTGCGATACTTGGTCATCCGCGCATTTTTCTGACTCTTCTTTCAGCACTTTTCTTTATTCCGCTTCTTGGAAGTTATCCGGTCTTAGGTCAGTGGGAGCCGCATTACGGCAGAGTCGCGATGGAGATGATGGCGAACGGTTCCTGGGACTGGTTTCTTGATCCGGTATATCTCGGAAAGCACAATTTCTGGTCAAAACCCATATTCTGCTTCTGGATGGTCTTTCCTTTCATGAAGATCTTCGGGCCGACAGAGCTCGCTTTAAGGCTTCCTTTTGCGATAAACGGCATTTTTTTCGTTCTTCTTATCCATTTTATCGCTGAAAAGATACTCAAAGACCCGCTGAAGGCTCTTGTCGCCGCATTTATCGCTGTTTTCACTCCTTATACCTACATGATCACGCGTCAGTTCATGTGGGACATAACTTTCGTTACGTTTTTGACCGGTTCGATCGGTTTTCTTTATATCGGGCAGCGTGACAAAGACAAGAAACTGATCCGTCTTTCATACCTTTTCATGGGACTCGGGATGCTCACGAAAGGGCTGCTCGCGATATGTTTCCCGATCGCGGCTATGATCCTTTGGATGATTGCAACTCTTGATTATTCCAAAGGATTCAAGGCAGTAGCAAAAGAAGCGGTCGATTTTGTCTTCTCTCTCAGACCGTTCGAAGGACTTGCGATTTTCCTCGTCGTTTCGCTTCCGTGGTATATCTACATGGGGCTGAAGCACGGAGAGCCTTTCTACAAGGAATTTTTTATGGAGCACCACTTCGGCCGTCTTGAAGGAACTATAGACAAGCCAGACGGCCCGTTTGAATTTTACATCTGGCAGCTTTCGCTCGGCGCTTTCCCGTGGGTTGCGTTTTTGATCCCGGCACTTTTTTCTGCGGCGGGAAAAGTCAGGAAAAACAAAGACCTGGCTTTCACACTCCTTACATTTTTCTTTCTTTTTCTTTTCTTCACGCTTGCTGCGACAAAATTCCCGCACTATGTTTTTCCGGTCGTTTCCTTCATGGTGATGATCCTTGCTGAAGGCTTTGTCGATCTGCTGAGAAGTGAAAGATTTTCGAAGGTCTATACCGTTATCGGCGTTGTTTCGGCGCTTTTCCTCATTCTGATAGGGAAGGACATCGGGACTGATTTCAACTATGCCGACATGATCTATCTCATCACGACCCACCATGTCCAGACCTGGTTCGGACGCGTTTTTGACCTTGTTCCGGCACTCACGGTCTTTGTGCCGCTGATGGCGCTTTTTATAATCCTTCCGGCAGTAAAGCCTGACAAAAAGATCCTCTTTAAGATCTCGGCTGCCGCTTTTACCCTTGTCGCAGTCGTCTGGTCGGGATACATCAATTTTGTGTGGGTGCCGGATATGCTTGAAGTCTTCACTCCGAAGCATCTGGTCGAAAAATATTTCGAAATGAAGAAGCCGGGCGACAAGATCGTTGATTTCGACAACTGGAAAAACCGCTCGATGTATTTTTACCTTGGGCTTGACGAACAGCTTCTTCGTTATACGAAAGTCGAGCAGATCCAGCAGCTTTTGGAAAGAAATCCGAATGCGACCGTTTTTATAACCACGAAAAAGGATAAAGTCTCGGAACTTCGCGCTGCGCTTTTGGATAAGCCCGGGATCCCGATAACGAAAATCGCCGACGATGCGGTGGACACCTACATGGAGATAGAGATGTTCACGGCTTCACTGAAGGATAAAAACGCCGATATGTCCGACAAATGGAAGAAAAATCTGCTCGAAGAATCGCAGATACCGTCGGGCATCAAAAGGATAAACGGCACTTTGGGCGGAAAGACCGTCGAGATAATCGGATACGAGATCAACAAGCAGCGTTTCGACCCCGGCGAAGAGATAGAACTCACGCTTTACTACAAAGTTCTGAAGGAGATGGACAAAAACTGGAAAGTTTTCTTCCACTTTGATGTTTACAGCGGTGCGCTGCCTCACTCTTTCAAACTTGACGACTATCCGCAGCAGGGGTATCTGCCTACAACGAAGTGGACTCCGGGAATGATCCTCAAAGATACTTTCAAGGTGGCTGTGCCTAAAGCTCACCCGGGCGGCGGAGTCAAGATATATACTGGATTTTATGAAGGAAATACGCGGATGGAAGTTGACAGAGAGTCGTTCAACGACGGTCAGAAACGCTTCATTTTAGGAACTTTCAACGTCAACATAAAGTGATGGAAGAGAAAAAAAACGGCAAAGCGATCCATATCATCATTTTTCTGCTTGTCGCAGTTGTTCTTTTTTTCAATATTTTTTCATATTTCGGCGCCTCGATAATGCTGCCGGGGCGGGAGCTCCGCGAGATCCAGGGCATCGATCCGCTGACAGACCGCAGGATCTCACTGGATGTTTCGCAGGGAACGGTCATCCTCAACATCTGGGCGACATGGTGCGGTGCATGCATCGTTGAAATGCCTGAACTTAACAGGATAGCGGACAAATATAAAGTCTACGGCGCGATAAAGCCTGTCTTCAAATACGAAGTCTACCGCGAAGTTTCGCCTAAATTCAGAAGCGTGATCGCTCCGGAGGAATTTTTCGGCGATCTTTACATCTCGGTTCTTCCAACGACGCTCCTGATACAGGACGGCATCATAAAAAAGGTCCACACCGGCACTTTGGACGCTGCTTTTGTCGAAGAGTGGACAAAATTCTGAAAAACTCGTTTTTTTTAACGATTTCATTTGAAACTGAACTCTGTTTGTGCTATTTTTCCGCGTTTTTTTGTTATTTTGTCAAGTGATCGAGGCGTAAAGTGAATTTAAGACAAAATGCGGCGGCGGTGATCGAAAACAGTCAGGGGCTGATACTTGCGTGCGAAAGGCGCAAGCCCAGAGGCGCATGGCAGGTCCCGCAGGGAGGGATCGACGACGGAGAAAGCGCGGAAGAAGCTGTGCTCCGCGAAATTCGTGAAGAGACAGGGATCGAAAAGGATTTTCTGAAGATCGTGGGACGTTCGTCCAAGGTGCACTATCTTTTCCCGCACACTGTGAGCTGGGAATCGAACAAAGGGAAATACGACGGGCAGGAACAGGTCTATTTTCATCTGAAGATCGCTGATTCAGGCTGGAAACTCGCTGAAAAGACTGAAGAATTCGTCTCTTTTGAGTGGATAACGAAAAAAGAGATGGTGAAAAGGATAGTCGAGTTTAAGAAAGATTGCTACATCAAGGCTTTTACTGAACTTTTCGGAGAAGATTATGGAAACTGAAAACATAAGGAAACTGCTTGAAGTGATGCGGACGCTCCGCGGCGAGAACGGATGTCCGTGGGACAAGGAACAGTCGATGCAGTCGCTCAGGCCGTATATCATAGAAGAGGCTTTTGAAACGGTCGAAGCGCTTGACGAACTTGACAAAAATAACCCGGAAACTCTCGCGGAACTCAAAAAAGAACTCGGAGATCTGCTTCTGCAGGTGGTCTTCGTCTCACAGATCGCAAGCGAGGAGGGGCTTTTCTGCTTTGACGACGTCGCGGCGGCCATCACGGCGAAACTCATAACGCGCCATCCTCATGTTTTCGGTGACGCAAAAGTCAAAGACAGTGCGGAAGTCCTTACAAACTGGAATCTTATCAAGAAAAACAAGGAAAGCCGCAAACATCTGCTTGACGGGATCCCGAAGTCGATGCCGTCAGTCCTTGTTTCGCAGAGATATGCATCGCGTGCCGCAAGTGTCGGATTTGACTGGAAAAACGCTGAAGATACATGGAAAAAGGTCGAGGAGGAGAAAGCTGAACTTGTCGAGGCTGTGCAGCAGGGAGAGAGCGACCACATCGAAGAAGAATTCGGAGATCTCATGTTCGCGCTTGTTAACTACGGCAGAAAACTCGGGCTCGACAGTGAAAAGGCTCTCAAAAGATGCGCAGAAAAGTTCAAAGCCCGTTTCGACGAGATGGAAAACATCGACCCTGCGTTTGTCGAAGGCGGAAAGTCGCTTGATGAACTTGAAGAGCTGTGGCAGAAAGCGAAAAAGAATCTGAAAAAGTAATTTGATTCCGAAAACCGCAAAGTTGACACTGTGATTTCGGTTTATCGCTCTGATATTGTCTAATTTTCAAAATCATTCAATAAAATTAGATGTTTACGCTATTGAAATAAGAATGGGGATTTTTTATAGTGCGGGTGTTATTATTTTTCTTCGTCAGCCGGTAACTCTACTGCGTTCTGGCTTCTCAAAACCGAAGAAAGCATTGCTACCCCCTGTTCTGTAAAAGCATAAGGAGCTCTGCGTATACCCATTTTGTCAAAATTGGATATCACAATTTGTGATCTCCAATTTGCAAATTCTTCTTTATTCAGCTGGAAACAAAATTCTTCTGGAAACCTTTCGATATTTCTTTTGACAGCTTGGTTCAATGATCTTGTTTCCACGCCGTAAAGTTCAGCCAGATCGCGGTCTATCATCACGTGCTGGCCGCGGATCACCAGGATTTTGTCTTCGATTTTTATTTGTGGTGTTAAAATTTCATTTTCCATATAACATCTTATTTTTTATCCGTCAGCAGTTTTCTTTCTTCAATATTTTCAAGGACCTGCATCTGACTGATTGCGATTTTGTTGAGTTTTTCAAGGCGCTCGGACTGCGAAAATCCGTCATTTATGAATACTGCGTTCAGATTTTCCATGTTCGAAAGGCAGATAAGCTGATTTATTGTCGCATGGTCGCGGATATTTCCTGAAAGATCGGGATGCTCGTCGCGCCACTGTTTTGCCGTTTTTCCGAACATTGCGACATTAAGCAAGTCAGCTTCGTCGGCATAAACAAAGGATTTCTGTGCTGCCGTAAGCCTCGGCGGAATCAGATTATGACTGACAGCACTTGTATGAATGTGGTAGTTTATCTTCGTGAGTTCGCGTTTTGCGCTCCAGCCGAGCTGTTTCTGCTCTTCCGTTTTGAGACGTTGATATTCTCTAATCAAATAGAGTTTGAATTGAGGTGAAACCCACGAAGCAAATTCAAATGCAATATCCTTATGGGCGTAAGTTCCGCCGTATCTGCCTGTTTTTGCAATGATTCCGACAGCTTTTGTTTCTTCTATCCATTGTTTCACAGATAGGATAAATCGATTTGTGCCAGCCTCGTTTCTAATTCCCCCGAATTCGAGGGAATTAAAATCCCCAAAGGGGGTCGATTTCGACCCCCTTTAAACGCAAATCTTTGAATAAGATATAAAAGAACAATGCTTTTTCTAATTATTTTTATAAAAATTTTAGAATAAATATCAACTAAAATATTGTTTTCGAATTTAAAATCCAAAAATAATTTGACTTTTTGGTGATTGTGGTTAAAACGATTCTTGTTGGTGAATTGTTTTTTTATCGGAGGCTGCATTGACAAATACTTTTTTAGATACTAAAATAGATACTGAAAAACGTATCTTTTTGGAGGCTAAAATGATCGCGTTAAGAGCAGTCGATGTAAAAACGAATTTTAAAGATGTCTGTGCCAAGGCTTTCGGCGGTGAAGTTATTTTGATTTCCCGCCCGAAAAATCAGAATGTAGTTCTGCTTTCTGAAGCTGAATACAACGAACTCAGCAAATCCGCTTATCTTGCGAAACTTGAACGATCTGTGGAAGAAACAAAGCAGGGGCGCACAGTCACAAAAACTCTTGAAGAACTTCGCGCCATGGAGTAGTTTTGAAGTATTTGTTTTCTGATACTGCGTGGACGGATTATCTCTACTGGCAGCAGCAGGACAAAAAGACTCTCAAGAAAATCAACAATCTTTTGGAAAGCATTTCCCGGAACGGAGCCTTGGAAGGAATAGGAAAGCCTGAACTTCTCAAATACTCCAAAAGCGGTCAGTACAGCCGCCGCATTGATGAGACAAACAGACTTGTTTACCGTGTGGAATGCGAAACTATCATCATAGATAGTTGTCTCGGACACTACGAGAAATAACCCACCCTAAAATAAAATAAGTTTTTCCGCAATCCCACTCGCATTTCCTCATTCTCCAACTCAACATTGTCTAACGTCTCACAAATTCCTCATAATTTCTTGAATCCACGATGAATCCAAGATTTCGAAAGCAAAACATTTTTTGCCTAAATCCTTGAGAGAAGCTCCGATGTGGTAAAGGATTTTATTGTCGATAATCAAAAATCTGTCATGGATCTTTTCTGTATGGTTCAGCTCAAGCAGCGGATATTGTTCGTTGAATTTTTGGATATCAAGTGATGTGATTTTTGTTTTTGGATAGGTATAAATCTTAACTTTTACACCGCTTTTCTTTTTGGCAAAACGTTCAAGAACCGTCAAATTGACATAGTTGTCAATCAGAACAATCTCTTTTTCAGCCTCGGCGATAAATGACTCAAATTTCGCGTAGGCATCGAAAATCTGACCTTGAAAAAATAATCCCTGTTTGTCTTCGATTTTGTATCGGTCCATTTTGTCGAAAAGCTCATCGATTTTTTTGTCGGATTCAATCAAATGAATATCGTGTTCCAGCTGATGCTTTTTTATTGAGTCAATTTCAGCAAAAATTTTGTAATTATTTTGCAAAAAATGCCGTAGAGCGACAAAAGCTTTCATAATCAGAATACTGGCAGCAATTGCTCTATCACTTTTAAGAACCGCAGAAAGCATTGCTACCCCCTGTTCTGTAAAAGCATAAGGAGCTCTGCGTATACCCATTTTGTCAAAATTGGATATCACAATTTGTGATCTCCAATTTGCAAAT
>JAEESW010000026.1 GCA_016290135.1 bacterium
GGTATTCATGCGAATGTATCGGGGAGTATAATTTTGTTCAAAAAGATCAATATACATTCAAATGCATGCTGACAAGAACGGCAGAATGCACAGGACTTCCAGAACATGCCGAATGGAATGAAGTGTCAAGCATCATGCAGAAGTCAGAAGACGGTGAATACTGGTCTCCGGAAACTACAGGTAGATGGAATTATACGCCTTGCACGACATCCTGCTGTTTCCAATGCATTGAAACTTATTTCTGGAACGGTTCGGAGTGTGTAAACCTTTGTGATCAGGATCCATGCAGTGATGAGCCTCACTCAACCGGAGAATGTTTCTCTGTCGGTCCATTCAACTATACCTGCGGGTGTGATGAAGGATACTACTGGTGGGGTGAAAAGCGCGGATGTTTGGCGAAGAAACCGGATTTAGGCAACATCTGCACAGGGTTGCACGACTGCTTCGACAACAATAAAAAAATTGACTGTCCGGTTTCGGGTGAAGATTTTTACGGTCAGGACGCGAACTATGCGGAAGCAGGTATGTGTGCATGGCATGATTTTGCCGTAAACATCGAATTTCCGGAAGAACCGACTGTTTTAAACAGAAACACAGGACTTGAATGGACGCAGCATTTCTTCACTGAGCCTTGGGAAGAAGCTATAGACTATTGCGAAAACCTGACCTACGCAGGAAAAAGCGACTGGCGGCTTCCGACAATGCGTGAGATCTTTTCGATCCATAACGAGATCGGAGCAGACAATCTCCCCAGCTTGCACGGTATATATTTCCCGAAATTATATACTAATACAGCCTTTTGGTCTTCAGACAGCTGTTTGTCAGGCAGCGACCAGGCTTGGGCATCAGGTGTCGTTGGTCACGGCGGACTAACTTATAAGGGTGATAAAACAAAAAAGCTCAATTTTTTGTGTGTTCGCGGAGAAAAATCTCCTGCACCGGTTTTTGAAGTCTCAACTTTGAACGGGGACAAAGTCGTTACCGATACGGCGACAGGGCTCGTGTGGCAGAAAGATTATGTTTTAAAAGGAGAGTGGAAGCAGGCTCTTAATTACTGCGAAAGTCTGGTTTATGCCGGATATTCCGACTGGAGACTCCCAAACAGAAACGAAATTTTGTCACTGATAGACTACGGAAAATACAAACCCGCGTCCGATTTTTCCTATATTATCGGAGAGAGTACTGATTCATTCTATCTTTTTTCATCGACTTCTTCTTCATGGTTCAAAAATGTGGAAACAGTATTTGCCGTTGATGGAAAAATAGTTGATAACGGGAAAGCTGAGACAAATTATTACCAGGATAGGAACGTCCGCTGCGTGAGATCCGATCTCTGCGGAGAAGGACTCTTCCTTAAAGGTTCCGAATGCGTTCTCGATCCGTGTTCTCCGGAACTCTGCGAAATGCCTGGGGCGACAGGTTTGTGCATTCCGAAAACGACTTCAGCTTACGAATGCCAGTGCCTTGAAGGATTTTTCTGGAACGGAAGCAAGTGCGTCGATCCCTGCGCTGCAGATCCGTGCTCGAAGGTAGCAAATTCCAATGGAAACTGCACGGCAATAAATTCGAATTTATATTTTTGCGGCTGCAATAAGGGTTTCGGCTGGAAAAGCGGGAAGTGCGAATCTTTTGCATCAGGAGTCGCGACTTTAGGAAACATCTGTATCGGGACGGAAACGATAACATTACCATTCCCCGAAATGCTTAAATGCAAAGCGCAGGATTTTGAACTTAAAACTGTTTCGGATCAGGAAATCGTTGTGGACAAAAACACCGGGCTTGAGTGGCAGCACGCAGTGTCGGAAAAAACTTACACGTGGAATGAAGCTCTAGCCTACTGCGAAAATCTTGAATACGCAGGCTTCAGCGACTGGCGGCTGCCGGAACCGCTTGAGATACTGACTATCGTTAACCACGGTGTCTACGATATAGATGCCGATGCATATAACGACACACCGCAACTGCTTGTGAACGAACTTTCTTTTGAAAGTGTGTTTCCATCTTTTGATGTCGGCAACAATCTCTGGACATCGGAAACATATAGGGATGACCCGGAAAGAGCGTGGGTCTTCAGCCCGCAGCGCAGCTATGTTTACTCCAATCCGTCAAAAACAAACATCTACAACGCAATGTGTGTGCGCGGCGGCATTCTGCCGAGAGCGGAATTTAAAAAATCGGAAAACGGCGGAGATGCCGTTGTGACCGACTCTGCGACAGGATTTATGTGGCAGCAAGGCTTCACCGTGATGGAAGATGTTGAGCACTCGAACGCTATTGAATACTGTGACGATCTCACTTATGCCGGATATTCTGACTGGAGACTGCCGAATAAAAACGAGCTTGCCTCACTTTTTAGTTTTGACACGACTTTTTCCGACTTCTTCGACATGCCGGAAAAATACGATTTCATTTCTTCCACCACATTTGTTCTGAATGCAACATATCCGAGTGAACCCTTTTTTATAGTAGATGAGAAGGCAATGACCATAAACATTAAAGGGGAAATCGGTTATGCGGAAATAAATTCAGGCACTTTCAATGTCCGCTGCGTAAGGAACCTTGAATAAAACTACTAAAATTCAGCAATTTCTCTTTTGAAAACCGGCGCAAACGTGAAAATCAGCGTTTTTGAATCTGCTTTTTCGTGCAAAATCAGCATGGTTCAACCTGCTTTTTCGTGCAGGATCGGCGTTTGCCAGTCAGATCAGATCTCCGGGAATTTCAGTGTTTTCGGAATGAAAAAATTGTTGTAGAGGTGGATCGCGTAAGAGTCGGTGAGGCTTGCGATGAAGTCTGCTATCGTTGTTTCCTGATCATCCGAAACTGGGATGAAGTTCGAATTGATGATGAGTTCGTAGTTTTCCTGAAAATGCCTGAAAAGGACTGAAATGATCTGCTCGGCCTTGGCGAATTCCTTTCTGATGGCGGGAAGTTCATAAACGTTTTTGAACATGAATTCCCTTAAATCGCCGATGATGTCCGCCATTTTGTCTGAAAAACGGATGATCTTCTCGTGCGCCGATATCGCTTCGTAGCTGTTGTAGATGAGGTCCGTCGTCATCGCGTTTATGCGCTGGGAGCCTCTTTCACCCAGAATGTCTTTGTGCGGAACATCCGCAATGTCGAGGAATCCGCCGCGGACTGCATCGTCGATATCGTGGTTCAAGTATGCGATGATATCGGCAAAACGGATGATCTGCCCTTCGAGAGTTTCTGGAATGCCCGTTTTTTTGATGAGAGGTCCTTTCCCTTTGGAGTGAAGCACTATCCCGTTGCGGACTTCATGCGTCAGATTGAGTCCCTGACCGTTTTTGGCGAGAAAATCGACTACGCGGAGGCTCTGCTGCTCGTGTCTGAAGCCGTTTTTGAGGAGTCTTCCCAAAGCTCTTTCGCCCGAATGACCGAAAGGAGTGTGCCCGAGATCGTGTCCGAGCCCTATCGCTTCAGTCAGCGATTCGTTGAGAAGAAGCGCCTTTGCCACGGTCCTGCCTATCTGCGAGACTTCGAGCGTGTGGGTGAGTCTGTTGCTGTAGTTGCTCCCTTTCGGCGAAAGGAAGACCTGAGTTTTGTCTCCGAGCCTGCGGAAAGCCTTTGTGTGGACGATCCTGTCGCGGTCGTGCTGGAATGCCGGGCGGATGCTGCACGGCTCCTCTTCGCGCAACCTCCCTTTGCTGTTCGCGCTGAGAGCCGCAACCCACGAAAGTTCCCGTTTTTCGATCTCTTCAAGGTGTTCGCGGATGTTTTCTATCATTTTTCCCTCTGTTTTCATGCCATTATGCCGCGCATTCTCATTTCACGGCAATTCTCCTAAAACAGGGCTAATCTATCTACTATTCGGCATCTGTCCAGTTTTCTTGTGCGCTATGCACTTTTTGGGAAGGATTTTTCTCTCCGGAAACGCTTAGCGTTACGACCGTTTTGTGCTGACGAGAGGGGCACTATTCTTGACTTAAACCTGATTTTGGCTTTAATAATGCGTTTTTTTCCGTTTCGGCGGAAATTTTGCTTATTTTTTAGGAGGTTGTTATGAAAAAATTATCTGTTGTTGTTTTGTTTACTTTGTTGTTGGCTTTTTCAGGCTGCTGCAAGAAAGCGGTGGATATTGATCTTTATCCGAATAAGGGCGGGAAGACGATCGCAGAATTCGGCGGTGTAAAAATTGACGACAAGTACATGAAAACTTACGTCGACAATCTTAACGACTATCTCAAAGCACGTTACAATACGCCTGAAAGAAAGGAAGAGCTCATGACTAAGATCATAGAGGGCGAGCTTGTTGCACTGAAGGCTATAAAAGACGGCGTGCTTGACGATGCTATCCTTGTTTCACAGGTCAAAAACACGATCGCAAGGTATTACAGCGGCACGAAGATGAAAGTCCAGATAGAAGAGAACCTTAAAGTCACCGAAGACGAAATGAAAAAATACTACGAGGAGAAGAAAGACACTTTCAATACTCCGGCGAGGGTCAAAGCAAGCCACATCCTCATCAAGACAACGGATTCGAGAGACAAGGAAGCCGCAAGAAAACTTGCTGAAAAAGTTGCTGCGGAAGCTGAAAAGAGCGCAAAAGACACAGGCAGCTTCGCTAAACTTGCTGAGAAATACAGCGATGACGACGGTTCGAAGAAGAGAGGCGGTGATGTCGGCTACTTCGAAAGGACGGAAGAAGGCGGCAAAATGGTCAAAGAGTTCAGCGACGGCGCTTTTGCTCTTGAAAATGTCGGAGACATCAGCAAACCGGTAGAGTCGGAATTCGGTTTCCACATCATCAAACTGACCGGCAAAAAGGACAAGGTCGAGAAGAGTTTCGAAGATGTCAGGGCAAATATCGAAAACACGCTCAAGACTGAAAAGAGAAAGACCGCTTATGAAGATATGATAGAGGGCTTCAAAAAGGAACTCGGTTTCAAATTCGACAAAGATGCGGCTGTTGCTATCGAGATCGCTACTTCCGACAGCGCAAAGGACGCTTCCGACAACTTTGACAAAAGTCAGAAGATCAGGAATGTGCAGAAACCGATCCTCAGCAGAGAGCAGCTCGAACAGCTGAAAAAACAGCATGAAGAGCTTAAGAAAAACGGCGGAGAGCAGAACCAGATCAAACTTCAGCTCGGAAAACCTGCTGAAAAACAATAAGGCGCATGAGATCAAGATTCCTCTTCATACTCGTTTTCCTTTCACTTTTTCCGTTGTTTGCGGGAGAACAGCTTCTGAACAAGACTGTCGTCCGTGTCAACGGCAAGGTCTACACGGTATATGACTGCAAAAAACTGCTTCGTTTCGACGATCCGTCAAGTGTGCCGACGCAGGCCGTGCTTGACAGAAAGGACAAACTCATCGACCAGCTCATAAACAACGCGATCGCAAAGCAGGAAGCCGAGGCGCTCGAGATAACTGTCCCCGACGATGAACTCGATGCCGCTGTCGAATCTGTCCTTGCGCAGAACAGGATGACGCGCGAGCAGTTCTCTCAGGAACTTGCAAAAAACAATATGAGTTTCGAAACCTACCGCAACGAAGTCCTGAAGGAGCAGCTCCTTCTTCTTAAACTGAAAAAGAGGATAATCGTCACGATGGATGTCGATGAAAGGGCGCTTCGCGAGATCTATGAAAAGGAATTCAGCGGAGAGCAGGAGCTTCATTTTACGGCATCTCACATCATAATGCAGGCGGACGAAAGCAGTGACGCTGAGATCAAGGATGCGATGGAGGCGGTCTATAAAGAAGTCGCGGACGGAAAAATGACTTTTGCCGAAGCGGCCAAGGCTTATTCTCAGGACGGATCTGCGGCGAACGGCGGATCTCTGGGTTCGTTTGCGGCACGCGACATGGTCCCCGAATTTTCGGAAAAACTTTCGGAGATGAAAGAAGGGGAAATCAGCCGGCCTTTCAGGACGCGTTACGGCTGGCACATCGTTAAACTTGACAAAGTCGAGAAGCATGATCCTCCGACATACAACGAATCTTATGAAATGCTGCGCAGCATCTATTTCCAGCGCAATGTCGAGAAGATGTTCCAGACATGGCTGAAAAAGAAACGCAGTGAAAGCAAGATAGACATCCTTCTCTGATTTTTATCCGCAAATATTACAGCCGAAGTATCCTTCTAGCGGCGGTTTTGCCTTGTTTTGCGCTGTAAAAACGGAAAAAATCGCGCAAAAATGCCTCGGAAAATAAAAAAATAACAAAAAACTTAAAAAAACGACTTAATTTCGTTGAAAAATATTTGACAAGAAAAAGAGGACTCCTAAAATAACACGTCGTTTGTTAACTTTTTTTAAGGAGAGTGTTATGGCAAAAGCAGCAAAGAAAAAAAGAGAGTACCTCGTAGCAACAACGAAAACCGATTTCGTTAAAAAGATGAAAGAGACGGTTAAATCTGTTGCTCTTACGAATGATCAGGCTAAAGAGCTTTACGATGTCTTCACAGCTATCCTTAAGGATACTGTTATTTCTGAGAAAAGACTCAGCCTTAACGGTGTTGGAACTTTCAAAGTAAACGAAAGAAAAGCTCGCAAGGGTATCAACCCGAAGACCCGTCAGGAAATCAAAATCCCGGCAACGAAGACTGTTTCTTTCAAACCGACACCTGTTTTCAAGAAGGAACTCTAATCCCTCTGTTCTGATCCTTTTGGATTGCGGCCATGCGGACTCCGTGTGGCCGTTTTTTTTGCCGTGAAAAGATGCTCCCTGATATTTCGGTTCTTGGCGGAATTTCAGACTAATTGATCCTGCCGAGGAATTCTTCGGCGAGTTCCAGATATTTCTTCGCTCCGATCGAAGCGACATCGTAAAGAAGTATCGGCATTCCGAAGCTCGGAGATTCGCTCAGTTTGACGTTACGCGGAATGACTGTGTCAAAAACAAGATCCCCGAAGTGCTCTCTGACATCGTTTTCCACTTCGTAAGTCAGTTTGACGCGCTTGTCATACATCGTGAGAAGGATCCCGTATATCTCGACCGACGGATTCAGGCTTTTTATGCTGTTCATCGTTTCCATTATCCGGCTCAGACCTTCGAGCGCGAAATATTCGCACTGTATCGGGATGATTATGCCGTCGGATGCGACCATGTTGTTCACAGTGAGGATGTTGAGCGTCGGCGGAGAGTCTATGATGATGAAGTCGAACTTGTCTTTCAGCTTTTTCAATGTCTCTTTCAGGACGAACTCGCGGTTTTCGACTCCGAGAAGCTCGATCTCTGCCCCCGTCAGATCGGAATTGCACGGGATTATCTTCATCGAGGGGAGTTTCGTCGGATAGACTGCCTTGACGGAAGGATCTGCCATCATGTCGTAGATAGTATTGAAGTTCTCGCCTTTGATGGAACTCATCGAGGTCGCGTTCCCCTGAGGATCCATGTCGATAAGAAGCACTTTTTTCTCAAGTGCGCTCAGCGATGCCGCAAAGTTTACGGCGGTCGTGGTTTTGCCGACACCGCCTTTCTGGTTGATCACGGAAATCGTTTTTCCCATCTCTCTCTCCGTTTATGGCATTGAATAAATCATAAGTTTCTGTCGTTTCAGAAGATTTTTTTTCCAATCTTCCACGGCCTTTTTTTTCTCTTCAGCCGAAACTTTCCTCCCTTTCGGAAACTTCTGCTCAAGAAAACGTTCTGTCATTTTATCTGTAATAAGCCGCATTTTGATGATCGTTTTAAATTCGAAATCTGTGAGTTCATATTTTTCGATGAAAGCTTTCATGTTGACATTTTTTTTGTATGTCTCGGTCTTCTGCCGTACGAGCTTTTCATCAACAGTTATCTCGTGTTCCCTGGCCTCTTCAAAAGTGATTATCCTGAAGAATATCAGTTCGAGTATCGTCTGCTTCATTTCAGGGGAAAGCGGCGTCTCAGGCGGAAAGTTGTTCTCGATGTTAAGAAGTTCTCCCTCCTGAAGGATCTCGGAATAGGTTATCGCGCGGTTGTTCATGCTGGCGACGACAGTTTCAATAGGGACTGCCTGCGAAAAAAACATGAGCGCGAGCATTGCGAATATCATTCTTTCACCTCTCCGCTTTCAAGGATCTGCCGGATATGATCAAGAAGCTCTTCCTTTCCGGTCCCGTCGGCTGCGCTTGCGAAAAAAGAACCCTGATTTTTTTGTCTCGCGGCCGAAAGTTCGGTCTTTGTAAGTTTGTCGGTCTTTGTAAAAACCGGCTTGTATCCGATCCGGTAGTGATCCAGAAACTCTATCATCTGCTCGTCGTTCGGGAGTATCCCGTGGCGCGAATCGATGAGAAGAAAGATGTCTGCGAGGCTTTTTCTCGTTCTGAGATACTTTTCGATCACGACACGCCACAGATCCTGCTCCGATTTTGAACGCGAAGCGAATCCGTAACCCGGAAGATCAACGAAATAGAAGGAATCGTTCACGCTGAAGTAGTTAAGAAGAACGGTCTTCCCAGGTTTTTTCGAAGTCTTTACCAGATTCTTGCGGCCGAGCAGCATGTTCATAAGGCTCGATTTCCCGACGTTCGAACGCCCGATGAAGGCAAATTCAGGTCTCCCGTCGTCAGGAAGACCCGACATGGAAGATGCGCTTTTTATGAACTCGGCTTTCTTTATGATCATTTTGCCCTTTCTTGTTCGCGGTGTGCGATGTCGTGTCTGAAATAGACTTTGTCGAAGGTTATTTTTTCAACATTTTTATAGGTGTTTGCTACGGCTTCATCAATGTCTCTGCCGCATGAGGTGACCATGAGGACTCTGCCTCCGTCCGTCACGATGTTTCCTGAAGCGTCGGATCTTGTTCCGGCATGAAATACGACGCAGTTTTCACCGACTGAATCAAGTCCTGATATGATCTTGCCTTTTTCATAGCTTTCAGGGTAGCCGCCGCTCGCAAGGACGACGCACATTCCGTATCCGCTGCGCCATACGAGTTCAGGCAGGGCTTCGAGCGTTGTGAAAAGCGGAAGATTTTCCTCTTTGCCGCGCAGAGAGGTCTCCTTTCCTGCTACCGCCCAGAAGTAGGGGATTATGTCGCTTACGAGCATAAACATCAGCGGCTCTGTCTCTGGATCTCCGAAGCGGACGTTGTATTCAAGGACATAAGGCTCGCCGTCAACGACCATGAGACCTATGTAAAGGATGCCGCGATAGTTTATTCCCCGTTTTTTCAGTTCTGCGAGAAGCGGCCTCGTTATGGTCCTGTCAACTTTCTCATAAAGTTCGTCTGTTCCTGTCTTTACCGGTGTGTATGCGCCCATTCCGCCTGTGTTGAGCCCTTTGTCGCCGTCTTCAAGCGCCTTGTGGTCCTGCGAAAAAAGGAGTCTCTTGACATTCGTGCCGTCGGTGAGCAGGAGAAGCGAAAGTTCTTCCCCCTTAAGAAATTCTTCGATAACGACTTTTGATCCGGCTGCTTTGAATTTGCCGCCGAGCATCTGCGAAAGTTCGGATGCGGCCTCTTCGTAAGTGCCGCAGATTATAACGCCTTTGCCTGCAGCCAGACCGTCGGCCTTAAGAACGACCGGGTATTTCGAGGACTTCAGGACCTTGTCTCCGCTCTCAAAGTCGGTGACTGTCGAATACGCCGCGGTAGGGATTCCGGCTGTTTTCATCACTTCTTTTGCAAAAGCCTTGCTCGATTCAAGACGCGCAGCCTCTCTGTTCGCGCCGAAAATAGTGAGTCCTTTTGCTTCAAAAGCATCGACTATCCCTTTTGCAAGGTAGTCTTCCGGCCCTACGACTGTCAGATCGATTGATTCCCTGATAGCAAAATCAAGAAGAGATTCAACGGAATCGTCCTTAATATCGGGTATCTCGGCAACTTTTGCGATCCCTGCGTTCCCAGGAAAGCAAAAAAGTCTGTCGACATAAAAACTTTGAGCGATTTTCCATGCAAGGGCGTGTTCCCGACCGCCTTTTCCGACTATCAAAACTTTCATTTTTCCTCTTTTGTCTTTAGCAAATCAGTAAAACGAAGTATTTTAAGGAATATGTCCGCTATGTCAAACTTTGCGGCCGGTAAGATCGAGAAGCTCGCGCGGCTCGGAAATGAGGAAGTCTGCTCCAAGAGCGATGAGATCTTCCTTTCTGCCGAAGCCCCAGAGGCACCCGACCGAAGCGATCCCTGCGTTTTTCGCCGTCAGGATGTCGGCTTTCATGTCGCCGGCATAGACAGTTTCCGAAAGCGGAACTTTTGTGATCTCGGCGATTTCAAATATCCCGTCTGGCGCAGGTTTCAAAGGCTTGCCGGGGCGCTCGCCAAGAATGGCGTCGAATTTGAATTCTCCGAGAATGGTTTCGGCGTTGAGAAGGGCGTACTTGTGCTCCTTGTTGGTGAGGATCGAGATCTTCACACCCCGTTCGACAAGCCCTGAAAGCGTCTCGCGGATCCCCGGAAACGGCGGGATCGTCCCGACTCCTTCTTCGTGGTAAAGGTCCAATACTTCCGGCAGAAGAGAGCTGATCACATCTTCGGAAGTCCCTTCCGGCAGCGCACGGCGCATCAGCATCCTCATTCCGTCGCCCACAAAACCAGTGTACTCTTCTATCGTGTGCGTTTTGAAACCGTGCTTTTCAAGAATACGGTTGTTCGTCCTCGAAATTATGTCGAGCGTGTCAAGAAGCGTTCCGTCCATATCGAAAATGACTGATCTGATATCCATTTTTCCTCCCCAAAAACAAAAGCGGCGGATTATAGAGGCAAAAAATGGCAATTCAAATAAATCCAGGAATTTATCGTTTGTCTGAATGGTCAGGAACTGATGTCAGTTAACGGACACAGCGGACTGCCGTGTAGTCTGAGGATGCTTTATCTTTGGACGAACCGGAACTAAACTCGAGAGCTACCTTACGCAGCGGGTATAGTGAGTGGATATCTGCTGATAACTTTCAACCATTCCTTCACTGAAATCTAAGCACCATGCGTAAATGTCAGGGTCATCTGCGTCAATAGAAGAAGACCATATTATGTCGGTTTCACCTAATTTGCTGTAGAGACCGTTTGTATTGTAAGCACAGCTCCTGCATGCATTCGAGATGCATTCATTGTACGACAGACAACTCGCGGAATCTGTATCTACGACCGCACATGCACCCCCGGTGATCGTGCCGGCACAGTTTTGAATAAGCGTTCTAAGCTCACTGATCGTAGGCAGTTTCCAATCGGTGAACCCGCCGTAGGTCGAGCCTTCACAATAGTCAACAGCACCCTGCCAGTTTACTCCGCCCACTCTCGGAGACCATGTGAGTCCGCTTGCCGGATCGTAGCACGGAGTGCCTGAAGTTGGACTGCATTCAGTCACACATTCTGAGCCGTTCCATGCATATCCGTTTTCGCAGCCGCACTCATACTGATTCCATGCTGTCGCAGTGCAGGAGTTATTCGAATGGGGAAGACCGTTGCACGGTAGATAATAACTACACGGGTTGATGCACATCGAACCGTTCCAGAACATTCCGTCATAGCATTCGCATGCATAGTCATTTGCGCAGCTGCCTGTCGAATGTACAAAAGATTGGGAACATAAGGATGCGGTACATTGTTTTACACACTTTGCTCCGTCCCAGACATATCCTTCGTCACAAGGAGCTTTCGTGCAGCGGGCATCCACACCGCCGACAGCCGTTGTAGAAACAGGGTTTATTCCAGCCCAATTAAACCAAAGAGTCCATGCAGCCGCACTGTTATCTTCGTATGACGATGACGACCAAAGATAATCACTGTTGCTAAGTATGCTGCTTCCTCCATCATAACAAGAACAGGATTCAGAACTCTGGCAACTGTTTTCCAGACAACTCGTTGACGGATCGCCTGTGTCTATGACACTGCACTCTCCGCCTGTTTCTACGTCCGGGCAGTTTCGGGCAATTGTTCTCAGTTCACTGATATTCGGCAGATGCCAGCTGCCGAGTCCGCTTTCTGAATAGTTGCCGCAATAATCAACAGCAGTATACCAAGTTACATCATCCTGTTTTGCAGACCAGATCATACCGCTTGACGGATCAAAACAGGGCGTGCCTGATGACATACTGCATTCAGGCAGGATCGTAAGATCGTCAATGCAGAATCTCTGATACCTGTATGAATTGTAACGGAATTTCAAAGCGTGTGATCCGGCTGTCAGCGGGAAGCTGTGCATAGTCCAGTCAGTCCAGCCCGTCCTCTCATTGCCCGAAGATCCATTTGTGAGAAGGATAACCGATTCGCGGTTTGTCAACACCATATCTGAAGGACTCTCTCCGTCAATATATAGAGCAAAGACAATGTCGTGATTCGTAGTATCCTGAATACCTCTTATGTAGAAAGCTACGACTCCGTCTTCAGGCATATTTACATTTATTGTCATTTCGGAGTGATAATTATCAGCATTGTAACACATTGCATAGTTTCCGGTTTTTGCTCCAAAAGCATTCGATCTTACCCAATGATACTCTGCGGAATTGTCAACTGAAATAATTCCGGAAGAAGTGTCTTCCCATGCATCTTCAAAACTCCAGATCCTTCTTTCCTTACACTGCAGGTTTTCAGACACATATCCGCTTTCGCATTCGCAGTCAAAAGTATCAGCCGATGTTGCCTTGCATACAGAATGTTCGCCGCAGGTGTTGGAGGCGGTTTCGCACGGGCTTATACATTCAGAGCCGTCCCAGAAATATCCGTCGGCGCAGTCGCAGCTTCTGTATGCCTGATCCCATCTGTAATGATAGTCTTTGCACTTGAAGTAACAGCCGTCGCCCGCCGCACCGTCCGATTTGTAGCTTCCGATCGTTGTCGGCAGCCATCCGTAGCCGTTCCATGTCTGCGTTACAGTGCCGTCGTTCCACCATACTGCGTTTTGAGGAAGAGTCTCGTTGTCGCAGTCAGCAGATTGTGTTTTTCCGGCACATGCGTTGGAAGAAGAGTTCCATTCGTAGTTTTCGTTGCATCTGAAGTAACAGAATCCGGCATTTTCGACTGCATTTTCACTGTATCTTGATTCCACGGTATTCGGTTCCCAACCGGTGCCGTTCCATGTCTTTTTTACAGTCGTATTCCACCACGAAGCGAATGCCGGAAGTCCGGTGCACGGTTCCTGTTTGGTGTTGGCCGCGCAGTTTGTGCCGTCATAAGTGTAGTTGTCTTTGCATTTGAAACGGCATTCGTTCGGGCTCGGTGTTTCGTTGTAGGTTCCGGTCGTTTCCGGCAGATATTTCTGCGCCGCTTCGTCCCAAGTCTGGGTTATTTTGGTATATACGTTCCATTCCGCATTTTCGGGAAGCTGACCTGTGCAGTTAGCCTCGTTCATGTCAGGATCGCATTTTCTGTATGTCTGGTTCCAGTTGTGGTGCTCTTTGCAGTGGAAGAAACAGCCGTTTCCGCCTGCATCGGATTTGTATGTTCCGGTTGTTGACGGATACCAGTCGCCGGAATTGTCGTCCCAGGTCTGCGTTATGGTTGAAACACCGTTCCACCACAAAGCGTTTTCCGCAAGGCCTGTGCATGCAATATTTTCTTGTGTTTCAGGATCACAAGTTCTGTCTTCGCTGTTCCAGTTGAAGTGTTCTTTGCACTCAAAACAGCAAGTTTCGCTGCACTCGTTTTCGCTGAACACAGGCTCTTCCGAAGGTTCCCATGAATCTCCGTTCCATGTCTGTACGATCCTGTTGTCGACCATGTTCCAGATCGATTTTGCCGGTTTGCCGCTGCATTCCGTGAGTGTTTTTCTTGCGACACACTTTTTGTCACCGGCATCCCAATCGTAGTTGGTGTTGCAAACGAAACGGCACATCGTTGAACTCGGAGTTTCGTTGTACTGTCCTACTTCACTCGGATACCAGTTGTTGCCGTCGTAAGTCTGGCTGATGCCGAAAACAGTGTTCCAGACCGCGTTCTCGGGCAAGCCTTCGCAGGCGATATAACGCGTCGTAGCGAGGAGACATTTGCCGTGATTCCAGTTGAAGCCCGATCTGCAGCCGCAGGTGAAACTGTAGTCGTCTGCGGTGCAGAGCCCTGTCGAATTTGCCATGCCTTTGCATGCGTTGAAGCTGCACGGATCGGCACATTCGCCGCCCAGGCACGGCTCGTCATTGCGGACGCAGATTATGTATTTTGTAGAAGTTTTGTCTGTTGCTTCGATATTTCCCGTCTCAAAATCGACTGTCCACGCCTTTGCAGTTTCGTTGACCGAACTTGTCGAAGTCCAGAAACCTTTTGCCGCGATTCCCGGGAAACCGCTCATTGCGCCGTTTGTCTTCTCGTAATCGATGAGCGAAGCAAGCTCGTTTCTGTTGGGAAGACGCCAGTCGAATCTGTCATTAGTCGAGACTTCGCCGCAGTAGTTGAGAGCTTCAGCCCATGTTCTGGAAGCAACGGCCTGTTTCTGCCACATGAGTCCGCTGACACTGTCTTTGACTGTCTCGGCAGTTGCCGTGAAGCGGCTTTCCGGCGCATCGTATTCATTTGTTCTTACGCAGAGAACGCTGTTTTGAGTCGTTTTTGCAACACTCACAAGTGCGCCGTTTTCATCAACTCTCCAGGCGTTTCCGCTGTTTCTGTTATCTTCACTTGCCCAGAAAGCGTGTCCTTTGGCAGTGAATATGCCGCCGAGCGCAGGGCTTGCCGTGCTTGAATCAACTATCGTGAGGAGTTCTGCCGGGCCCGGTATTCTCCAGAGCGATGACGAGCCGCTTTCATCGTTGAGATGAGAGCAGTAGTCGTTTGCGGAGCTCCAGTTCATAGCCGTGCTTGATGAAGCCTGCCACTCGTAGTGGGTGAAAGCGTCTTTTATTATTCCGTTTCCGGCTGCAGAAAGCGTGTGGGGAGTGCAGAATCCTGCTTCTGCATACTGAGCATCCTGACCGAAGAAAGCAACGCCATAAGCCGGACATTCCGTCTCTGCCGTATTGTCTGAGCAGCTGTCTGCGCCCGTGCAGATGAGGGCAAGCGAAAGCGGAGCTTCAATGCATGCAGAACCGTTCCATTTGTAGCCTTTTGCACACGAGAATGAGCATTCTTCTTTCGTTGTACCGAAAGTTGCAGCCTTTGCTGCCGGAAGCCAGTTCGTGCCGTTATAAGTTTGAGCGAATGTGCCGTAACCGTCGTTCCAAAGCGCGTTTGCAGGAAGGTTTCCGCAGCTTTCAGTCGTTTTCGAGCAGTTTCCTGCCGTGATGTAGCCCGAGCAGTCTGCGGCGCACGGAGCGGAGCCCGTCGAATTGCCGAAACCCGCTATTTCCGCACATGCCTTGGATCCGCCGTCGCAGCCTTCACCTTCATCCAAAATGCCGTCGCCGCAAAGTGCCGCTTTTCCGCATTCAGACTTGTTGAACGTGCAGGTATTGGGATCGCATGTTGCACTCTTTTCAGGATAGGTCGAAGCCGGATAGATCGTTCCGCAGGAAACAGGTTCGGAAAGCGTCGGTTCGCACTCTTCGGCCGAATCGACGATGCCGTTTCCGCATGCGTTCTTTGCAACTACCGTTATCGTTTTTTCGTTGTCTCCTTCGTAAAGCGTTATCGCCTCGAGGTATCTGTACATATCCTCACCGACTGCCAAAAGCGTGTATCTGCCTGAATTCATTTCGATATTTAGTGTTTCGTATTTGCCGGTTCCTTCAACGAATTTCGCAGTCTCGTTTGCAACCAGATCCATGTCGTCGTTGTAGATCTGGACATAAACTTTCGACGGATGCTTTACCGTGTTTATGTTTACTTTGAGTTCAAGGTTTGCGTCAGCCGTGCCCGTAAGCTCTTCGTCAAGCCTGATCTCAACGCTGAATGTCGCACCTGCCGGAACGTTTACGCTTGCGCTCTTTGCATAATATCCGTCAGCATAAGCATCGACCGTGTAAGCCGCCGGAGTGAGGTTTTCAATGCTTACTACACCGTTTTCAGAGTAGAAGACCTTGTTCCCGGGGTTGAGGATCACTGTCGGATTTGCGTTTGCGTGAATTGCATGACCCGTTGAATCGTTTACGAAGATCTGAATGTTTGCAGGAACTTCCTTCGAATTTACGCCGTCACTGTCGTTGTTTACGAAGAACTCGTAGGTCTTCTGCGTCGTGTAGGTCTTTCCTGAGATCTTCGAGTTCGCGACTATCGTCATTTTGCCCGTGATATTGCCGAGAGAATCGACATTTTCGCTTCCGAGAAGGGTCTTGAGAGCAGTTTCACCCTGAGAAAGGTTTCCCGGAGCGAGAACTATCGTTTTTTCTTTCTTTTCCCCTCTCGGCTTGTAGTAAGTACGCGTATTTTCCTGAACTTTCTCGAATTCTTTTCCTTCGATACTGATGATAACTTTTTCGACATCTGCGCTTCCAGCCGCGACTTTGAGAGAGATCTGATCGGTAAGTGCGCTCAGTTTGGTGAGATATGGAACTGTCGCCATTTCAACGCCGTCAAGAACGGCAACTGTGTGAGCCGAAGCGTCGAAAGTATCAACTATTGAAACTGCGTTCATGTTGCCGTTGATGCCGTCAAAAACGAGGTATGCAGTCTCAAGGAGAGCATCGTGAAGTTCTTCGACATCGCTTCCGTTGTAGAAGATCGTTCCAGCATATTTCAGTGCAAGGTAGAAAGTCCTGAAAAGATCGAGCTTTTCATCGTTGGAAAGGCGGCTGTTCATCGGCATTAAGTATCTGGTGAATATTGCGTTCGCCTCTGCGACGCTGACTTCGGTGCCTCCAAGCGTAACGTGGCCGTTTTCGTTGAGAGTGTAAACTTTATTGCAGTTGGCAGCTTCCGTATCGGGATCCAGCCATGCGCAGACGAGCTGGTCGGGAGTGAGGACCGTTTCGACGTTGCTGAAATCGGGCCCTTTCGATGATGTCGTGATGTAGTTCGCAAAGATCATCATCTCTTTCTTCGTCGCTGCATATTCAGTGTTGCCTGCAAGTGCATTCCTTGCTTTGGCAGTGTAGTCTTCCGGCGCGTTTCCGCTGTAGGTGAGCGGGATCAGCGAGGAGTCTGTCAAATCTGCGAAAGTGGTGCTTCTGTTGTATGAAGTCGTTGCGGTATAAAGTGCCGCGATCGCGCTTCTCAGCTCAAGACCGTTCTTAACCGCTGCAACTGCGCCGCTTTCACGTTTTGCCTTCATGCGGTTATAGAACTCAGAAACAAAGAAAAGGTTCTCAATAAGATTCAAATTCCTCTGGAAGCCCACAGGCTTATTGATAAGTTCGTAAAGGTCGTTTCCGAGATCTGCGAACTTCTCACAGGTAAGATACGGAAGGAGAGAGCTTTCAGGTTTGTATGTCTGGAATCCGAGTTTGATGAACTCAATCGGGGAATATCCGCGGTAGAATGAGCCGTCGCACCATCTTGCAACAAGATTGTCCACAGAAACGGGAAGATTTGCTGCTTCGACCGTGAATGTCGAATAGTGGTTCGTCTGCGAGATCATGACGCTCGAGCTCGTTCCCATCATGATCGGATCGCCTGCAGCGCTTGCCATGATCGGATCTCCCGCAGCCGAAGCCATGATCGGGTCTCCTGCAGCAGCAGACATTATCGGATCTCCTGCTGCGCTCGTCATGATCGGATCTCCTGCAGCACTTATCATGATCGGATCTCCGCCTCCACTTTTTGCGATCTGCATGATAGGATCGCCTCCGGCAGAGAACATTATCGGATCACCGCCTGCAGCAAGCATGATCGGGTCGCCGCCTACTGACTGAAGGACATCGCTTGAGCCGTTGGAATTTGCTCTTTTTGCTGAAAGCATGATCGGATCACCGCCGAAAACGGTGCCCAATTCGTGGATGAAATACATCGAATCGCCTTCGAAAACGGCGCCTTCAGGCCTGAATCTGAGCCTCGAGACTTGAGGACCACCAGCAGTCAAGACTTCGTAACTTATTGAATTTATTTTGCTTCCGTTCTTTTTGACAGCTGTTCCCTTAGGAATTACGCCGTAGATACCGTCGTCTATCCTGAACGAAATGTCCTTCGACGTATCGCTTACATAGACCGTGCCTCCGTTTTTCTTCTGCAAAAAGAGGACTGTTGCAGAATCCTGCGAAAGAGTGTCACTGCCCGAAACAAGTTTTGCTCTTGCCGTGTATTCGCCCGGAAAGGAAGTAGTGAATTTGTAAGACGCAGCTTCGGCTGTTTTGTTCTGAACTGTCCAGCTGATTTTGAAATTCGGAGCAACTTTCGTGCTGCCGCCTTCAACGCTGAAATTTGCGTTGCTGTCAGCCGTTTCGCCGATAACTATCTCAGTTTTGTTTACAGAAACTTTGAAGCCGTTGAAGAGTTTCGCAAATTCGGGGGATTCCTTCTTCGCGTCTTCGGCGATCTTTTCAGAAAGGGTCTCCGCATCGCTTGAACCGATGAAGGAGGAGAGGAGTTTGAGTCCGTCATTTATTCCCGAAAGCCCGGAATAGTCGAGTTCACCCAGCCATTCTCCTGTTCCGATTTTTGTGTAAGTTCTTATTTTTGTTTCGCTTTTGCGCATATCAGCACAAGTCTTGTCGAGAAGATACGCCGCAGTCGTGATCTCGGAAATATTTGCGACATGGTCGCTCATTCCTTTGAAGCAGCTTGCTAGGTCACCAGCTTTTACGCAGTAGGTCTTAGCTGCCGAAATGTCAGCCTTGAATGAATATTTGCCTTTTGCATCGGTATCCGCCTCTGCGATCTTATCTGCTCCGCCGCATTCGTAAAGGGCGACTGACGTTGCGCTTCCAGCCTGAACGGCACCGCTGATCCTGCGGCTTTCTGTCGCTTCAGGATCTACAGGAGCTTCATCCGGTGTTTCATCGGGAGTTTCGGGATCGTCGTGATCTTCCGGTTCTTCCGGATTCTCATCAGGTTTTTCTGTATTGTCCGGTTCTTCCGGTTCTTGAGGATCGTCTGTATCCTTGTCCGATATTTCTACATCCGAAATGTCGGCATCGTCCGAATCACCGTCGGGATAGTCGTAAACGGTCTCCTTTTTGCCGCCGCCGCAGCTCATCATGAAAATCAGACTCAGAATTGCCGGAAATACCCAAATCCTTCTCATTCCCATTTTCTCCTCCCGTATTAAAGAAATAACAACTTTCTCAAAAAATCGCTCATTATGCTACTGAATTTTAGAAAAAGTGCAAGGAGATGAACTGATTTTGCAAAAATTTTACCGTTGATTGCAAATTTTTATCTTGATTTTTCAACTATTCTAATCTAAATTCTAACCGTGGGGTGATCATGAAACAGATAAAGGATCTTTACGAAAAGGACAAACCGCGTGAGAAGCTGGTTTCAAAAGGGGCTTCGGCGCTTTCCAACCGTGAACTTGTCGCCGTTATTTTCGGGAGCGGCGGAAAAAACCATCCGCTGATGACCATTTCGAAAGAGATCGAAACTCTGCTCGAAAATGAAAAACTTGAAGCGCTTGATATCAAAAAACTTTCAGTGGTCCCTGGTGTCGGCTCTTCCAGGGCGTGCCAGATCCTGGCGGCATTCGAACTTGCGAAACGCTTTTACATCGAAAGTGAAAAACCGCTGATCAGGAGCCCGCAGGATCTGCTGCCGCTTCTCAAAGACTACGCCGAAAAGAAGCAGGAGCATTTTCTGACGATAACCCTTGACGGTTCGAGGCGGGTGATAGACGTTCATCTCACTTTTATCGGAACTTTGAACTATGCGCCGCTCCATCCGAGGGAGGTTTTTGCCGTGGCCTGCACTGACCGCGCCGCTTCGATAATCGTGGCTCACAATCATCCTTCAGGCAGCCTGACACCTTCCGACGAAGACAAACTCGTGACAAAACAGCTTCGCGAGGCTGGTTTTATGATGGGGATCGAACTTTTGGATCACATTATTTTTTCGAAAGGAAACGGATTTTTCTCTTTTGCGGGAAACGGGATCCTGTGACTAGTGCATCTTGTTCATCAGGCCTTTCCAGCTCTTTTTGAGTTCATAGATATCGAGGTCTACGACGCTTTCGTCTTTGAGGCCGCTTATCTTGAGGAATGTTCCTGAGGTTACTTCACCTATCTCGGCGCATTCGCAGTCTTTCATGGCATTTTTGAACGCTTCGGCATTTTCAGGTCTTACGGAAACAAGGATCCTGCCGTTCGATTCGCTGAAAAGAAGTGTGTCGTTTCTTGAGACATCGCCCGATTTTATCATTTTCTTGAGGTCGACTTTCGCGCCGAAGCCGCCGGAGAACGCCGATTCCGCAACCGCTATCGCAAAACCGCCGTCCGAAAGGTCGTGAGCGCTTTCAACAAGAGAGTGTTTCATAGCTTCATGCAGAGCGCGGTAGCTCTTCATGAACTTCGCAGAATCGACTTTCGGGACGAAGCCTTCGTGTTTTATGCCGTGGTAGAGGTAGTATTCGCTGCCGCCGAGTTCGTCTTTCGTTTCGCCGATAAGGAAGATTTTGTCGTTTTCGTGCTTGAAATCCATTGTGACCATCTTTTCGACGTCATCCATCTTCGAGATGAGGGTGAAAAGGAGTGTCGGCGGGATCGAGATTTTGTTTTTGCCGCTGCCGTAGTCGTTGTGCATGCTGTCTTTGCCGCTGATGAGCGGGATCCCGTATTCGGTGCAGTATTTGTAGAGCGCTTTGTTGGAGCGGACGAGCTGAGCGAGCTTCATTTTGCCGTCGTCGTTCTTTTCAGCGTCGTAGATCGGATCAGGCCAGCAGAAGTTGTCGAGACCGCTCATAAAATCAGGGTCGGCGCCGACGCAGACTGCGTTTCTTACTCCCTCGTCGATTACGCTTGCCGTCATGTGGAAGCAGTCGATATCGCTGAAGGAGGGCTTGATCCCGTGAGAAACTACGATCGCGTTTTTCTTGAAAGGCGAAACTCTGAGAACGCCTGCATCGCTCGGACCGTCGTGTTCGGCTCCGCAGAAAGGCTTTCCTGCGCTTCTGCCCTGGACTTCGTGGTCGTACTGACGCACCCAGTCCTCTTTCGAAGCGATGTTCACGCGTCCCATCATGTCGAGCAGAATATGGTTGAGGTTGCTCTTTTCAGCCGGAACGAACTGTTTTTCAGGCTGTTTTTCGCGGAAATTCCAGACTGCTTCGAGTTTGTATTTCGGGTTACCTTTGTGGAGGAATTCCATCTCGAGATAAGCTGCGCGGATGTCGTTGTAGTAGATCTCAAGATATCCTGTGTTGGTGTATTCGCCGACGACTGTGATCTCGACTTCGTGGATGTCTGCGATCTTCTTGAGTTCTTCGTATTTTTCTTTCGGAACGGACATGGTCATGCGCTCCTGAGCTTCCGAAATGAAGATCTCCCACGGCTGAAGACCCTGGTATTTGAGCGGGACTTTTTCAAGGTTCACCCTTGCTCCGCCTGTATCCTGCGCCATCTCGCCGACACTTGAGCTGAGTCCGCCTGCGCCGTTGTCCGTGATAGCGTTGAAAAGACCTTTGTCGCGTGCTTCAAGAATGAAATCCAGCATTCTCTTCTGAACGATCGCGTCTCCTATCTGGACTGCCGTAACGGGGCTTCCTTCGTGAAGTTCCTCGCTGCTGAATGTCGCGCCGTGGATGCCGTCTTTTCCGACTCTGCCGCCCGACATGACGATGAGATCGCCTGCCTTAGCCTCTTTTTTCCACGACGGTCTGCCGTTGAGCTCCATCGGCATGAGACCGCCTGTTCCGCAGAAGACGAGAGGTTTGCCGAGATAACGGTTGTCGAAGTAGATAGAGCCGTTGACTACCGGGATACCGCTTTCGTTGCCGCCGTCTTTTACTCCTCTGTGGACGCCGCGGAAAATCCTTCCGGGATGAAGAAGTTTTTCAGGGATGTCGCCGCGGAAGAACGGGCTTGCAAAGCAGAAAACATCCGTGTTGAGGATCGGTTTCGCACCCATTCCGCAGCCGATGATGTCGCGGTTCACGCCGACGATGCCGGTGAGTGCGCCGCCGTACGGGTCAAGTGCGCTCGGAGAGTTGTGGGTCTCGACTTTCATCGCGAAAAGTGTGTCGTCGTCGACCTGGACTATTCCGGCGTTGTCGTCGAAGACCGATTTTATCCACGGTTTGCTCTCAAGCATGTCGGTAGTCGTTTTTTTGATGCACGATTTGTAGAGAGAGTGGATCTCTTCGCTTTTTTCCGCTGTTTTGTCCTCGTATTTTATGTCTGCTGCGAAAATTTTGTGTTTGCAGTGTTCGCTCCAGGTCTGTGCGAAGACTTCGACCTCGCAGTCGGTAGCCTCAGCCGACATCCCGTGAGCGATTCTCTCTTTTATTACATCCTCGCGTTTGAAGTAGTCGCGTATCGCCTTCATTTCGTCGATGTTGAGCGCAAGGACTCTCGATCTTGAGATCTTCATCAGGTCTTCATCGGAAACATCAAGCGCCATTTTTTCAACGACCGGCTGCGTTTTGTCTACGACTCTCGGGACCGCGTCGCCTATCCTCTGGCCTTTGCGCCACTGTTTGGAACTGAGTATCGAATAACGCTGGATCACGCCGTTTGCAAGCAGATCCGACGCGATCTTTTTGATCTCGTCTTCGCTGATATTTCCGCTGATAAGATATTTCCTGCCGGAGAAGACCATGTCGTTTTCACCGATATTGCCGAGGAAGGTCTTGAGTCCCCAGAGAGCCGTTTTTCCTTCGTTGTCTGTTACGCCCGGAAGGTATCCGGTCTCTACGATCCAGTCGAAAGAATAGTTGTCGGCAAGGACTTCACGCGTCTCGAAAACTTCAGTCACCGGATCGGCGAGGACTTCCGACGCAAACGCCGCGACCTGCTGCTGAGTTACATTTTCGCAGTCGATCAGATAGACCTTGAGCATCTTGACATCGGTGACCGTTTTGATCCCGAGATCGGTCTCGATCCGTCTTTTCCAAGTCAAACCTTGTGCGTCTTTCACATCTTCGTTCAAACCGACTTCAACTCTGAAAACCATAACTTCCTCCTATAAATTTGAGATTAGATTGATCATTTCTTTCGGATCCCGTGCCGCGATGAGGCCGGCGCGTATTTTTGCGCTGCTGCATAAAACCGAGATCTGGCTTATCAGCTTGAGATAGAGCAGGTTGTTCCCTTCAGGCACGATCAGCGTGAAAACGAGGCGGACATCCTCTCCGTCGCTGCTTCCGTAAGGCATCGGCTCTGCAAGCGAGATGAGCTGGACGACGACCTCTTTCGACCCTTTTATCCTGCAGTGCGGAACGGCAACGCCTTTGCCGATCCCTGTGGAACCGTAAGTCTCGCGCTCCGTCAGGCTTTTAAGTACTGAATCTTTCGGAATACCGGCGCATTTTTCGGCGTTTTCGGCGATATATTCGAAAAGTTCTTCCTTTGTTTTTATGTCGGCATGACAAGCGGCGAGTTCCTTTTTTAAGAATTTTCCTATTTTGCACATGATCAGCTCCCGACTTCGAATTGATAGTTTCTTTTCCGTTCCCTCGCGAGAGGAATATTCATCTTCGAGCGGTATTTCGCGACGGTCCTGCGGGCGACTTCGATCCCTTCCTTGCTCAGAATGTGGGCGATGTCGTCGTCGCTGTAAGGATTTTCGCGGTCTTCACCTTCGATTATTTCGACTATTTTCTGTTCGAGACGCTTGTTTGTCGTCAGATTGTCGTTCACCTGCTTTACGAAGAAGTATTTGAGCTCGAAGATCCCGTGCGGAGTCTGCGCGTATTTGCCGTTGGTGAGCCTTGAGACAGTCGCGATGTGGCGGCCGATGTCGTCGGAAACATCTTTCAGAGTGAGCGGCTTCAGAAATTTGTCTCCGTGCTCCAAAAACGCCTTCTGATGCGAAAAAATACTTGCGGCGACCTGATAGAGAGTGCGGTTTCTGTCGCTGACCGACTTGATTATCCACTCTGCGTTTTTGTATTTTTCCCGGATGAAGTGCTTTTCATCGCGGTTCTTGACGTTTTTCAGGTTGTCCTCGAACAGTTCCGTTCTGAGAACGACTGTCGGCAGCATCTTGTCGTCGATATAGATCACCGGTTCGCCGTCACGCATGAATACCATGAGATCGGCACGGACGTATTCCGTCCTTTCCCGCTCGTAACCGAATGCGGGGTAGGGGGCTGCGACACCGCTTCTGAAAAAGAGCAGAAGGTCGGTGAGCTCCTGCTGCGTGATGCCGAGATTCCCGCAAAGGGCGTCGAAATTCTTTTTGACGAGCAGATCGAGCATGGATACATCGCTGAAAAGCCTGTTGACCGATTTTTTGAACTCTTCAGGGATCTCGATCTTGCCGTGGTCTATGAAGATGAATCTCAGATATTCCGGGAAGTTCCGGCAGCCGCAGCCTAACGGCTCGAAATTTTTAAGGATCTCTCTTGCTTCGGCCACAGTTTTTTCATCTGTCGCTGTCTGGACCGCGATATCTTCATCGCTGTCGGGGAGAAAACCCCGGCTGTCAAGGTTGTAAGCCATGTAGATCAGTATGTCCTTCATGGTGTCGGGGTGATCGGAGACCGAGATCTGGAAGTCGAGCGACTGTGAAAAACTCTCCTCGTCGGGGATGGTGTTTTCAAAATTCAGGTTGTCGGGAAGATCGTTCGATTTTCTCAGATTCGTCTCGCCGAAATTGTTCGATGAAGTCTCGCGTATCTGCTCCCAGTCGAAGTCTGCAAGGATCGAACTCATATCAGCGGAATTGTCGTTGATCTGGAGCGGAACTGTGACATCGATGCTTTTCTGGTCGGGGATCTCGTTTATGTCGCCGTGTTCTGTAACGGCCGCTTCCGGAGTATCGTCGCCCCAGTCCTCGATCTCGAGGAACGGATTCTCGGAAACTTCTTCCAGGATCATTTCCCTGAGCTCGAACTGGTTTTTCAGCAGCATCTCGATGCTCTGACGCATCTGCAGAGTCATCCTGAGATCAGTCTTGAGCAATAGATTCTGCTGCTGCTGTATTTTTAAAGATGAACTCATAAACCACCCGCCAAAAAAACGGAAAATTATAATGCCAAAAAAGATTGCGGCAAGATTTTTGCTATAAGATTTTCAGCTGATAGCAAAAAACACTTTCGGGAAGGATTTTTCTGTCTGGCTTTCACTCGAAAAGCTCGTTTTTGTGTCTACTTTTTGGGGATAGAGCCACTTCTTTCAGGCGGTAGTATGAGTCATACTGATAAGCGGTCCTGCGGTTTTCCTCGTTTTCCTGCTTCCCGATGAGGTGAAGCCCTTTGGAATAGGTGTATTCATAATCTGCGACTGTCGGTGCGTTCAGCGATGTGAAATCTTCTTTTCTGCGGCTGACTTTGCGCCAGTCGTCTTTATGCTTAATTCCATTAATTCTAAACATTCAACTTGAATAAAATAGCAGTCAATATGTCACTTACAGCATTTAGCACACCGGCATATACCCACGACAAAAAGAATGCAGCAATTATGGCAACTTTTCTGTTTTCGAGTTCTTTTACAAAAAAGCTTGCCATAAAAAATACTTCAAAAATCATAAAAATAGCACCTAAAAGCATATAGAAAATAAAATTCTGTGTGCTTAAACTAGTTGCTTCAATCAATACCGAAACAATCAAGAAACAATCCCAAGATATTGCCAATAAAGTCAGATATATTTTAAAGATATCATTTTTCATAACATCCTCTTCTATACTGTATAACCGAAAATGTTAAAGACAAAAAGCACCAGAAAAAGCCGAAACAAGAACAATAAAATAATTGTGTTTCTGAATTTTTTTATATGTGGTGCAAAAAAGCTGGAAATTACGTAACTTATGTGAACTATTAAAAAACATGGAATACCTATTAAAAATGAAAAACCTCCGATATCTGACAATAATTTAATATTGCCCATTTTTGATCCACAACCCCAAATAAACAATATTCCCCAAAAAACCAACAAATAAGTGAATTCAGAAGCTAAAATAAAAGCATAAAACAATTTATTACTATTTATTTTTTTCATTATTCCATTGATTATCTTAACCATGGATCTACCTCCGGCTGAACAAACCCGCTTTGCTGCCACTTTTCGTAAGTATTGGCCCATGTTCTAGATGTAGGAAGAGCTAATGGATTTCTGACAAGAATCGGCTTCGAACCATCATATCCGAGAATCAAAATATTTTTTAGAGGGTCCTTGTTTACATAGTACGGATTTTTATAAATCATTATCGCTCCGTTTGGTCCGGTGCTGGTGTAATTACTTTTTCTCTTTTGCATTACGTTGGCTTTTTTGTTCTAAAAGTATTTTCTGACATCCTTCAGCATTGAAAAACTTATCCCCGGTTCCTGTCAACGATATCAACTGCAATCCCTTTGCAGAACTTGGATAATCTTTAAGTTCTGAATATGAAAAAACATATTTTATCCCAACTCTTTCAATCAGAATTTTATTGCCGTCCACTTTGTAATCGACTGTTGATGAATAGGTTACTTCTCCAGCGTTGTCACCATCTTCCGACCAGAATTCATGGAAAACGAACTCAGCTTTTTTGTTGCTTAGAAAAATGATTTTTGTGGAAAGTTCGCCTTCACAGATACTTTGAAAAGTTTTTCCTGACAAATTAAAATTGTGTTGCTTTTCTGTCTTTTCTTTTCCAAAAACAGAAAACGAAATAGAAACAGCAATCATAAAAATAAAAAATGCTTTCATAGCTACCTCTTAATACCAATAAGGATCGATATTTCCGCGGTAATTTAGTAAGTCATAAATCCTAAACTCTGTAAAATGTAAAAACATACTAATGATAACAAAAATACGACAATCATAATTTTTCTCTTGTTTTCTAGCCCCTTAACAAAAAAGCTCGCTATAAAACATATTTCAAAAATTAGATACGGAATAATTTCAATGCTCCCTGAAATTAAGTGCTTAAAAAGCAAAAGGTTTTTGTCCGGTTGCTTTCCCGATCTATAGATGGCATCTAAAACAATATTACCACCCAACCAATTAACAAAAACAAAAGAGAGCAGCAGTATTCTGAATAGAAAAAGCAATATTGCTGTTTTTCTTAAATATTTTAATTCCTCCATCTTAAAGCTCACAAATATGTAGTATATGTGAAAAGCCAAAAAATATATGAAGGGAGCTACTACTATAAACAAAAAAGTAGTTTCTGAATTTAATATGGACAATTTATAATACAAATGGAACTCGACCCACAATCCAAAAAATATGAACAAATAAAAGATTTCAGAAATCAAAACCAGATGGTGCCATAGTTTATCACTATCGATTATCTTAGCCATGGATCCACCTCCGGCTGAATAAACCCGCTTTGCTGCCATTTTTCATAAGTTGTGGAGTCATAACCGTAACTTGCCCCAGGAACAAAAGGATTGCGGTAAATCATGGGCTTACCAGAACCGTTATTGCCATCAAACAAGATAGTTTTCAATGGATCTTTGTTCACATAATATGGATTGCGGTAAATTTTAATTGCGCCGTTGGGTCCTGTGCTGGTATCAATGAAAACAGGCGGTTGTTCACTTTCTCCACGCTTCAGCATTTTCGCCAAAATGTTATTCATCAAAATTTTTTGAATGGCGTTTGAAGGGTCTTTGTCTGGATCCGACGGCATATTTTCCCCTGTTGCCCCAGAACAATTTCCAGATACACACTGGCAACTACCATAACTGCACTCAACATCAGCTTCTGGGTATTTGCTTCTTATAGGATTTGTTCCAAAACTATCGTCATCTTCTACTGCCTTGGATTCGGGATTTGTTCCATCACCATTGTTAGGAATTTCCCTGTCGGAATCAGCTTTATCAGGTTCTTCATCAGGAGTATTTCCTGCGATTTTATTGAATAATTTTTTTGCTGTATCAAAATCATAAATCCCTTTTTCAAACATAGAAAACATCTTTTTGGAAAAACCACGACAATTAGTGCCTGATGAAGTAAAAAGGATAGCATATTTCCCTTGAGATCTAATTAATCTATTTAATATATTTCTTGCCATTTCGTCTTGCTGAGGAGAAGTCTTAAGTTTAATTTTTACTTTTCCAGCTTTGTTGGAATCGTCTGAATAAACAACGCCTCTTACATTCAATCCGAAGATTGCGCTACTCATATTTGGCAATCTGTATAGTATACCATCATTTTCAAATATAGCTCCAAAACTCCAAGATTTATACCCGTTAATATTTCCTGGATCAGTAACAGATATTTTCTGATGCATGAAAAAATCATCGTCTGTACCATCTTCAATCCAAATATCCAACCCACTCGGATCACTCGCCTCAATGACCATTCCGGCAACGTAGGCGAAGCCATTACCTAAGTTGTTGGCATCTCCCCAGATTCCGATTGGATCTTGGTTGATGAAGCGGTGCATGTCGATGTGGTAATAACGGTTTCGCATCCAGTAAAGGCCTGTTTCGGACTCGTAGAGCGAGCCGCCCCAGATGAAATTGTGCAGGTTCGTTGCATAGCAGGTCTGGTTGCTGCAGTTTTTCGGCGAGAACTGGGAATCAAGGATTTCAAAATCACCGTAAACACGGTATCTGTAACGCTCTAAAACATTGCCGTTTGCATCGGTGAGGGCTGTCACATTTCCGCGTTCATCAGTCAGGAAATAATAAAGTGTGGAAGTGTTGTTCGCGGTGACTTCGATTGCGATATGTCTGTCTGTGCCGGAATCGATGATGTTTGTGTAATCGTCCGAATTTGTTGATATTTCAACTATATCCCAATCGTCGTAAGTGTATCTTTCAGTTGTGCTTCCGACGGTTTTCGTTATGCGGCGGTTGAATGCGTCGTAGGTGTAAGTTGCAATTGTTTGATTACTGCCGTCCTGATAAAAATTGTCGGTTCTTGCCGCCGTGTTATTTGCAAAGTCGTATTTGACTTCTTTCAGGCGGTAGTATGAATCATAGGTGTATTTATCCGATGTGTTCTTTATGCCGTCTGCTTTCTCAATCAGGTGCCAGCCGCGTGAATAGTTGTAGCTCATGTCATAAATATCGGCATTTGCATTGCTTACCGTATGATTGTCGAGCATGTTCCAGTTGTTGTAACTGAATGTCTCGATCAGGTTCTGACCTTTTGTAATGGCGGAGAGGACTCCGTTTGCGCGGCTGTATGATGCGATTTCGGAATTGTTGTATTCGATCAAATCAAGGTCGTTTCCGGTAGCTGTCTTGCGGAGTGTCTTGCCATTTTCAATTTGTTTTTCATGCATAAAATTTACCAGTTTGAATCACGAAATAAACATAAAGATGCTTCCGGTATAAACCAGTTCCCCGTCCTTCATCTCAAGAAACAGAAGCCAGCCTGTTCCGCACAAAGGTCCGCAATACTCTTCCCTGTAAACCATTATGGTGTCTGATTCAGGGTCATAGAGAGGGATCGAAAATTTAATGATTCGGTGTCCTGAAACTTTATTCAGACAGCTCTCCATGTCATATTCTTCGCTTCCGTTTTCTCCATAACAGATGCTGTCGCTTACAATACCGTCTTTTTCACAGGAATATTTTTCCAAACCTGAAACGGCTATTGATTTTCTGTTTGTTTCAATGAATTTTTCAACAAATTTCTCAGCATCGTTCTTCTGCATTTTCTCCGCTATACCCGATACATCGTGCTTTTCGATACGGCGGAATGTGTTTTCAGAACTTTTGGAAGCCACCAGATAACATGATTCTTTATCGTGAAAATGAGCATAGTGTTCAATAATTTTTTGCAGAAGTTCATCGGCTCCCATTTTTAAAAGAACAGGATTCGGTTCGGCTTTCCCGAACATTTTTTCGATCCTTCTCCTCGGCAGCCAGTAATCTTCCGCGAGGATTTCCTTCTCTTTCCATTCATAGCAGACAGGCTCGACATAGCGCAGTTCGTCAAGAGATTTCCAGTCAGGATCTATCTCAAAAATCTTTTTTCCGCTCCTGTCTATCACGAAGTAATGTTCTTCCTTCTTAACCCATGTCCTGCCGAAATAAAACGCGCTTACGCTATCGTATTCTGCCGGAATAATTTCCTTCCCGTTTTCGTCAAGGAATCCCCATTTTCCCTTGTATTTGAATGAAACTGATTTTTCTTCAGGGCACATACTTTTTCTTACATTTTCATATTTGCTATCTTCATCCTCTGTGATTTCGATGCTATGCGGAGTTTCCATCTTTTCGTTGCAGTTCTCATCCATTTCTGTAAAAAAAGAGGGTTTGACTTTATCGCAGATTTTTTTGCCGGTTGAAGCGTCGAAAACTACGAAGTGATTTTCTTTCTTGTCTTTTTTCTTATAGTCAAGATAGAAACTGTTGTTTCCGATGGCATTTCCGTTGCTGTTAAAAATATAGGTAATCTCTTTTGCCGTATCCTGCATAAGAAAAATTTTATTGTTTTCAGCGGTTACCAAATAGATAGACGAACCTTTTTTTAAAACAGCTTTCCCTTTGGTCATTCCGAAAAATCCATCATATTCCTCTTCTGAAACCTTTGCCTTTTTAAGATCGACAACTCTGAATTTTCCGTTTTTCGAAACAACCATCGTCCCGAGACTGTGACCATCTATTCCGTCGAATTGAGGAGGAAAAACAAAAAGCCCGTTTTTATCTATTACAAACCACAAGGTCTCCTTTTTCAGAGCCGTCATACCCTCATCCAAACGAATGATTCCTTTAAATTCAGGTTTAGCGATAAAATCCCCTTTTTCATTTATAACTCCCCAGAAACCGTCTTTTCTGACCTCCGCCGTTCCATTAGAAAATCTGTCAACAGTATCGAATTGCGGCTTTGCAACATAATTCAAATTTTTATCAACGAATCCCCAGTTGCCGCTTTGAATATCCGAAACTGCAAGCAGTCCTTCCGAATAAGAACGATCAATGTCTCGGAATTTGACATCTTTTATCTTTTTTCCAGTTTCATTGAGAAAAACAAACTCTTTTTGGGTCGTAAAAGCTGGAATCAGACCGTCTTTTATCTTGTCTATGTAGAGATATTCAGCCGGAATCACCTCTTTTCCGTTTTCATCAAGAAGACCGAAAAGTCCGTTTTTATCCGAAAAAATATAGCGTGCTTTTGTTTTTGCAGAATCCGGCACAGATGAATGATTTGAACAGGCTGCAAAGAATAGAATGGTTAAAAATATTAGTTTTTTCATTTCAATCTCCTATTGCCAATACGGGTCTACATTTGGCTGTATAAAACCAGATTGCTGCCATTTTTCATGGGTCGTTGAATCATATCCGTATTTAGCTCCAGGTGCGAACGGATTCCTGACAAATCCATTTGTACCATCGGAATTCTGTTTATTCCAAAACAGTTCTTTCAACGGATCTTTGCCTTTGTAGTATGGATTGAAAATAAAAACTTTTCTGCCATTGTTGTCATATTTGATAATTGGACCAACTTCATCCATAATTTCGAGAAAGCTCTTTTTTTCTCGTATTTCAAGAATTTTTTTGATGAACTGATTTGCAAAATATGTCTGAATTTTGTCTTCTGAAGAATCTGGATCTCCAGGATATTGTTCTCCTCCTTTCTTCTTTTTTTCCTCTTCTTCTTTTGCCTTGTTTTGGTTCTTTACAGCATTCTTTTCTGCTTCTTTAACTGCTTTCTCAAGTTCTTCTATCAGTTTTTCCAGCTCATTTATCACTTCTTTCAGCATTTTAATTTTGTCTGCATCTTTTTCTTTTTTTAAATATTGTTGTATTTGCTCCAAAAAAGCTTTTAACTCATCAATATTTGGAGCATTAATTATAAATTTATCATAGATAAAATGAGTCAGTTCGTGAGCCAACTTCTCAGCCAACGAAAGGGCCTCTTTACCACCGATAACCACAAGGTAATCTTGAGACATCTCTTTTTCATCATATTTATACGTAAAACTACCTACATTTTTATCATCATCACATTCAATATGCACCTTGTTGTTTCTATCTATTTCTGCTATATCCCATAATTTTGCAACTACTGAATTGTCATTTACAACCTTCATAACATCATCCATACATGATTCTTCTCTAAAGGCTGTTACTAGCCCCGTCGGATCACTTGCCTCAATGACCATTCCTGCGACATAAGCGAAGCCGTTGCCGAGGTTGTTGGCATCTCCCCATATACCGATGGGGTCTTGATTGATAAAGCGGTGCATATCAATGTGGTAGTAACGGTTGCGCATCCAATAAAGACCTGTTTCTGGCTCATAGAGGGAGCCGCCCCAGAGGAAGTTGTGTAGGTTTGTTGCATAGCAGGTCTGGTTGTTGCAGTTTTTCGGCGAGAATTGGGAATCGAGGACCTCAAAATCGCCGTAAACACGGTATCTGTAACGCTCTAAAACATTGCCGTTCGCATCTGTGAGGGCTGTCACATTTCCGCGCTCGTCGGTGAGGAAATAATAAATTGTGGAAGTGTTGTTTGCGGTGACTTCGATTGCGATATGTCTGTCTGTGCCGGAATCGATGATGTTTGTGTAATCGTCCGAATTTGTTGATATTTCAACGATGTTCCAATCGTCATAGGAGTATCTTTCTGTCGTGCTGCCGACTGTTTTTGTAATGCGGCGGTTGAATGCGTCGTAGGTGTAAGTTGCAATCGTGTTTTGACTTCCGTCCTTGACTTCAATGAGGCGGTTCAGGTCGTCGTAGATATAGGTTTTATCGTCTGTTGTGCCGCTTCTGTCCTCGGAAATCATGTTGTTCCTTTCATCGTATTCATATGCGGATTCTGTGTTGCTTCCGATTTTTTTGTTTCTTAGTCTGTTGAGTTTGTCCACTCCCCATGCATAGGTTATGCCGTTTTCGGTGCTCTGTTCGATGTTGTGGACTCCATCCTGATAGTAGCTGTCGGTTCGTGCAGCTGTATTGTTGGTAAAATCGTATTTGACTTCCTTCAGGCGGTAATATGAATCATAAGCATATTTATCGGAAGTGTTCCTGATGCCGTCAGCTTTTT
>JAEESW010000054.1 GCA_016290135.1 bacterium
TTATCCACTGCGGTCATCCGCCGTTCTCGCTTCCGTGGCAGATAGGTCTCCTTGCCGAGCGTCATCCCGAAGTCCCGACAGTTATGATCCACATGGGTCACGGTCACGGCGTTTACATCGACGGAAGCATCACGATGGCGAAAAAGTTCGACAACCTCATGCTTGAATGTTCGGGAATGCCGATGGGCTGCCAGATCAAAAATGCCTACGAAACTGTCGGCAGCGGGCGCGTGATGTTCGGTATCGATTCGCCGTTCCACCATCCGACAGTCGAGATCCAGCGCGTCATGTCATGCGGCCTCGGCGATTCTCAGCTTGAAGATGTTTTCTACAACAATGCCGCGAAATTTATGGGGATTAAGTAATTTCTGCCACAATTTTTCAAAGGTGTTTCCTCCAAAATTATTGATAAATGGAAAAAAAAGAGTGATAAGAGCGAGTTTTGTCACGGCGGTGACGCTGTGCTCTTGAAATTAGGGAGGATTTTATGAATAAAGAAGACAAACTCGTTATCGCGGGGCACGAATTTTCGTCCCGTTTCATTCTCGGTTCGGGAAAGTATTCGATGAAACTTATCGAAGCGGCTGTGAAGTATGCCGGTGCGGAGATCATAACTCTGGCAGTGCGCCGTGCCAATTCCAAGGAGCACGAAAGTATTTTGGACTACATTCCGAAGGGTGTGACGCTGCTTCCCAACACCTCGGGAGCGAGAAATGCCGAAGAGGCTGTGCGCATCGCGAGACTGGCGCGCGAGCTCGGCTGCGGTGACTTTGTTAAAATAGAGATCATGCGCGACACGAAGTATCTCCTTCCTGACAATGTTGAGACGGTAAAGGCGACTGAGATCCTTGCAAAAGAGGGTTTCGTCGTAATGCCTTACATGTATCCCGACCTCAATACGGCACGCGATCTTGTCAATGCCGGTGCAGCTTCGGTCATGCCGCTTGCATCTCCGATCGGTTCGAACAAAGGCTTGTGCACACGCGATTTCATACAGATCCTTGTTGACGAGATCGATCTTCCGATAATCGTTGATGCCGGAATAGGCCGCCCGTCACAGGCATGCGAGGCTATGGAAATGGGTGTTTCGGCGATAATGTCGAACACCGCTCTGGCCACGGCAGGAGACCTTCCGAAGATGGCCGACGCATTCAGACAGGCGATAGAAGCCGGCAGAAAGGCATATCTTTCGGGACTCGGCAGAGTCCTTTCGCGCGGCGGCGCACCATCAGACACACTCATCGGATTTTTACACGATTAGAAGGCTGAAATGGATAACAACTATTTTGTAGATTCAAAAAAACTTTCAAAAGAGGCTCTTGCGAAAAAGCACAAACTTGAGAACAACCCCGCGTCCCGCGCCGACATCATGGCGTATCTTCCGGGAATGGAACAGATAGATTCCGATATCGCTTCAAATTCACAAAACAAGGGTTTGATTTTGTTGCGGGCGAGCTGCCCGCGCTCCCGGAAGGTTTTACAAAATAAGGAGTTGATTTTTAACAAATTATTTTCTTGACTCAAATTAGAATTTAAATTACAACTATCAAGAAATTTGTTTATTTAAAAATATTTTTAAAAATATCGTGATCATGTCTCTTAATTTTGAAAATCAGCACATAGAATACAAAAGATGTCTCAACGACCGTTTTGAACCGGCTGTGATCGCCTTTCTTAATAGTTCCGGCGGCATTTTGTATATCGGAATCGACGACAATCTGACAGTTTACGGAGTTAAAAACCCCGATGTAGTTCAGCGGCAGGTTGCTGACAGGATCAAAAACAACATTCGCGGAGAATGCCTCGGTTTATACGATATAGTCACTGAAAATAAAGACGGGAAAAATATTGTAAAAGTTATCATTTCCAGCGGTCCGGAGAAGCCTTACTACTTGAAAGAAAGAGGAATGACCCCGAAAGGATGCTTTTTCCGAAACGGAAGCCGCGTTGAAAATATGACAACGGCAATGATAGAAAAGATTTTTGCCCGACGCATCAGAAATTCTTTGACAACAATCATTTCTCCGCATCAGGATCTGACTTTTGAACAGCTGCATATTTACTATCAGGAACACGGCAAGCGGCTCAACACGAACTTTGCAAAAAACCTTGATCTGCTTACTCCTGACGGGAAGTACAACCTGAACGCCTTCCTTTTTGCCGACCAGAACACGACCACGATAAAAGTTGCGAAATTTGCCGGAACAAATAAAACCCAGCTTGTTGAAAACGAAGATTACGGCTACTGTTCAATTATAAAATCATGCAAGAAAGTGCTTGACAAACTTGAATTGGAAAATCGTACTTTTGCAAAAGTCGGCTACCCATTCCGCGAGGAAAAGACCTTTGTGGACAAAGACGCACTGCGCGAAGCAGTGATCAATGCTTTTGTTCACAACGATTATTCGGAACTGATGTGTCCGGCATTCTATATTTTTTCAGACCACATAGAAATAGTTTCATACGGTGGATTGATTGACGGAATGTCCAGAGAAGAATTGATTTCCGGATGTTCACGCCCGAGGAACCGGGAAATCATGCGCATTTTCAAAGATATAGATCTTGTCGAACAGCTTGGCACCGGCATGGAGAAGATGCTCGCGGCATATACACCGGATATTTTTGAACTGAGTCCTAATTTCTTTCATGTAATGCTTCGTCCAGAAGCCGAAAAAACTACAGAAAAGAACGGTTTTACTACGGAAAAGGATGAAATTTTTACGGAAAAAACTACGGAAAAGGATGGCTTTACTACTGAAAAAGAAGAAATTTCTACGGAAAAAACTACGGAAAAGATTTTCCGCGCAATCAAAGACAATCCCTATATAACAACAAAAGAACTCGCTTTGGAGTTCGATATAACAGACGACGGCGTATTTTACCACATCAGAAAACTCCGTATAGCCGGACGAATCCAACGCGTCGGCGGCAGAAAAAGCGGTTGTTGGGAAGTGCTGAAATAGAAAAGGCAAAAAACGTGTCCGTTATGTCCGCAACGCTAAATAGGCACTCACTTTCACAAAACAAACTCTTAAGGTTTTGAAAATGATTGCGGGCGGGCCGCCTGCGCTCCGACAAAAGAGATATAAACAAAAAGCAAAAAATTCCCTCTCGCATTTTTCCAAAAATTGAGTATAACACACCGGTTTTTGCTTTTTGCGGCTGTTTTGGCCGTGATTTGCTGAAAAAGGAGGATTTAAATAAAGAAATGGATAACAACTATTTTGTAGATTCAAAAAAACTTTCAAAAGAGGCTCTTGCGAAAAAGCACGAACTTGAGAACAACCCCGCGTCCCGCGCCGACATCATGGCGTATCTTCCGGGAATGGAACAGATAGATTCCGATATTTCGGCAAAGGTTCTGGCTGAAGTCGAAAGCTATGACCCCGATTCGTATACGGCGGCTGACGTTCAGCGCGCTCTTGATCACAAAAACCGCTCGATAGAGGACTTGAAGGCTCTTCTTTCTCCGGCTGCGGACATGTTCCTCGATGAGGCGGCAAGGCTTGCATCCATCGAAACACAGGATCATTTCGGCAACACGGTATACTTCTTCACGCCGCTCTATATTGCGAATTACTGCGAAAACTACTGCGTTTACTGCGGTTTCAACTGCTACAACGACATCCGCCGCGTAAAACTGAACATGGAGCAGATCGAACATGAAATGAAGATAATCGCCGAGAGCGGAATGGAGGAAGTGCTCATTCTGACAGGCGAAAGCCGCTCTCAAAGCAGTGTAGAATACATCGGCGAAGCGTGCAAGCTGGCGAGAAAATACTTCAGAATGGTGGGAGTTGAGGTTTATCCGCTCAATGTAGATGAATACAAGTATCTTCACGAGTGCGGAGTCGATTACGTCACCGTTTTCCAGGAAACTTACGACAAAGTCCGCTTCGAAAAGCTTCATCTCAGAGGCCACAAAAGGGTATGGCCTTACCGCTTCGATTCGCAGGAAAGGGCGCTTATGGGCGGAATGAGAGGAGTCGCTTTTGCCGCGCTGCTCGGGCTCTCCGATTTCAGGCACGACGCGCTTGCGACGGCACTTCACGCATACTTCATCCAGAGAAAGTATCCGCAGGCTGAAATTTCACTTTCCTGCCCGAGACTGAGACCCATCATCAACAATGAAAAGATAAATCCCCTTGATGTGAGCGAACGCAGACTCTGCCAGATACTCTGCGCATACCGCCTTTTCCTGCCGTTTGCCGGGATAACAGTCTCGTCGCGTGAGAGCAAGTCCTTCAGGGACGGCATCGTGAAGATCGCAGCGACCAAGATCTCAGCCGGAGTTTCGACCGGAATAGGCGACCACGAAAGCAAATATACCGGAAAAAATGCCGAGACGGCGGAAGGCGACGAGCAGTTCGAGATCAACGACAGCCGCAGCTTCAAAAAAATGTATGAAGATATGTCGGAAGAAGGTATGCAGCCGGTGCTTAACGATTATCTTTATCTGTGAGTGCAGAAATTCAGAGCAGTTCTTTCAACTGCTGAAGTTTTTCGACGAATACTTTCTCGAACATTTTGTAAGGTGCGATGTCGGTCATGTCGACGCCTGCATCCTTGAGGATCTCAAGCGGCGGTTTTGAAGTTCCGGCCTTGAGGAATCCGTTGATATACTGCTCTGCCGGGATCTTTCCGCTTCTTACGCCTTCAGCGAGCGAAAGTGCGCCGATAAAGCCTACGACATACTTGTAAACGTAGTAGTTGTAGTAGAAATGAGGAACGAAAGCCCACTCGTTCTTGTAGAGCTCGTCGATTTTCATAAGGCCGTATTCCTCGCCGTAGTATCTGCTCAGAGTCTGACCATATATGCCGTTGAGGAATTCGGGAGTGAGAACTTCGCCGGCTTCGACTTTTTTGTAGATTGCATCTTCAAACTCTGCGAACTGCATCTGTCTGAAAACGGTCGCGCGCGCCATTTCGATGAAGTGGTTGAGGAGGAATTTCTTTTCTTCCTTGTCAGCAGTCGTGTCGATAAGGCGGTTGATGAGCATTATCTCGTTGAACGTGCTTGCGACTTCGGCAACGAAGATCGTGTACTGCGACTTTTCGTAAGGCTGGAACTTGTTTGAATAGTATGAATGGATCGCGTGACCCATCTCGTGAGCCAGTGTTGAAGCCGAATTGTAGTCGTCAATGTGGTTCAAGAGAACGTAAGGATGTGTGTCGTAAGCCATTCCTTCCATGTATGCGCCGCTGACCTTTCCTTCGTTCGGATAGATGTCGACCCAGCCGTTTGCGGGATCCATCGCTTCTGCGATAGCTTTTCTGTATTCGTCTGTCATGCAGGACATTGCCTCGTTGACGAGTTTCACGGAGTCTTCGTAGGTGTAGACTCTGCTGTTGCCGCCTTTTACCATCGTCGCGTAAATATCGTGATATCCCTGATCCGGAATGTTGAGGACTTCCTTTTTGAGTGCAAGATATTCGTGAAGTGCCGGCAGAATGGCGCGGACATTGTCACGCAGAGTGTAGAAGAAATTTGACGGAAGCTCGTTTTCCTTCATCTCCTTGTCGAGAGCATCTGAATATTTTCTGATCTTCGCTACTGTCGCATAGTATTTTGTCTGGTAGTGGAGCATCTTCGCAAGCGAGTTTTTGTAACTGTCGTAGGTCTTCCAGAAAACATCGAAGATCTTCTTTCTCGTCTCGCGGTTGTCGCTCTGACGGAATCTTGCGTAAGTCTGGATATTTGCTTCCATTTTTTCGCCTTCGAGCTCGATCTCGGGAAACTTCATGTCAGCCGAAGCGAAAGTAGAGTAGGTTTCGTATTCGCCGAGAGCAAGACCGCCGAACTCAGCCATGATCTTTTCTTCCGGCTCCGAGAGAGTGTGCGGCTTGTTCAGAAGAATCGCGTCGAAATATCTTGAAAAATCACTGAAATCGGGGTCGTTTTTAAATCCGAGCAGCTTTTCTTCGCTGTAGGAGAGAAGTTCCGGCTCCATGAAAGAGCTTGCAGCCGCCATTTTTGTCATAGCCGCAGCCGCCATGCCCGAAAGTTCCTGCCATTTGCCGACGCTCATGTCGACATCGCGGTTCCTGTCAGCGTAGCACTGAAGTTTTGCGCCGCGTCTCATGGCGTCGCTTGAGATTCTGAGAGCTTTGAGAAGAGAGTCCTTTTCACCGAGTTTTCCGGCGAATTTAACGATCTCGGCAGTGTCTTTCTCAAGGCACTGGAATTCATTCGCGACTTCTTCTTCGTTTTTGTAAAGGTGGCTCGTCTGCCAGCAGTTTTTCGGGTCGACTTCATTTCTTTTCAGCATTTTTTCCTCCAAATCAAATGTTCATAAACAAATTGCGCGGCATTATAATTTTTCTTGAGAAAAGCACAAACAAAACTAAAATCGCGCGGTTTTTGTTATTGGAGTTTGAAATGAAAAACTTTTTTAAGATCGTTCCTGTTTTTTTGTTCTGTGCGGCTCTTTTTTTCGCGGTTTCCTGCGGAGAGAAGTCCGAAAAGAGGCCTGATCCTCTCGAGATCACCCACAAAGTCCTGCTTGAAACGAGCGAAGGCAGCATCACTTTAGGTCTTTACGGCAACGGTATGCCGGTAACGGTGGAAAATTTCATCGGCTATGTCGACCGCGGTTTTTACAACGGTCTTATTTTTCACAGAGTCGTAAAAGGTTTTGTGATCCAGGGCGGAGGTCTTGACGAAAATCTTAACGAAAAGGAACCCGGAGCGCCTATCAAGCTCGAGATGCCTCCGAGCGTCGAAGAGAAGGACGAGTCAGGGAAAGTCAAAGGTAAAAAACTTCTCATAAGCCACGACAAATATACGCTTGCCATGGCGAGAAGGCGTGAGCCCGACAGTGCCGCAAGCCAGTTCTACATCACGCTTGAGGCGACACACAACCTCGATCCGAATCCGAATACGGCGCAGCCTAACGGTTATGCTCCGTTCGGAAAAGTCCTCGAAGGCTTTGAAGTCGTCGACAAGATAGGTGCGAAACCGGTGACCTCAAAAAATATGTATCAGGGCGTTCCTGTTGAAAATGTAAAGATTCTGAAAATGAGCGTCATTGCAAGACCTCAGCCGAAAGAGGAGAAAAAGTGATGAAACTTGAAGTTTACCGCGAAGTTCAGTTTTCCTCAGCCCACAGACTCAGGAATTATCACGGAAAATGTGAGAATCTGCACGGGCACAACTGGCGTGTCCGCCTTTTCGTGACGAGGGAAAGGCTCGACGAGACAGGCTTTGTCATGGATTTTAAGGTCCTTGACGCCGTCTTGAAGGATATTATGGAGCTTCTTGATCATAAAGATTTGAATTCATTGAAAGAATTTGAAACAGTCAACC
>JAEESW010000055.1 GCA_016290135.1 bacterium
TCCGAGTCCGCACCTTTCAAGGATCTCCAGAGTCCTGAAAATCGAGGGATCGTCACTGAAAAAACGGGCTGCTTCTGCGATCTCCATATCAAGGATCTCCGCAATATTTTTCTCTTTATATTTAAATAAAAGGATGTTTTCCGCGAACCCTGTTCCGCCGCAGTCGGCGCAGAAATTCTCGACATTCCCCAAAAAATCCATCGAAACGGAAGTTTTTCCCGTTCCTTTGCAGTTCCTGCAGATGTCGTTCTTCGTGATTTTGAAAGTTTTTCCGAATTTTTTCTTTATTTTTTCGTAACATTCTGCAAACGATGCGACATTTAAGGAGGCGGTATTCAGCGTATCGGCATCTTTTCTGTCAAAGAAAACGGGGTATTCCCTGATGTTTTGAGCCAGATACCTTATGAGAGTCGTTTTTCCGCTCCCGGAAACGCCTGAAACAGCTGTGATCTTTCCTTTCGGGATCGTTACAGTTATATTTTTCAGATTGTTTGCCGAAATATTTCCGAGAGTTATAAATTCACCGAAATCCACATCCTGGAAGAGAGGTTTGAAGTTAAGTGCTCTTGCTGTGTAAGTGTCTGATTTGATCAGACGGTCATAAGAGCCTTCAAAAACTATTTTTCCGCCGTTGCTCCCGCTTTCAGGCCCTGTTTCGATTATGTGGTCGGCATTTTTAATGATCTCAGGAACATGCTCGACCGCCACAACAGTGTTTCCTTTTTCGGCGATCTCCTTCAAAAGCTCCGCCATGCTTTCACATTCTGAAGGATGAAGTCCGCGGCTTGGCTCGTCTATCACATAAATAAGGTTTTCAAGCCTGTCCGCAGAACTTTTTATAAGTCTCAGACGCGCCCTTTCTCCGGTCGAAAGTGTTGAAGCAGCACGGGAGAGCGTCAGATGACCCAAGCCTAACAGTATGATCTTATTTATCTTTTCGCTGATTTCCGCCTTGATCCTTTCAAAGATCTCCCGCTCTTTTTCACCGTCAGGCCGAATGGCGTCCAAAAGCTCTGCAAGCTCAGAGACAGGTCTTTCGCAGAATTCATCTATCGTCATTCCAGCGAATTTTACGGCAAGAAGCTCTTTTTTAAGGCGTTTTCCATGACCTTCAGGGCAAATGTTCCGCCCCATCAGCGCACGGAGCTCATCTTCGTTTTTGTTTCCCAAAGAACGCTCGAATTCGTCGGTCACAAGGTTTGCAAAACCGCGCCAAGTCCCTTTGAAAGAGTGCGTCCCTTCGATATTTCCCCTTTTGTATTCCCAGTTCACATCGAAGATCTCCTCTCCGGCTCCGAACATTGCAGTCTCGAATTCTTGCGGCGAAAGCTCTTTCACAGGTCTTGAAAAATCGATACCGAGTTTCTCCCCGGCTGCAAAAAGAGTGTGGATGAACTGCCCGTTAAGATCGCCGTAAAAACGCCCCTGCTTCGTTGCGGCAAGTGCGCCGTCGGCAAATGAAAGTTCCCGGTTTATCTGAAGTTTTTCAATATCGCAGCCTAAAATAAAGCCCGTTCCCGAACACTTTTCACACGCTCCTTTTTCAGAGTTGAAAGAAAAGTCTCCGGCGGTAAAGGCACTCTCTTTTCCGTTTTCATCTCTGCCCGCTCTCGAAAAAAGCATCCTCACGAACTCGTATATCCCGCTCAAAGTTCCGACAGTCGAGCGCACTCCCGAATAGGAAAATTTCGCCGAAACGCCGATCCCTGCACGTAGATCTTCACACTGCTCCGCGCTGCTCCGGTTCTTTCCGAGAAGAAAAGTTTTGACATAAGGCGAAACACCGCTCATGACAGCTTTTATGCTTTCGACAAAAAGAGTATCAAAGGCGAGACTCGTCTTCCCGCTCCCTGAAAGGCCGGTTATCACATTGAATTTATTAGGTTTTATCCGCAGATCGACGTTTTTGAGATTATGAGTATCGATATTTTTGAGAACTATCTCCTTTGCAAGGCACGCCTCGTAATTTCCCGCTTCCGCAGGTCTAGCACCTGTTGAAAAAGCGGTTTCTCCCTCTCCGAAAGCGACGATGTTGTCGGCAAGACTCAAAAAGACAGGATTGTTTTCTGTCGCAACGACAGTGACACCGGATCCAGTCACCTCTTTTAAGATCCCGACAAATTTTTCTATGTCGAGCGGATGGAGCCCCGCAGTCGGTTCTTCAAAGATAAGTACCGAATTTTCCTTTATTTTTGAAAGCCAAAGAGCAAGTTTTATCCTCTGAGCTTCGCCCCCTGAAAGTGTCGATGACGGCTGACCTAAAAGGAGATAGCCGATGCCGAGACGCTCCATGATGTCCAAAGTTTTTGACACTTGTTTATTTTCCTTAAAGAAATCAAGAGCTTGTGAAACTGAGAGGTTGAGGACGTCATAGACCGAAAGAGCGTTCAGCTTCACTTCAAGGACCTCGTCGATGAAGCGTTTTCCGTTGCATTTGTCGCACACGGTCTGAACGCTGCCCATGAACTTCATTCCAGTCTCGATGACTCCGCCGCCTTCGCATTTGGGGCACCTTCCCTCTTCGCCGTTGAAAGAGAAGTGCGATTTCGAAAAGCCTCGTTTTTTAGCTTCGTCCGTTGCGGCAAAAAGGTCTCTTATTTTGTCAAAGATCCCCGTGTAAGTAGCAGGATTGGAGCGTGAAGTGCGTCCGATGGGGCTCCTTTCTATTATTTCATAACTTATCGATCTTGCTTCAAGATCTTTTATATAACCCTCCAAAAAAGCCTTCTTTTCATCTCCCGATCTTCCGCTCACGGCATTTACAGCGCCTTCAACGATCTCTTTTCCGCGGCAGGTGCCGGCCGGGATCTTTTCATACTTTTTCAGGGCCTCCTTTGTCGGGGTGTCGCCCGCTTTTTCAAGAAAATCCCTGAGTGAGCCTGAAAAAAGGATCTCTCCGCCGTCAACACCGCCGCCGGGGCCTGTTTCGACAATGTTGTCAGCCAGACGTATCGCATCGATATCATGCTCTACCGCGATAACAGTGTTTCCGTTGTCACGGATCTTCAAAATCAGTTCCATTATGCTGCGCAGCTCGGCTCTGTTGAGTCCTATGCTCGGCTCGTCAAAGATAAAAGTCGTGCCGACGAGAGTGCTTCTTGCCGCCGCGGCGATCCCTATTCTCTGGATCTCGCTTGAATCGAGCTTCGAAGAAGGTGTTTCCAGTTTAAGATAACCGAGACCTATATTTATGAGCCCTGTCAGCAACTCGTTGATCTCACTGATCATCTTAACTTCGGCATCAGTCGCTGCCTCGGTCGCTTTTGAAAGGAACTCTGACACCTTTTCAAGAGTCATGCCGCAGATCCCGGCAATGTTTTTCCCCGCAAAAAGAACGGATAAAGCCTTTTCATTGAGCCTTGATCCATGACATTTACTGCACGGGACAGAGCGGACGAAACGGAGAATGTTGGGATTCCTGTCACGCTTCAGGATCTCCGACATCACGTTGATCACCCCTTTGTAATAGCCCTCTTCGCGAGGTTTTGCCGTGATTCCGGTCCATTTCATGCGGCTTTCGAGAGTGTGCTTTCCGAAAGGGACTTTGATCTTTTCGCTACCGAAGAATATGACATCGAGCTGCTCTTTTGAGAGTTCATTCAGCGGTGTATCGACCGAAAAACCGTGCGCACGGCACACTTCGTCGAGGACATCAAGCGTCACCTGAGAATAGATTATGTATCCGTTCGGAGCCGTTATCTTCAAGGCGCGGTCTCTTATCGACTTCGTTTTGTCGGCAATGATCAGTTCTGGATCGAGAAAATCCTCGACTCCGTAACCTTTGCATGCCTCGCAGCAGCCAAGCGGCGAATTGAAAGAAAAAAGAGAGCGGCTCATACCGGCGTGACGGGCAAAAAGAACGCGCAGGAGGTCGTAGATACCTGAAAAAGTGCCGACAGTCGACATGGAATTCGCGACATCGGCCCGCTGATCTACGGCGACACATGCGTCAAGGCCGCCGATGAATCCGGCATTCGGCTTTTTCGTAACTCCGAAAAATTTCCTCTGCCATGCAGGAAACGACGAGAGATACAGCCGCTGTGACTCTTTGAAAAGCGTGTTGTAGACGAGCGACGACTTGCCGCTTCCCGAAACTCCTGTCACGACAGTGAATTTTCCTTTTTCGAATTCGACACTTATGTTCTTTAAATTATTCTCTGTGCAGCCAGTTATTCTGATATTCATCGGACCTCGCTATTTGACCTCACCCGTCCCTCTCCAGCGCGGAGCGGGATAAGGGTGAGGATAAAACAAAATTTGTCTTTTGATTTCTATTTGAACGATTTCAGAACGTTGATGACGTAGTCGATATCTGCTTCGGTGTGGTCGGCGTTGATCTGGAAGCGGATCTCTTCGTCGCCCTTCGGAACTACCGGATAGTTGAGTCCCGTAGCGAGAACGCCGTTCTTCGTGAGCCATTCGACGATGTCTGCCGTCTTTTTGGTGTCTCTGACCATGAGCGGAGTTACCGGGTGCGGTCCGGGGATCGTCTCAAGACCGTTGTCAACGAGTCCTTTTTCGAATCTTGCGGTGATGGATGCAAGGTGCTCAAGGCGTTTGATGCCTTCTTCGCTCTCGAGGATGTCGAGGACTTTGAGAACTGCATAAGCCTCGCCGACTGTGATCGGGTTCGAGTAGATATACATCGGAGCCGACTGTCTAAGGAATTCGGTGACCGATTTCGAAGCGACGACATAACCGCCGTTTACGCCGTAAGCCTTGCCGAGCGTGCCGATAAGGATGTCAACTTTCGCGCCGGTGACTTCTTCTGTTCCTCTTCCGGTCTTGCCGTAAGCGCCTACACCGTGGGAGTCGTCAGCAGCGGTCGTTACGCCTTCTTCGAATTTGTCGTCATATTTCTTGCAGATAGCGGTGAACTTGTCGAACGGGCAGAAGTCGCCTCTCATCGAGAAAACGCCGTCTGTAACGACGATGCATCTCTTTCCTTTGCCGACAGCTTCCTGAAGTTTTGCTTCAAGATCTTCCATATTGTTGTGCTTGTAGATGAGTTTGAGTGCCGGACGGGCAAGTTTCATCGCGTTGATGATGCAGTTGTGGTTGAGCTCGTCGCTGATGATGACCGTTTCATTGGTGATAAGCGGGAAAAGAACGCCCATCGAAGTAACGTATGCACTCGAGAAGATCATTGCCGATTCTCTGCCGTGGAACTTCGCAAGTCTTTTTTCAAGGTCGACGTGAGCCTTATGCGTTCCGGAAATGAAGCGGACTGCGCCGGGGCCGACACCGAAAGCCTTCGTTCCCTCTTCCTCAGCCTTGATGACTTCGTCTCTCATCGAAAGACCGAGATAACTGTTTGAATTCATTTTGATAAAAGTCTGTTTGTAGCCTTCGACGACATAACGCGGACCGTTTGCGCCTTCGGGCGGAAGGATCTTCGTGATGACCATTTCATCGCCTTTAGCCGTTCCTTTAGCCTTGAGGTCGTTGACGTAATTGTTAAGAGCGTTTTCCAATTTTGTAGTCATAGTGAACTCCTTAAATAAATTTATAAAAAAACCGTAAAAAACAACGCGGCGAGTATAGTCTCTTGGTTTTGTTTGTGAAGATTTTTTATCGGTCGATCAAATTTTCCTGACGAGGGCGTGTGTGGTTTCCGGTGTCGCGTCTCGGACCTCTCCGTCACTGCGTGACACCTCTCCTACTTCAGGAGAGGCTGTTTCAGGGGAGCCTTGACGGGCGTGTGAGGTTTGTCGGAGCGCGGGCGGCTCGCCTGCAACTCGTCATGTTGAGGCTAAGCCGAAACATCTCTGCCTTGAACGGAAATGGGAATTATTTTGGGGAGTTATTGCTTTTTAGTGCCGGCTTTTGGTTGTTGAATCTGTCGAAGATCATCGACATTGTTCGCAATTTAGAATTTCTTATTATTTATTTTAACATCAACTTTTTTTGTTGATTTAAATTCTAAAATTTATATTTATAACACGGTTATTTTAAATTTGAAAAGAATTTTGGCTGAGAGGATAAACGCAATGACTGAAAATAACACAAGCTTAATCATGTACGTCACAGAAGACGGAGTGACTCGCATTCAGGCGACGTTCGATCAAGAGACCGTCTGGCTATCGATAGATCAGATGGCGGAACTTTTTCAGCGGGATAAAAGTGTTATCGGCAAACATGTCAGAAGTATTTTTTCCGAGGGTGAACTGGATAAAAAATCAGTTTGGGCAAAATTTGCCTACACTGCTTCTGACGGGAAAACGTATCAGGTCGATTACTACAATTTAGATGTAATTATTTCAGTGGGTTATCGTGTCAAATCGCTTCGCGGGACACAGTTCAGAATTTGGGCTAACGGAGTTTTGAAAGACTATCTTCTTAAAGGTTATGCTGTGAATCAAAGGATTGAACGCCTGGAAAACCGTGTAAGCAAGACAGAAGAAAAAATAGATTTTTTTGTCCGCACCTCGTTACCGCCAGTGGAAGGTGTTTTCTTCCGAGGTCAGATTTTTGATGCCTACGCGAAGTTTGAATCGTTCATTCAAAGTGCTGAACAAGAAATCATTCTTATTGACAATTACATTGATATTTCGGTTTTGGAACGCTTTTCAAAAAAGCAAAAAGATGTGAAAGTCACGATTTATACTGATCCTAAAACAAAATTAAGCAAGCAGGATATTCAAAAATTCAATGAACAATATCCACAACTTATAATAGAACACACATCAAAAGCACACGACCGCTTTCTGATAATTGATAACAAAATCCTTTATCACATCGGCGCATCGCTAAAGGATCTCGGTAAAAAATGTTTTGCGTTCGAGGTGCTGGATCCCGCTTGGATAGAAGAGATTCTGAAGAATTTGTGAGATCTCTGGGAGCTTAGGTCCGCTCCCCCGCAGGTTTTTGAGGTTCAGCTTTCGCCGGATTTGAGTTTATTGAGTGGGGGCATCGGTTTTGCTCCGTGGTTATCTCGTAATTTCCAGAATTTCCCTTTTTAAAGCCAAACCCTTCGCCGTTAAGCGATACTTCTGCGTAGGACTGTTCGGAGAATCCGGTTGCGTCAATTCTATAAAACCACCTTCCAGAGCTGGGGAAGTATACTTTTCTGAAAAATTTCTCAAACCTTTCAAGTTTAGCAATTCCACTAATTCTTTTTTACTTTTTTCCCCATCTAAAACAAGAATCAGCGATTTTACTTGTTCCTTTACTTGTTCCTTTACTTGTTCCTTTACTTGTTCCTTTACAGGGTCGTTTCTATGCGAAATGAATTCTTCTTTCTGTTTTCTATCCAATTCTAATACTTCAGAA
>JAEESW010000027.1 GCA_016290135.1 bacterium
TGTGAAGGGTTCCAGAGGCAACAGACTTGAGAGACTTTTTGATTTTCCGGAGGTTTTGAAATGAAAGCGCTGATAGTCGGACTTGGGATTTCCGGTGTCTCTTCCGCAAGGTTTCTTAAAAATTCCGGGCACGAAATTTTTATTTACGATGACAATGCCGCACAGCTTGAAAGATATTCGTCCGAATACCGGGTATACGATGAAAATCTGAAATATGACCTCGCGATAATCAGTCCCGGTGTTCCGGCAACACACGGCGTTATTCAGAAGCTGACGGGACAGGGCACTGAGATCATTGGTGAACTTGAACTCGCCGGAAGGTTCGTGAAAGACGAGAAAGTCATCGCTGTTACCGGAACGAACGGAAAATCAACGACGGTTTCGCTTATCCACGCTTTTCTTAAAAACGCGGGATTCAAGTCGTTTCTCTGCGGGAACATCGGCGAGCCTGTAATAAACGGGATAGGGAAGGGATACGAGTTTTTTGTCATCGAACTCAGTTCTTTCCAGCTCGAGACTCTGAAAAGCCTCAAAGTCGATGTCGCGATGGTTCTCAATGTCACGCCGGATCATCTTGACAGATACAAAGACTTTGAAGACTACAAAAATACGAAGCTCAATCTGTTGAATTTATTGAAAAAAGGCGGCACGGCCGTTCTCGGGACGGGGATCGTTGCAGATGATTTCAGACACCCTGATTTCGATCTTAAACTTTTCTCGGTAGAAGGGACTGAAGACATCAGCTGTGACGATGAGTTCGTATATTTTGACGGAAAAAAACTCAAAGTCGACGACCTTAAGATCCGCGGACACCACAATGTCGAAAATATAATGGCATCTGTTTTGGGTGTGAAGAAATGGGTCTCTGACACTGAAATATTGAGAAGGACTCTCCTTGAATTCAATCCGCTGGCTCATAGAACGGCTTTTGTTGATAAATTTCAAGGTGTTGAATTTATTGATGATTCTAAAGGGACAAATGTCGGCGCGGTCGAAAAGTCGCTTGCAGGATTCGATGACGGAAAAGTCGTTCTCATTTTAGGCGGAGTCGACAAAGGAGGAAGCTACGAGCCTGTCAGGATCCTTGCCGACAGAAAATGCAAAGGCGTCGTTCTTATCGGGGCTTCGAAAGAGATAATCCGTCCTTATTTCAACGGTTTTGCAAATGTCGAGAGCGCAGATTCCATGGCTGAAGCCGTTGAAAAGGCCTTCCTTCTCGCAAAAAAAGACGGCGTCGTTCTTTTCTCTCCGGCCTGCTCAAGTTTTGACTGGTACAAGAACTATAAAGAGCGCGGTGATGATTTTGTCAATAAAGTCAAAGACTTAAAGTCTAAGATCGAGGGGTAGCATGGAAAAGGCCGTAAGGATCTATTTTTCGATATTTTTTCTCCTCGTCGCTTTCGGGATGGTCATGGTCTTCAATGTGAAGATGTTCAATGTCTCGTCGGCCGAGGCTGCGCTTCTGCCTCAGATCCGCGGACTTGTGGTCAATTTCGCTTTTGCGGGAGCCGCTTTCATAACCGCTTATCTTGTGAATATTTCGTGGCTTAAAAATTCATCGAGATACCTTGTTCTTATTATCATCCTCCTCCTGACCGCCACTTTGATAATCGGAACGACAAGGAACGGTGCGAAAAGATGGATCGACCTCCATTTTATGATGCTCCAGCCGTCAGAGTTCGCAAAGATAGTCGTTGTCATCTATCTCAGCGAAGTTATGACGAAAAAAGGGGAGCGTGTCCAGCTTTTGAAAGATCTTTTCAGCATAGGTCTTGTGGTCATAGCCATCGTCGGCCTTATTGCCAAGGAGGATCTCGGGACAGCGACTATCATCTGCGGAACAGCGATGCTCATGCTTCTTTTGGGCGGAATGAGAAAAAAATACCTCCTTTACCTCGCTCCTCTGGCTGTTGCCGCTTTCTGCCTTCTTGTCTTTATGCCCGGAAAGGATTACCGTGTAGGCCGACTTCAGTCGTTCATCGACCCGTGCGGCAAGGAGTTCAGGGCAAACACAGGACTGCAGCAGTGCAGGGCACAGGTCGCGCTGAGCATCGGAGGGACTACCGGAGTCGGTTTCGGGAACTCCACGGTGAAGATCAAGGACCTGCCGGAATCTCAGACCGATTTCATATTTCCGATAATCGGAGAGGAGTTCGGCTTTGTCGGATCTGTTGTCATGATCATGCTTTTTATGGCGATGTTCGGGATAGGGACCTATTTCGTCATGCGCCTCAGGGATACATTTAATTTTTATATGGTAGCGGGTTTTGTTCTGATGCTGGCGATACAGGTCGTGATCAATTTGTTCGTCGTATCGTCGCTTTCTCCCAACAAAGGTGTCCCGCTTCCTTTTATCAGCTACGGCGGGAGCGCATTGGCAAGCTATTCCTTTATGGTAGGTCTTATCCTCAATGCGGTCACGAGCGAGAACAAGCGTTGAGAATCCGGAGGTAAAGATGGATAATGCGATCGAAACGAAATACATGATGCTTATGACAGGCATCAATACGAGAGAGCAGCAGAAAGCGGCTCTTGCACTTGCGAACACACTCAGGCTGCGCGGTATAATGAGCGTTTTCGCCCTAATGCAAGGTTCCATTTTTGCCAAGATCTTCAGTGAAAAAGGTTACGAAGTCGTTTTTACTTCCAATTTCCCGCAGTCCAGAGGGCTGCTTTCGAGGATCGGCAGGATGCTGAAGATGCAGTCCTGCGTGCAGGAAGCGACCAGGATCCTGAAAGTCAAGGGCATCAATGCTGTCCTGAGTTTCGGCGGATTTTCCGCTTATCCTCTTCTTGAGGCTGCCTCGAAGAAAAACGGTGTGAAAATTCTGCTGTTTGAAGAAAATTTTGCAGTTTCGAGATGCGGCGAGGACTTTATGAAAAAGGCAGACCGCATATATCTGCCGTTCGAAGCGATGCAGGAAGGGATAGAATATGAATTTTACAAAAAATCGTTCGTCGGCGGGATCCCTGTCGAGAGGGATGTCCTCAGGGCAGAACCGGCTGAGATCCTGACAAAAAAGCGGAAACTCCTTATTCTTACCTGTAAAAAAGAGACTAAGGAGATGAATACGATGATTCGTGAACTTATTGTGAAATACCCTGAAATCACCAGAGATTTCCACATAATCCACGAAACGGGCGACAGAGAGATCGCAGCGATCCAGAGATATTACGAAACAAACAAGATCGAGAGCACGTGCGAGATGTTTTTCGACAACCGCGGATCCTACTGCAAGATCGCGGACATAATCATTGCGCGTCCGAACAGCGATATAATTTCCGAACTTATCGCTCTCAAAAAACCGGCGATATATCTGCCGCTTCCGAAAAACAAAGATTATTTCCAGAAGCAGAATGCCGTTTTTATGGCTAAGAAAAGCATGGGATTCATCGTTGAAGACGCAAAGAGCGTGAATGCGGGCGTGAGGGTAAGGAAACTTTACTCTTTCCTCAACACTTACCTTAAAAACGAGGATAATATGAAAAGGAATATGGCTGAACTTGATTTTGAAAATTCATCGGCAAGGATCGCGGACGATATTGAAAAGACTTTGAAGAGCGGGAAAAAATAGATGCATATCCATTTCATGGGCATAGGCGGAAGCGGCGTAAGCGGCCTTGCGGCTGCTGCAAGATCGCTTGGTTACGCTGTCAGCGGCTGCGACCTTAAGGAAAGTTCATTTCTTAAAATGGTGCGTGAGCAGGGTATCGAGTGCATGACCGGTCACGATCCGGAACATCTCAGAGGGGTCGACATCCTCGTCCGTTCGAGTGCCGTCCCGCTGGACAACCCTGAAGTTTCTGCGGCTCTTGAAAAAGGAATAAAGGTCGTTACCCGCGGTGAGTTTCTGGCGATCCTGCTTGAAAAAAAGCACAAGATCGGTGTCGGCGGAAGCCACGGCAAGACTTCGACGACGTGGATGATCTATGCTCTTCTTCGTGCGGCAGGTATCGATGCGTCGGTTTATGCCGGCGGAAAAAGCAACGGCAAGACAAGTGTTTCGGCGGGCGAACCTTATGTCGTCGAACTTGACGAAAGCGACGGCTCTATCTTCAAAATGAAGCCCGATTCTCTTGTCATTACAAACCTTGAATTCGAGCATGCCGATTTCTACAAAACTCCGGCCGAGATGCTGAAATCTTTCGAACGCTATCTTCTTTCTGAAAGACCGGAAAATCTGATAATCGGACGCGGATATGACCTGAGCGACAGGCTATTTACGATGTTTTCGCCGCTCTCTTTCCCGACGCATGACGAAATAAGGCGGGGCGAAGGTTTCGAAAACAGTGACTGCAGCAATTTTTATGTGAAGGACGGGTCGTTATTCTTCCTTTCCGGCAATACCGAGATTTATGTCGGAGATGTCGACGAGCCCGCCCACATTCTGCAGAACCGTTCCGCAGCGCTCCTTGCCGTATTTGAGTATTTGGGGAAGGTCGGGCGCACACTGCCGGTCCTTGACCGCGGGTTCTGGAAAAATGTCCCGAAGGTCGACCGCAGATTCCAAAATGTCGGAAGCTGGCACGGAATGGCTCTCATCGATGACTATGCGCATCATCCGAGCGAGCTCAGGGCGCTTATCGAGCAGGCTGAAGCCGAGTTCAAAAATTTCTGTCTCGTTTTCCAGCCTCACAGGATATCAAGATTCACCGCTTTTTACGACAAGTTCAGGGAAGTTTTGAAAGATGCCGGGGTCTTGATCGTGCTTCCGGTATATTCTGCCGGCGAAAAATGCGAAGGCAGAGCGTCAAAAGAGCTTTATGAAGATCTGAAGAACGGCGACAATTTTGTGTTCTATGCTGAAAATAAAGAAAAAGCGATTGAAATTATTAAGGAAAATGAAAGGAGACTCCATGCTTCAGCTATAGTTTCGGCAGGAGCGGGAGATGTGAACGCTGTTCTGACCGGACTTATGAACGGGGAAAACAAGTGAAATTCAAGAAACGTGCCGACATAAGCGATTTTCTTACGATCAAAGTGAAAGACGCTGTATGCGATCTTTATTTTCCGGAGATAATCGACGATCTGGTGCGTTTTACCAGCGAGTTCGATGATTACAGGATCCTTTCGGGCGGAAGCAACATTATTGCGGGAGATGTGAAAAAACCTGTTCTTTACATGGGTAAGGCGATCTCCACGAGCGACACTGACGATATCGATGAGTTTCTTGTCAAAACTTTCATGCCTTCGTGGGTGAGCAACGCGGCACTGCTCGACTATTCGATAAAGAACGGTCTGTCAGGTGTGGAATTTCTTGCCGGCATCCCCGGAAATCTGGGAGGAGCGCTTTACGGCAACGCGGCGCCGGCAGGTTCATCGTGGGACGATGTGGTGGGGGTCATCTATGTGATCCAGAACGGCAAAGTTTTTCCGTTTCTGCCTGAATACAGCTACCGTTCGCTCGACAATAAGCCGGAAGGGTGTTTTGTGATATACGGGGCAGAACTTATTCTCACTAAAGACACTTCGGAAAATGTGCGCAGCAGGATCCTGGAGTTCCTTTCAAAAAGGATAAAGATAAAAGGGCACAGCGCCGGTTCGCTTTTCAAAAATCCGAAGGACGGAAAGGCGGGCTATATGCTCGACCAGTGCGGAATGAAGGGCTTTTCGGTGGGAGGCGCGAAACTCAGCGACAATCACGCGAACATAATAATAAATACCGGTGAAGGGACTTTCGACGATTTCTGCCGCCTGAAAGATATCGCGATAGAAAGAGTCCGCGAAAAGTTCGGAGTCACTTTGGAACCGGAAGTTCAGTTTTGGTATGATTGATTTTTTGAGGAGACAGCAATGAAACTCGACAAAAACATGAAGATCGCAGTTCTTGCCGGCGGGATGTCGGATGAGCGCGAAGTCAGCCTTGTTACGGGAAACATGCTTTACAAAACGCTTTGTGAAGGCGGTTACACCAATGTGAAATTCATCGATGTCGGTTTCGATTTGAGCGAAAAGCTCCGCGAGTTTGATCCTGATGTGGCGGTAAACGGGCTTCACGGAAGATACGGCGAGGACGGAACTGTTCAGGGGCTTCTCGAAATGATGAAGATACCTTACACTAATTCGGGTGTCACGGCGAGCGCAGTTGGGATGGACAAGCTGCTCTGCCGCGCCGTTATGAAGGACTGCGGAATAAAAGTGGCTGAAGGAAAAACGATAGAGGCTGCTGCCGGAATGGAAAGACCCTACGACTTTCCCTTCGTTGTAAAGGATCCTGTCAACGGTTCGAGCCGCGGAGTCTATATCATCAAGGACGAAGAAAGCTGGAACGAGGCTGCAAAAGAGCTCAAAGCCGGCAAACGCTATCTCTGCGAAAAGTTCTTCAAAGGGCGTGAAGTAAATGTCGCGGTGCTTGAGAACAAGGTGCTGGGAGATGTCGAGATCACTCCGGCGAACGAGTTCTACGATTACGACGCAAAATACAACAGCGACAAGACGATATACACTGTTCATCCGGATATAAGCGAAACTGTCAGGGAGAAGATCTCCGATGCAGCCCTTAAACTTCATGTCGCACTCGGTTGCAAAGGTGTGACAAGAAGCGATTTCATCGTGAACGGAGACGATTATATCATGCTCGAGATAAACACCCTTCCCGGAATGACGGGACACTCGCTCGTTCCGATGATCGCAAAATACCGCGGGATAGGCTATCTCGAACTTATTGAAACCCTTATTTCGGAGTGCCTGAGCGCAAAATGAAGAGATTCTTGAGGATATTGGGCGGTATAGGATACGTGCTCTGCACATATCTTTTTGTTTCGCTTTTCTCAGCTGTTTTCTGTTTTGCAGGAGATGCATTCGAGACGTTCAAAAACAGCGACAGGATGCTGATAACTCCTGAAAACGTCGAAATAAGCGGGAATGACCGCCTCGGAAGAGAAGATATCCTCTTTACTGCGGGTCTCGATAAAAAGATCAGTTTTTTCGATGCCGACAGCAAAAAAATGACGCAGAGTCTTTCTATATGCGGATGGGTGAAAAAGGCTTTCGTGGAGAAATCCTTTCCTGATTCCGTAAAGATACATGTCGAGGAGTTCAAGCCTGTCATGATCGTGAACAGCAGAAAAAAATCGCCCGACTCCGGCAAGGATCTTTTCATGATGTGGTTTTCAGACGCTGACGGGATCCTGTTCAAAAGAGTCGTCCCGGGTGAATCTTCGGACAACATCCCCGTGTTTTTCCTGAACTATTCGACTGCCGAAGAGGATAAAAAACGCCCCGAGAGGATAAAAAATGCTATTTTTCTTGCCGAAAAATGGGGAGATATCTCTTCTGCCTGCCGACTGGATGCTATAAGTTACGAGGTGCTTGCGGGATATTCGATGGAGTGCACTGCAGGGAGAGGGCTCAGGACAGTGATCCGTCTCAAAGACGAGTTTACGAGCGATGAATGGGTCGAAATGATGAAAGACGCCTCGACAGCGATGGATTCACTTCTTGCCGAGAACCAGTGGGCCGGCGAGTATGAGTTTGACAAGGTCGAAAACAGTTACGGCGAAAAAAGGCATGAAACTATAATCGGTAAACGTGTTCAGAATATAAAAAAGGGGGAACTTTAATGGCTAAGAACAACGTGATCACGGCTCTTGACATAGGTACGAAGAAGGTCACGACACTTATTGCGCAAATAGACGGGGAAGGCTCGTTTTCTATCATAGGGAAAGGTGTTTCGGAACACAACAAAGGTCTTATCGCCGGCGATGTCGTTGATGTCCAGGCAACTGCGGCGGCTATATTGGAATCGGTCTCTGAAGCAGAAAAAATCGCTTCAAAGCGTGTAAAATCCGTCTATGTAGGCATTTCGGGTGACGGTATACGCTCCATAAACAGTCACGGTGTCATTCAGGTCAGGGGCCAGGAAGTCGCAAGGACCGATGTCGAAAGGGTCATCGAGCAGGCGAAGATCATAACGATGCCTGACGACAGCGATATAATAAACGTCGAAATAGGGAAATACACTGTTGACGGCAAGACCGGTATCGTCAATCCTATCGGCATGGCGTGCAGAAAACTCGAAGTCGATGTTCTGATAGTCACTATGCCGAAGACGATGTGCAGGAATCTTTACAAGGCGGTCGAAGATGCCGGATTCATCGTAAGCGGTGGTATCGTAAGCGCGATAGCTTCAAGCTGGGCTGTCCTTGAGGACGACGAAAGAGAGCTCGGTGTAGCGATGATAGACATTGGTGACGGTGTCGCTGATATCGCGGTATACTACGGCGGAGACCCTGTGTATGTCGCTGTAATGCCTATGGGAGGCAAATTCATCACGGATGATATAAGCAAAGTCATGAAGATCCCGCCGGTCGAAGCCGAAAGGGTCAAATGCAAATACGGAAGTGCGCGTCCTGAATATGTTTCGGATACCGAAGTGTTCGGGACTGTCGTCATCGGAACGAATGCGCAGACGACAAAAAAGGCGAAACAGCTTGCGACTGTCATAACTCCGAGGATCGAGGAGATACTGATAGAAATAAAAAAGAAACTTGCGGAAAGTCAGAAGGATTCCCTTATCCAGTCGGACATCGTTCTTACCGGAGGAACAGCGGAGCTCAAGGATATCCAGTATATAGCGGAGGATATTTTCGAGCAGCCGGTAAGGATCGGCAAGCCGAATATGGAAGATCCTGACAGCGGGTTCCATGATGTTCTGAGCAACCCTGAATTTTCAACGGCATTGGGAATGATCAGGCATTTTACTGTCCGCAAGCAAGTGGATATCGTGAAAAAGGACGGGATCTTGGTAAAGTTGGGCAATATTTTAAAATATTTTTTCGAGTAGGAGAGTCGGATGAGCGGGAAGGAAGACAATGTAAAAATTGCAGTCATCGGTGTCGGAGGATGCGGCTGTAATGCTGTGAGAATGATGAAAGAAGAGTCTGTGAACAATGAACAGTCGGTGTTTAAGGACAGCAATGTCAAGATCGTGGCTGCGAATACCGATGCGCAGGTGCTTGAGCCTCTTGACGCGATAGAGCGTATCCAGCTCGGTCCCAAACTGACGAAGGGGCAGGGGGCAGGCGGAAAACCTGATTGCGGAAGAGATGCTGCGATAGAGAGCCAGATGGACATAGCCACCACGATCGAAGGCTACAATATGGTTTTTCTGACAGCCGGAATGGGCGGCGGAACAGGAACAGGCGCGGCGCCGGTGATCGCAGGTATCGCTAAAAAAGCCGGGATACTTACTGTCGGCATCGTGACAAAACCGTTCTCTTTCGAAGGCAATCAGAAGATGAAAAGCGCTGAAGCAGGAATAGAAGAGCTGCGCAAGAATGTCGATGCGCTCCTTGTCGTTCCGAATGACACGCTTCTTGAGATCGCCGGAGACGAGGACGACACTGTCGATATGTTCAAAAAACCGAACGAGATCCTCATTTATGCAGTAAGAAGCATTTCCGAACTCATAATCAACACCGGTGTGGTGAATGTCGACTTCGCTGACGTCAAAAACACCATGCACGACATGGGTATCGCTGTTATCGGTTTCGGAACGGCGACAGGCGAACACGCTCCGCTCAATGCAGTCAAAGACGCTCTCAACAATCCGCTCCTCAACAATTTCACGATAGAAGGAACAAAGAAGATGCTGGTTTATATCAGCGGAAACACCAGAATGAAAGAGTTCGCGGAAGCTGTCAACTATCTTGAAAGCCTTCGCGACAAAAACGCTGAGTTCAAGTTCGGTCTTTTCGTAGATAAAAACGAGACCAACGTCTCTGTTCTCATCGTTGCCGAAGCTCACGAAAAAGAAAATCTTTCTATAAGGAAGGAGTTCAAAAAGGTGAAGGAAGAAGATCTCGGCAACATTTTCGAGATGGGAAACAGCGAGAGCGGCTCCGAGGAAGTGATCATCGAAGTGCAGAAACCCGTTCTTCTCGATGAGGAAAAGATCTCTCCGGCAGCTTCCAAGACCGCTTCTGCCGATTCCATGAGTGTGAATATCAAAGAGGCGAAGCCCTTCTCCTTTAAAGATGAGGAGCCCCTTCTTGTTCCGGAAAACGATATCGATATAACCGACAAGTCGATCCCTGCTGTTGTGCGTCAGCAGGCAGCCATGAGAGGAACCGACCGGGAAAAGGTCCGTCAGTCGACCATCGCCGAGCTTGAGCGCAATAAATAATTCTTTTCTTAAGAGTATCTTCTTTTTAGTTGAAAATAAAAGTCTCCCTGCTAAAATGCCGTGCTTTTGGGTTTTTTATTACTTTTGATATAGGTGTATCATGGCAAAAAAACTTCTTATCAGAGACCTCACTTTAAGAGACGGTCAGCAGTCGCAGTTCGCGACCAGAATGAATCAGGATCAGGTCGACAGACTCTTGAAATCATTCAATAAAGCTCATTTTTATGCAATGGAAGTGTGGGGCGGCGCTGTTCCTGACTCCGTTATGCGCTACCTCGGCGAAGATCCGTGGGACAGACTTGAAAAAGTGAAAGCAGGAGTAGGCGAGGCAAGCAAACTTACCGCGCTTTCGAGAGGAAGGAACCTTTTCGGCTACAATCCTTATCCCGAAGACGTCATCGAAGGTTTCAACCGCAACGCGATAAAGTCAGGCATCGACATCATGCGTATCTTCGATGCTTTGAACGACATCGACAACATGCGCTCGACGATAAAATACGTCAAGGAGAACGGCGGAATGACCGACTGCTGCATCTGCTATACGGTCGATCCTAAATTCTCCACGAAAGACAAGATCAAAGCTATGTTCAGCGGCAAAAAACTGCCTGACAACCTTTTTTCGATCGACTATTTCGTAAACAAGGCTGTTGAGCTTGAAAAGGCGGGTGCCGACATGATCTCGATCAAGGATATGGCGGGTCTTATCAATCCGGCAATGAGCGCGAAACTTATTTCGGCACTTAAAAAGGCGGTAAAAATCCCTATAGATCTGCACACTCACTGCACTCCGGGTTACGGCTTGGGCAGCGTTCTCATGGCGATGGTAAACGATGTCGATATCGTTGACAGCGTCATCATGCCGTTTGCAGGCGGTCCGGCAGCTCCTGCGTTCGAGTTGATTCAGGTTTTCGCTCAAAAACTCGGACTTGAGACAAATGTCGATCTGAGTGCCGTAAAAGAAATCAGAACCGAGCTTTTCAAAATCAGAAAAGAACTTGCGAAATTCGATCAGTACAAACTTTTCCCGAAAGATTTTGATCCGACAGACAAGCTTCCGGCAGATGTGGAAAAACTTTTCGACGACGCGATCGCAGCGGCAAAGAAAGGCGATACCGACACTGTTACCGACCTTACACAGCAGATCGAGCGTTACTTCAACTTCCCGAAACCGAACGAAGTAGTCAGAATGGCGCAGATCCCTGGCGGAATGTATACGAACATGCTTGCACAGCTTCAGGCAGGAAAAATCGAACATCTTCTTCCGAAGGTTATGGAGATGGTCCCGATCGTACGTCTTGCTGCCGGTGTTCCGCCGCTTGTAACTCCTACAAGCCAGATCGTCGGGACCCAGGCTGTAAGCTGCGTCATCAACCTCAATTCCGGAAAGGCGATGTATGAAAACACCTCCGTCCAGTTCGTAAATCTGGTCAAAGGCGGTTACGGTCACACTCCGTGGCCGGTTGATCCCGCTTTCCGCGAAAAGATCTCGGGAAAACGCGAAGAACAGCCTTACGACACATCGAAACACGTCAAACAGGTCAATGAAACTCTTGACGAATTCGGCGGCGTGAAACTTGCAGCTACCGAAAAGGAAGAACTTCTTCTCGAGCTTTTCCCGGCAGTCGCTAAACCTTTCCTCAAAACGAAACGCGAAAAGGATTTCAGGGCGGAACAGCAGAAAATTCAGGACAAACTCGACGAAGAAAGAGGAAAACTCATCTCCGCGCTTGAAGGAAATGTCTTGGAATAGTCATGGACTTCATTTCTCCGTATATCGACAGCGATAAAAAACTCCACATCAGATTCGAAAAACTTCTTTCGCTTCTTTTTCTGTGTGATTTTTCGGGGAAAATAAATGTTTTCAACGGCGGAGAAACTTTTTTCATTATTCTTTCAAAAGGTTCCGTATGGACCGACAAGCCAATGAATGTGTTGGGCAATCTGTCGAAAAATGCTCTTTTTAAAGTCGAAAGCGCGATAAGCGGCGATATGAAAAAGGGACTGAAGGAGTACGACGGAAAGGAATTTCTTTTTTCAGTGATCCTGAACATGCCGAGGGAGCGCGTCCTTGAAGTCCTTAAGCCATACTCGACAGAGTTTATTTCGATAAAGCCTGAAGCGGCAAAACTCTTATTTCTTCAGGAAGACCTGCAGCCTTTTGTCGGGCAGAACAGAAGCGAGATATTTTCAAATCTCAAGAAAAGTTACCGCACTATCTATTTCCTGTTGATCTCGCAGCTCGCTGTCATCCTTCCTGCAAGCGCCGATGAAAAGGCGAAGATTGCCGAAAAGATCGATCGGTCTGATATTTTTTCCGAAAAGGCGGCGGCAGAAGAGATCTCTGAAAAGGCGGCGCAGGAGAAGAAGCAGGAAGCTCTTTCTGAAGAAGATGAAATAAAGATGTTCCTTAATGCAAACGAGCATTACAATGATGTCTTCCAGCTTTTCGGGCTTAAAAACAAGTTCGATGAAAAGGTGGCAAGACGCGAATATATCAGGATAATGCAGAAGATCCACCCTGATAAACTCGGCGGGATCTCGCCGAATACCGCTCTCCGGGCAAAGGAGTTCCTGCAGCTCGCAGGAGAGTGCTACGAACTGATACGCGATCCTGAAACGTCAAAGGACATAGAGCGGCTCATGCTGAAATACGGTCCGATAAGGTCAAAGACCGAATATATGAAGATGAAGGAATACGATTCGGCGATGATGAAGGCGACCGCTTTGGCAAAAATAGGTTCTTATGAAGCTGCTGCGAAAGTGTTCGATTTCATCTACAAAGAAACGAAGAATCCTTCCGCGCTTGAGCAGAAGAATCTTGCTCTGTGGAAGCTCGCTCCGAAGTGGAACAAATTCGAAAAAGCCGATAAATACAAGGAGATCAGGGACGATTTCGTAAAAATTTCAATGATAAAGGAGCTCTCTTTCGAGTCGATGTATATTCTCGCTGAAATCTACGAATATTTCGAAGATGTCACGGACGCAATCAAAATTCTCGATATGATCCTGAAAGTGCGCCCCGATGATTTCAAAGCCGCAGGAATGAAAAAGAGAGCCCTTTATTACAGCAGATTAAAATCGTGATTATCGATTGTCGTTATCTTGAAATGTCTTTAAGGGATTTCAGATCGATTTAGTTTGCGTTTCTGACGCACATTGCGTAGTGGTTTGCGGAGGCATAGCTGTAGAAAACTTCACCGTTCATGAAGTTTATAGCCCAGACTCTGGTGGCTTTTGACGGATCGTCGGTAGTGCTTGTCCAATACGGGAAGTCGATCTTCAGTCCGAGTCCTGCCGGCATATAATTTCCGCTGGCGCATGTTTTGCAGACAGATGAGTAATTGCCCGGATATGCCGGATTTTCCGCGGTTACCGGACATTCATTCGTTGCTGCACAGCCTTGAACGAGTGATTTGAGTTCCGTGAGGTTGGGAAGTCTCCAGTCGTTGTGTCCCGCATAGTCGAGGTTTTCGCAGTAAGCCTTCGCGGGTTCCCATTTTTCGACTCTTTCGACTCCTTCTTCCCATTTGTTCAGAGTTTCATTTACTGTTCCTCTCTGCCATTCGAGACCGTTCGAGACATAAGTTACGGCAACGCATTTGTGGCTCTGGCATGTTTTGCCGCCGGTGCAGTCGATGTCAGCGGTGCATTCCCAGTTCTGGCTCGGATCGGTCTCCTCTTCTTCCTCCTCGGTGACGTCAGCAGCTGTGCCTTCACGGACGCAGCGAACCCAGTTTGCGCCGCTCAGAACGTCTGCGTCGCTGTGGATTATGCCGCTCTTGTAGTTAAGATACCAGAATGCTTTCATCATAGAAGCCGCAGTCCCTGTGTTAGGCGTGTTTGACCATGTTCCGTCGCATGGATCGCCGTGCATGGCCTTTACGATGTAGCACTTGTTGTCCGCAAGCTGGGTGCTGCTGAGCTGGCAGTCGTTTTCCAGATCGAGATAGGAATCTGCCGGATCGTATTTATCTGTATTGAGGGCTTCACAGCCGAGACAGGAGTTTCCGAATCCCTGGGTATTTTCTTTATCGTCGTTGCAGGTTTCCTGTTTCGTGCAGGATTCGCTTGTCGGGCATTTTCCTCCCGGTTCTATTGTGCTGATGCCTCTGACGAGAGTTCTGAGTTCGTCGATGGTGGGAAGTCTCCAGTCATCTGCTCCTGCAAGAACGAGATTTTCACAGTATGTCTGAGACTGTGCATGTGTCGGTCCGAGACCGCCGGTCCCTTTGTTGCCCATCGGGTTTTCCCAAATCAGATGAACGCCTTCCTTGAAAGGTTTCGGATCGACCCAGATGCCCTGGGAATCTTTGTCAAAACCGCCGTCGCCGTTACCGCCCGGTGTGGTGTTGTTGCCGGGATCGTTCGGATTTTCATTGTTGTTTGAAGCGGAACCCTGACACGCCGAAGTGTCCCAGCCGGTGCAATCCGGTCTGCATGATGCGAATCCGCCGGTGTAGCCGGAATCTATCGCTTTGCATTCCTGGGCACCGCCGTCGCATACTTCGCCTGCGTCAACGATCTTGTCGCCGCAGTTGACATTCTGTTGATTTTCTTCCCCTGTACTGTCTTCCGGATTGTCGCCTGTACTGTCTTCCGGATTGCTGCCTGAGCTGCTGCCGGTGTCGGTTTCTTCATCATCAGATACTCCGCATGCTGCCAACATAAAGGAAAGAAGCGAAAAAATTACAAAAAAACGAAACAAACGCATGAGATCCTCCTGAAATAATCTGCATAAATAACAAAAACACTTATCAAAAATCGATTTTGAATGAATTGGACGCGGAGATGTATCATATAAACAAGATAATGTAAATATTTTCGCTTCTTCTTGAAATAAAGCCGTAATCTAATAAAATCTGCCACTCATTGCTTTTTGAAATTTCAGATCAGGAGATGTTCATGAAAAAGTTTTTTGTTGCATCATTTTTGTTTTTTATGTTCTTTGCACTTCCGGCAGCGGAACACACAGGTCGCTTGTTTGTCAAACTTGACGCAAAGTGTCTCTCTCAGGGAAGGGAAGCGTGCATCAAAAGTCTCGGGTGCACGGAGGCAGGCGAGCTCACGCTCAAAAACTGGGCGCTTCTCAAATGCGGAAACGATGAGCCGGTCAAAAAGGCTGCGGCTTTTGTTAAAAAAGGGATGGCTGCTCATGCCGAAAGGTTCGTCAGACACCAGCTCTATTCGGTCGATTCGATAGATCCGCTCTATCTTAACGACACTTACATGAAAGAACAGTGGAATTTCCACAACACGGGAAACACTACTTTTGCAGACGGTAAAGCAACTGTTTCAGGCAAGGACCACGCGCACATCGCCGAAGCGTGGAGACTTCTCCGCATTTTGGGTGCGGTCAGCAGCGACAGCGAGCTCGGAAAGGATAGAAAACTTGCGATAATCGACGACGGTTTCGATATCCTGCATGAAGATATCCAGCCCGGGATCATCGCATCGAATAATTTCGGCGACAACACTATCGAAGCAGGCAATCTTTTCAGCAATCAGTCGGCGACAAAGAATTTTCACGGGACATTTGTCACAGGTATCGCCGGCGGCCGCGGGAACAACAGTCTCGGTGTTGCCGGTGCATGCCCTGCATGTTCTCTCATTCTGGCGAGGATGGCCGGAGACCCTGAAGATGTCGGAGCTGTTTACGAATCGTATTACGATCAGGTCTTCAGATGGGTCGTCCAGCAGGGAGCCGAAGTTGTGAACAACTCGTGGGGGCTCCTTTATGAAAATATGGACGACTGCAATTATATGAAGTCGTATTACAATGAACTTTTTGATTATATGACGACCGAAGCAAACGGTGGAAAGGGAGTCCTTTTAGTTTTCGCATCAGGCAACGCCGGGGCGGATTTCTCAACTGATCCTTTTTCGACACATCCGAATGTTCTGGCTGTCGGAGCTGTCAACAGCAAAGGTTCAAGATACTCTTTTTCAAACTATGGTCCGAGACTCGGCGTTATGGCTCCGACATCCGGAGGAGAAAAGTCGGGAAGCAAGTTCGTCGACAGGATATGGACGACAGACAATTACATCGCACCTACATGCAGCACTCCCGGGACCAGCGGATGTCACGACAAGGCCGGCTGGAATCCTGATCATGTAATGGCAGGCGGAGACGGATGGTGGGGCAAATATTCATACCGTTTTTCGCACACTTCTTCGGCTGCACCTTTAGTAAGCGGCGTAGCTGCGATCGTTCTCGAGGCAAATCCGGATCTCACCGCAGTCGAACTCAGGGACATCATCGTGAACACGGCGGACAGAGTCTCAAAAACAGATGCGAACTATGATTCAAACGGTCACAGCAACTACTACGGTTTCGGCAGAGTCAACGCCCTGCGCGCTGTTGCAGCAGCATGGATAAAAGGCGGCGGCACGATCACGGCGGACATCAAAGACGCTATCGACAAGGCGTCTCCCTGCACGAGAGAAGACTGCTGGGATTTCGAAGGCGCCGAATATCCCGATGCCGATCTCTACGACTACGATCCTGTAACTCCCGACGAAGATTATTCCGAAGATGCTGACGAAAAACCTGATAAAGACAACGATCAGGATTCCGATCATGACAGCGGAAATCAGGGCGGCAGCGACATCGACAACGGTGGACCGGAAAACAACGATTCCGACCCGGGAACAGAACCTGACGATACTCCGGCCGGTCCTCTCTGCGGAAACGGAAATATCGATGCGAACGAGATCTGCGACGGTAACACGATGCCGTGCGCTCAGCTTGCAGGTGCTCCCAAAAACGGAACGGCGAAATGCGCTTCGAACTGCATGGGCTGGGACAAATCGGGATGTTACAACGACGGTGAAGAACCGCCGGCAAGCGATACCGACGAGCCTGTTGCGGATAACGGGGAAGAGGGCGGCGAAGATCATCACTCTGATCCCTCGGATGCGGAAGATGACGATTCCGGATGTGCTCTTCTTACGGTCGATTAAATTTTTTTCACAAACTTTTTTTTAAAAACATTTTTTATTATTGACTTTTATTTTTTGCCCATTACTATCGCCTCACCTTGAGAAATAGTTCTCAGGGTGTGTTTTACAATTGTTTTTTGAGAGAAGAGACATGAACATTTATGTTGGAAACCTTGCGTACAAAATGAGTGAAGAAGAACTTAGATCCGCATTCGAAGCTTTCGGAACAGTTGATTCCGCAAGATTCGTTATCGATCGCGAAACCGGCCGTTCGAAAGGCTTCGGCTTTGTTGAAATGCCGAACAAGGAAGAGGCTGAGGCAGCTATCGAAGGACTTAACGGAACAGAACTTGCAGGCAGGACCGTTACTGTCAACGAAGCACGTCCGCGTGAAGAGAGACCGAGAGGCGGTTTCAGAAAGTAATTCTTTGATTCGTCACAAATAGATCACGCACATTTTGATGCCTGGGTTTTTAAGCTCAGGCATTTTTTTTATCCGCTTTTTTATAGTTTTCATCCGTTTTTTGTGCTATAAGCAAACGCTTTTTTTTGAAGGAGGATCAGGTGATCACCGAATGTCCGAACTGCAATAAAGCCGTATCTGTTGCAAAGTACGGACTTACAAGATGTCCAAAATGCGGAGCGCTCGTCTTTATCGGCGATCCTATTAAAAATGAAAGGAACAGCGTTGTGGAATCTGCTCCGAAAGAACGCGAAGAGTCGTCTCGTGAAGAGGCTGCAGTCGATGAAAACCTTAAAAAGATCAAAGTCGTCTTTAAAAAGATAAAGTTAATGACAGATTCGGGGACACCGTGGGATCTTGTTTCGAAGATCGGTTTCGCCGACGCCTTCTTTCTTACGACAAAGGAGGTCCTTTTCATGCCGGAACAGTTCTTCTACAAAATGAAGAGCTGCAGGAAGCCGTCGTTCTTTCCTCTTTACGGCTTGATCGCGGCTTTGGCGGCTTCTCTTTTTCAGATATTCTGGGCTTTGAGATTTTTTCAGACCGCTTTTCCGGATCTCGCATCTTTCAAGGAGGCTCTCTCTTCGTTAGGAGAAGCGACGCTGCCTCTCTTGAAAGACGAAGCAGCTGTGAAAGCGGTCTTTGACATGATGAATCCCGAGCCTTCGATGCTTTTTTTCCAAATAGTCCTTTCTCCTTTCATGGCGATAGTTTTCACGGCGTTCATCCTCCACACGGGAAGCACGCTTTTAGGCTCGAACACGCGGCTCGTCCATTTTTACAGGATGTCGGGTTTTATAATGGCGACCGGGCTTTTCAACATCGTTCCGGTGATCGGAAATCTTGTCTCTTTTGTCTGGAGAAGCGTTCTTGTCTATAAAGGGGGTAAAGTCCTTAACGGATTCGACGAAAAAAGGGCAAGGATCTATCTTGTCTTTTATGTATTTATGCAGATCTTGTTCATAGGGTTGGGGATGGTATGAATTTAAGAGTAGGAAACGGATTCGATGTCCACAGATTCGAAGAGGGAAGGCCGCTTTTCTTAGGCGGGATCTTTATCGAAGACCACACCGGTCTTGCGGGACACAGCGATGCCGACGTGCTGATCCACGCGGTGATCGATGCTCTTTTGGGCGCCTCCGCGATCGGCGATATCGGCGAACTTTTTCCCGATACGGACAACGCGTTCAAAGACATAAGGAGCACCATTCTGCTTGAAAAGGTGGCGGATGAACTTGCCTCACGCGGCTGGGAGATCGTAAACGTCGATTCTACAGTCGTCTGTGAAACGCCGAAAATAAGCAGATACAAACTTCAGATAAGGGAAAAATTGGCTGAAATACTGCGGATACCTCTTGATCGTGTCATGGTGAAGGGAAAGACCACCGAAAAACTCGGCTTTACCGGCAGAAAAGAGGGCGTTGCCGCTTTTGCAACAGCACTTTTGGAGAAAAAATCATGAAAAAAATCAGTTTTTATGTAGGAAAAAAGAATTTTGTCACATTCATAGTCGCTTCGCTGATCCTGCTTTACGCGATCTACGCTTTTTCGGACAATCTCCTCTATTTTTTCTCGGATGAAAATCCGATAGATCTGGGCGACGCTCTTGAACTCAACACCGAAAATTTTGCAAAAGTGAAGGACGGTGATTATGTCCAGATCAAAGGAATAACTTCAGTCCAGGGCGGGAATATCAAAAAAGGGGTCTTTGGAGAGCGCCATGTCGTATATTATCTGAACGGTTCTTCAAAATTCATCATAGATTCGGCTGTCACTGACGAGGATTCGTTCTCTGGGCCTCATTACAGAACTGTAAAGGGCAGGGCCTACGCTTTCAAGACCAATCCGAAAGCTGCAAAAATGCAGGCTTTTTTCGCAAATTCGCTTTATCTCGACATGAAGGACGACGGTTTTTTCATCGAGGACGGAGTCGTTCCGCGCACCGACTATGCAGGGCTTTTCATGTTTGTTCTTTTCACAGTGCTGATGATCCTGAATGTTGTTTTTTTCATAAAGCCGATGAAGCGTGAAACGAGACAGGAGGATATAGACAGGGAGCTTGATGCGCTTTTTGATTCAGGAGCAGACGATGACAGAGAAGAGCAGTAAAAAACAAATATTTTTCCTTGTTCTGGCGGTATTTTTCGTCTATTTCAACTCGCTTCCGAACGAATTTATTTTCGATGACATTCCTCTTGTCCAGAATTCGCTTTGGATAACTTCCAGAAGTTTTGCCGACATTTTTACTTCATACCGTCCGCTGCGTTATGTTTCATACGCACTCGACTACCGCATTTTCGGCATGAATCCGGCAGGTTTCAGGCTGATGAACATGATCTACCACACACTATCAGTGCTGGCTCTTTTCTGGGCGCTGAAGATGTTCGGTCTTACAAAACGCGCCGCGTTCGTTTCGGCTCTGATCTTTGCCGTCCATCCTGTAAATACCGATGCGGTAGCCTATATTTCCGGAAGAAGAGATGTCCTCATGGGTCTTTTCTACATCCTCAGCATAGGCTGTTTCTTCAAATTTTACAGAACGGTCTCGCCGGCGGAAAGGGCTGTTTCGGGAGCAGTGAAAAAACAATGGGGAATGCTTTTTCTCGCACTTCTCTTTATGATCGTTTCGATTTCGTCGAAAGAGATGGGTGCCACTATCCCGCTTGTTTTCATAATGTATGCGGCATACAAGGACGGAGCGGCGCTTCTTACGAAACCGTGGTTCTACATCCTTTCGATGATATTCCTCATTCTTTTTTCATTTTTCGCATTTCTTGCCATCTCGGGCGGAGGCAGTGCGCTGGTTTCGCTCAACGGTATCAGTTTCCACGGGAATTCGCCCGAAGTCCACTATCTGACTGCGGCGACAATATTCCTGCACTATCTTAAATTGACGGTCTTTCCGTGGAAGCTCATCCTTGACAACGCCGGATATCCGCTTGTCCTCGACTGGAATTTTGAAGTCTTTTTCTCGATCCTCGCTCTTTTTGTCCTTGTTTTTCTCGTCTGGTTCCTTTTTACGAGTTACAAAAAGACAAAAAACGATGCGGAAGGGAAAGAGGCAAGACACGGGATCGCATTCTGGATCGTGTTTTTTGTAGTTTCCCTTGCTCCTGTAATGCAGATAATCCCGCTGCATGAAATCGTTGCAGTCCACTATCTTTATGTGCCGGTGACCGGATTCTGCGCGATAGCCGGTATATTGTTCGATCATTTCGCCGGCAGCGAGAATTCAACTTTCTCTGAAATGTTCGATTTTTCGAAAAACAGAAAAAGAGCTTTGTCAGCACTGGTTTTGTGCCTTGTTCTTGGCGCTTTTTCGCTGCGGACGGTCTCGCGCAATTTTGAAATGAAGAACATCTGGACAGTTCTTCATGCCGATGCCGAAAAACAGCCGCTCTCATTCCGCGGACTTTTCACGATAGGAGCCGAATATCTCAACATGAAATTTCCCGACAAGGCGTGGGAATATTATCAGAAGTCCATCGACACCGGCTACTGGGATCCGAACCTTCTCGGCAATATTATCGGCTACCACATTGTAAAAGGCGGGCATGAGCAGGCTATCGCCTTCTACGAGGAGATGGTAAAAAAGGGAGAATACATCACGTCAAACGGAACTTTGAATATTGCCTATATCTACATGATACACGGCGACTGCGACACTGCCTTGAAACTCAACAGCACTGTTGTTCCTGATGCAAGTGAGCTGAAACGGCATGATTTCCTCGAAAAATGCAGGGAGCACGGCTTTGAAAAGTTTGACGATAACAATATCTACGATGTTTATGAAAAGCAGAAACTTATGAAGGATCTTGAGATAAACGTCGAAAGGAAGCCTTACCTCAAAAAACTGATAGAAAGCGGAGAATTCGAAGGGGAAAAGCTGATCGAGCTCGTTTCAGATCTTGCCGCGATAGATCTGATCTCCGATATTCCCGAAGCGATAAAATACTACAAATACGAAGTCGAACTTTATGCCAAAGCGGGAAAACCCGCTCCGGAAGTCGCGCTCCGCTCGATCGTGATGCTGGAAGACTATTCACGCAAAGTCCTCGAAGAAGGCAAGTATCTGCCGCTTGAATTTTAGGTGTTTTTATGAGTCCGAATGTTGAGATCCTTGCTCCCGCAGGCAGTTTCGAAGCCGCAGTCGCCGCTTACGAAGGCGGAGCTGACGCGGTTTATCTCGGACTGAACGATTTTTCGGCAAGGAAAGCGGCGAAAAATTTTTCGGGAAGCGAGTTCCGTTCCCTTAAAACTCTGGCGGAAAAAAAGGGGAAAAAAATATTTGCCGCGCTGAACACCGTTATCAAAGAAGACGAAATCGAAAGTGCGGTCGAATGTGCTCGGTTTTTGCATGATGCCGGAGTCGACGCGGTAATTCTTCAGGATATCGGTTTTGCGGCTATATTGAAAAGGCTTTTTCCCGATCTTACTCTCCACGCTTCGACCCAGATGGCTGTTCACACTGTCGAAGGCGTTAAATTCCTGAGATCACAGGGTTTTTCAAGAGTCGTCCTGAGCCGTGAAGTCCCTCTCGATCTTATTGCGAAAATAAAAAGGGAAGTTCCCGATATGGAGCTCGAGGTCTTTGTCCACGGCGCTCTGTGCTACTCTTTTTCGGGGCTCTGCCTTGCGAGCGGCATGGTCCTCGGGCGTTCCGGCAACCGCGGGATGTGCGCGCAGCTCTGCCGGAGCTACTACGAGACCGAAGATGGCGGAAAGGGATATTTTTTTTCGTGCAACGACCTTGAATATAAGGATCATGCCCTGCAGCTGAAATTCGCCGGAGTCGATTCCTTCAAGATCGAAGGGCGCATGAAGTCTCCCGAATATGTCTTTTACACTTCCGCTCTTTACCGCGCCATGCTTGAGCGCAGCGACTACTTCGAGGCTCTTAAGAACAGCCGGATCTGCTTCGCGAGGAAAGCTACGACAGGCTATCTCAAGAATTTTTCAGGTGAAAATCTCATAAGTCCAAAATATCCGGGACATCGCGGAGTAAAAACCGGAGTCTGCGAGAAAAAGCTGAAAGACCGTTTTTTTATAAAGACCAAATATTCTCTCGGAATACACGACGGGCTTCTTTTCTTCAAGAATAACGATGAATCCAAGCCTTTCAACTGCTCGGTCGAGGAGATCTCGTCAGCTTCGGGCAAAAACCTCAAAATTGTGGGAGAGAGTTCGAGAGTTTATGTCAAAACAGCCGAACTTCCAGAAGTAGGGGACGAGATCTTTCTTGTAAGTTCGCGCTCTCTGGAAAGAAAAAAAGTAAATCCGGGGAGCTTCCCGCAGTGGAAAAAGGCGGTAGAGCCTGAAGTTTCGTTTGCCGGAAACAGGATCAGAATAAAGTGCGGAGACTTTTTCTACGAGTCGGAAGAAATTTCAGCGGAAAAATCTGAAAATCAGAACGGCTTTAAGGATAAGTTCGCTGAAATACTGAAGAATTCTGCTGAATCGTTTTATTTTGCCGACAAGATCTCTTTTGATAAAAACTGCGAAAACGTCTTCATCGTTCCGAGCGTTCTCAAGAAAATAAGAACTGATTTTTATGAAAAATACGCCTGGTTTCTCGACAAGGTTTTTGAAGAAAAAAAGAGAAAAGTTCTTGATTCGTTTGTATTGCCGGAAAGCGGCGGTGTTCCGGAAATATTCCGTGAACGTGCTTTGATGGATCCCGATCCTGACATTCCTTTTTTCATGTCTGAAGATCAGGAAGATTCCCTCAAGACTGTCGGCGGATTCCTTACGATACCGCTTCTTCCGCTGATGAAGGATAGTGAAAAATATCTCAATAAAATCAGTAAGATAGTTGCTGAAAACAATGACAGGAAAATTCTTGTCGGTCTTTCCAATCCTGGACATCTGAACTTCGCTCTGGAACATCTGAAAGAGGAGAACGTTTTCTTCTTTATCGATTTTCCGCAATACATCGCTAACAGGTTTTCTTACGCCTTTTTCAAAGATCTTCTGGGCGAAAAACTCATGTTCGGCTGCTACTGGATCGAAGACAAAGATGAAATGCCGCAGCTTTCGCCCGAAGTCATCCCGATTTCAGGATTCAATCCGCCTCTTTTCATAAGTGCAGGCTGCTTCGAACGCTCGAACGGCTTCAAAAAATGCGCCGAATGCGGCGGAAAGCGGAGCGAGAGGAGCTTGACTAACTGCGGACGCAGATTCAAAGTCGTCTCCAAAAACTGCGTCACATTCATGTTTCTTTCCGGCGAATGTAAAAATTAACCTGCGCAACCATTGACTTTACAACGAAAAAGACTAATATTCCGCGTTTTTTTATGCTTATTTAATATGGAGTTTTTATTATGGATTACAGCAAAACGCTCAATCTTCCGCAGACCGATTTCCCGATGAAGGCGAACCTTCCGGTCAAAGAGGTCGAAATTCTGAAAAAGTGGAACGAAATCAATGTCTATTCCAAAATGCTGGAGCAGAATGAAGGAAAACCCTCGTTTGTAATTCACGACGGCCCGCCTTATGCGAACGGAAGCATCCACAACGGCCACATTCTCAATAAAACTCTCAAGGATTTTGTCGTAAAATTCGAAAATATGTCAGGGAAATACACTCCGATCATTCCGGGATGGGACTGTCACGGTCTTCCTATCGAGCTCAAAACTGCCGAAAAACTCGGCTCGAAGCGCAAAGAGATGACCAAGAGCCAGTTCCTGGAAGAATGCAAGAAGTTCGCCCTCAACTGGGTGAATGTCCAGCGTGAAGGCTTCAAGCGTCTGGGCGTTCTGGCCGACTGGGATCATCCTTACATCACCCTTGATCCGAAATATGAAGGCTGCATCGCTCATCAGTTTGCGAAAGTAGTCGAGTCAGGCGCACTTTTCAAGGCAAAAAAGCCGGTCTACTGGTGCACGAGCTGCGAAACGGCGCTTGCAGAAGCCGAGATCGAATACGACAACCATCAGTCTCCTTCGATCTATGTCAAATTCCCGCTCATCGACAAACTCGAAGAGCTTGAAGGGGAGAAGGTGAACTTCGTTATCTGGACGACGACTCCGTGGACTCTTCCGGCTAACCTTGCGATCGCGCTCAACCCCGAATTCAAATACTCGGCTGTAAAATATGGCGGTGAAGTCTTCATCGTTGCAAGCGTTCTCAAAGATTCGTTCGTAAAGGCTGTAAGGGCCGAAAATCCGGAGGTCGTTGCTGAGTTCGACGCGATGAGATTCGAAGGGATGAAGGCGCGTCACCCGTTCATCGACCGCGAATCGATAATCGTCTATGCCGACTATGTCACTGCCGATGCAGGTACAGGCTGTGTCCACACCGCTCCGGGACACGGTGCCGACGACTACGTCACCGGTCTTAAATACGGTCTTGAGCCTTACGCTCCGGTCAACGGAAGCGGTATCATCGACGAAAACATCCCCGTTATCGGCGGGATGCACGTCTTCAAGGCAAACCCCGTCATCACGGAACACCTTTACAATACCGGATACCTCCTCAACAAGCCGGGTGAGATGATCGACCACAGCTATCCGCACTGCTGGAGATGCCACAAACCGGTCATTTTCAGAGCGACAGAACAGTGGTTCATTTCGATGGACGACACCGGACTTCGCAAAAAATGCCTTGACGAGATCGCGAAAGTCCGCATGGTTCCTGAGTGGGGAAGAAAAAGAATAGTCCCGATGCTCGAAAAAGCTCCGAACTGGTGTATTTCGCGTCAGAGAAGCTGGGGCGTTCCGATAATCGCCTTCTCCTGCGACGACTGCGGTGAAAAGATAGTCGATGCGGCGATCGCCCACAAAGTCGCTGACGAAATTTCCGAGAAAGGAATTCAGGTTTGGCACGATAAAACCGCTGCGGAATTCCTTCCTGCAGGTTTCAAATGCCCGAAATGCGGCGGCACGCACATCAGCAAGGAAAACGACATCCTCGACGTATGGTTCGACAGCGGCGTAAGCTGGGCGAAAGTCCTGAACGGCGAAAAAGGATTCACTTTCCCGGCTGACCTCTATCTCGAAGGAAGCGACCAGCACAGAGGATGGTTCCAGTCTTCGCTCAAAATGAGCGTTCTCATCAACGGCAAGGCTCCCTACAAAAATCTCATCACGCACGGATTCATCGTTGACGAGAAAGGCGAGAAGATCTCGAAAAGCAAAGGCAACTTCGTCGATCCGCAGGTCAAGATCAATAAATACGGTGCCGAGATCCTGAGACTCTGGGTCGCTTGCGAAGACTACAGCGACGACAACAGGATCGGCGATTCCATCATCGAAAGCTGCGCTACTGCATACAGAAAAATGAGGAACACGATCAGGTTCATGTTCGGTTTCGTCAACGATTTCGACCCGGAAACGATGGCTTTCAAAAAAGAGGAACTCACTTCGCTCGACAGATGGGCTTATCTCACCTGGCAGGAAAGACTCAGAGATATCCGCGGATACTACGAAAACTACGAGTTCCACCGCGTTTACCACGAAATGTTAGACTTCTTCACGATCCCGATGAGCGCGATATACCTTGACATCATCAAAGACCGCTACACGATGCGTGCCGACGACAGGAGACGCAGAATGACCCAGAGCGTCGTTTATTCGATTTTGAGCGGTGTCGTAAAGGCGCTTGCTCCGATCCTCAGCTTCACCTGCGAAGAGGCTTACGGATACCTGAAAGGTGCCAAGAAGGAAAGCGTTTTCCTTGAGCAGTTCCCCGAATCCGATTTCAATGATGAAGATGCAGAATTCCTTGGATCGTGGCAGACTGTCCTTGACGCGAAGAACGCGGTCCAGAAGAAACTCGAAATTCTCCGCGCCGACAAGACTATAGGTCACTCGCTCGATGCGAAAGTGCGGATCTATTACGAAAACAATCCGGTCCTCGATTCCGAACTCAATAACCTTGAGTCGATCTTCATAGTCTCTGCTTTTGAAAAAGCTCAGTCGGCTGAAGGACTTGAAAAAGCTGAAGATACGGATCTCTGGATCGGCGTAACGGCTGCTGAAGGCGACAAATGCCCGCGCTGCTGGAAAAAGAGAGAGCTTCACGATTATTCCGAAGAGGTCACAGGGATCTGTGAAAGCTGCTACGAAGCTATCAAATAACACAAAAAAAACTCTTTAAAAAAATCTGATTATAGGTATAATGGAAAGGTTGTAGTGTTTTTTGGAGGCACAATATGAAAAAGATTATTTTTATTCTGGTTTGTTTTCTGACCGCTTTTATTTTGTCATGCGGCGGCGATGAAACAACTGGCGGATCGTGCGAGAGCAACTTTGATTGTCCTCTCGGTCAGGTTTGTTCCGCCGGCAGATGTGCGGCGCCGGATTCTTCGGAAGGCGGCAGCGGGGAAGGCGGCAGCGGAAGTGAACTTTCCGATGACGAGACCGGTCACAACGGTGGCGGCAACTCAGACGGTCATGGAGAAAATACCGATGACTCCGACGTGGAATATGATGAAGGTCCCATAACTGGTTCTTGTGAACCCGGAAAAATACAGAAATGCCCTTATCAAGGCAATCCTTCAACTGAAAATGTCGGCCCCTGCAAGGCTGCTACAAGGACCTGCAAGGACGATGAGAGCTGGGGACACTGCGAAGGCGAAGTGCTTCCTGTATCGGAAAACAGCGAAGAGCTCTGCACGAACGGTATCGATGATGACTGCGACGGTGTTGCCGATAACGGTGCGACATGCAGTTATTGGAACGGCGGCACGGAGATCCCCGATTCGGATACCGATACAAATGATCCAGGCGTTATCGATGTCGGTTATACGGGAGATTACAATGATGCCTATCAGATTCCGATCGATTCGGAAATATGCGCTGATACCTGTATTCCCATAAAATCCGAATGTTTCCCGTCCGATATAAACGAAGCTGATGTCGGGCTCTGCAACGGACTTGACGACGACTGCGACGGTGTCGTTGATGAAGGTTGTCCGTGCTCTCCCGGCCAGACCCAGCCTTGTTTTGCCGGTCCGCCGAACTTCAGAAATGTCGGAACCTGCCGTGACGGTGTTCAGACTTGCAAAGTCACGATGCGTGCTGCTACCGGTGTCTGGGGCGAATGCGTAGGCGGGATCACTCCGAAACAGGATGTTTGCGACAATGCCGACAACAACTGTAACGGCTGTAAAGACGACAAGCTCTGCTGCGCTCCGCCTATCGACTGCGCTTTTGATATCGGTGTGGCAAAGCCGTTCAATGATAAATTGATCGACGGAAACATGATTTATGATACCGGTCACAAGTTCAACGATGCCGATACGGCAACTTGGGAATGGACTTTGACGAAAGGCCCGTGCGATATAGTTTTGGAAAAAACGAGTTTTACGACAAAAGGCGCGACAACTGTTGCCGGTTTAAGTGGTGATGGCACGGCTCAAACTAAAGTAACAGGTGTCGGTCTCTCTCAGTTTAAGGTCAAATTCCAGCTTTCGGGAAGTTATGTCCTTCACCTTAAAGTTACCCGTCCGAACGGTGAAGTTTACGAGTGTGAATGGGTTTTGAGAGTCGTTTCCGACGGTCTCAGGATCGAGCTCTGCTGGGATACGACAGGTTCTGTTGATGTTGATTTGCATTTGGGCAAAAACGGAACTACGCAAGAATGGGCGACAAGTTCTGGTCTTCCTTGCTATTACAGTAATTGTAAATATGATGCTAGTTCTGGTCCGAATTGGGGATACGCAAATACTCAGAACTATGATAAAAGTGGAAATTTGAGAACCATGAGAAATCCGCGTCTTGATATTGATAATATAAGTGTTAAAGGTATACCGGAAAATATCAATGTTGACAATCCGAATAACGGTGATGTTTTCAGAGTCGGAGTAAAATACTTTAGTGGTTCGAAACTGACCCATCCGGTAATAAATGTTTACTGCGGTGGAACATTAAAGGCGACTTACGGTGTTGAGCCGCAGGTTTCGGGATTTACTTCAAGCCCTTACTTTTGGAAAGTTGTCGAAATCAAATGGGTCGGTGATTACGCAAGTGACGCATGTGAACTTACTCCGAGATGGAATGACGGAACAGGTTATGTCGTAAGTACTTCGGTTCCCAGTTACAATGCCAATACAACCAACTGGTAAAAATCAATAAAATCCAGATCCTTTAAATTCCTGAAAATTTTTTGATAGAGACGTCATAATATGGCGTCTCTGCGTTTTGTCGAATAAAATCAGAGATTTAATCTACTGTTATCGATTTGCTGACGTTTTTCGGAACGTCCGGGTGAACACCGTGGTTCTGGATCTCGGAGCGGTTGAGATATTTCATTTTGGCAACGCTCATCTTGAGAGCGAGAAGCTGCAATACGACTGCCGCTTCAAAAACGAATATATTTTTGTCGCCTGTTCTCGGAAGTTCGATGAATTTCGACCAGTAGTTTTCTGCATTTGCCGGAACGCCGAGCGCTGCGTTCTTGAGGTCTTCGTCGTCTTCCGCGATGAGAACGATGTCCGCGCCGCGGATCTTGTGGGTGTGGATCTGCGAGATCGTGATACGTTTGTCTCTCTCGTCAGGCGGGCAGATGAAAACAAGCGGGTAGTTCGAGAAAAATTCTTCGATATCGACACTTTCGTTGAAGAGGTCGGCAACCTGTTTCGTGAGTGCGCGCTCTTCAGTGGAAGCAAACGATTTTTCAACAAATTCTTCAGTCATTTTGCGGAATTTCAGGTTTTTGGTCATATTGATGACATCTCTTATTATCTCCGAATTTCCCTCTTTGTCCGAGAAGAAGCCCTTCGAGAACATCTTTTCGCTCATTTCGATGAGATTTCCCAGAAGTTTTTCCATATCGGTAAGCGAATAGATCGTATTTTTGCCCAAGATCGTGTTCGGACCGTGTTTGAACTCGGCTGCATCGTAGCCTTCGGTGTGGTTGAGGACGACTTCCCTGATCTTGAGGGCGCCTTCTTTTGCAACGCCGGTGAGCGAAGTTCCGAGGATATGGATCGAAGGTTTCATGAAAAGTTCGTATGCGACATCTGCGACCGGAACATCGATGTTTTTAAGTGTAAAATCCATGAAGTATTTGATCTTACTGAGATTGTTCATGACCTTTTCTTCGCTGTTCCTGACTAAAGCTGCAAGGATGTAGAAAAGGGCGATCTGGCTTATGAACGATTTCGTTGCAGCGACCGCGATCTCCGAACCGCACATGATCGGAAGGTAAAAATCGCTTTTTTCCTGCGGAAGAGTCGAATTTTCGTTGTTGACTATCGTGATGAGGGTCGTCTTGTCGCTCATTTTTCTGATCTCGTTGAAAATATCGACCAGATCTTTGGTCTCGCCGCTCTGGCTGACGCCGATAACGACGTCTTTGTCCGAAAGCGAGTTGATGTAGCACGATCTGAAAGTCCCCGGATTCGATGTGATGAGCGAAATGTCGGTCATATTGTTGAAGAAATATGCGCCGGTAAGAGACGCATGATACGAAGTTCCGCTTGCGATAAGGAATATCCTTCCGCCGTTTTTCTTCGTTGCCTTGAGTGCGGAAACGAGTTTGTCGCGGAATCTGATTATCATCCTCTTCTTTTTCCAGATGAGCATCGAATCAATGAGCCAGAGCTCCTTGAAAAATGCGCCGTCTGCCGAATAAAGCTCCTCGAGAAGCGTTTTTTCTTCGGAACGGAAGCTGAAGTGGCGCGGGCTTGGTGCGAATCCGAGAGCTTTGTCGCATATACTGCGGAAAGTCGGGATATTGCGGATCTTCTCAAATTCTGCCGAAAGTTCCTTTTTGTCGTAAAGATCGTAGAGGGCGAGGAGAGAGTAGAGTATCTCGCGTGCACTGTCGCAGTTTTCCTCAAAAACGGAGTAAAGCTCCTTTTCTTCCTTTGAATTGAAGTAGTAGAGCATCAGATTTTCGATGTTTTTCGGAGAGGAGTAGATCTCCTGCTCCATGAAGAAGTGATATTTCGGCTGAAGCTGGATGTCGGCGATGTTGAGCCTGCTCCTGCTGAGCTTCGGGACCCACTCTTTGTCTTCCGAAAGGGAGAACATTTTATAGTTTTCGCTGTCGAAATATATTCCTTCGCCTTCCGACATCGGAATGAGGAATCTTGTTTTTGAAAGGATCGAGGTGAGGTCGCTCGAAACGACGATGAAGTTGCCGGAAGCGTCGGAACCTTTGCCTGCATAAAGCGAAGAACCGGCTTTGATCGCGAAAACACCGGGAAGTTCGGGAAGGGTGACGCACGCCGCGTAGCTGCCTTCGATCATTTTCTGCGCCTTTCTGATGGCTTTTATCATAACGGCGATCTTTTCGTCATTCGTTTTCGGAGCCTTTTTTGCGGTAAGTGCCGCGTAGAAGTGCTCGACAAGGTGGACGACCATCTCTCCGTCGTTGTCGGAAAGGACATCGTGACCGTTTTCGGAAAGGAAGACCTTGAGTTTGTCGGTGTTGCTGACATTTCCGTTGTGTGCTCCGACCATGTGGACAAGGCAGCTGACCTCATGCGGCTGCGCGTTGACATCGGTAACGGCGCCGTAAGTCGCCCAGCGGACCTGACCGATGAACTTGAAACCGTTGTATTTTGCAAGTTCAAGCTGTTCGACGACTTTTGAAGGTGCTCCGACTTTTTTTCTCAGGATCACCGAGCCGTCCTTTTTTATAAAAGCCGCACCTGTTGAATCATAAC
>JAEESW010000028.1 GCA_016290135.1 bacterium
GGCGATGTTAGAAACATCCTTGGGAACAGCTTTATGATCGGTGCTGCAAAAATGGGTATTCTCTTCGTATCCTGCGCTCCGAAAGCACTCTGGCCCGTCAGCAAACTCGTAAAAGAAATGAAGGAAGTCGCTAAAGAGACCGGCGCTGTGATCGAGTTCTCCGAAGATCCGATGAAAGCCGTCAAAGACGCTGACGTCATCTACACCGACGTTTGGGTATCGATGGGCGAAGAGGCACTTTTCGAGCAGAGGATCAAACAGCTCAAGGCTTACCAGGTAAACATGAAGATGATAAAGGCTACCGGCAATCCGGACGTTATTTTCCTTCACTGCCTTCCGAGCTTCCACGACCTCAACACCAAAGTCGGCAAAGAGATATTCGACAAGTTCGGCATCAAAGAGATGGAAGTCACCGACGAAGTCTTTAGAAGCAGATACTCCAAAGTTTTCGACGAAGCAGAGAACAGAATGCACACGATCAAAGCGGTTATGTGCGCAACGATCGGCAAATAATCATCAAATCGTCACGCCGTGACGTCGTTGCGACGTGACGTCAAATCTTTTCAATAGTGATTTTCACAGTCGCGTGATAGATGAAGAAAGCCGTTATGCTGGTCAGAGATATCGCGGCGAAAATGCCTGTGACATCCGCGATCCTGCCTCCGAGCCAGACTGCGGGGATAAGCATGACGATCGTTCTCATGAAGTTGAGCATGGTAGAGCGGATCGGTTTGTGAAGTCCGTTTATCACGTTGACGCACATGATCGAGGATCCTATCGCCGGGAAGGAAAGTCCGATGATGAGCATATATTCCATTATATATTTGAGGACGACCGGGTCTTCAGTGAACATCGAGGCGATATTCCGGCGGAAAAGTATGAAGACAAGCATCATGAACGAGCCCCAGCAGAGCGAGAAGAGTTCGGAGATTTTGAGCGCTTTTTTTACGCGGTCGATCCTTGCTGCGCCGTAATTCTGACCGGTGAAGGGCAGGAGGACGCTCGAAAGCGAGAAAACACCTACGAGAAGAAGCGAATCTATTTTGATCCCGGCTCCGAGAGAGGCGACAGCTTCGTCGCCGTAACCTGCCGTGATTCTTGTAACTATTGCATTCGAGATCGGCATGAGCATGAGCGAAAGCGATGTCGGGATCCCGAGCCAGAGGACTTTTTTCCAAGAACCGAGAGTTACTGAAAGTTTAAACGTGGAAAAGTCGAACATCCGCATTTTGAACTGCATGAAACTTGCAACGAGACCGGCACTTATGATCTTTGCTATCATCGTGGCCAAAGCTGCGCCCTCGATCCCCATCCTCGGGAAAAATCCGACTCCGAAAATAAGGAGCGGATCCAGAATTATGTTGATCACGACGACAGTGAGCATGATAAGTCCCGGCGTTTTTGTGTCTCCGGTGGCTCTGATCTCGTTGTCGATGACAGCCGGAACAGCCCCGAGCGGCATTCCGTAGCAGCAGATCCTCATGTATCTGAGGACCAGTTCCAGAGTTTCGCCTTTTGCGCCGAGTGCACTGAAGATCGGTCTTATCGTAAGAAGTCCTGCGATGCCGAAAAAAGTTCCAAGGAAGATTATGAGAAAAAGGCTGTCGGTCGAAATACGCTTTACTTCAGGAAAGTCTTTCTGACCGATCGCACGGGAAATAACGGCGCTTGTGCCGAGTCCGATGCCGAAAAGAAAGTGGTTGACGAGCATGACGACAGGGAAGGTGTAGCTCATTGCTGCAAGTTCGAGCGTTCCGAGTTTGGAAACAAAATACGTGTCGGTCAGATTGAACGCAGTCATTGCGACATGCCCGATGAGCATGCCCAGAGCCATATCGAGCAAAATTTTCGGGATCGAACCTTCGGTAATATTTTTCTTCATTGACACACCACAACAAAAAACCGCGGAAATTAGCACGGAAAGAGGAAATGTGCAAATTTTGAAGAATAAAATTTTTTTTGTTTTTTTATTTGACTATAAGAATTTTATTACTTATAAGGCGTCGATTTATGTTCATTGGGGTTTGTTTTTTTAATCCTTTTTTTTTGGAGGTTTATATGAACAAGTATGTAGAAAGCGTTATCGAAAACGTAAAAGCGAAACATGCGAACGAACCCGAATTCGTTCAGACTGTAGAAGAAGTTCTTTCTTCTCTTTCACCTGTTGTTGATGCTCATCCGGAGTATGAGAAGGCTGACCTTCTTAACCGCATGACAGAACCTGAGAGAATGTTCACATTCAGAGTCGTATGGACTGACGATCAGGGCAACACCCACACCAACCGCGGCTGGAGATGCCAGTTCAACGGTGCAATCGGCCCGTACAAAGGCGGTCTTCGTTTCCAGAAGAACGTTTACGAAGGAATCATTAAGTTCCTCGGCTTCGAGCAGACTTTCAAAAACTCGCTTACCGGTCTTCCTATCGGCGGCGCAAAAGGCGGCTCGGACTTCGATCCTGCCGGCAAATCTGATGCAGAAGTTATGCGTTTCTGCCAGAGCTTCATGCCAGCTCTTTACCGTTACATCAGCCCGGACATCGACGTTCCTGCCGGTGACATGGGTGTAGGCGGAAGAGAGATCGGTTACCTCTATGGTCAGTACAGAAGACTTAAAGGCGTTTGGGAGAACGGCGTTCTTACCGGTAAAGGTCTTACCTACGGCGGATCGCTCATTCGTCCTGAAGCAACCGGTTACGGCGCAGTTTACTACCTTGAGAACGTTCTCAAACACGAAGGCGACACGATCAAAGGAAAAACGATCGCAGCAGCTGGTTTCGGCAACGTTACATGGGGTATCTGCAAGAAAGCTATGCAGCTCGGCGCAAAAGTCATCACCCTTTCGGGTCCTGACGGATACATCCTTGACGAAGACGGCGTAGCAACTCCGGAAAAGGTTGATTACCTTCTTACCATGAGAGCTACAGACCCGATGCACGTTAAACCGTACGCTGACAAATTCGGATGCAAATTCGTAGCAGGCGAGAAACCTTGGGGCGTAAAATGTGATGTCGTTATGCCGTCAGCAATGCAGAACGACGTTAAAATGCCGCAGGCTGAAAAAATCGCTGCATGTGGCGCAAAATACTACATCGAAGTTGCAAATATGCCGACCACAAACGATGCACTCAACTTCCTTCGCCAGCAGAAACACATCATCGTTGCTCCGTCGAAAGCAGTTAACGCAGGCGGCGTAGGTGTTTCCGCACTCGAAATGTCTCAGAACAGCGAAAGACTTGTCTGGACAGCTGAAGAAGTTGATGAGAAACTTAAACAGATGATGAAGAACATCCACGACAATTCCGCAGCAGCAGCTGAGAAATACGGCCTTGGATATGACCTCGTTGCTGGTGCAAACATTGCCGGATTCGAGAAAGTTGCAACCGCTATGATGGAACAGGGACTCTTCTAATCGAACCTGTTTTCCGGTTTTTTCGGGGAGCTTCGGCTCCCCGTTTTTTTTATATTGAGTTTTATTCGGGATATTCGATCCTGACTTTTGTCCTGCAGTGTCTGCAGACTACACTCGTTCCGCGGAAAAGCGGAGAAAGCTGAAAAGTGAATCTTCCGCACTGGCACGGGAACGATTCCCATGAGTTCACATTTTTCCTCTTAAAAACAAGTCCGTCCTCTCCATTTCCTACAGGTGCGGCATTTGAACCCGATACCGAAATTTCCTTCCTGCATCTCGGGCATACGACTTTCATGCGCAAGTCGCTCGGCGGCAGCTTTATTTTAAGACCGCATTCACAGGTCGCGATCTTGAAACCTGCATTTGCGAGAATGACATCGGCGAGATCCTTTCTTGACTCGGAGATCTTTTCGGCGCTTTCGGCTCTGACAGCCTCCGATTTGTCCGTTTCAAGCGTCGTTTTCGAGAAAAGTCCTGATGCTTCGAGTTCTTTTTCATAGATCCGCTGATAAGTTTCAAGCGAAACTTTTCCGCCGTGCTGCAGCTGCGTCAGAATGGCGATACGCTTGTAAACAGGCGGGTGGGTCGAAGCAGAGAAGAGTGAATCTTCGTCTGCTGCGAACTGAGGATTTACGATGAACATCGGAGCAGTGATCTTACTTACAAAATCTATAGATGAGTGCTTTGCTATTTTCTGCAGAGCCGATGCGAGTCCGATAGGATAACGCGTGAGTCTCGCCGCTGACGCATCTGCCAGATACTCGCGTTTTTTCGAGATAGTGAAGTAGAAAATGCGTGCAAGGACCGGTGCAATGACAGCAAAAAGCAGCACAACAATGATCACTGCGGGATGTCCGCCCGAAAAACCCCCTTTTTTGCGGGATCTTTTGTTTTCGGAATTGGCAAAAACAGTCCCTTTCAGCATGACGTTCGAGAGCATCGTGATCGTGCCCAGCATAACTCCGGCAAATGTCATGAAAAGAACATCGCGGTTCATAATATGGCTCATTTCGTGAGCGATGACACCTTGAAGCTCGTCGCGGGTAAGATTTTCGACGAGGCCGCTCGTTACGCAGATCGCCGTTTTTTCGCGCCTGATCCCGGTTGCAAACGCATTTAGGCCTGAACTTTGGACAATATAGATCTCAGGCATGACCTGAAGTCCGGAAGCGATCTTCATCTCTTCGACGATATTGTAAAGCTGAGGATAACTTTCCGGCGTTACGACGACTGCCATGTTGAAGTGCAGAACGATGTCATCCCCGGCGAAATAGGCGACTGCCGCCTGTACCGCCCAGAGAACGACTCCGATCAATGCGCCCCAGATCATTCCCGTGACCCAGTCGACGGTATAGAAGCCTGCTCCGACGGCACCGGAAAGCGAGACCATGAGAATAAACATCAAAATCAGAACAAAAAGCGACTTACGCTTGTTTATCCTTATAAGTTCCCACATGAAAAGGCCTGAGATTTCAGAATGTTACCTTGGGAGCTTGTTTTTCGGACTTCTCTTCGATCTCGAAGAAATCCGATTTTTTGAAATTGAACATATTTGCAAGAATATTCGTCGGGAACATTTCGACCGCGTTGTTGTAGCTCAAAACGGAATCATTGTATGCCTGACGCGCAAAAGCGACTTTGTTTTCGGTCGAAGTGAGCTCTTCCTGAAGCGAAAGGAAATTCTGGTTCGCCTTGAGTTCAGGATAATTTTCGAAAGTGAGCATCATTTTTGCGAGAGCGCTGTCAAGGTTGGCAGCAGCAGCTCCGACTTCTTTGACATCTCCTTTGTTGATCGCTGACATTGCCTGGGCTCTTGCTTCGGTCACTTTGATGAAAGTCTCGCTTTCATGTTTCATGTAGCCTTTCGCCGTTTCGACAAGGTTGGGAATAAGGTCGAAACGCCTTTTGAGCTGAACGTCGATCTGGCTCCACGAGTTGCGGACGATGTTGCGCAGGCCGATGAGTTTGTTGTACATCGCAAAGAACGAAAACGCACACACAACGACGAGCACTAAGAAAATTACAAGAAAAGTCATGGTTCCTCCTGAAAAACAAAAAATTCAAAAAACATCCGATTTTAGCCGAAAAAAGGAAAAAAGCACTATTTTAGAACGTTTTTTCAGGATGCGGCGACGATCTTACAATTTTTTCCTTTCTGTGATGATCTCTTTCTGCCGTTTTCTTTTTGAAAAATTCTTTTCGACGAAGATCTTCCGGCCGTCAAAACTTTTTTCCGTCCAATACAGCGCCGTTGCTTCGGTCGAAGGTGTCGGAGTGAAGATCTGCACCTGTTTCGGGTTGGTTTTCAGAACTGCCGAGATGAATCTCTTCGCTTCGGTCTGGTCGCGCTCGGTGCAGCCCGGAAACGCCGCAATGAAATAGTAGGTGAGGAAGAGGGGACTTTTCAGTTTTTTCACAGTTCTGTCAAAGAGATCCTTGAATTCCTTGAGATTTTTCCCGTCAGGCTTGTTCATAAGATCGGTGACGCTTTTTATTATATGTTCGGGCGCGATCTTCATTTGTCCTGAAATGTGATGCGTCAGAATTTCGCGAAGATACTCTTCTCCGTGGATCCTATCGGCTAAAATAAGGTCGTAGCGTATTCCGGAAGAAATAAATATGTGCTTGATATTCTTGATTTTTCTTACGCTTTTAAGGAGTGAGATCTGGCGCGAGTGATCGGCCGGAAGCTTGTTGCAGACTTCGGGAAAAAGGCATTCCTTCAAAGCGCAGTGGCCGTTTTCACCTTTGACAAAATCCATGCCGTACATGTTTGCAGTAGGACCGCCGAGGTCGCTTATAACGCCGTTGAAACCGGGACGGCTTGCTATTTCCGTGATCTCGCGGATTATCGATCCTTCGCTTCTCGAGACGATGTCGGCTCCCTGATGAGCCGTGATCGAACAGAATGAACATGCTCCGAAGCAGCCCCTGTGAGTCAGGACCGAAGTCTTTATCGTGTCGAGAGCCCTGACTTCTCCCATTGCGGCGTAGTAGGGGTGGACCTTTCTTTCAAAATCAAGTTCATGGACCTCATCAAGTTCAGCACTTGTGAGCGGAAGCGCCGGAGGATTCTGCACGATGAACCTCCCGGCCTGTTTCTGAAAGATCCCTTTTTTGAGTTTGCACGATCTGAAAAAGAGTTTTGACATTTCGAGGAATTTGTCTTTTGAAACGGCGCACTCTTCAAAATCGGGGAGTTGCACAAAACCTTCAGGAATCGTTTTGGACATATAGCAAACACCACGGATCTGTTCGATGTTTTCACCGTTTTTCAGTGCGTTTGCAAGTTCGAGATTGGCTCTTTCACCCATTCCGAAAACCAGGATGTCAGCCTTTGAATCGGCAAGAATGGAGCCTCTGATCTTGTCTGTGTGCGAATCATAGTGCGCGAACCGGCGCAGCGAAGCCTCGATACCGCCGATGGTTATCGGTCTTTTTTCCTTGAAAGTGCGCTGGATAAGGTTCACATATTTCAAAACCGCTCTGTCGGGGCGTCTGTTGTTTATGCCGCCCGGAGTCAGATCGTCCTCTTTGCGCCTGAGCCCTAAAGAAGTGTAGTTCGCCACCATGCTGTCCATTGCGCCGCCGCTTACTCCCCAGAAAAGTTCCGGAAGGCCCAAACGGCTTATATCATCAGGTGAATCTATGTCGGGCTGAGATATGATCCCGACACGAAAACCTTGTTTTATCAAATACTTGCCTAAAAGTGCGCATCCGTCGAAATAGGTGTCGATGTAGGCGTCTCCGCTCACGAAAATTATGTCGCACTTTTCCCAGCCGAGGGCATCGAGCTCTTTTTTTGTAGTCGGTATGAACATGAATTACCTTAAAAAATCAATCGCAAACGTAATTTAATACCAAACAGCGAAATTGACAAGCCTTTTTGAAAATATAGTATGTGCGGCTTTTATGTGTGGAGATCAAAATGATAAAATTCGACTGTGACTATCTTGAAGGGTGTCATCCGGATATTTTGAAAATGCTTGAAAAGACGAATTTCGAGCAGACTGAAGGTTACGGATGCGACAAATACTGCGAAAAAGCGCGCAAACTCATAATTAAAGCCTGCGGATTTGCGGGAAAGCGCGGAAAAAATGTTCCTGACGTCCATTTTCTTGTCGGCGGGACGCAGACGAATACGACTGTGATATCCGCTGTGCTCAGACCTCACCAGGGCGTCATATCGGCTGTCACCGGACATGTGAACGTTCACGAAACAGGAGCTGTAGAATCGACCGGGCACAAAGTTCTGGCTCTTCCTTCAAAAGACGGGAAACTGAGTGCGGAACAGGTCGAAAAATATGTAAGATCCTGTGTTGACGACTGCAATTACGAGCATATCGTCCAGCCGGGGATGGTATACATCTCCTTTCCGACAGAAAACGGCACTGTCTATTCAAAAAAAGAGCTTTCGGAACTCAGAAAAGTGTGCCTGAAATACAAACTTCCGCTTTTTATCGACGGGGCGCGCCTCGGATACGGTCTTGCAGCTGTCGGAAACGATCTGACTCTCCCTGACATCGCTTCTCTCTGCGATGTCTTTTATATCGGGGGAACGAAGAACGGCGCTCTTTTCGGCGAGGCTGTCGTAATCACGAACAACGCTTTCAAAAAGGATTTTCGCAACATTATAAAGCAGCGCGGAGGGATGCTTGCGAAAGGGCGGCTGCTCGGCATCCAATTCGTGACGCTCTTTTCCGACGGCTTGTATTTCAGGCTTGCAGAACATGCGGTCGGGATGGCAACTGAAATAAAAAACTTACTGAAAGCCAAAGGTGTGGATCTTCTTTTCGATTCGCCGACGAACCAGATCTTTCCCGTATTTACCGATGAGATATATAAAAAACTTTCCAAAAAATTCTCTTTTGCATTCTGGGAAAAGAGCGGTCCGCAGCGCACAGCAGTCAGGATCTGCACAAGCTGGGCGACCAAAGAAAACGACATCTCCGCTCTGAAACAGGAATTGCAGAAACTCGATTGACAACAATCGGCAACATTGTAATATAGGCCGCTTTTTTTGTATCGTTGGAGATTTTTCATGGATGTCAAAATAAAAAATAAATTGCGGAATTTATTGAGGATAGTGCTTTTCATCCTCTCTTTGGCGATCCTATTCTTTCTTCTCAAAAGCATAGGTTTCGACAAACTGGCAGACGCTTTTGTCAAAGTCGGATGGAGCGGAGCGGTCATTCTGATATGCTGCGGATTTTTGGAAAACGGTTCGGATGCACTCGGTCTCTACTATGCTCTGCCGCAGAGAAAGAACTTCCTGCGAGTGTTTTCATCCAACTGCCTTGGAGCTTTGACAAATTACATCATCCCGTGGGAAGTCGGAGAACTTGTCAAGATCGGAATGATAAAAGAGGTCGCAGGCTCTGCAAATTCGATAAAAGGGGTCATCCTCTGGAATTACATCTATAAACTTTCAAAAGGCTGCTCGATATTCGCACTGGTAGTTCTTTCGCTCATCGTTTCGTTCATCATGCCTGATGAAACATATCAACTGGACAAATTCTGGCTGATACTCCTTTGCTCATTTTTAGGTTTTCTCCCTTATTTCGGTATGATGATCCTTATAAAGTCCAACATTTCGGTAAAAGTCGTCAAATTATTGAAATATCTGGGGAAAAAGAACACTGACGAACTGATAAAAAAAGCTGAGCAGATGGACAAAGACCTCAAACTTTTCAAAAAGGAACGGCCGCTTGACTATAAAAGGACTTTCTGGCTTCAGTATTTTGCCCGCCACGTCTCGCTCCTCACATTCCTTTTGTGCACATATTTCGCAGGGTTCGACTATTCTCTTTCGACACTCATCCTGATACACTGCTCCATAAATCTGGGCAACTACATCTCGGCGGTCATACCGATGAAATTCGGAGTCGGAGAGGGGATAGGTTTCCTGATGTTCACTTTCATGGGATTGCCCGGTGAAGCCGGAGGACTGGTTACTTTCATCCTGCGTATCAAAGCGATAATAGCTATGTCGCTGGTCTCATCGCTGATCATTGTCAAACCCAGGGAAGATCAGGCAGACCAAAAAACTTGTTTATAAAAAGGTAATCAATAAAATCTCACGTTATTAACTTTTGGAGTCGGAAAATGACAGTTCACATTGTTACAGGTTCGCAGTGGGGCGACGAAGGAAAGGGAAAGGTCGTCGATCTTCTTACCGAGCAGGTCGATATCGTCTGCCGCTATCAGGGAGGCAACAACGCCGGACACACGATCGTCGTTGACGGTGTAAAGTATGACCTTCATGCCATCCCTTCAGGGATACTGCGTGATGATATCGTCAGTTTTGTCGGCAACGGAGTCGTTTTTGATCCCGAGCAGTTTGCTGCCGAATCGGCAAAACTAAGGGAAAAAGGGGTCTCTGTCACTCCTGAAAAGCTTATGATCTCACCTAAAACTTCAATAATAATGGATTATCACAAAACTCTCGACAAATGCCGTGAAGAGGCCAAAAAGGACAGTAAGATCGGCACGACAGGACGCGGGATAGGTCCGGCTTACGAGGACAAGGTCTCGAGGATAGGGATCCGTGCCGAAGATCTTCTCGACCGCGGACTTCTGCTGAGAAAGATCAAAGCCGCACTCAAAGAGAAGAACGCGATGTTCGTCAATCTCTACGGAGTGGAACCTTTCGACGCAGAAAAACTTACGGAAAAATATTTTGAATTCGGCAAAGCTCTCGCTCCGTATATAGCTCCGACAGACTTCAGTTTCGCGCAGTTCGCAAAAGGGAAGAAAGTCCTGATGGAAGGAGCGCAGGGAGCGATGCTCGACATAGACCACGGAACTTATCCTTTCGTAACATCTTCGAACACTCTCTCCGGCTATTTCAGTCTCGGCTGCGGGCTGCCGTTCAGCGAAGTGAAGGACAATATCGGTCTTGTAAAAGCTTACACGACCCGTGTCGGAGCCGGTCCTTTCCCGACTGAAGACCACGGTTCTGACGGTGAAAAACTGAGACAGACCGGTTTCGAATTCGGAACGACGACAGGACGTCCGAGAAGATGCGGCTGGCTCGATCTGGTCGCTCTGAAGTATGTTTTCGAAATGAGCGGGATCACTTCAATAGCACTTACAAAACTGGATGTTTTGAATGATTTTGGAACCATAAAGGCCGCCGTAGGCTATAAAGCCGAAGGTCAAAAAATCAACTCTTTTCCCGCTTCGATACAGCTCTGCGAAAAAATAGAACCTGAATATGTCGAATTAAAAGGGTGGAAATGCGATATCGCAAAGATCAGAAACTATGACGATTTGCCGCATGAGGCGAAGGAATACATTTCTTTCATTGAGAAAAATCTGGGTGTTCCCGTTTCAATAATCTCAGTAGGCCCGGGAAGAGACGAAACGATCGTAAGAAAAGAGTACATTTCGCTTTTTTAAGATTTTTTACAGCCAAAATGTCTAATGAAATCACAAAGTTATCTAAAAAGATATTGACATGCGGCTTTTCCGTTCTATTATTCACCGCCGTTTTTGTTTTTTTAAGACTGCAATGACAGAATACAACCGTTTGAAAATACAACATTACCAACTTTTTTCAGAGTAGAGCAATGGCAGCAAAAGAAAAAACCAAAAAGAAGGAGAAACCTTACACCGAGGTCATCACTGAACAAAAAGGAAAACTTGAGGAAGGTTCGCTTTACTGGGATCTGATCGACATAACGGCGTATCAGAAACCGAAAAACCGTTCCGAATGCCTCAAACTCAAAAGACCGTGCCTTTTTGTTTCGTGCAAATATCACCTTTTCCTCGATGTGAACCCTGAAACGAAGTCGATAAAATTCAACTTCCCCGGCAAAGAAGTCTGGGAACTCCGTGAAACATGTGCCCTTGATGTAGCCGATAAAGGCGGTGTGACTCTTGAAGAGGTAGGAACGATCATGAACCTGACAAGAGAAAGGATCCGTCAGGTCGAAATGAGGGCTTTGCAGAAACTCCGCCAGAACAGCACTCAGTATAACGTTCAGAGCATCAGTTTCCTGAGCGACAGATAGTTTTTTTACTTTTTGACTTAGGTCAATGAAAGAAAAAATAACCGCTTTTTTCTTTGCAATCCTTTTTTTCATACTATACGTTCTTGTTGCAACAGATCTTCACATCCACACATTTTTCACCTCATTTTTTCCGAAGCTTCATCTTTTACTGCTGCCGTTTATACTGATTTTTCCGGCAATATATCTCATAAGCCCGGGATTTTTCAAAAAAGTTTGCGGTCTCATTGAAAAATATTCGATTTTTGTCCTTCCTGCGCTTACATTTTTCATCTCTCTCGCAGTAAACCGGCTTTTTATTCTGACCGAGCAGCCTGAGGACGGGATCCACTATGTCTGGCTTGCCAAAATTATTGCAAACGGCAGATTTTATTTTGATATTCCCGATTTTTACGAGCATTACAGAAACTCTTTTCTATTTGTGCACAGCGGCAAGTATACATCGATTTTTCTTCCGGGTTTCAGCCTTTTTATGGCTCCGTTTGCAAAACTCGGTCTGGAATATATGTTCAATCCGCTGCTTGCCGGAATAAACACGTTTCTGGTAGGAATCCATGCCGAAAAACTCAAAAACAGGTGGGCCGGAGTTGCAGCAATGCTTCTTTTTACATTTTCAACAGCCCACATCATGCAGGGAGCGTTCTATTTCCCGCACCATTTCGGACTCACGCTCGTTCTTGTTTCGGCTTATTTCCTGCTTTACAAATCATTGAAACCGCTAAACATTTTTTTTGCAGGTTTTTTGATCGCATATTCGCTTTGTATTCGTCCGCAAAACGCAGTCTATCTCTATGCCGCATTTATCGTTTACATCCTTTTCAAGCACAAAAGTCTTAAAACCGCGGCGCTTTTCACTCTTCCTTTTTTATTTTTAGGCGGACTGCTATGCTGGTACAACTGGTTTTTTACCGGAGATCCGCTCGTATTTACTCAGGATGTCCTTTTTGGCTTTCTTGACCCGAAAGATTTCTGCCACCGTCCCGGGTTGGGGAAGGGTTGTATATTTACTGCGGCCTATGATTCTGAACTGCCGTTTACCGGGACGACCATTCCTTTTTTAGCGCATATCTCATTTCTCAGACTGAACTCTTTCGTTCACAGGATAACATTTCACCAGATTATGCTGCTTTTTATATTTCCTGCAATAATATCAAAGCCTTACAAATATTTTTTATATTATTTCACCCCTCTTTGCGCGCTTGCTTTCTATTTCTGGTTCTTCATTGCCGGAAATTTTTTCGGACAGCCGCGTTACCTGCTTGAATCCGGGGCTATGATCCTTATTACAGCCTCATGCGGATTTGTTGAAATATTTGAATATCTGTTCAATAAAAACAGCCGTTCTGCAAAACTGACCGCAATAGGTATGAACGGACTGTTCGCGGGCTTGATCGTTTTTTTCTCCTTTTTTGTTCTTCCTTCTTTCTGCAACAAGTCTCCTTTCGGAGAGAATCCGTACGAAGTCAAAAGGATAATAGAAGAGAATAAGATCGAAAACTCCATCGTATTTACTCAGTTCCAAGTCAGTTTTCAGCCGGAAACGACCTTTAAGATACAGGATGATCCGCCGTTTGACAGACACGGTAACCTTATAATCTACTCACTCGGAAGATCAGATGAAAATCTGCTGAAATACTACTCCGAAAAAGATTTCAAAGGTGCCTGGAGGATACTTGTCTCATCAGATATCGCAGGAAAAAGGAGATATTCGCTGACAAAACTCGATTTCATGGAAGACGACGGCGTTTCCTACATCAATTTTATGGCAAAGGATATCCCGATAAGCGGTTATCCCAAGTTCATTTACGGAATACTCGGGTCAGGAAATAAATTTTCGGAGGATTTTTTCAAATACCGTCCTCCTGCACCTTTAAACTTCATGGGAACAGGTATCTTTTTCGGCGAGCCTGACGGCAAAAACTACTACGGTCACGAACACACTCTGAAAGAGGGAGGAACTTATGATGTCGAAGTCACTTTTATTCCCACAGAGTGCACAACAAAGTTTCACATCGATATAAACGGAATAAAATCAGCGAGTTACGACAATACAGATGAAAAGGACCTGAGTTTGCCGAAGACTATTGAATTTTCTGCTGAAATGAAAAAAGGGAAGAACTCCATAAAATTCATCCCGGAGGCGGACGGATGTCTGATCCTTTCCGACATGGTTTTGCAGAAAAGATAAATATTTTATTGAATAGTCGGAAACTTTGCTATACATTGAAGAGTCAAATTGTTGACACTGTTGTTTATTATGAGGCAAAATGATAAAAGAAAACCTTGTCAAGACTATTGAAGATTCGATTCTGAAAAATTGGGATTCTCCATGTTTCAGTGATTACGGCGGAGATTCGTGTTCTTATGCTGGTGTCGCTGCAACGATACTCAGGATCCAGGAAATATTTAAAAGTTTCGGTGTGAAAAAGGGCGACAAGATCGCTTTGTGCGGCAGAAATTCATCGAACTGGGCGATAACATATCTTGCGACCGTATCCTGCGGCGCTGTGATAGTGCCGATACTCGTAGATTTTTCACCGGAAGAAATAGTCCATATCGTAGACCATTCAGATTCGAAACTCTTTTTCGCAGCCGATTCGGTTTTTGAAAGGGTGGATAAACTCGGGTTCAAAACTGCGGAAGCTGTCATTTCTCTGGAAAACTTCGGGTTTTTCTTTGCAAGAGACGATGAAAAGAGGAAAGCAGCTGAAGGAAGCGACGCCGCTTTCATTGAAAACATCAAACAAAATCCGTTAGTTAAAGAAAATTTTCATCTTGAGCACATACCGAACGACACTCAGGCTTCGATAGTCTATACTTCAGGAACGACAGGCTTTTCCAAAGGTGTGATGCTGAATCACAATGCCTTGATGGTGAATGTGAAATTTTTCGTGGACAACCTTATGAAAGACGAGCCGGGAAATGTTCTTGCATTCCTTCCGCTCGCACACTGCTTCGGCTGCGCTTATGACTTTTTGTCTCAGTTTGCACGCGGTGCGCACATTTATTTTCTCGGAAAGATCCCGACTCCGAAAGTTATTTTGCAGGCTTTTGAAGAGATAGATCCTGTCATTGTCGTAACTGTTCCGCTGATCCTGGAAAAGATATATCTTTCCAAGATCGTGCCTCTTCTGGACGGCACGCTTCTCGGAACTTTGATCAAGATCCCGCTTTTGAACAGACTGATCTATTCAAAGATCGGGAAACAGATAAATGATGCTTTCGGCAGCAACCACTTTGAGCTTCTTATCGGTGGAGCAGCTTTCAATCCGCAGATCGAAGAGTTTTTCAAAAAATGCGGCGTCAGATTCACAGTGGGTTACGGAATGACCGAATGTGCTCCGCTTATCGCATACACCCATTATTTCGACGGCCGTCCGGTCGGAAGCTGCGGAAAAGTGATTCCTTATCTTGAGGCAAAGATAGATTCTCCTGATGCCAATGGAATAGGGGAGATCTGCGTAAAAGGCGAAAACGTCTTTGACGGCTACTACAAAATGGAACAGGAGACCGCAGGATCGTTCGACAGCGAAGGATGGTTCCACACCGGCGACCTCGGATTTATCGATGAAAAAGGATTCCTTTTCATAAAAGGACGCATAAAAAGCATGATCCTTTCATCTTCAGGCCAGAACATCTACCCGGAAGAGATAGAGGCGAAGATCAATACCATGCCTTATGTCCTTGAATCTCTCGTTATCGAAAACAAGGAGCACAAGCTCATAGCCTTTGTATATCCTGACAAAACGAAAGCGAAAAAAGACGGGATCGATGACGAAAAACTCAATGGAATCATGGAAGAGAGCCGTCTCAAACTTAATGCGACACTGGCGTCTTTCGCAAAACTTTCGGACATAAGGATCCATCCCGAAGAATTTGAAAAAACTTCGACTAAAAAGATAAAAAGAAGACTTTATCAAGGTCTGGCAGACTGATTTCTTGACTTTCATGCCGTAAGGTGTATATTTCTGCGGCTTTTGCGGGCGTAACTCAGTTGGTAGAGTGTCGGCTTCCCAAGCCGGATGTCGCGGGTCCGAGTCCCGTCGCCCGCTCCATTTTTAAGATGGTGCCGCCGTGAAGATAAAAAATTTTCTCGCCTCCTTATTTTTCCTTTTTATATGTTTTATCTTTTTGATAAGATTTACTTTTTACCCGGTGTCATCTTCGATCCTGCAGAAACAGTTCGGCATTTTTTACGATTTCGACTCTCCCCATCTCGCCCTTGACGGCACTTTTTCGGTGAAAGATCTCATGTTTTCGTATCAGGATTCTCTCAGCGTTAAAAGCGGATCCCTCTCTTTCAGCCTCGGCAAGAAGTTTTCCGGACTTTTCAAGAACCATGTCACAGTCAAGAGTTTCGAGATGACCGACACCAGGATATCGGTCGATACCAAACTTTTTGCACAGGATACAGATGAGGATGAAGAGTTCGAACTTCCGACAAAAGTCCCGTTTTTCCCTATAGAAGAGATAAATATCAAAAATCTCGATTTTATCATGAAAGACGGCGAAAAAACGGTCCTCAGCACAAAAAAAGTCTCTCTTGCCGGCAACGAACTTTACCGACTCGACATGCCTGAAGTTTTTATAGCTTCGAATTCGGTGATCAAAAAGGATCTTTCATTGGATCTTGCCTTCAGTTTCATAGCCGAAGACAGAAATTACGCACTCAATATGCTTGAGATCAATTCGGACCTTTTTTCGATAAGCGCGGAACAGCCGCAGGATGACCATGATGTTTTCGGAGGAACTGTTGCTGTCAAGCTCAATGAACTCGGAGAGATGTTCGACATAAATCTCAGCGGTGAATTTTTCCTTGATTTTACTATGGAAAATCTCGCGACATACATTCCGAGACTTTTGAAGAGCAAGACTTACAAAGGGTTGCCGCCGGAACCGCAGAATGCCGGTAAACTCAATCTTGACGTTCTGAACGCCCTGCCGGAAACAGACCTTTTGATCTCGGTCTCGGACCTCAATCTGGAAGGTTTCAAGCCGTGGGACATTCACGGAAAAATAAAGATGACTCCGACGAAGACCTTCATTGAAAGGCTCAACTTTTTCCACAAAAACAAAGTCAACATTTCGGTCGACGGCGAATTCCCGTATGCCGAAAGGAATATCAAAGGGTTCGTCAGACTTTACGACTTCGATTTTGACAACTGTCTGAGAAGGATGACCCAGAGCGGTCTTGTCAACATGATCGCTTCGGGAACGGTCTCCTACCGTTTCGATATCGACAAACTTCGGGCAGAAGACATGTTCGCAGATCTTGTAGTCACAGATTTCGATGTTATGAGCAAAGAACTTCTTGATCTGCCGCGGGATGTTTATGTCACAGGACACCTTGCGATCGGAGCTGACGGAGTCGACCTCAAAGATGCGCAGGTAAGAACGATCGACGAATCTTCGCACCTGTATCTGAAAGGCTCATACTACGGTTTTGCAGACACGATGAAATTTCACATCCCGATAGTCAAAGGTTCCTACATCGATCTCGGCAGGGATATAAAGCAGATCGCCGGCTTCAATGTCAAAGGCAAAGGACCTATCGAAGTCCTTGTCACGAGTTTCTATACCAATCCGCTCATCACAAGCAATTTCAAGGGAAAAGCATGCCACATGGCAGGTTTCAATTCCGATATGTGCGACATCGACGTCAACCTCAAGGATTTCGTCTTCGATATCGTGATAAACGAGATCAGGCAGAAGACCATTTCTTCAAAAGATTCGATAGTTACGATAGATTTCAACGACGACGCATTTCCGGTCTATTTCAAGATCAACAAGGCGGAAGGCAGGCTTTCCGATGCCTCGGCACTTTTCGGAGTTGACACGAATGACTTTTCAGGCACAGCTATGCTTCAGGCTGAAGGTCTTTTCAAAAACGGCCTTTCGAAACTCAGCGCTCAGGCAAAGATCAAAGATTTCAGAAAAAAAGGGGAAAACGGAGGGATAAAGATAGCCGATTCGGTCGAAGTCGATCTGTTTGAAAAAGACGCCGAAAATCTCGGAGCGAAAGGGGAGATCGTCTACGGCAGAAATAAAATAAAGGTCGATGCGGAACTTGCAAAAGCCGATCTCGACAGCAGAATATCAGCATATTTCGATGCTTTCTATCCAGAGGACTTCGATTTTCACGAAGACATCAAATTCGAAAAGCCGACTCTTGACGTAAAACTGAACGGATTACTCGCGTCCCCTGATGCAAGCGGAAAGCTCGAGATCCCGAAACTTGAAGTCTACGGCGTGAAAACGGGGGATTTCTTTGTCGAAGCAAAATACACAGCTGAAAAGAGCATGCTGCTTGTGAACGGCGGTTTCGGCAAAAATGTCGGATTTTCGGCCGAAGTGCCTGATTTTGACAAGGAAAAACTTAAAGCCGATGCGTCGATCAAGAATTTTGTCTACAAGAACGATGATCTTATCGTCAAACTTTCGCTCGATGCGGCAGTCCGCGGAGATAAGATCGGGATAGACTTCCAGGATCTTAAAGTAAAAGTGTCGGATATTGGCATCAAAAACACAAAACCGTTTGAAATCGCAGGAGATTTTTCACAGCTTTCGATCACCGACAAAGCATATTTCGAAGGAGAAACCAACAACTTCTATCTTGAAGGAGGCGTCGATCTTGACAAATTCGATCCGTATCTTCATGCTAACGGCGTGTTTTTCATGAAAAAACTCGGGATGAAGGAAAGCTATCGTGCAAGCAGTCTCGACGGAAAGATACTTTTTGACGCTTCATACAAAAATTCGAATCTCAACGGCAAACTGGATCTCGTTGATTTCTCCTACATTCTGCAGGATCCGAGGATCGTTCTGAAAAATTTCAACGGAACTCTGCTCGTCGAAAACAACAACTGGACTCTTGAAAGCCTCTCAGGCAACGCGGGTGACGGCAAACTTGCATTGACGGGACAGGGAGAGGGGATAAATCCGATCGAAAACGCCTCTTTGAACATTTCAGCCGTCAATTTGACAGGAAAATACGCAATGATCGGAGACTTTGCTCTCTCCGCCAATCTCGATCTTATTGCGTTTTCCGAAGACCAGTTCTCTTTGAGCGGAGACGTGGAACTAAAAAATGTGATATACAATCAGCCTCTTTCGCTCGACAGTGATTTTATAAAGAAAATCGCGAAACTGGGCAAAAAAAAGGCGAGTTCGCAGCTTGACAAAAGCAAGCCGGTCGATCTCAACCTGAAAATAATCGGCAAAAACAACATCAGAATAAGGACGAACCTGATACAGTCGGACCTTTTTCTCGACCTTGTTCTCAGCGGAACGACACTCAAACCGGACATTGACGGCACGATCATCGTCAAAAACGGAAAAATTGAGTACAAGCAGAACGATTTCACCGTTACGAGAGGCAATCTTGTCTTTGACGGCGGCGGCATAAACCCGTATCTTGATTTTGAATCGACGCGTAACGTCACGACTAAGATCCAGGATACGAACAAGGATTTCAGAATCACGATGACGGCTACCGGATACCCGATAGACGGCGAACTCGACATCACGTTCGACAGCACTCCGCAGCTCGACCAGGAGCAGCTCCGTTCGCTCCTCCTGTGGGGAAACATCGGCGACGAATTTTCCGGTGATCTGGCAATAGCGGCGGCAACGGACATCATGGGAATAACGACCGAAGTGCGGAAAAACTTCAGGCTTTCAAAGTTCGAACTTGTGCCGAAATACTCGGAATACGATGAAAAAACAGTCCTTAAGCTCATTGCAGAAAAGGAACTTTACAGGAATCTGTTCCTTATGCTCGAGTCGAATCCGTCGGATACGACCGACCAGATAATCGAGCTGAAATACAGAGCAAAACGGTTTGAAGGGATCTTAGGCTGGAAGAACAAGGATATGCTCGAGTCGAATTACGGAGGCATCGGATTCGACCTTAAACTCGAATATGTTTTTGAATAGGTGAGATATGACTTTACTTTCTGAAATGTCGGAAGAAAAGCTCGACAGCTTAATAAAAAGAGCTGACGAACTGTTTAAAGAAGGAAAATGCTGCCCGATAAAGTGCGGAGGCAGGAATCCGCGGTTTTGCGGAGCGGTCGAAGAGGGGATAAAGGTCGCGAGTTTTGCTGTCCATGACGGTGAGGAACCTCCGGTGAGCGGCTGGAACGGTGCCGGAAACGTCTTCTTTTCGGGTTGCAGCGCAAAATGTGTCTTCTGTCAGAACTGGCCTATAAGCCAGGAAAACAACGGCGGAATTTATTCGATAGATGAGTTCGCCGCTCATATAATCAAATTATTGGCCAAAAAAGTGCACAATATCAATCTCGTGACGAGCGACCATTATCTCGGAAAAGTGCTCCGCGCATTCAAAAAAATCAGGAGCGAGATCAAAGTTCCGATAGTTTACAACTGCAACGGCGCGCAGACGGAAGAGCTTTTTAAGATAATCCTGCAGGTGAGCGACATCTTCCTTTTTGATGTTAAATATGTAACAAATGAAGCACAGAGAGAATTGTGTGCGATAAAAAATTACGCCGATGTTGTTTTAAAATGTCTCGATATGCTGCTTGAAAAGAATATCCCATGGGTCGAAAATGACCTCGGAATTCTGCAGCAAGGTCTCATAATAAGACACCTCGTTCTTCCGAGTTATATTGACAACTCGCTGAAAACAATGGAAGTTTTGAATGAATATAAAAAACGGGGCCTCAACTTTAAAATCGCGCTTATGAGTCAGTATTTTCCGGCTTACAAGGCGCTTGAAAACCCGAAGCTGAACCGTCAGCTTCACAGGGATGAATACGAACAAGTAGCCGAACTTGCTGACAAATTCGGTTTTGACGGCTGGATCCAGGATCTTGAAGAGGAAACGAACGATGAAACACAGCATTAGTGTCCCGTGCACCGATGAACAGTAAGAAAAAATAGTAAAAAGGGCAGAAGAACTGGATATGTCGCCCAAAGAATTCGCTCTTTTCACGATGCTCAACAGCCAGATAAAGATCGTGCTAGGGCAGAACCCCCTTTTAGTGAAAATAGAAAGTGCGTTCGTTCTTCTCGACAATGGTATGGTAAACAGAAAAGAGTTTGATATTATTAAGGAAAAACTGTTTACAGAAATCAAAGATGGGAAAAATTAAGCTCCTGCTTTTTGCAGTTTCAACTCTTGTTTTTTCATCACTTTCAGCTTTTGACAAAGATGTTTTCTGCGAGCCGTCCCTCATCTTTCCGGAAATTTTTCCGATCGAATCCTACTCGACCTTTTCATACACTGCGGCCGATTCGCTCTACGGCGATGCGGAAGCTCTGTTTTTCTATCTCAATTCTGTCACATTTTCGCAGGATCAGTTCAGGGTGCGCTATCTCTACTATCTGCGGACGAGGCAGTTCATGCCTGCGCTGACGCTTATGATGACGATGGTCAATCTGAATGCCTATCCGCCGACTTTTGCCGATCCTTACGATGAATTTTTCAACCTGCTTCAAATGGCGGCGAACGACATCAACGAACACTCCTCCGGAAGCACCGTTTTTTCTTTTGATACTCCCGATATTACTGGAGAAAATGAAAAATATCTCCGTTCGCTCCTTTCAAACGATACCGCCGGCGAACCTTTGAGTGTTTCGGATATTTCTGGTAAGATGACGGCAGAACTTGTCCTGAATTTCGCTGCCGTCAACATGAGGAACAAGCGGCTTGGCATAGAAAACAGAATAACGCCGAAGACGGTGTTTTTCATTCTTGCATCCTCTTTCAAAGCCATCCTCTCAGACATCGAAAAAGGGGTGGATATTGACGGGGATCCTTTCTTCAAGGAGCTTTTCGACCGCTTTGTGGCAATGTATAAGGATGACAAAGATGTCCTGAGTTCATTTCTCTACAATTTTATTGAAAAGATTTACGGCGCTGAAAAAGATATGGGGCTTTACCGTTATATTCTTTTGCGTCAGTTCGAAATGGTCGAAAACGCGGCTGGAAGCTGGCTCGACTTTAAAGATGTGAGGATGGCGGCTGACTGGATCGCTCTAGTCAAAACGGTTGAAAACATTGAACCTTTCTTCGATCACTTTGTCAAAAGCGAAGAAACCTGCGGATATATCGCGGAAAAGACCGACTGGATTTTCGGAATGAAGCATCTGGACAATGAAAGCAAAAAGGAGGTCGCTCATTCTTTGAAACTTGCAGGAATGATCGAGCAGTGCGGGGATCTTGACTATATCGGGCTTGAAAAAAAGGAAGAGGATCCTTCAAAACCTTATCCTGAATGGGTGCGCTACGCCGCTTATGCCTTGGAAAAGGTGACTAAAGAGGAAATGAGCGTGGAGGAAGCTGTGAAAACTTTGAAAAAAGGGCTGGTTTCCGCGATCTTCACCATAAGGCCTGAAACAATGGAAGAAAAAGACATATATGAGATAATGTTGTTTTTGTACCGGCATAAAGAATGCGACCAGGTGCTGAAAGCGATTTTCTTAAAGCAGATAAATCACGGCAGTGTCGATAAGGACGCGGCATTATACCAGGATGCTGTCGAAGTTTTGGACGATTTTCTTTTTTATTAGGCAGAGATGAACAAAAGCGACGCAAGACTTTTAAGAAAATATATGAACCACATCAAACTTGAAAGAAGGCTGGCAGCCAACAGTATTGAAGCATACGAGCGCGATCTGACCGATTTTCTTGAATATCTGGATTCGCGCGGGATATGCCTCACTCAGGCCGATTCGGTGAACATCAGCGAATATGTGATCCATCTTTCAAAAGACAAGGATTTCAGCGACCGCTCTTTAGCGCGTTCGATCTCAAGTCTTCGCGGATTTCTCAAATTCCTCCTTGAAGACGACTTTATAATTCCTGAAATGCTTGAGATCTTGGAGCCGGTCAAACTCAAAAAATCGCTCCCGGTCTTCCTCACTTACGATGAGCTGCAACGCCTTTTTTCAGTCATCGACACCTCGACGGCATCGGGCTTCCGCGACAGAACGATGCTTGAAATGTTCTACTCATCGGGGCTCCGCGTTTCTGAACTTACCGAACTCAAACTCGGAAACATCTACAGAGGAAGACAGCTTCTCCGTGTATTCGGAAAAGGGAGCAAGGAGCGGATCGTTCCTTACAGCGACGATGCAGCACGGTTTCTGCATGAATACATTGACAGGATGCGGCACACACTGATGAAAAAAGGGGATTTCAACGACTATGTCTTCATAAACAACCGCGGAGGAAAGCTGACGCGTCAGGGCATTTGGAAAAAGTTGAAAGAATTCGCTGTGTTAGCCGGAATAACGAAAGATATTTCTCCCCACAAGCTGCGCCACACCTTCGCGACTCATCTGCTTGAAGGAGGTGCCGATCTTAGAAGCGTTCAGATGCTTCTCGGACATTCGAGCATCAACACGACAGAAATTTACACTCATGTCGAGCAGGCGGCGATCCAGCGTGAATTTGAGAAAAGACATCCGCGCGAGAACATAGATTTTGAGGTAAAAAACGATGAGTAGATTAGTTTACGCCGTGATCTTAGCTTCGGGAAAAGGAGAGCGGATGAACTGCGGCTTTCCGAAGCAGTTCATTGAAATTGCAGGAAAAACCATAGTCGGACGCAGCATCGAAGCATTTGAACAGAACAGCGGGATCGATAGGATAATCGTCGTTTCAGAGCCGTCACACATCCAAAAGATCACTGAAATCGTTGAAAATTGCGGCTTCAAAAAGGTGACGAAGATCGTCCCCGGCGGAGCGACAAGATTTGAAAGTTCGTCACACGGAGTAGGGGAAATCGCCGAAGATGACGCGAAAGTCCTTATCCACGATGCCGCCAGACCTTTTGTTTCACAGAGGATAATAAACGACTGCATCGCTTCCCTTGATTCCTGTGACGCCGTAAACACCGCGATAAAAGCGACCGACACCATAATCGAAGCCGAAGACGGCAAAATGGCAGCGATCACCGAAAGAAGCCGCATGATGCAGGTGCAGACACCTCAGGGATTCAGGGCAAAAACAATAAAAACAGCTCATTCCCTCGCCGAAAAAGAAGGCTTTAAAGGCGCGACCGACGACTGCGGGATCGTCTTCAGATACGGTCTTGCCGACATCAGCATCGTCGAAGGAGAGCGGAGAAACATCAAGATCACTTACCCCGAAGATATTGTTGTCGCCGGAATAATCGCTGAAAACAAATAATCGAGAGGTCAGATCATGGAATTTGCTAAAATAGGGACAGAACAGATAATTCTCCTTACACTGCAAACAGTTCTCATGATACTTTTACCGCTTGTGATCGCGATTGCCTGGACAATAAGAAAAAAGGAGAAATTCTCGACAGTTATCATCGGTGCGGCGACTTTTTTTCTGTTCGCGCTTGTTCTGGAAAAACCGATCCAGAATCTGCTGCTCTTTCCTGATGCAATGGGACTCACGCAGCATGCCGCAAGCCGCTTTATAAACGCGCATCCGGTTCTCATGGCTTTCATGGCAGGGCTTTTCCCCGGACTTTTTGAAGAGACCGGGCGGCTTATTGCATTCAAAACGGTACTCAAAAACAGAAAGAATAAGGAAACGGCCGTTTCTTACGGAATAGGTCACGGCTGTTTTGAAGTCATGCTTATTGTCGGAGCGACCTCCGTCACATATCTTGTTTATGCTTTTATGATCAATAGCGGAACATTCGGAACAGTGGTAAATCAGGTCGTGTCCAAGGCACCGGAAAAGGTTGATGCGCTCTATAAACTGGCGGATCAGCTTGCGGCGTTTTCCGTCGCAAATCTCGGAATGAGCGTGGCGGAACGTGTCTTTGCCGTGATGTTCCATGTCGGAGCTTCGATAATTGTTTTCTATGCCTGCCGGGACAAGAAAAAACTTTTGTTATATCCGCTTGCGATACTGCTGCATACAGTGATGGATTTTATTGCCGCCATGGCAGTATTCAAGGTTTTCACTCTCTCCGACATTGCCCTTGAAGGGATCATCGGAGCAACGGCAGTGCTCACATTCTGCGGAGCATACTTTCTGCTTTACAGGAAGGACGGGAAATTTTGTCAATCAGCTTAAACAATAATTTAAAAAATCCCGTTTTCACAACCCCTTGTTTTCAAGTGTTTTTCTGCTATAATTCTCGGGTTTTTTGAGACGGAGGAAATAAAATGGATCTTAATGAAGAAAGCAAAGAGGCGATCCGCGAAGTCGAGGAAATGGAAAAAGATCCTTCTCTCGGGAAAACCTACACCGATGTCGACCAGATGATGAAGGAGCTTCTGGCCTGATGTATGCAATAAGACCGACCAATAAATTCCGTCAGGATCTGAAACTGTGTCTATGAGTATAATTTGATTGAATAATAGGAGGAAACATGTTTCAAATTGAGCCGAAAACATTAAAAGATTATGTAACAGATGAAAGTATCAAGATGCCACGTTTTCAGAGATCTGAAGTGTGGAAAGAAAAACAGCAATTTGACCTTATGTTGTCAATATGCAAGCAATACCCGATAGGTTCTGTGATACTATGTTGCGAAAATAATAAGAAAAGTAAAATGACCGAGAAATGGCTAATAGATGGTCGTCAGAGATATTCAACAATTAAAAAAATATTGGAATCACCTGATTCTCTTTGGATTTGGGCAAAGAAAGCTTTAAAAGTAAAAGATACAACCACAGATGATGACATATTTGACAAGTATAATACCTATCTCGATGTGTATACAAATTATGACAAAACAGAACACGAAGATGATCCTGAAAGCGCAAGAGAGATCGATGATTCTGCTGATGTGGAAGAAGAATCTGATAATAATGAGGAACGCGTAAATGGAAACAATCTTCAAAAGGATAATGATATTAAAAGCAACAGCCTCAACGATAACACTCGACATTTATTAGATTTGTTGTTGTTTTGCAAGAGATACAAAAAAGCAAACAACTATGGATTAACACAAGTTTTCGATTTCGGAAATTATATAAAAAGAGGGGATCGGTTTTCAAGAAACTTTATAGTTGTAGGAGATACAAATAATAAATTGTCCGGAGAAAAAATACGTAATTTTCTAAATTCATACAAGGCTGATTGCAGATCGCAAAATAAAGATTATAAGCAAAAAGAGAATTTTCTAAATTTTATTGATGATGGGTATGAGTTTAAAGATGAAAAAATGAAAGAAAAATATGCAAATTCAGTTCTTGGTTATTGGGAAGAGCATCAACTGAAAGCAATAGAGTTTTTTGAATGGGCTGAAGCATTGTTGTCAAATTCATATATAGGGGTGATATCTGTATCAAATGCATCAGCAGCTGATGAACAAAAGATATTTAGCCTTGTTAACTCTAATGGAACGCCTTTAAATGCGGCACAGATATTAAGTGCTAAACCAGCATGGAATGAGCCAATTTATAATTTGGGCACAAGTAGACAGAACTCTATTAGATTTGTTTATAAGGAGCATCTTAACAATGACGATGTTGATTTGGATAACTGTGTTAAATGGGATCTTCCTGCCTGTCTGTTCATGGAGATAAAGAATGGGGATATTTTATTTCCATTTTCTTTATACCAAGACGATCAAAGCAAGATAGGAACAACCAAGATAGGAAAAGCCATAACTTTAGGATTTAAAATATTGAGTGGTTTATATCTTGGAAAAGTTACAAAAGATGCTTATGATGAATTGAGCAATAATGAGCACATGAACAATTCAGATTTTTCTGATTTTGTGATAACTCTTAATGAAATGCTGTCAAAAATAGGAGGTATGACATATTTTCAAACATTACATTCTTGGAAACTAATGATTTCCTCTTTAATTGGAGAAAATGCAACGGTTTATTTTATGCTTGCTGCTTATCACATGTATCTTGAAAGCGGAAGGGCAAATGCGGGAACAAAGGCCTATCGCATTTTCGAGAAAAACCTCTTTATACTTCTGGACAATATAATAATAGATTATATTCATTCTGACTGGAAAGGCTCCAGTGATTCTTTGTTAGCAAGCAAATTAAAAACCCTTAAAGCTACATATAAAAGTAATGAAATACTGAAAGCTTACCCGACGGATGAGTGGTTAAAAGTAATTGATGAAATAATGGGTTATGGAACAATTTTGGGAAAAGACATCAAGTTTGATTTAATTAAGCCATTAATAGCTCATTATTACTGCATAAAAGGGAAAAAATGCAGTGTTACATATGACTACATTGCTGAATTTGACCATATAATCCCGCAAAAATTATTCAATTCAAGTGGTCTTGAAAGAAAAGAAGCAAAGAGAGATTCCATTTACAACATAGGATTGTTGCCTAAATCGACTAATGCCTCAAAAAATGACAGGACGCTAAACGAAATTACCGGAAATGATGCGCTTGTAAATGCAGTTGTTGAGTATGAGGAAATAGAAAGATCAAAATTTGAGGAATTTTCTTCCATCTCAAATTGGGAAAAACTTAGAAAATATCGCGGGAGCAAGATAAAGGAAGCATTTTCTAAAACAAGGGAAGAGTTTATTAAATTTTGAAGGATCTGAACTATTACTCGTGTGCCAACTTGAGGAATAATCTTAAAAATGTCGGTTTAAATATGCCTTGTTTTCAAGCGTTTTTTTCTTCAACATTCAGTTCCGCAAGTTTTTGTTCCGGTTTCTTTAATTTCCCCGAATTTGAGGGATTTTCCTAATCTCTGTTAAGAATTTTGTAAAAAATCAATAAAATAAAACTTGATTTTTTGTTGTAATTATAATTATGTGCTTCGATAGAAATTTCTTTGAGATTTGTAATTGCCAAAAATTGGAGTTCCGATATGCAGGAAAACGAGATAGTGCTTTACCAGCCGAATGACGCAATCCATTTGGAAGTCAGGATGGCAGACGAATCCGTGTGGCTTACACAATCACAGATCGCTTTGCTGTTCGGAGTAAAACAACCTGCTATTTCCAAACACCTTAACAATATATTCAAAAGTGGTGAACTGGATGAAGATTCAGTTTATTCCATTTTGGAATATACTGCCGCAGACGGAAAAATTTACCAGACTCGGTTCTATAATCTTGATGCCATTCTCTCTGTCGGCTACCGTGTAAACAGCATCAATGCTACTATGTTTCGCAAATGGGCTAACAGCGTTTTGAAAGAATACCTGTTAAAAGGTTATTCTGTTAATCAGCGGTTTGAACGGCTGGAACAACGTGTGAGTAGGACGGAGGAAAAAATAGAATTCTTTGTCCGCACATCATTGCCGCCAACGCAAGGCGTTTTCTTCCAAGGTCAGATTTTTGATGCCTACGCAAAATGCGAATCGTTCATTCAAAGTGCTGAGCGTGAAATAATTCTCATTGACAATTATGTCGATTTATCGGTTTTGGAACGCTTTTCAAAAAAGCAAAAAGATGTGAAAATCACAATTTACACAGATCCGAAAACAAAATTAAGTGAACAGGATATTCAGAAATTCAACGAACAATATCCGTTACTTATGGTAAGACATACATCAAGAGTCCACGACCGTTTTCTGATAATCGACAACAAAATCCTTTATCATATAGGCGCATCGTTAAAAGACCTTGGTAAGAAATGTTTTGCGTTTGAGGTGCTGGATTCATCATGGATTTCGGAAATTATAGGAAATTTGTGCAAAGTTGATCAATAAAATCAAATCATTATTGTTTTTCAGATTTTTGAATCAGAAAAATTGGCACTTTGTGCAACTAAATATATGTTTGTTCGGTTTTTTAACTTTTGGAGGTTATTATGAAAAAATCATTATTATTGGCACTGGTTGCTGCATTTTTTCTTTTTGTTGCCTGCGGCGACAAGAAGGATAGTGAAACGGAGCAGGAGCCGGAAAAAACTGATAGTGACATAGCAGAAAATCAGGAAACAGAGGATGAAGACAGTTCAAATACCGAGCCGACAGGTGATGCCGAGCAGACCGACGGTGATTCTGAAAATATTGAAAATCAGGAAACAACTGATGAAGAGGTGAATCAGGATAATCTGATCTGCACTCAGGAATCGAAGGAAACTCTCGGCGGAGAAGGATGCCGCTACCGTATAAAAGACGACCCGACAAGACATGTCGAAATCTATTGCGGATGCGACTCTTTCAAAGTCGATAACGTCGCCTGTGACGATGAAAACAAGTGTGTTCTTTCCGGAGAATGCGGTGAAGGCAGATGCTCTATTGAATTTCGCGATTATGACAAAGAACTTTTTGATGCTTTTCCTTTGGAAAGAGAAATCTTTACAAAATTCAGAAACGAACCGACAGGTGTCTGTACTGTTGCAAGACTCAAAGACGGCACACTGTTAGCTGCTGTGAGAAACGGGACATGGATAAATGAACTTGCTCCGGAAATTATCGCCGGACAGAAAATTATACCGACTTGTGAAAATGTTTGTATTGAAACGAACGAATCGTGGATGGATGAACCTTATTACGATTATGTCTACTATCCTCCTGTTGAATTTACGATCGGAGAAAATGCGCCTGTGCTCGTAAGCAACGGTCAGGTCGTGGATTCTGAAGGTTACGAATATTATGTTTACGGCAGCAAAACCATAAGTCCTGATGATCCGGATCATAAGCTTTACCACAGGGAGGAGAGTGAAATGCCTGATCCGAATTACGGCATTTTTGATTTTGTTATAGTCAATACCAATGCTCTGAAATAAAAAGCAAAGCTGTTTATCTGATTTTTTTAAGAAAAATATCGCGAAAAATGCTGTTAAAACTGGACAATATCGCGGAGTTGGTGTAGGAATCCGCACCAAGCAGGATTTTTATCCCGCGTAATTAGTATTGTATAAGGAGATCTCAAGTGAGTATTGATTCCGAAAACATAAAAAAGAATGTTGAAAGAGCTGTCGAACAGTTCAGGAACGGCAAGATCGTTATTGTCGTTGATGACGAGAACCGCGAGAACGAAGGCGATTTCGTCGTTGCGGCGGAAAAGATAACGCCTGAAACTGTCAATTTCATGATAAAGAACGGCCGCGGAGTCCTCTGCACGACTATAACCGAGGAACGCTGCAAGGCGCTCGGACTTGAAATGCAGGTGAACAACAACACTTCGCTTCTCGGAACGCCGTTTACTGTCACGGTAGACCTGCTCGGTCACGGCTGCACGACCGGTGTTTCGATGTTCGACAGAGCTTCGACTATCCGCGCTCTGGCTGAAGATTCGACACGTCCCGAAGATCTTGGCAGACCGGGACACATCAATCCGCTGCGTGCAAGAAATGGCGGAGTTTTAGTCAGGGCCGGGCACACCGAAGCGACGATAGATCTTGCAAAACTCGCTGGGCTCAAACCGGCAGGTGCACTTATCGAGATAATCAATGACGACGGCACTATGGCTAGAATGCCGCAGCTTGAAAAGATCGCCGAGAAATACGATTTTCCGATACTCACGATAGAAAACATCATCGCATACAGGCTCATGACCGAATCTTTGATCGAACAGGTCGCAGACGCCGTCCTTCCGACACGCTGGGGCGGAGAGTTCAAGATCAAAGTTTTCCGCAACAAGCTTGACGGCCTCGAGCACGTCGCCCTGATAAAAGGCGACATCACCGACGGCAGACCGGTCCTTACCCGCGTTCACTCGGAATGTCTGACGGGTGATGCTTTGGGAAGCATCCGCTGCGACTGCGGATACCAGCTTCAGAACGCGATGGAGCTCATCAAGGCTGAGGGCAGGGGGGTCATCCTTTATCTGCGCCAGGAGGGCAGGGGAATAGGTCTCGGAAACAAGATCAAGGCTTACCACCTTCAGGATGAAGGAATGGATACGGTCGAAGCAAACCTCGCGCTCGGATTTCCGGCTGATCTCAGGGATTACGGCATCGGCGCTCAGATCCTGTCTGAAATAGGAGTCAAAAAGATCAGACTTCTTACGAACAATCCCAAGAAGATCAAAGGTTTGACAGGATACGGTCTGGAAATAACCGAACACGTTCCGAACGTCTGCGGGGTGCAGAAGGAAAATAAAAGATACCTCGAGACCAAACAGAAAAAGATGGGACACACTATTTTTACGTCAGATAAAGAAATTTAACGGAGAATTAAGATGGAAGTAAAAACTTTTGCCGGTGACCTCAGTGCCAAAGGAAAAAAATTCGGAGTCATCGTATCGAGATTCAACAGTCTTCTTTCGGAATCGCTTCTGAAAGGCGCATTGGACTGCTTAGAGCGTCACTATGCTGAAAGTGCTGAGATCATTAAGGTTCCAGGGGCTTTCGAGATTCCTTTCGCGGCAAAAAAAGCGGC